>NZ_JBZFLD010000001.1:0-555000 GCF_058313385.1 Sphingomonas sp. SP2 | reverse complement strand
ACTGGCGGGCGCGTTGCCCGCCGAAGCAGCTCGGCGCGGCATTCGCGCGCGGCAAGGCCAAGCCGGATGACCTCAAGTGCCGCTTGTGGATCGCAGGTCGATCCGCAGACAAAGATGTCGATCGCGGCAAAGTCGTGCTCGGGCCAGCTATGAATCGAGATGTGCGACTCCGCGAGCAAAGCGACCCCGGTCACTCCCATTCCCTCGCCGAAGCCGTGGAGCCGTACCTCCAGGACCGTCGCGCGCGCGGCCGCGGCGGCCGAACGCAGGATGCCCCCGATATGCGCCTCGTCGTCGAGGCGGCTGCAGCCGATCAGGTCCGCGATGAGGTGGACGCTGTTCCAGGGTTCGTGCGCGCTCACAGCAGGCTCTCGAAAGAATGGCCGACGTGGCGCATGGCGGCCTCCGCAGCCGCGACGCCGGCGTGATGCGCCTCCTCGAACAGGGACAGGCCCGTAATGTCGGAATGGGCAAGGAATATCGGCGCGGTCAGCGCATCGGCGGCGCGGACGTCGGCCCCGGCCATGAAGCCAGGCGTGGGCCGCACCATGGCATGACCCCAGCGCCAGACGTCGATCCGCTGGATCGCATCGGCGAGCTCGGGATGGAGCGCGAGAAGATCGTCGCGGACGAGCGCCTGCCAGCTGCCCAGCGAGCGCTCGAGCATCAGCTTTCGGGCGTCCGTGGGCGGCAGGGCCGAGAGCGGCATATACCAGGTGAGTACGGTCGGACTGGCGCGTGCGCTCGACGTCTGATGGGTCGCGACGACGTAGCCGAGGGATTCGCTCGCGGTCGAGACATTGTCCCAGGCCAGCGGTGCACCCTTGCCCCCAGGTGGCCGCGCCACGGTGATGTTGGCCACCACCCAAGGGGCGTAGCTATAGTCCTTTGCCGACACCCGGCCCGGGGCGATCCTCGCGCCGACGAAGTGGGGCATGGCGAGGATGAGTGCGTCGGCCTGCAGTCGGCGGCTCGTGCTGGCGCGATTGTCGAAGGCGTCGAGAACGGCGTTGCCGTCGCCGGCGCGGGTTCGGTACACGCTGTGCGCCGGACGGATCCTGTCTCGGACCCGGTCGGCCATGAGGCGCACGAGCCGATGATTGCCTTCGGGCCAAGTCAGTTCGCGCTCGCCGTCACGATCAGCAGCCCAGCCCCGCCGCGCTGCGAAATAATGGATTCCGGCCCAGGCCGAGACGTCACCAGGTTCGGTGCCGTAATCGTCCCGGCAGCAATAGCGCACGTAACGGCGGAGGATCGGTGACTGCCAGCCCTTGGCGTCCAGCCAGTGGGCGAAGCTCATGCGGTCGAGCGCCAGAAAGACGGGGTCGCGCGAGGAATAGGCGCTGGGAACGGCAAAAGCGGGGCGTCCGTCATTTCCGACGGCCATCCGGAACGCGGCCATGGTCTGCTGGAAGGCCTGTCGTTCGCGCCGGTCGCGCGGCGTGAGGCCGACGGTTGGATAGAGCCCCTCCTGCCACTCGCCCCCGGCGAAGACACGTTCCTCGAGGTCGGCGCAGAGTTGGTAGGGATCGTAGACGGGGGCGCCGTCCTTCTCGCCCACGATCATGCCGAACTGGCGCAGCATGTGGAGCAAGGCCTTTGCCTCGCGGTTGGGCACGGGGAGATAATGGGCGCCAAGAGGATAGGCGGAAACGGCATTGCGTCCGCTCCGCGCATTGCCGCCGACCTCATCCTCGAGCTCGAGCAACTGGAAGTCGGTAAAGCCCGCCTCCGCGAGGCGCCAAGCTGCCGCGAGCCCCGCCACACCGCCACCCGCGATGACCAGCTTGTGCCTCTCGACCGCACCGGTCGGCTCGGGGAAGCGGCCACCACGAAGCTGATGCCCACGGCGGACGTCGGCGCCGCCAAGCGTCCCGGGCATCGCGTTCGCCTCGGCCGAGCAGCCCGGGAGGGCGAGTGCACCCGCGCCGATTCCAGCAGCGGCGAACAGATCCCGCCGGCTGATCTCAGCCTTCATAGCGGCCCCATTCCTCGGCGAAGGAGCGGACGAGCGCCTGATTGTCGAGGCGGTTCACTGGGGTGGCGACCCGCGCCATGTCGAGGGCGAAGTCGAACATCGCCCGCTCGCTCGCCGGGGTCAGGTAACGAAGGCCCTTAGGCAGGCGCACCCCATCGCCGATCGGGCGGTGCGCGGCCATGGTGAAGCCCCATTCGCCGAAGCTCGGGACATAAGCGTGATAGCCGCGCGCATTAAGGCCGGCGGCCTCGAGCGTGGTGGCGACGGTCCAGTAGCTGCGAGGCGCGACCAGCGGCGAGGTGGATTGGACCGCCATCATCCCCGACGGCGCGAGCAGCCGTCCGACCTCACGGTAGAAGCTTTCGGTATAGAGCTTGCCGAGCGCGAACTCGGTGGGATCGGGGAAATCGACGAGGATCGCATCGTAGCGGCCGCGTGCCTCGCGAACCCAGCGGAAGGCGTCGGCATTGATCACGTGAAGACGGGGGGAGGTGAGCGATCGACCGTTGAGCGCCGCGAGCTGCGGCGTTTCGCGGAAGAGCACGGTCATCGCGGGATCGAGGTCGACCAGGGTCACCTTCTGGACCGACGAATGGCGAAGCACCTCGCGGGCCGCGAGGCCATCACCGCCGCCGAGGATGAGGACGTTGCGCGGCTCGGCGACACGGCCGAGCACCGGCCAGACCAGGGCTTCGTGATAGCGATATTCGTCGCGCGAGGAGAATTGCAGATTGCCGTTGAGGTAGAGACGAAGGTCGCCGCCGCGGCGGGTCAGAACAATCCGCTGGAAGGGCGTCGACTTCGCGTAGATCACCGGCTCGTTGTAGAAGGCGACCTCCGACCAGCGCTGGATTCGCTCGGACCATGCGATCCCTGCAAGCAGGCTGGCGGCGCTGAGCAGGGCCGCGACGAGCTCCACCCGCATCCTTTTCTCCTTCCGCAGCGCGAGGAGCAAGGCGATCGCCACCGCGACGTTGAGCAGCCCGAACAGGAAGCCGGTGCGGATGAGGCCGAGGCGCGGGACCAGCAAGAGCGGGAAGAGCAGGCTGGCGATCAGCGCGCCCACATAGTCATAGGTGAGGACGGTCGAGACCAGCTCGCGGAGCGCGAAGCGGTGGCGAAGGATACGGATCAGGAGCGGTATCTCGAGCCCGACCAGGATTCCGATCAGCAGGACCAGTCCGTAGAGGGCCACGCGGAAATCGCTGGCGTAGGGGAAGAGCAAAAAGAGGACTGCCGCCAGCCATCCGCCGACCAGCGCAAGCAGCAGTTCGACCCGGACGAAGGCCAGCAGCTCGTCCTCGCGGATGTAGCGGGAGAGCCAGCTGCCGATGCCCATCGCGAACAGATAGGTGCCGATGACGGTCGAAAACTGGGTGACGCTGTCCCCGAGCAGATAGCTCGCGAGCGTGCCGGCCAGCAGTTCGTAGATGAGGCCGCAGGTCGCGACCACGAACACGGAGAAGAGCAGGATCAGGGCAAGTTGCGGATGTCCGCGCTCGACCTGCCCCTCGGGAATGTCAGCCATGAACCGCCGCGGCAATGATCGTGGATATGCCGATCGCGACGGCGCCGGCGAGGAGGGCAACGGCCATGTTCTTGCGCTCGATGATCTCGCGCCAGAGGTCACCGGGGGTGAGCTTGTCGACCAGCACGAAGCTGAAGACGAAGATGACGATGCCCATGCCGGCGTAGAGCAGGGTGGCGAGGAAGGTGTTGAGGGTCAGCATGACGCTTGCTCCTTATTTGTGGGTGGGGCCGTAGACGGAGGCGCCGGCGCTGCGCGACCCGTCGGCGAAGGGGGACCAGGCGTAATAGCTCGCGGCGACCGAGGCCATGAGCATGCCCAGGCACCAGAGGGCGAAGAGGAAGAGGCGCGCGCTCATCGGGCGGCCGTCTGCGCGATCATGGCCGATAACCTCCGCTTGCGGCGTGGACGCGCCGCGCCATCCAGATCGCAATGGGGGCAAAGGTCAGCAGGATGAACATGAGGACGTTGCTGAAGAAGACGCCGTTCGGCCTGACTTCGAAGCGCATGTTGATGCCCTCCGGATCCGGGTCCGACCAGCCTCTGCCCGAATAGCTTGCGCCATAGTCGCGGGGGTTCACCCATTTCTGCGCCGCCACGTCGACCATCACATCGTAGGTCCCGGCCGGGATCCCGGCGAACTTGGTCGTCTCGGTCCGGCTCCCCTCGGTCCAGGCGCCGTCGCTGTCGCGGCCCGAATAATATTCGACGATCCCGTAGGCGTCGATCGAGCGCTGCGTGCGGCGGTCGACGAGGCTGTAGTCGAGGTCGATCCACTTGTTCACGAAGGGCGAGCCGTGCGCCTTGATCGTGACGGCCTGGTAGGGCCGTTTGAGCGTTACCGTGCCGAGCAGCACCGTCTGGGCGGGCTGGCCGGCATAGACGGTCATGCTGCTATTGAGCGCCGCCCGCCCGGTGCCGAAGAGCAGTCCGAGCACCAGCAGGAGGAAGCTGGTCGCGATCGCAAGGCCGACCATCTTGGACAGGTCTTCATTGACGTCCGCAAGGCGGAGGGGCTCGAGGCCTCGCGCCTTCGGAGAATGGGAGGCTGCAAAGGTCTTCGCCGGACCCGAGGTCGCCTTTCGGCCGAACTGTCGCGGTCCCCCGCCAGCGGGCGACGAGGACGGTGCAACTGGCGCCGGATCGTTGAATGCCGCGCGCACGGCGTCGCCGTCGGGGAGGGACTCGACGAGCGTCCAGTTGATCTCGTCCGCGCTCCGCTCCCACGAGAGGGACGTGCCGCCAGTGGAGAATGTGGTTGCCGCGACCTCATCGCCCGCGCGGACCCGCCAGTAGAATTCCCCGACCACCGAATTGGTGCGGGTCGTGACGGGGTCATAGTCGAGGAAGTAGCGCTGCCCGTCGAGCGACACGACCTCGTCGCTTTCGGTGACGGGATTGCGGTTGAGCGGCATGCCGAACGACCATTCGTCGTCGGCCTGGATCAGCCAGCGATAACCCGCATAGGGATTGAACAGCAGATATTCGGTCCAGGAGGCGCCGTCGTCCGAGCGATCGAGGCGGCCGATCACCTCCCACTCGACGCCGGCCACGATCCCGCGGGCGCCGAGCGCAATGTCCCCGGCCGACGCTGCTCTGTGATATTCGGTGATCAGCCGGACGTCGGGACTGGCGACGTCGAGCTCCGAGCCGCAATATTGGCAGGCGACGGTGGTCGAATAGCCCGCCGCCTTGATCGCGATCGAGCCGCCGCAATTGGGGCAATTGATGAGCCGGGCCGCGCTCATCGATAGTCCGCCGGCAGCGGCCAGCCCTCGATCGCCCGCAGATTGCGGGGCTTGAGGTCAGCCAGAGAATAATAACGCCCCGAATAAGCGGTGACGCCTTGCGCGTCGCGCTGGACGCTGAGCGCGCCGCCCTCGCTGTCACGAAAGTCGATGCTTGCCATGGTCCAGTCAGGCGGGGTCGGGAATGGAAGGTCCCCTTCGCCTCCGAGGCAGCGGACTTCCTTGACGTCGGTTACGCTGAAGTCGTCGACCTGGTCGCCGACCGCGAAGGCTTCGCCGCGCGAAAAGCGATCGATCAGGGGATGACTGTCGAGGTCCGGGCGTTCGCTGAGGAGCATATACTGGCCCATGGCCTCACCGAGCCACCGCGCCTTGCCGTCGCCGCAGGAAAGGAGCCACTCATTCCAGCTCCCGTCCTGCCAGCCCCAGCGGACCCGACCGACGACCTCGAAGGTAAGGCCGTCGACGGTGCCGCTCGTGCCGAGCTGCAGGGGCGAGACGTCGAAGGGCAGGACCGACGACTTACCGATGTCGCTCAGACCCTCGCCCTGCCGGAGCAGGACGGAATGGCAGTAGCCGCATACCGCATAAGGCATGGCGGCCGAGCGCAGCGGCACCTCGGCGCCGCAAGCGGGGCACGAGAGGGCGGCCATGTTACTTCAGTCGGGCCAGCAGCTCGGTCTTCTTGCTGTCGAACTCTTCCTGGGTGATGGCCCCGGCGGTCAGCAGCCGGTGCAGCTTCTCGATCAGCTCGAAGGGATCACCCGCTGGGGCGCCGCCGCCCGCCGCCGGCGCCGCTGCCTGACCCTGGCCAAGACCCTGCGCCATGGTCGCGCCGATCGCCGCGGCCGCACCCATGCCCGCGCCCATGCCGGCAAGGCCGCCTTCCTGGCCCGCCGCCTTCTCGAGCGCCTCGGCCGACTGGAACTTGGCGTAGCGGTCGAGGTCGCCGATGACGCGCATCGAGCTGCCCTTGTCGAGGTGCCGCTGGACTTCTTCCGGAAGCGAGACGCTTTCGACGAAGAAGCTGAGGCAGCCGATGCCCCAGCGCTTGAAGCTCTCCTCGACGGCGCCGCGAAGCGTGTCGGACAGCTTCTGCTGGTTGGCCGCCAGGTCGAGGAAGGGCACGCCGCTGTTGGCGATGCCGGTCGCGATCGCGGTCTGGATGGCACCGCGCAGGGTCTGCTCGATGTTCCCGACCGACAGGCCCGGAAGGGTGCCGAGGAGATTGTAGGCGAATTCCTGGACGTCGCTGATCGCGATCGAATAGCTGCCGAAGGCGCGAATGCGGAGGGCGCCGAATTCGGGATCGCGAACCGTGATCGGCTGCGGGGTTCCCCATTTGAGGCCCGTCTGCTCCTTCAGCGAGAAGAAGATGATGTCCGACTTGTGCGGGCTCTCGAACGCCTTGTCCCAGTTGCGCAGGCTGGTGATGAAGGGAAAGTTCGCAGTGTCGAGCGTGTGCAGGCCTGGCCGGAAGAATTCGACCAGCTTGCCTTCATCGAAGAAGGCCGCGGTCTGGCCTTCGCGAACCGTGAGCTGCGCGCCATTCTGGATTTCCTGGTCGGGAAAGTAGACGCGCCAGGCGAGCTCGCCGGGTTCTTCCTGCCACTGAATGACGTCGATGAATTGCTTGCGAAGAAAATCGAGGACCATTTGTACACTCCCCCGCATGACTTGCGGCCCGGGACGACAATCGCCGCTTTCTTCGTGAGCGGCAAGAAGCTTCGTCGGAGCCTAGCGCCCGGTTGGCGGTTGGTGTGGCGTGCGTATCGCAACCTACAACGT
This sequence comes from Sphingomonas sp. SP2, assembly GCF_058313385.1. Taxonomy (NCBI): domain Bacteria; kingdom Pseudomonadati; phylum Pseudomonadota; class Alphaproteobacteria; order Sphingomonadales; family Sphingomonadaceae; genus Sphingomonas; species Sphingomonas sp. SP2. Next base: position 547,958 of record NZ_JBZFLD010000001.1, on the reverse strand, counting down.
GAACGGCATCAACGGGCGGCTCCCGGTGCTGATCGAGTGGCTGACGACGACCACCCCCGACATCGTCTGCCTGCAAGAACTGAAGGCGCCCGACGAGAAGTTTCCCGCCCAGGCGATCGAGGACGCAGGCTACGGGGCGATCTGGCACGGACAAAAGAGCTGGAACGGGGTCGCGATCCTTGCCCGCGGCAAGGCGCCCCACGAGACAAGGCGGGGGCTTCCCGCTGATCCTGACGAGTCGCAGAGCTGCTACATCGAGGCCGCGATCGACGGCCTGCTGGTGGGATGCCTCTACCTGCCCAACGGCAATCCGCGGCCGGGGCCGAAATTCGACTACAAGCTGCGCTGGATCGAGGCGTTCGAAGCGCATGCGGCGGGGCTGATCGAGCTGAAAGAGCCGGTGGTCCTGGCGGGCGACTATAACATCATCCCGACCGAGGCCGACGTCTACAAGCCCGAACGCTGGCTCGACGATGCCCTGTTCGCGCCCGAGGTGCGGGGCGCCTTCGCGCGCCTTGCCGGAGAGGGCTGGACCGACGCGCTGCGGTCGCTGCATCCGAACGAGCAGATCTACACCTTCTGGGACTATTTCCGGAATGCGTTCGCGCGCGATGCCGGGCTTCGGATCGATCATCTGCTGCTCAATGCGGCGGCGAAGAAGCGGCTGCGAAGGGCGGGGGTCGACCGCTCGGTGCGGGCACTGCCGAAGACCAGCGACCATGCCCCGACCTGGATCGAGCTTCGATGACCGCGCCGCAGACGATGGAGGCATTGCTCGTCGAGGAATTGCCGGAAGAGCCGGGGTGGCTGTTCGAACCCAAATGGGATGGCTTCCGCTGCCTTGCCGAACGGAAAGAGGGCGAGGTCCTCTTGTGGTCGCGCTCTGGCAAGCCGCTGGCGCGCTATTTCCCGGAAGTCGTGGAAATTCTCGCCGACCTACCCGGGGGAGATTTTCTCCTCGACGGCGAGCTGGTCATCGAGGCGGAGCAGGGTCTCAGCTTCGATGCCTTGTCGCAGCGGCTACATCCCGCCGAAAGCCGGATTCGCAGATTGGCGGTGGAAACCCCGGCGCAATATATCCTCTTCGACCTGCTCATGGACGGCGGGGACGATCTTCGCGCCGAGCCATTGTCGCTGCGCCGACGGTCGCTCGAGCGGCGCTTCGGTCGGCCGCTCAAGGGGCTGCTGCTGTCGCCCCAGACGGCGGAGCGGAAGTGCGCCACATTCTGGCTTGAACGGTCAGGCACCGCGCTCGACGGCGTTGTCGCCAAGCAAGCCGACGATCCTTACCGCGCCGGCGAGCGGGCCATGCTGAAGGTGAAGCGCCACCGCACGGCCGACTGCGTGGTCGGCGGGTTTCGCTACGACAAGAGTGGCGATGGCGTCGCGTCGCTGCTGCTCGGCCTGTATGATGGGGCGGGGAAGCTGAACCACGTCGGCTTCTGCGCATCGTTCAAGGCGGCGGAGCGGCGCGCCTGGGAGGCCGAGCTCGAGCCCCTCGTGGCGCCGCCGGGGTTCACCGGCGATCGGCCCGACCGCGCGAGCCGCTGGGCAAGCGAGCGGACGAGCGAGTGGCAGCCGCTCAAACCGGTGCTCGTGGTGGAGGTGCTCTACGACCAGGTAACGGCCGGACGGTTCCGGCATGGAACGCACCTGTTGCGGCGCCGGCCGGACAAAGCCCCGGGGCAGTGCGGATGCGAACAGCTGGCGCATGCGCTGTCACCGATCGAGCTCGCCGATCTGATGAAAGGCGCAACCTGAGAAGAAGCGGCCGTGCCGCTTGATTTCCGCGTGATTGGCAAGTGGTTCGCGGCGATTTACCTTCGCCCGGCTCGGTCGCCTGGCGGAAGTTACTTATGCTCGATGCCCTGTCGCATTTCTTTTCCGGGCAATATGCCCCGCATGGCTACTGCCTGTTGTGGCAACCGGCGCTCGTCTGGACCTACGTCATTTCCGACGCGCTCATTGCAGCGGCCTATTTCGCCATTCCGCTGGCTCTGGTGAGCTTTGTCCGGAAGCGGCGCGATGTCGAATTCGGCGCTATGTTCTGGCTCTTCTCGCTGTTCATCCTCTCCTGCGGGCTGACGCATGTGATGGGAATCTGGAACCTGTGGCATGGGGATTATGCGCTGGAGGGCGTGATCAAGGCGGTGACCGCGGCCGCCAGCGTGCCGACGGCAATTCTTTTGTGGCCGCTGGTTCCCAAGGCGCTCGCCATCCCTAGTCCGTCCATGCTGCAGCGGAAGAATGACGAGCTTGCCGCGGCGCTGGCCGAACGGGACGTCGCGCTCGAGCAACTGCGGCTCGAAATCACCCAGCGCGAGCGGGCCGAGGCCGCCTTGGTGCAGAGCAACAAGATGGAGGCGGTCGGTCAGCTGACGGGCGGGATCGCGCACGATTTCAACAATCTGCTTCAGGCTATTTCCGGCAATCTCGAGCTGATCCAGCTCGCGCCGACCAATGCGGAGAAGGTCGCGCGCTGGGCTGGCAATGCGATCCAGGCTACCGAGCGCGGGACCAAGCTCACCAGCCAGCTCCTGACCTTCTCGCGACGCCAGCGGCTCGAAGCCGAGACGGTCGACCTCGCGGCGACCATCAGCGGCATGACCGAGCTTCTTCGCAATTCCGTGGGGCCGAAGGTCGATCTCAAGGTGGAGGTCGATCCGGGTCTCGGCGCGACCAGGTCGGACCAGACCCAGCTCGAGCTGGCCGTACTCAACCTCGCGATCAATGGGCGCGATGCCATGCCGTCGGGAGGCGAGCTGCGGGTCCATGCTCGGGTTCATGATGCCGAAAGGGTGGCGATCGACGTCATCGACCGCGGCGTCGGCATGTCGCCCGACATCGTCGAGCGGGCGCTCGAGCCTTTCTTCACCACCAAGGGGCCGGGGCGCGGAACCGGGCTTGGCCTTTCCATGGCATACGGCGTGGCGAAGGCGGCCGGCGGCGACCTGCTGATCGACAGCACGCCCGGGGAGGGCACCGTCGTCACGCTACTTCTGCCGCGCATCGAGGGCGCCGAGTCCGGACAAGCTGCGGACGTCGCAATTCCGGAAGACAATGGGCCGGCCAGCGCTGGGTCGATCCTGCTCGTCGACGACGATCCGGAAGTGCGCTCGGCCGTGGCGGACATGCTGCGCAGCCGCGGCCACCGCGTGACCGAGGCCGACAACGGGCCGCAGGCCCTCCTCGAAGTGGAACGTGGCGACTTTGCGCTGATGATCCTCGACTATGCGATGCCGGGCATGAATGGTGCCCAGGTGGCTGCGCAGGCGCTTGAGCGGCGGCCCGATCTCAAGCTGTTGTTCCTCAGCGGCTATGCCGACAGCGATGCGATCGATCTGGCGGTCGATGGCCGGGCGCGGGTCCTCCGCAAGCCGATCGGCGCGACGAGCCTGTTCGAAGCGGTGGAAGGCGTGCTCGGCTAGCGCACGCGGCGTTCGAAGCCGGCCACGACTTCCGCCAACCAGCGGCCGGCGGTGAGCGCGCTGAGGTCGGTCGGATCGAGCGGCGGGTCCCACTCGGCAAGGTCGATTACCCGCACCGCCGGCGCCGCGGCAAACCGCCGGACCGCGGTGAAAAAGTCCGCCGACCGCATGCCGCCCGGACGAGCACCCGGCGCACCCGGGAACTGGCTTCGGTCGATCACGTCGATGTCGCAGTCGAGGAGGATCGCCTCGAGACCCTCAAGGCGATCGAGGGCCCGATCGACGGCGTCGCTGATGCCTTGGTCGCGAACGTTGCGGGCGGTGATGACGAGGTGGCCGCCGGCTTCCGCGTCGTCGTGCATCGCCTTGCTGTTGGCGAAGGGGGCAAGGCCGATCTGCACAACGTTTGCACCCGGTAACCCGTCCTCGCGCAGCGCGCGGACGGGATTGCCGTTGGACAGGCCGTCCTCGAGGTCACGCATGTCGAAGTGCGCATCGAGGGTGACGAGGCCGCAGCGATCGAGCGGGAGGCCGAGCGCGTCCGCCATGCCGAGGAGGCCGGGGCGGGTGACGGCGTTGTTGCCGCCGACGAGCAGGGTCAGCGAATGGGCTGCGACGCTGTTCTTCACAGCATCGCGGATGGGGCCGGTGCAATCCTCGATCGAGAGGTCGGCGAGCGGGAGATCGCCATAGTCGCCGATGGCGGCTGACAGTTCGCGGTGCGTATCGATGTCATAGCGCCCGACCCGGCGGAGCACGGCGCGAAGCTTCTCCGGCGCGAGGTCGCAGCGTCCCGCGCTGACCGAGCCGGTGCCGAGGGGGGCGCCGATCAGGCCGATGGGCGTGTCGCCCCCGGGCGCGCGCAGGAGGTCGGAGAGGTTGGGCCAATTGCTGGACATTGCCTCCGACACTAGCAGCCGCTTAAGGCCTTGTCTCATGTGGGACCGCCTGATCACCGATTGCCACGTCCTGACGATGGTCCCCCGGCCCGGCGATCCGCTCGGCCTCATTCGTAACGCCGCGATCGGAATCCATGAGGGACGGATCGTCCGCGTCGGGCGGCGGACGGATCTCGCCGGAACCCGGGCGACCGAGGTCGTCCCGCTTGGCGGGGCGTTCGTTACGCCAGGCCTCATCGACTGCCATACGCATCTCGTCTTCGGGGGCACCAGGGCGACCGAACATGCCATGCGCCGCGCCGGCGCGAGCTACGAGGAGATTGCGGCGGCCGGCGGGGGGATCGCCTCGACCGTGCAGGCAACCGCCGCGGCCAGCGTCACCGAACTGCTCGACCAGAGCCGCGCCCGCCTGCACGCGATCATGCGGGGCGGGGTCACCACGGTCGAGATCAAGTCGGGCTACGGCCTCGACCCGGCGTCCGAGCTGCGCCTGCTCAACGTCATCCGGACGCTCGCCCGGTCCGAGCCTGTCCGGATCGAGCCGACCCTTCTCGCGCTTCATGCGCTGCCGAAGGGGGCTGACCGCGAGACCTTCGTCGAGCGCATGACCGAGGAATTGCTCCCGACCGTGGCGCGGCTCGGTCTTGCCACCAGCGTCGATGCCTTTTGCGAGGGCATCGCCTTCACGCCGGCCGAGACCGAGCGCCTGTTCGACGCGGCCGCGGCGCATGGCCTGCCCGTGCGGCTCCACGCCGAGCAATTGTCGAACAGCAACGGCGCGGCCCTCGCGGCCCGTCATCGGGCGCTCTCCGCCGATCATCTCGAGCATCTGGACGAGGCGGGCGCGGCGGCCATGGCGGCGGCGGGGACGGTGGCAGTGCTCCTGCCCGGCGCCTTCTACACGCTTCGGGAGACGCGGGTCCCACCGGTCGAACTGCTACGCAAGCACGGCGTGGCGATGGCGGTCGCATCGGACTGCAATCCCGGAACCTCCCCGGCCCTCGTGCCGCAGATTGCGATGAACATGGCGTGCAACCTGTTCGGGCTCACGCCGGAGGAGGCGATTGCCGGCATGACCGTCAATGCCGCGCGGGCGCTAGGCCGGGCCGACGAGATCGGATCGATCGAGGCCGGCAAGGCGGCGGACCTTGCGGTATGGCGGATCGCCGAACCGGCCGAGCTCGGCTATTGGCTTGGCCTCCTACCCGAGCGGCGCATTTTCGGCGGGCAGGACAGTCACCCCAAACCCTGAAGCAGCCGAGGCCGCCCGATGCCGACCGAATATTTGATGCTCGCCCTTCTGATCCTGCTGGCGCTGATCAACATCCTTTGGGCGGGCGCGGCCCGGACCAAGCAATATGGGCCCGAATGGAACATGGGTGCGCGCGACGAGCAGGTGCCGCCGCTTCATCCATTCCCCGCGCGGCTCCTCCGCGCCCAGGCCAATCTGTTCGAGACGCTGCCGCTGTTCGTGGCCGCCCTGCTAGGCGCCGCGGCTGCAGGTCACCTTGGCCCGCTCACGCATTGGGGATCGATCATCTATGTGGTGGGGCGGATCGTCTACCTGCCGCTCTACGCCGCCGGGATTCCGAAGATCCGCACCGTCGTCTTCGCCATCTCGCTCGTCGGGCTCGTGATGACCTGGTGGGCGCTGCTGTTCGGCTAGCTGCGGCGCCCGAGGGTCGCTAAGCCCGCGGCATGACCGACAGGAACGCTCGCCTCGACAACAGCCGCCGCATCAAGGCGCGCACCGGTGCTGATCTCGTCGCCAAAAGCTGGCAGACCGAGGCGGCGGTGCGGATGCTCATGAACAATCTCGACGACGAGGTTGCCGAGGATCCGCAAAGCCTCGTCGTCTATGGCGGGATCGGTCGCGCCGCGCGCAACTGGGAGGCGTTCGACCGGATCGTCGCGACGCTCGAGCGGCTCGAGGACGACCAGACCCTGCTCGTCCAGTCAGGCAAGCCGGTCGGCGTCTTCCGCACCCATGCCGACGCGCCGCGGGTACTCCTCGCCAATTCGAACCTCGTCCCCAAATGGGCGACCTGGGAGCATTTCCACGTGCTCGATCGGGCCGGACTGATGATGTACGGCCAGATGACCGCGGGGAGCTGGATTTACATCGGCACCCAAGGCATCGTGCAGGGCACCTACGAGACCTTTGCGGAAATGGGACGCCAGCATTTCGGTGGCGACCTCAACGGCAAATGGATCCTGACGGCCGGTCTTGGCGGCATGGGCGGGGCGCAGCCGCTGGCCGCGGTCATGGCCGGCGCGCACTGCATCGCCATCGAATGCCAGGAGAGCCGCATCGAGAAGCGCCTCGAAACCCGCTACCTCGACCGGCGTGCGGCGACCATCGACGAAGCGCTCGAGATCATCCGCACCGCCACCGAGCCGACCAGTGTCGGCCTCCTCGGCAATGCCGCCGAGATCGTCCCCGAGATGCTCGCGCGCGGAGTCCGGCCGGATGCGATCACCGACCAGACCAGCGCGCACGATCCGGTCAACGGTTACCTGCCCATGGGCTGGACCGTCGCCCAGTGGATCGAACGCCGCGAGACCGACCCCGAGGGGACCGCCGCGGCCGCCCGCATCTCCATGGCCCGCCACGTCGAGGCGCTGCTGAGCTACAAGGCCGAAGGCATTCCCGTCTTCGATTATGGCAACAACATCCGCCAGGAGGCGCTCGACACCGGCGTCACCAATGCTTTCGATTTTCCGGGGTTTGTGCCGGCCTACATCCGTCCGCTCTTCTGCCGCGGGGTCGGGCCGTTCCGCTGGGTGGCGCTGTCGGGTGATCCGGAGGACATCTACCGCACCGACCAGCGGGTGAAGGAGCTGATTCCGGACGATCCGCATCTTCATCGCTGGCTCGACATGGCGCGTGAGCGCATCGCCTTCCAGGGTCTCCCCGCGCGCATCTGCTGGGTCGGCCTCGGCCAGCGGCACCGGCTCGGGCTCGCCTTCAACGAGATGGTGAAGAACGGCGAGGTCAGCGCGCCCATCGTCATCGGCCGCGACCATCTCGACAGCGGCAGCGTGGCGTCGCCCAACCGCGAGACCGAGGCGATGAAGGACGGGTCGGACGCAGTGTCGGACTGGCCCTTGCTCAATGCGCTGCTCAACACCGCGTCGGGCGCGACCTGGGTGTCGCTGCATCACGGCGGCGGCGTCGGCATGGGGTATAGTCAGCATTCGGGCATGGTGATCGTCGCCGATGGCACCGACGAGGCGGCGCGGAGGCTCGAACGCGTGCTCTGGAACGATCCCGGCACCGGGGTCATGCGCCACGCCGACGCCGGCTATGAAGAGGCGGTCGCCTGCGCCCGCGAGCAGGGGCTCGACCTCCCCTCGCTGCGCTAGGCGGGCAGGGCCTCGAGCGCCTGGCCGACGCGGTCGAGCAATTCGCTCAGCCGATAGGGCTTCCCGAGATAGTCGAATTCGCCGGCTCGTTCGATCGCCTCGGCGGAATAGCCGGTGGTGAGGAGGATGCGGATCCCGGGGCGCCGACGACGAAGCTCGCGTGCCAGCATGATCCCGCTGACATTCCCCGGCATGACGACATCGGAGAAGAGCAAGGCAATCTCGGGCAGGTCGTCGAGCATCGCCATCGCCTCTTCGCCCGACGGCGCGCGGATGACATTGTAACCCGCCTCCGTGAGGATCGTCGCGGCAAGCTCGGCGACATCGTCCTGATCCTCGACGATGAAGATCGTCTCCGACCCGCTTCGGCCCTCGGCTTCGGCTTCGGCGGTGTCGGCGTCAGCCGACGAGGTCGTTGAGCGCGGGAAGAGCAGGCGGACGGTAGTGCCGGTGCCTTCGACGCTCTCGATCGCGACGGTGCCGAGGCTTTGCTTCACGAAGCCATAGACCATGCTGAGGCCGAGCCCGGTGCCCTTGCCCTGCTCCTTCGTCGTGAAGAAAGGGTCGAAGGCCCGGGCAAGGACGTCGGCCGGCATTCCGGACCCGGTGTCGCCAACCTTGACCTCGACATAGGTGCCAGGGGCCACGTCGAGGGCGCGCGCCTGATTGCCGTCAATGGTCCGCTGGTCGAGTTCGAGCGACAGCCTTCCGCCGTCGTCCATCGCGTCGCGGGCATTGACCGCAAGGTTGAGGATGGCGTTCTCGAGCGCATTGCCATCGACATGAATGGGCGGGAGATCGTCGGCGATCCGGACCGACAGCGCGATGCGTTCGCCGAGCGCACGACGGAGGAGCTCGGTCATGTCGGTCACGAGCTGTCCGGCATCGAGGATCCGCGGATCCAGCGGCTGGCGGCGGGCAAAGGCGAGCAGTCGCTTGGTCAGCGCGGCCGCGCTCTCGGCGCCCTTGATGGCATGATCGATTGACCGGCTCAGCCGAAGCGTGTCCTCGCGCCCGATATTGCGGCGGGCCAGATCGAGATTGCCACTGACGACGGTGAGCATGTTGTTGAGGTCGTGGGCGAGCCCGCCCGTCAGCTGGCCGATCGCTTCCATCTTCTGAGACTGGCGAAGCTGCTCATGCGCCGCGGCCAGCGCTTCCGTCCGTTCGATGACCCGGGTTTCGAGCGTGCGGTTGAGCGAGGCGAGTTCGTCCTGGGTCTCGCGCAGGTCATGGACGTCGGCCGCCATGCCGACCCAGGCGGAAATCTCTTCACCACGCCTGACCGGCGCGACGCGGCACATGTGCCAGCGCCATGCACCATCCTCTTCCCGTTTCATCCGGCATTCGACGGTGTAGCCGATACCTGCGTCCACGCTGCGATTGCGGGTCTCGACGAGGGCCGCCCGATCCTCGTCGTGGAAGGCGTGGGTCCATTCGATGCCGTCGGGGGTTACCGCCTGCCCAGTGTAGGAGCGCCACGCCGCATTGAAATAGGCGACCGAGCCGTCAGCCTGGTTCACCCACATCTTGTCGGGCGCATGCTCGATCAGGCGCCGGAACTGCGCCTCGCTCTCGCGGAGCTCGGCCTCGGCGAGGATCCGGGCGGTGACGTCGCTACCTTGCGCGAAAATGCCGCTGACATGGCCTGCGTCGTTGACGATCGGCTGGTAGACGAGATCGACGAAACGCCGCTGATGCGGGGCGCCCGGATGATGCTGGAGATCGACCGCCAGTCCCTCGGCGACAAAGGCCTTGCCGCTCTTGAAGACGTCGTCGAGGATTTCGAAGAAGCCTTGCCCCTCGACGTCAGGGAGCCCTTCGCGGACGGTCTTGCCCAGCACGTCGCGGTGACCGATCAGCTGGCGATAGGCCGGATTCGTCAGTTCGAAGCGATGCTCGGGCCCGCGCAGCAGCGCCATGAAGCCCGGCGCCTGATCGAACATGTCGTTGAGCCGGCCGAGGTCCGCCGCGGACCGGCGCTCCCCAAGCACCCGATCGGTGGTCTCGTGGCCCTGGTTGAAGATGCCGACGATCGAGCCATCCTCGCCGCGGATGGGGCTGAGGCTGTAATTCCAGTAGGTTTCCTGAGGGACCCCGTTGCGCACCATCGGCAGCATCTGGTCGAAGGTCGACGTGCCTTCGCCGGTCTCGAACGCCCGGGCGAATTGCGGGCCGACGACTTCCCAGATGTCTGACCAGACCGTGGCGCCCGGCTGGCCGAGGGCCCAGGGGTGCCGGTCGGCCGGGATCGGCGACCAGGCGTCATTGTAGAGCAGGATATGCTCCGCACCCCAGTAGATTGCGGTCGGATGGCTCGAGTTGAGGCAGATCGACAGCGCCGACCGGAGCGACTGGGGCCAGCCGAGCGGATCGCCCATCGGCGTCGAAGCCCAGTCTATCGCACGGATTCGTGCGCCCATGTCGCCGCCACCGGAAAGAAAGCTGAGCGCCTGCCGGTGGCCGTCCGATGCGCCTGAGGCCTGCCGGGTTGCGATGAGCGACTCTCCAGAACCGCTTCGTCGTGAAGTGGTTACGCCAAGGTAGTGAGTTGGCGTGGCCGTGCAAAGGGCCGACGGTGACATGATATGGTCAGAATCCTGTCACGGACTGTCCCAAAAGCCGCCATGGCTTTGCCACGTGCCCGAAACCCAGCCGAATAACTCGCGCAACGAAGCTGTCGCCTCCTCCGCCTAGAGCCCGCGACGAAGCCGGCGAGACCATGGCCGGGGGGACAAGGAAACAGCAATGAACACCGAACTCGGCGCAACGCTGAAGACGATCGCGACCATCCTGTGCTGCGGCGTGGCGACGCCCGCGCTTGCGCAGGCCAGCCTTCCGCTGGTGGCCAATTCGGCGACGACGCAGGGCGACACCGCCACGGCCACCGTTATCGCCGATGTCGCGGCACCGGCCGATGGCGCTGTCGCTGCTGCCACGGATACCGCCCAGCCGACCGGCAGCGATGTGGAGGTCGCCGACGTGGTGGTGACCGCGACCAAGCGCGAGACCAACCTCCAGAAGACCCCGATCTCGATCTCGGTCGTCGGCGCGGACACGATCCGCGAGCGCCGGGTGCAAAGCCTGCTCGATCTCGCTGACGGCGGCGTTCCTTCGCTCCGAATCGCGACCTTCGAGGCGCGTCAGTCGGCGCTCACGATCGGCATTCGCGGAATCGTTCCGCTCGACGCCAACCAGCCCGCCCGGGAACAGGGCGTCGGCGTCTATGTCGACGGTGTCTATCTCGGCCGGCAGCATGGCCTCAACGCGGCGCTGTTCGACGTCGAGCGGATCGAGGTGCTGAAGGGGCCGCAGGGAACCCTGTTCGGCCGCAACACCGAAGGCGGCGCGCTCAGCATCGTCACCAAGGCCCCAACCGGCCGCCTCGACGGTAATGTCACGGCGGGCATCGGCAACTTCGGTGCCTACAACAGCTATCTCCACCTGAACCTGCCGGAATTCGCCAACATCAGCTTCAAGCTGGACGGCATCCTCCAGCATCAGGAAGCGATCACCAAGAACCCGCTGCCTGGCCAGGCCGGCTGGGGTTACTTCGATCGCCAGGGAATCCGTGCCTCGTTCCGCTACCGCCCGGTCGCGGGGATCACCAACGACTTCAGCTATGACTACGGCGTCGACAAGAACACGCCCTTCTACAGCCAGCTGCTCAACTACAATCCGAACGGCTGCCTCAGCGGGGGCAGCAACACCGCGCCGCTTCCGATACCCGCCGGCAGCGCCTGCGTGACCCCCGGTACGGCCTTCACCGGCAGCCAGGGCACGGTTCGGCCGCTGCTGCCGGGCGTGGTGGTCAACGGCGACACGCTGATGCGAGTGGCCGACATCGGCGTTCCCCAGAAGAAAAGCAGCGACAAGACCTTCGGCTATACCAACACCCTGCGCTGGTCGGTCATTCCCGAGCTCGAACTGCGCTCGATCACGGCCTGGCGCGGTGTCGACGTCGAGCAGTGGGACAATAGCGGCGGCGCGCATCGCGTCCCGGTGGTCAACCTGACTGCGTCCTGCACCGCCGCGGCGCCCTGCGCCTTCAGCCGCTACAGCCTCGCCGACCTGACGCAGCGCCAGTTCAGCCAGGAACTCCAGGCGGTCGGCACCGTCGGCTCGGTCGATTATGTCGCCGGTCTGTTCTACTTCAACGAGCGCGTCAGCGATGATGCGGCGACGCCAAACTCGATGGGTGCGGTGGCCGTCCTCAACAGCGCCAATCAGGTCGTCGGCGCCAATTATGTGCAGATTCCCTTCTGCACCGCGAACACCCCGCAGTTCCTCGGCAAGGCGGTAAACGGCTGCGCCATCGACCGTGCTTCGCGGGTCCGCTCGCGCAGCTATGCCGCCTATGGGCAGGTCACCTGGAATGCGACCGACCAGCTGCACCTGACGGTCGGCGGGCGCTACACCCGCGACAAGAAGGAAGGCGAACTCCTCTTCTCGCGCAACATCAATTACCAGACCAACCCGACGGTTGCGGCCGCCAATGGCTACAAGCCGCTCGACGAAACTTGGAGCCGCTTCAACCCGCTGGCGATCGTCGCCTACGACTTCACCCCGCGGATCCACGGCTACGTCAAATATGCGACCGGCTATCGCGCCGGCGGGGCGAGCTCGCGCACGTCCGACTATCGCGCCTTCGATCCGGAGGATGTGACCAGCTACGAGGCCGGCCTCAAGACCGAGCTATTCAATCGCCGGGTCCGCTTCAACATCGCGGGCTACGTCATGGACCGGAAGGACAGCCAGGTCGACCTGAGCTCGATCCAGCCCACCGCGACCGGCAACTTCAACAACCTGATCACCTTCAATGCCCCCGGGACGACCAAGATTCGGGGCATTGAGGCCGACATTACGGTCAACCCGGTGGAAGGCCTGCAGATCGGCGCGTCCTACGCCTACACGTACACCAAGATCCCCGAGGTGCCGGTCACCTACAACGCTTTCTGCACCGGTGTCGCTACGCCCTCGACGGCCTGCACGGGCGCCGGCCAGGTGCTGAATTCGACCACGGTTCCGCAGCGCTTCTACATCGTCTTCACGCCGCGCAACGCGGCTAGCGCGTCGATCGACTACAAGCTTCCGCTGCAGTGGCGGGAGTCGGCGCTGAAATTCCACCTCGACGCCAATTACGCGCAGGCGACGCAGGCCTTCGACCAGTTCGCGACCAAGGCGGACAGCTCGTTCATCGTCAACGGGCGCGTGTCGCTCGCCGACATTGCGGTGACCCCGTCGAGCCAGCTGACGCTGAGCCTCTGGTCGCGCAACCTCTTCAACGAGCAATATGTCTACCGCCGCGACCCGTCGAACAGCCTTCCGGCAGTGCAGACCTCGCCGGTCACCGGCGTTCCCAACATCCTGCTGATCGGGAACAACGGCGGCATTCTCGGCGACTATGGCAACTTCAACATGCCACGGACCTTCGGCCTCGAAGGCACGGTCCGCTTCTGACCATGGCGTCCGCAGTCGAAGGAGGGGCGTTTCCGTTCGTCGACTGCGGACCGCTCCGGCTCGACCTCTATGCCTATCGCCTCCGTCGGGACGGTCGTTCGCAGGAACTGACGCTGACGGAGGCGAAGCTGCTCGAGGCGATGATGACCCGTCCGGGGCGGATCTTCTCGAGGTCCGAACTCGACCAGCTCCTGCCGTGCGGGGGCGGCAGCGAGCGTGCGCTGACCGCTGCCATCTCGCGGCTGCGGAGACCCCTGCTGGCACTCGAATGCGAGGGATGCCTGCAGGCCGTCCGCGGGCAGGGCTATACCTTCTTGCCGCCTGACTGAGACGCGCTCGCCGCAAGGCTCCCGTTCAGCGCCGGAAGCGGCTAAGGCCCCGGCCCATGCTCAATCTCGACCCCGAAGCCATCGACCTCGCTACCCTTCGCCAGCTCTGGGAAGGCGCGCCGGCAAGGCTTTGCGACGCGGCGCGGGCGCGGGTCGACGAGGCGGCGGCCTCGGTCGCGCGGATCGTCGCCGGGGGCGAGACGGTCTATGGCATCAACACCGGCTTCGGGCTGCTCGCACAGGAGCGGATTCCGCCCGAGCGGTTGAGCGAACTGCAGCGCAATCTCATCCTGTCGCACAGCTGCGGAGTGGGCGAGCCCGCGCCGGCCGCCGTCGTCCGGCTGATGATGCAGCTCAAGCTGCTCGGCCTCGGCCGGGGCCACAGCGGCGTTCGCCGAAGCGTGATCGACGGGCTCCAGCGCTTGCTCGACGCCGATGCTCTTCCGGTCGTCCCGAGCCAGGGAAGCGTCGGCGCCTCGGGGGACCTGGCGCCGCTTGCGCACATGACCGCGGCGCTGATGGGCCATGGGCGGATTGCCTTCGAGAGCGAGGTGCTGCCGGCCGCCGAGGTCCTCGGCCGCCTCGACCTTGCGCCGCTCGAGCTCGGCCCCAAGGAGGGGCTCGCGCTCATCAACGGCACCCAATATTCGACCGCCGCGGCGCTATACGCGCTGTTCCAGGCCGAGCGCGTGCTCGGCGCTGCGCTCCACGCCGGGGCGTTGTCGGTCGATGCGTTGAAGGGCAGCGCCAAGCCGTTCGATCCGCGCCTGTCGGCGCTCCGGGGGCAGCCCGGGCAGATAACCGTCGCGGCAATGATTTCCGATCTGCTCGAGGGCAGCGCGATCATCGCCTCGCATCATCGCTGCGGCCGGGTGCAGGACCCCTACAGCTTCCGCTGCATGCCGCAGGTGCTAGGCGCCAGCCTCGACCTCCTCCGGACCGCGGCTCGTACTCTCGAGATTGAGGCTGGTGCGGTCACCGACAATCCGATCCTCTTTCCTGATACGGACGAGGCCATCTCGGGCGGCAACTTCCACGCCCAGCCAGTGGCCTTCGCCGCCGACCTCATCACCATGGCCCTGTGCGAGATCGGCTCGCTTTCGGAGCGCCGGATCTCCGTCCTCGTCGATCCCAAGATGAGCGGGTTGCCTGCCTTCCTGATCGAGGATGGCGGCGTGAACTCGGGCCTGATGATTCCGCAGGTCACCGCCGCAGCGCTGGTGGCGGAAAATCGCGCAAACGCCTTCCCCGCCTCGGTCGACTCCATTCCGACGTCGGCCGGGCAGGAGGATCATGTCTCCATGGCCCCGATCAGCGGTCACAAGGCGATTCGTGTCGCCCGCAATTGCGCGGCGATCGTGGCGATCGAATACATCGCCTCCGCCCAGGGCATCGATTATCATGCGCCGCTCCAGACGTCGGGGCGCCTGCAGGCCGTGCATGCGCAGGTCCGGGCGATGAGTCCGCATCTCGACGCCGACCGGATGCTTGCCGACGAGATCGGCGCCCTCCAGGCCGCGATCCTCGACGGACGATTCGGCGGCGACTTCCTTCTTCCCCTCTGACCCCTTACAGGCCCGGCCATGACCATTACCGTGCACAGCGCCTTCGACAGCGGCAACATCAGCGTCAGCAAGATCGAGGGCAGCACGCTCGATCTCGAGATCAAGGACGATGCCGGTGGCGAATTCCGCCAGTGGTTCCACTTCCGGGTCGCCGGCGTGCGGGACCAGGACCTCGTCATGCGCATCACCAATTGCGCGGGCTCGGCCTATCCGCTCGGCTGGCCGGGCTACCAGGCGCGCGTCTCGACCGACCGCGAGACCTGGGTGCTGGCCGAGACCGAATATGCCGACGGCGTACTGACGATCCGCGCGACGCCCGAGACCGACCTCCTGTGGGTGGCCTATTTCGCCCCTTATTCGATGGAGCGTCATCACGACCTCGTCGCCACCATGGCCGAGTTGACCGACGTTTCGCACCGTACGCTCGGACAAAGCATCGACGGGCAGCCGATCGATTGCCTGACCATTGGCGAGGGACCCCTGACGGTCTGGATCTACGCACGGCAGCATCCGGGCGAGAGCATGGCCGAATGGTGGATGGAAGGCGCGCTCGAGAAGCTCGTCGACTATGACGACCCGGTCGCGCGCTCACTGCGTCAGCGCTGCACCTTCCACTGCGTGCCGAACATGAACCCGGACGGCTCGTATCGTGGCCATCTGCGCACCAATGCGGCGGGGGTGAACCTCAACCGCGAATGGCATGCGCCGAGCAAGGAGCGGAGCCCCGAAGTGCTCTGCGTCCGCGAGGCGATGGACTCGGCCCCGCCGGTGTTCGCGATGGACATCCATGGCGACGAGGCGATCGCCGCCAATTTCCTCGCCGGCTTCGAAGGCATTCCGAGCCTGACCGAGCGCCAGTCCGAGCTTTATCATCTCTTCGCCAATACGCTCGAGCGCATCTGCCCCGACTTCCAGACCGCCGAAGGCTATGAGCTGGCGCGGCCGGGGGAGGCCAACCTCTCGATGAGCACGACCCAGCTCGCAGAGCGCTACGGCTGCGTGTCGATGACGCTGGAGATGCCGTTCAAGGATCACGCGCCGTTGGCCGATCCGGTGCACGGGTGGAGCCCGGAGCGGTCGAAGGCGCTGGCGCATTCGTGCCTCGACGCGCTTCACCAGATCCTTCCCGAGCTCGAGCAGAAGTAAGCGACCATGCCGACGCTCGTCCTGCTCCGCCACGGCCAGAGCCAGTGGAATCTCGAGAATCGTTTCACCGGCTGGTGGGACGTCGACCTTACCGCGCAGGGTGAAGACGAAGCGCGCGAAGCCGGTCGCCTGCTGGCCGCAAGGGGCATGGACTTCGACCAAGTCTTCACGTCGGTCCAGAAGCGGGCGATCCGGACGGCCAATCTGGCGCTGGAGGAGATGGACCGCCTCTGGCTGCCCATGACCAAGGACTGGCACCTCAACGAGCGCCACTATGGCGGGCTGACCGGGCTTAACAAGGCCGAGACCGTGGCCAAGGTCGGCGAGGAACAGGTCAAGATCTGGCGCCGCAGCTTCGACATTCCCCCGCCGCCCCTCGACGCGGACAGCGATTATGCGAGCCTGCAGGACGATCGGCGCTACGCGGGCATCACCGTGCCGCGGACCGAGAGCCTGAAGGACACGATCGCGCGCGTCCTGCCCTATTTCGAGGAGCAGATCGCGCCTCGGCTGCGCCGGGGCGAGCGAGTCCTCGTCGCGGCGCATGGCAATTCCCTCCGCGCGCTCGAGAAGCATCTTTCGGGCATCTCGGACTCGGACATAATCGGGCTCGAAATCCCGACGGGTCAGCCGATCGTCTATGAGCTTGACGATAGTCTGCGGGCGACCGACCGTTACTATCTGTCGGGTCGCGAACACTAAGCGTTGCGGCAACAGAGCGGCTGTTAAGTTCCTACTGACTTAAGGTCAGACAGAATTTTGTAGCTTCGCGTCCCATCTTGCGACAGCTTCGCGCAACCCCATGGGCGTCGGCAGTGGCCGGAGCTAGGGCGCGCCGCTTGATCAAGGGACTGTTGCCGAACGCCATGCCGCTCGATTCAAAACTCATCTCGCAAGCCGCCGCGCTTGTCGCGCAAGCTATCCTGCTGCTCGACCAAGCTGCTGCCCCCGCCGATATTGCCGCGCGCCTCGAGGAAGTGTCGCAACGGATGCATGAACTCATCGGCAAGGCCGAGTAGCGGCTTTATCAGTGGGCGCCGTCGAGCGCCGATCGACCCATGACATTGTCGATCGAGGCTGCGGTCCCGTCGCGCCAAAAGTAATCCTCGACCTTTGTCAGCGCCCGCATCGTCGGCGAGATGACTACGACCCTGCGGTCGCCTTCGAGGCGCTGGCGCTGCATCAGCCCGCATTGCTCGAGATATTCGACCCAGCGGATCGTCGTGGTCAGCGGGTGGCCGATTAGGTCCGCCGCCTGAGAGAGCGCGAGCGGCTCGTCCTCCGCATTGTGGATGTAGGCGAGCAGAAGCAGGTCCCAGGCGGGTTCGCCAAACATCGCCGGCGAGAAATGCTCGCGCCGTTCCCGGCGGTCGCGTCGTTCGTCCCGCACCATCGCGAGCGTGCGCAGGCGTCGCTCGGCCGGGGACATCAGCTCGTGGGGAAGGGCACGGGCCTGGGTTGCGGTGATCGACTGGAGGAGCCCGATCAACTGCTTGACCACGGCATCGGATAAGGGGGCGTCCAGGCGACCTGCGAGGGCATTGGCAATTTCGCGGGCCTTGCTGTTATCAGGCAAAGTCTCGCCTTTCATTGGCATGTCGGATGAGGCCCGCCCGCTCGTCGGCGCGGATGCCGAAGAACATGACGAGGGCCATGGGAAGCGCCCAGAAGCTGCTCAGGGCGCGATAGATTCGCGGCGTGAAGTCGGGCGCGACGATTGTGCTGAGATGGCTGACGACCGCGACCAGGTGGAGGCCTACCAACCAGATGACGAAGTAACGCTGGCTCCGAAGCGCCAGCATATACAGGCCAAACAGGAGCAGCAGGTCCACCGAGAGCATCGCTGCCTCGGTATGCTCCCAGTGCGCGCCGGCAAGCGCGGCGGGGATACTCAGGACGGACGCCCCCATGATCATCGCCGCAGCGATGCGTCCGTCCTGACCCCCCCGTACCCAGGCGTAGGCGCAGGTGAACAAAGTGAGGATCCAGAAAGCCAATCCCACCAGCATGACAGATCCTCCCCCTTGCCGCCGCCCGCCCGACGTCAGGCCAGTGTCTTCTCGACGACCGGCATGGCCGCGGGCGCGGCACTGGCCTTGAGATCTTCCCAGCCGATCGGGCAGCCGTAGCTGACCGGTGAAAGATTGCTGTGCTGCTTGATCTTGAGCATCTCGCCGAGCGCGGTGCAGATGCTCGAGCGGCCCTCGACCATCGCCGTCATGCTGTCGGCAAGCGAGCGGAGAAGCTTCTGCTTCTGGCCGGCGGGAATGTCGGCGCCCTGCGTCGCCTCAAGCACCGAAACGGTCATCCGTGCCTGGTTGAGCAGGCTCTCGTCCACCGATGCAAAAGCCGTGCGCACGTCGGCGGCGACCACCGTTCCTGCGCCTGCGTTCAGTTCAATCATGTACTACCTCAGCCTGTTCAGCGGCCCACGGGGACGCACCGGCAGCGGGCTCAGCGAAAGGTCATCAACACTCCGGCAAGGAACAGCATGAGCGCGGCGACGACTACGGCCGCCGTAACGGCGACACGTAGGATTGCGCTGGTGCGCTGTGCTCCAGAGAGGTCGTTGGTCCTTCCGCCGATCGGCGGGGGGACGAGCAACCTCGTCAGCCCCTTCCGTCCGGCTGCCCCGTCGAGGTCGAGGAATCGGGGGGCAGTGGCAACCGCTCCCGATGGTGATCCCGATTGTTGGGGTACCTCATATTGCGCCAGCGCACGGGCCGCGTCGCGGCGATTGCTCGCCGCGAGCTTAGCCATCGCGCTCTTGATGTAGGTGTCGACAGTCTGCGGGGTCAGCCCGGTCTCGAGGGCAATTTCCTTGGAGGTAAGACCCTGCCCGACGAGGCGGAGGCAGAGCTTCTGGCGTTCGGATAGGGTCGTTGGTGAACGGTCCAAGGTACTCGGCTCATGGGTCAACGTGGGGCGAACATAAGACACCAATGTCGGCTTGCGGACATTGTTTCACGAGGCAGAACGCATCCCCGCCCGCACATATTAACGTTTGCGCACCGCTGGCGCCACGACTCCCGTCGATGCCCCACGGCATTTCGGCGATTGTGTTCATTCCCCGCCTGAGACCAGCAGCTCCAGACGATAGCCGAAGCTGTGGATCGAGGTCAGCTTGAAGCCCGCGTCGGCCAGCCCGAGCCGGGATCGCAACCGCGAGATGTGGACGTCGAGCGTACGGGTCGCGAGATCGGGATTGCGACCCCACACCGCCTCGAGGAGATGAGTGCGGCTGAGCGCGCGATGCATGTTCTGGAAGAGCACCAGCGCGAGGCCGAACTCCTTCCCGGTGAGCTCAACCGCGCGGCCGTTGATCGTGACCGAGCATTTCTGGTGGTCGAATGTAGCCCCATGATGGGTTTCGGACCCGCCGGCACTGTCGGCAGCAGGATAGGTCCGTCGGAGCAGCGCCCCGATCCGGGCCAAGAGCACCGCCGTCACGATGGGCTTCACGACATAATCATCGGCGCCCGCCTCAAGTGCGCTGACGATGGCCGTGTCATTGGCGTTGCTGGTCACCATGATGACCGGCGGACAGGGGTCGAGGTTCTCGCGTGCCCAGCGGAGCACCTCGATCCCTTCCCCGTCGGGGAGCTGCCAGTCCATCAGAAGAAGGTCGAAGCTCTCCTGCCGGAAGGCAACCTTCGCCGAACGACAATCGGGATAATGATGGACACGATGACCGGCATCCTCGAGCGTCAGCTGGATCAGCTCGGCAAGGGATGCGTCGTCTTCGAGCAACGCGATACGCAATCGAAACTCCTTCTCTCCGATCGCCCGTAACAAACAACCACTTCGGTTCTATGCCGTCCGTCGATCCGGGCTATCGCTTGGCCGTAACTGTGTTCTTCTCAACACAATGCGAACGGTTTGGCAGAAGCGGACTTTCCGGAAAGGTCGGACCTTCTATGGGATGCCGATGCACCAGGATCAGATGCTAAAGGGCCGTCTCGACGAGGCTCGCCGACGCTGCGTCGCGCGAATGCAGGAGACTGCGGATTGGCTCGCGAGCGCCGATGTAAGTGCCGACGACCTGCGTGCCTGCGGCCATCGGCTGACCGGGACTTTGGGCAGCTTCTCGTTCGGTGAGGCGGCGCATTCCGCCCAGGCGCTGGAGCAGTCGTGCGACCAAGGTGGGGCCGCAATGATCGAAGCGAGAGACCGGTTGATCCGCGATTTGCGGGAGCTTTCGGCATGATTGCCGACCTTCAGGAAGATCTGCGCCAGCGGATCATCAGCAAATATCGCCTTGGCGAAAGCGATGAGGCTGCGTTCAATCAGTTGAGCGACGTGGTGGCGGGCATCTTCGGCGTGCCGATGGCGCTCCTGTCCATTCTTCGCCGGGACCGGCAGATCTTCCAGGGTGTCTGCGGCCTCGACGGCGATGGCACGTCGCGTGAAAGCGCCTTCTGCAGCTATACCGTGCGGCAGCAGGACGTGATGGTCGTCGAGGATACCCTCGAGGACGACCGGTTTTCCGATCACGACCTGGTCGTGGGCGAGCCTTTCATCCGTTTCTATGCCGGGGCCCCGATCATGCTCGGCGGTGTGGCGATCGGCTCGCTGTGCGTCCTCGACAGAAAGCCCCGGGCCTTCACGGAAGGCGATCGGGCGCTCCTCGCCAAGCTGGCTGTCACCGCGGCCAATCTCATCGAGACGCGGCTCGGCACGATCGTTGCGGAGAACCGCGGGCTCGAACTTCAGCAGCAGACACGATTGATGCGGGTCATGCTCGACAGCGTCGACCAGGGCATCGCTTACTTCGACGGCGACCTGAAGCTGTCGCTGTGGAACGACCGCTTCTTCGAACTGCATGGCTTCGGCGACGACATGAAGCGGCGCGGGCTGAATGCCGAGGAGATGCTTCGCGCGAGCGTCCGCTGGGGCCTGTTTGGTGACGAGGTCACCGAAGCGCATGTGCCGAAGATGATCGAGATCATCCGCTCGACCGCCCAATCGGAAACGGTGATCGACACACGGGAAGGCCGCACGCTTCATTCGGTTCGCCTGCAGATCGATGGCGGGCAGGGCTTTATCGTCGCCGTCCGCGACCTAACCACCGAGCGCAGTGCAAACCGTGTCAAAGACGAGTTCGTGTCGACCGTCAGCCACGAACTGCGGACCCCGCTGACCGCCATTCGCGGCGCCCTTGCCCTGCTCGGTGCGGCGCAGAAGGATGATCTGAACGAGCGCAGCAAGCAGATGCTCGAGATGGCGCAGAAGAATGCGGTGCGCCTCAACAGCCTGATCGACGACATTCTCGATATCGAACGGCTGACCCGGGGGCAGACGGGCTATGTGCTCGTCTCGCTCGACCTTCGCGAGGTCATTGCCGATTCGGTGCAGCAGAACGAGCCCTTCGCCGAGAGCCTCAATATCCGCCTCGAGGGTATTGCCGACGAATCCCTGCCGCTGCGCGGTGATCCGGGCCGGCTGATGCAGGTCCTCACCAATCTCCTCTCGAATGCCGTACGACACAGTCCGGCCGGATCGGTGGTCGAGGTGAAGGGCTGCCGCTCCGGCAACCGGGCCCGGGTCGAGGTCCGCGATCGAGGCGACGGTGTCCCCGAGCATTTCGTCAGCCGCCTGTTCGAACGTTTCTCGCAGGCACCCGATACGAAGCGCCGCGGGCATGGCGGAACAGGCCTTGGGCTTGCGATCAGCCGGGCGATCGTCGAGCAGCATGGCGGGAAGATTGGCTATGAGCCGCGCGAGGACGGCGGCTCCTGTTTCTGGATCGAGTTGCCGATACAATGAGTGAATTGCGTAACGTCATCCTGGTCGAGGACGATCCCGACATTGCCATCCTGACGCAGCTCGCGCTGGCGGACATCGGTGGCCTCACGGTGCGGCATTATGCCTCGGCCCGCGAATTGCTTGATGCCGGCGAGTTCGCGGTACCGGACCTGTTCCTGCTCGACTATCGCTTGCCCGAGATGACCGGGGAGGAGCTGCTGCGCGAGCTTCGCGCCGAGCCGAGGACGGCAACCGTCCCTGCGATCTTCATGACCGCCAGCCTGATGCCGGAGCGGATCAAGGCGCTGAAGGAATCGGGCGCACTCGACGTCATCGCCAAGCCCTTCGATCCGATGACCCTGGCTGATGACCTGCGGGAACGCTTCGCCCGCGCCTAGTCCTGCAGCGCGCGGATCTCGGCGCGGTCACTGTCGCGGACCGCAGCAAGGCTGCGCATCGCTTCATCGAGGTCTTCGTGCGCTTCGGCGGCAACGGCGATCAGCTTGCCGACGTGATCGCGCAACTGCCATCGATACCGGTCCTCCCGGTCAAGAAACACTTCGAACACCATAGACTCGCCTTGTAGCGGGAGTTGGGCCGAGCACGTCGTAAACAGCTGTAAAACGGCCAAATGTAAACAGCGGTAACGCCGGGCCATCGAGCCGTTCATTTTACATGAGTTGATGCCGGTTAACGCGATCCTGCCGCTAGTGGAGGTGTCGCGCAGAGCCGGCTGCTTTCCCCGAGGCACCAGCCAGCCACCGCGTCGACACGAAGGCGATACCCCTGATCGCCGACTGCCGACCGTGGCAAAGCACGGCCTCACAGCCGGTTCTGCGCAAACCTTTTCGAGGATTGCGCGACATGAAGACGGCATCGGCGGCATGGATGGGATGGCGGGGGGCAGCGGCCCTGGCGCTGACCGTCTGCGCGCCGCTGTCGCCCGCGTTCGCCGATGGTACGCCCGCCGGCACCGACATCGTCAATGTCGCGCGCCTGACCTGGGTCGACGGGAGCGAGACCCGTTCACTCGATTCGAACAGCGTCTCATTGCGGGTCGACGAGCGGATCGATGTCGCCGTCGCCTGGCTCGATGGGGGGAGCCTTCCGGTCAATTCCGGCGAGCAGGGGCGGGCGCTCTCGTTCCGCGTCGTCAACGCCGGCAATGCGCCCGAAGCCTTTCGCCTGAGCGCCATCGGCACCATCAGCGGCGATCAGTTCGACCCTGCGGTGAGCGGGCTCGCGCTCGACAGCAACGGCAACGGTCTGTTCGATCCGGGCGTCGACCAGCCCTATCGCGCCGGTATCGACGATCCCCTGCTTGCCGCGGATGGCAGCATCACGGTGTTCGTGATCGGAACCATGCCGGGTGGCCTCGCCGACGCCGCGCTGGGTCTCGCAGCACTTCGAGCGACCGCGGTGACCGGAAGCGGCGCGCCCGGCACGACCTTTGCGGGCAAGGGCGAGCGCGGGACCGACGCCGTGGTCGGCGCAACCACCGCCACGGCCCAGTCCACCGGCAGTTATGTTGCCAGTCTGGTCGTGCCCAAGCTGATTAAGTCGCAGGAGGTCGTTGACCCCAACGGCGGCGGCTCGGCGCTTCCCGGCGCCATCATCACCTATACGCTGAGCGCCACCTATTCGGGCTCGGTGCCGACCAGCGCCGGCCTGGTCGAGGACCCGATCCCCGCGGGCACCAGCTACGTGCCCGGATCCCTCAAGCTCAATGGCATCAGCCTCAGCGACCTCCCCGATGGCGACCAGGGCCAGGCCGGAAGCGCCGGCGTGCGGGTCGCGATCGGCAGCCTTTCGAACGGCGGCAAGGCCGTCGTCACCTTTCAAGTGCGTGTGAACAACTAAGCTCAGGAGAGTTGGATCATGTTGAAGAAGCTATTCTATTCGATGATCGCGAGCGGCCTGCTCGCGACCGCCGCGCAGGCCGAGGGCGTCTCGCTGACGGCCCATGTGCTGCAGGAAAAGACGATCGAGGAAGCGGGCACCAAGCGTGTCGTCCTCCTTCCGGTCGGCACCATCACCCCCGGCCAGGAGGTCATCTATGACCTCAGCTACGCCAACAAGGGCGGCAAGGCGGCCGAGCAGGTCATCCTGACCAACCCGGTCCCGGCAACCCTCGAATATGTCTCGGCCGACGGTGCCCTTGTATCGGTCGACGGCGGCAAGACTTTCGCCACGCTGACGACGCTCAAGGTTGCCAACGCCGACGGCACGCAGCGCGCAGCGGTCGCCAAGGATGTCACGCACCTTCGCTGGAGCATCGCCTCGATCGCCCCGGGCGCGAGCGGCCACGTGCTCTTCAAGGCGCGCCTCAAATAGCCGGTTCGCCGGACCGGCTCCCAACGCTTCTCCGGCACCCTCCTCCCAACCCTCATCTCGACAGCGGGGATTTTAGAACATGAAGAAGATACTCGTCATGGCGCTCGGCACGGCTTCGGCCCTGTCGTTCGCCAGCTCGGCAATGGCGGCGGCAACGCCGGCCGGCACCGACGTCAACAACACCGCAACGATCGCCTATTCGTCGGGCGGCGTCGCGCAGGCCAACGTCACCTCGAACACCGCCACCTTCAAGGTCGACGAAAAGGTCAACCTGACTGTCGCCGAAGTCGGCGGCGCGGCGACCACGGTGACCCCGGGCGGGGTCAATTTCGTGACCACCTTCACGGTCACCAACTCGTCCAACGCGACGCTCGACTTCGCGCTCAGCGCGGTTCAGGTCGCCACCGGCCAGACGGTCGCCTTCGGCGGGACCGACAATTACAACCAGAACAACCTGCGCATCTTCGTCGATAGCAACAACAATGGCATCTACGACGCGGGCGTCGACGTCGGGACCTACATCGACGAGCTGGCGGCGGACGGCATCCGCACCGTCTTCATCGTCTCCGACACGCCCGCCGGCCAGGCCGACGCGAGCTACGCCGGTGTCATCCTCACCGCCACCGCGGCGGCAGGCGGCGGCGCAGCGGCGCTCGGCGCGGACCTCGTCCAGAGCAACGGCGCCGACAATCCGGGTGTCGTGGACATCGTCTTCGCCGACATCGCGGGCAAGACCGATGCGCTGCGCGACGGCAAGTCGTCGGCCGAAGACACCTACAAGGTCGTCGCTCCGACGCTGTCGCTGGTGAAGAGCAGCAAGATCATCTCGGATCCGTTCAACCTCACCAACAATCCCAAGCGGATCCCCGGTGCGATCGTCGAATATTGCATCGTCGCCACCAACACCGGTGCCGGTCCGGCCAACGGGACGGTGATCAGCGACAGCCTCGCCTCGGTTCTGGGCGTGACCTACAATGCGAACTCCATCGCCACCGGCGTCACGGTCAGCGGCGGCGTTTGCAACAGCGACGGCACTAGCCAGACCGACGCCGCGGACGGCGACCAGAGCTCGTTCGCGTCGAACACGGTGACCTCGAACCTCGGCGTGATCGCCGCCGGGGCGTCGAGCGCGATCCGCTTCCGGGTGACCATCAACTAAGCCACCCGGCTCCCGCCGGACGCTGCTCCTGACCAGCGTCCGGCGGGACCTTCCTTCCTCCTCCTTCTCGGATCCGTGACTTGATGCCCTTCTTTCGCTTCGTCCTGACCTGCTGGATCGCCCTCGCGGCGGTGCTGGGCCTGGGCGGCCGGGCCGGGGCTGAGCCGATCGAGAACCGCGCCAGCCTCAGCATCAAGCTCGGCGGGGCGCGCCAGACCTATTATTCCAACACCGTGATCGCCGACCGGCTGCTGCCGCCATCGCCTTCCTCGGTGATGTTCATGCGCCCGGTCGCCAGCGACGGCGTTCCCGTTCCGAGCAGCGGCGGCCAATGCCGCGAGCCCAACGGGGCCTTCATGGCGAGCTCGCCGATGCGGAGCAGCGCCCTCGTTGCCGGAGAGCAGCAGAGCAATGCGGTCGGCACTACCGCCGTCCACTCGGGCGATCTCGTCATCGTCCGCCTGACCGACGCCAACCGCAACAGCCAGTCATCGGTGCGCGAGTTCGTGGAGGTGACGCTGACCAGCAGCGACGGCGACGAAGAAGTGCTGCGGTTGCTCGAGACCGGGCCGGACACTGGCATCTTCGCTGGCGAGGTGGAGACCGCAAGCGTTCCCCCGGCAGCGGAAAGCTTCGACTGCCGCCTGTCGGTCGGGACCGGCGGCTCGATCAATGTGACCTACACGGACGCGCATTATCCGTCCGACCAGTCGAGCGCCTCAGTCGTCGCCGATCCCGTCCAATATGTGTTCGATAGCCAGACCGGCGCGCTCCTCGACGGGGCGGAGCTGACCCTCGTCGATCTGGCTACCGGCAAGCCGGCGTTGGTTTTCGGCGACGATGGCAAGAGCCGCTTTCCCGCCACGGTCGTGAGCGGCGGCACGGTCCGCGACGAGTCCGGCCGCAGCTACAGCATGCCGTCGGGCGGCTTCCGCTTCCCGGTGGTCGCGCCTGGCAAATATCAGATCAAGGTCGTCCCGCCGGCCGGCTACAGCGCGGCAAGCCAGGTCGCCGCGGCGGACCTCCGCCGCCTCAGCGGTCCGGCCGGCCCCTTCCAGATCGATCCCCAGGGCTCGTTCCTGCTGCCCTTCCTGGTCAATGGTGCGACCCTCTTCCGGATCGACGTGCCCCTCGATCCCAAGCGGATGCCGCTTCAACTGCGCAAGACCGCGTCGGTCAGCGAGGCGAGCGCCGGCGACTTCGTCCAGTATCGGGTGACCGTCGAGAACAACAACGGGACCATGGCGATGAACGGAGCTGTGCTGATTGACAGCATGAGCGCCGGCCTGCGCCTCAAGCCCGATACCCTCCGGGTCGATGGAGTGGCCGTCGCGAGCAGCGCCATCACGGCGTCGAGCAGCGGCTTCCGCGTCGTCCTCGGGACCATTCCGGCCAAAGCCACGGTGACGATCACCTATGTCGTCCAGGTGACCAGCGCGGCACGGCCGGGCGATGCCATCAACAATGCCAAGCTCGAGGTCGGCGGTGAGCCCGTCAGCAACGAGGCGAAGGCCGCGATCTTCATCCGCCCGCTGCTGATGAGCGACGCCGCGACCCTTATCGGCCGCGTGTTCGACGGCGGCTGCGATGCGCCGGAGATCCGGATGGCCGGCGTTCCGGGCGTCCGCATCCTGCTTGAGGATGGCACTTACGTCCTCTCCGACCGTGACGGCCTGTTCCATTTCGAGGGCGTCCGCCCCGGTACCCACGTGGTGCAGCTCGATGTCGCCAGCCTGCCCGACGGCTATGAAGCTGCGCAATGCATCCGCGACACGCGGCACGGCGGCAGCGCTTTCTCGCAGTTCGTCGAGGTCCGCGGCGGGACTCTGTGGCGGACCAACTTCCACCTTCGCCGGACCTCGGCCGCCGTGGCCGCGCTCGTCGCTACGCCCGCATCGCCGAAGAGCGGAGCCACCACGACTGACTGGTTTGCGGGGCAGCAGGCAGGCAATGCACTGCTGTTTCCGGGCGACGGCTTTAACCCGGCCTCCCCGGCGATCCGGGTGGTCGTCAAGCATGTCGCCGGAAGCGTCGTGAAGGCGTGGGTAAACGGGGTCGCGGTTCCCAACATCAATCTCGATGTCGTCCAGGCCAGCCCGGACAAAAGCTTCCTCGTCACCCAATATCAGGGCCTCGCCCTTGGCGAAGGCGACAACCGCCTCGACATCGAGGTGCGCGGCGCGGGGGGCGAAGTCCTCGCGAAGTTCGGACGCGATCTCCATTATGCAAACAGTGTCGCGCATGCCGAGCTGGTCACCGCCAAGTCGCGCCTGATCGCCGACGGCCGGACCCGCGCCGTCGTCGCGGTCCGCCTCACCGATCGCGCCGGAAAGCCCGTTCGCCAGGGCGTCACCGGGACCTTCCAGCTGAGCGCGCCCTATCGCGCTGCGAGCGACCTAGACCTCGAGCAGGCCCGTCAGCTGGCCGGCGGCGAGCGCACCCAGCCGACCTGGCAGGTCACCGGCGACGACGGTGACGCGCTGATTGAACTTGCGCCGACCACGCAGGCGGGCTCGCTCGAGCTTAACTTCACCCACCAGATCGAACGCAGGCAAGTGCGGGAAACCCTGCGCGCGTGGATGCAGCCCGGCGACCAGCCGTGGGTCGTCGTCGGCTTCGCCGCGGGCACCGCAGGCTTCAACACGCTCAACGATCACCAGGAGAAGCTGGGCGAGCGCGGCGATCCGAAGCGCTTTACCGACGGGCAGCTGGCGTTCTTCGCCAAGGGACGGATCCTCGGCAAGTGGCTGCTGACGGTTGCCTATGACAGCGACAAGAAGACCGGTCGCGACGCCCGGCGTCCGCTCGGCCAAGTCATCGACCCACAGCGCTACTACGACATCTACGCCGATGGGTCCGAGCAGGCCTATGACGCGGCGAGCGCGCGCAAGATCTATCTCCGTCTCGAGCGCCCGCAATTCTATGCGCTGTTCGGCGATCTCGAAACCGGCTTCAACGACACGCAGCTGGCGCGTTACAGTCGCAGCCTTACCGGCCTGAAGAGCGAATATCGTTCGGACCGTATCGCCGTGCAGGCATTCGCAGCCGATACCGGCTTCCGTTTCGCCCGCGACGAAATCCAGGGTTCGGGGCTTGCCTCGCTTTACCGTCTGAGCCGCAGCGACATCGTCATCAATTCGGACAAGGTCAGGATCGAAACGCGCGACCGCCTGCGCTCGAACATCATCCTGTCGGCTCGGACGCTGACCCGGCACGTCGATTACGATATCAGCTACGAAGCGGGCAACATCGACTTCCGCCAGCCGGTCACCAGCCGCGATGCCCAGGGCAATCCGATCTTCATCGTGGTCGAATATGAGACCCGCGGGGACGGCACCAAGCGCTGGAACGGAGGGCTTCGCGCCGTCGCCCGCCTCGCCGGCGGCAAGGCCGAGGTCGGTGCGACTATGGTCCGCGATTCCGATCCGGTCCAGACCAGCGATCTCGTCGCCGCCGACGCCCGGATCCGCGTCGGTGCATCGACCGAAGTCCGTGCCGAAGTGGCCGCCAGTCGCACCGACGCGGGTGGCAAGAAGACTTCGGGCGAAGCCTATCTGCTCGAGGTCGAGCATCGCGGCGAACGGGTCGATGCCCTTGCCTATTTCCGGCAGCAGGACGTCGGCTTCGGGCTGGGCCAGCTCAATCGCTCCGAAAGCGGCACGCGCAAATATGGCGCAGACCTCCGGATCGGTCAGGCGCAGGGCCTGTCGCTGACGGTGAGCGGCTGGCACGAGGACATGCTCGCCACGGGCGCGAGCCGCGACGCGCTGCGCACCCAGCTCGACTATCGTGCCGCCCGCACCAATCTTCGCGCCGGCTACCAGTTCGCCCGCGATCAGGTGCCCTCGGGCGAGACGCTGATGAGCCAGCAGGCGACCTTCGGCGCCTCGCAGCAGCTGTTCGGCAACCGTCTCCAGCTCGATGCGGACGCCGCGATCGGTCTCGGCACCAAGGGCGAAAGCCTCGACTTCCCCAATCGTTATCGGGTTGGCCTGACATGGGCAGTGCTCTCCGATGTCCGGCTGCTGGCAAGTCACGAGATCACCGACGGCGCCAAGGTCGACACGGCGACCACCAGCATCGGGATCGAGGCCGCCCCGTGGCGCGGTGCGCGCCTCGCAACCACGCTCAACCAGCAGGGCATGAGCGAATATGGCGACCGCACCTATGCGCTCTACGGCGCCAGTCAGGCGTTTGCGCTCAATCCGCGCTGGAGCCTCGACGTCTCCGTCGACGGCAGCCGGACCCTCAAGGGGGCGATTACCGCCGACCAGATCGTCAACATCAACCATCCGGTCGCGGCCGGCGGCTATCTCGACGAAGGCAAGACGATCAGCGACGACTTCTGGGCCGTGAGCGCAGGGGCGACCTACCGGACGCCGGTGCTCAGCTGGACCGGCCGCGCCGAATATCGTGAAGGCGATCTCGACCGCCGGATCGCCCTCTCCACCGCCGTGCTGCGGCAGACGCAGAGCGGGATCAGCATGGCCGCGGCCGCGCGCTTCAGCCGGATCGACAATGCCGATGGCTCGATTGCGACGCTCGGTCTCGCCAATGCGTCATTGGCCTGGCGGCCGCTTTGGTCGCGCTGGGCGGTGCTCGACAAGCTCGAGCTGCGCTGGGACGAGCTCAGCGGGGGCAAGGGACGCGCCGACGCCTCGCTCGGCTTCGATGGCCTGTCGGTGGTCGGTGACGCCCGCACCCGGCGCATCGTCAACAACCTATCCGTCAATCTCGTCGGTGCATCCGGTATCGACGACCGGGACACTTCCGAGCAGGCCTACGAGCGCTCGCAGTTCTCGCTCTATTGGGGCGCCAAATATGTGCTCGACAGCTTCGGCCCCGACGACGTGTCCGGACTGACCAACATGCTGGGACTTGAGGCTCGCCGCGACATCAGCGATCGGCTCGACCTCAGCATCAACGCCGCCGTGCGGCACGTTTCCTCGACCGGCACGCTCGACTATCTGCTTGGCCCGTCGGTCGGGGTGTCGCCGATCAGGAACAGCTGGCTGAGCATCGGCTACAACATCAAGGGCTTTCGAGATCGCGACTTCGCCGATGCCCGCTACACCCGCGCCGGACCCTATGTGACCATGCGCTTCAAGTTCGACCAGGATACGCCCGCTGCCTTGTTCGGCCGGGCCGGGGGCAAGTGACGTGATCAGGAAGTTCTTCGCTGCCTTCGTCATGGCGGCCTCGCTGACCTTCGGCAGTGCGGCTTTCGCCAATCAGTGCGCCGTGCCCTCGCGGGCGGGCTCGGTCGCCGGTCTGAGCGGGATCGTGAACACTTATTATCCGGGCACTGCGTCGGCTGCGCAGGGCGCAGTCAGTATCTCCCTTGGCGCGGCGACCGGAGCGGCAACACCGATCAGCGCCGGCGACCTCCTGCTCGTCATCCAGATGCAGGATGCGACGATCGATACGAGCAATAGCGCGACTTACGGGACGACCACGAACCTCAACAACAGCGGCCGCTACGAGTTCGTCCGCGCCGCCAATGCCGTGCCATTGACCGGAGGCACGCTGTCGCTGGTGGGCGGGGCCGGCGCAGGCCTCAGCTTCGCCTATACCAACGCGGCCTTTGGCACGGCCGGCCAGCGCCGCTTCCAGGTCGTCCGGGTCCCGCAATATGCCGACCTGACGCTCGGCGGGACCGTCACCGGAAGCGACTGGAACGGGACGTCAGGCGGGATCGTCGCGCTCGATGTCGCCGGGACGCTCAACCTCAATGGCGGGACGATCAGCGCCAGCGCGCTCGGTTTCCGCGGTGGCGGCGGACGGGCCCTGGCGGGCGCGACGGGTCTCAACACCGACTATCGCACGCTCGCCACCGCTGCGACCAATGCAAGCAAGGGCGAGGGAATCGCCGGCACGCCGCGCTACCTGAACGACAATGGCAGCCTGCTCGACATGGGCATCGAAGGTTATGCCAATGGCAGCTACGGCCGCGGCGCACCCGCGACTGGCGGCGGCGGCGGGACCGACGGCAATCCGGTCGCCAACGACCAGAATACCGGCGGCGGCGGCGGTGCGGGCTATGGGGCGGGCGGGCAGGGCGGCTACGCCTGGTGCGCCACCCAGCCGGTCGGCTGCCCGCAAACCGGCGGGGTCGGCGGACGCGGAGTCACAGCGCTCGGGGTCGATCGCCTGATCATGGGCGGTGGCGGCGGCGCCGGCACCACCAACAACGGTACAGGGACGCCCGCCAACGGCTTCGCTTCGAGCGGCACCGACGGGGGCGGGATCGTCATCGTCCGGACCGACAAGCTGCGTGGAAGCGGGACAATCAGCGCGGCCGGCGCAAACGCCAACAGCACGGTCCAGAATGACGCGACTGGCGGCGGCGGGGCCGGCGGCAGCGTATTGGTCAGCGCGCTCGATGCGACCGGCGCAAGCCTCGTCGTCAATGCCAATGGCGGCAATGGTGGAACCAACAGCGGCGGCGGTGCGGCGCATGGGCCGGGTGGCGGCGGCGGCGGCGGCTTCGTCGCGAGCAGCTTCACCGTCTCGGCCAACGTCGCGGGCGGGACGGCCGGGACGACGGTCAATGGCGGGAGCTTCGGCGCGACCTACGGGGCCGCGGGCGGAAACGGCGGCGCTGGCGCATCGATCGTCACCTCGGCCGTTCCGGGCCTGTCCTCGGGCGCCGAATGCACGCCGGTCATCAGCAAGGCCTTCTCGGCGTCGACGATTGGGATCGGGCAGACCTCGCGGCTGACCGTCACGGTCCAGAACCGGAACCCGACGCTGGCGATGACCGCGGTCGCCTTCACCGACACCTATCCGACCAGCATCACGAACGCGGCCATCCCCAATGCCACGACGGCGTGCGGCGGCACCGCGACTGCGGCCGGCAATGGCCCATCGCTGGCGCTAAGCGGTGGCAGTGTCGCGGCGGCCTCCTCCTGCACGGTTTCGGCGGACGTGACCGGCAAGACCGCGGGCGATGCCGTGAATACGATTCCGGCGGGAGGGCTGACCGTCGCCTACGGGACGCAGACGGTCACGTCGCTCGGTGCGGCCAGCGCAACGCTGAAGGTGCTCGCGCCGCTGTCGGCGACCAAGAGCGGCGAGGTCTACTGGGACCCGGTCAATCTCTTTACCAATCCCAAGAACATCCCCGGCGCGACGGTGACCTACACCATCACCGTCACCAACCCGAGCGGGCAGCAGACCGACAACAACAGCGTGGTGCTGAGCGACGCCATCCCGGCGAACACGAAGATGGTGGTGAGCGACTTCGGCAGTGCCGGGAGCGGCCCGGTGGCCTTCGTCGACGGAAGCCCCGCGAGCGGGCTGACCTACAGCTATGCAGGACTGGCCAGCAGCGCCGATGATCTCGAATTCACCACGTCGGCGGCTCCCACCGCGAGTGACTGGGCCTATGTGCCGACCGCCAATGCCGACGGGATCGATCCGGCAGTGACCTTCTTCCGGGTCAAGCTGAAGAACCGGCTGGCGACCAGCGGCAGCTTCAGCATCCGGTTCCGCGCCAAGGTCCAGTAAGCGGGGCGCCGCGCGGGCGCCCCGACGGCATCAGTTCTCGTCGCCCATCCGGAGTGCGGCGATGAACGCCTCCTGCGGGATGCTGACATTGCCATATTCGCGCATCCGGGCCTTGCCCTTCTTCTGCTTCTCGAGAAGCTTGCGCTTGCGGGTGGCGTCGCCGCCATAGCATTTGGCGGTGACGTCCTTGCGCAGTGCGCTGATCGTCTCGCGGGCGATGACCTTGCCGCCGATCGCGGCCTGGATCGGGATCTTGAACATGTGCCTCGGGATCAGCTCCTTGAGGCGCTCGACCATGCCGCGGCCGCGCTGCTCGGCGGTGCCGCGGTGGACGATCATCGAGAGGGCGTCGACCGGCTCCTCGTTGACGAGGATGCTCATCTTGACGAGATCGCCCTCGCGCGTCCCGATCTGGTGATAGTCGAAGCTCGCATAGCCCTTCGACATGCTCTTGAGGCGGTCGTAGAAGTCGAACACCACCTCGTTGAGCGGCAGTTCGTAAGTGAGCTGCGCGCGGCCGCCGACATAGGTCAGGTTCTTCTGGATGCCGCGGCGATCCTGGCAGAGCTTGAGAATGGGGCCGAGATATTCGTCGGGGACGTAGATGGTCGCCTCGATCCACGGCTCCTCGATGCTCTCGATCCGGTTGGGATCGGGCATGTCGGCCGGGTTGTGGAGGTAGATGGTCTTGGCTTCCTCATTCTTCGAATGCGTCAGGTGCATCGTGTAGACGACGCTTGGCGCGGTCGTGATGAGGTCGAGGTCATATTCGCGGGTCAGTCGCTCCTGGATGATCTCGAGGTGAAGGAGCCCGAGGAAGCCGCAGCGGAAACCGAAGCCCAGCGCAGCGCTGCTTTCGGTCTCGAAGCTGAAGCTCGCATCGTTGAGCCGGAGCTTGCTGATGCTCTCGCGGAGTTTCTCGAAGTCGGCGGCGTCGACCGGGAAGAGGCCGCAGAAAACCACCGGCTGGACTTCCTTGAAGCCCGGCAGCGGCGCCGCGGCCGGCTTCTTAGCGTCGGTGATCGTGTCGCCGACGCGGGTCTGCGCGACTTCCTTGATCTGTGCGGTGATAATGCCGATTTCGCCCGGCCCGAGTTCGGGCAGGAGTTCGAGCTTGGGACGAAGGCACCCGACCCGGTCGACCAGATGCTTGGTCCCGGCGGCCATGAAAGCGATTTCCTGGCCCTTGCGGATCGCGCCGTCGATGACGCGGATCAGGATGACGACGCCGAGGTAGGGGTCGTACCAGCTGTCGACGAGCATTGCCTTCAGCGGCGCATCGCGGTCGCCCTTGGGCGGCGGAATCTTGGTGACGATCGCCTCGAGCACCTCGTCGATGCCGATCCCGCTCTTGGCGCTGGTCAGGACCGCGTCGCTGGCGTCGAGCCCGATCACTTCCTCGATTTCGGCCTTCACCTTTTCGGGCTCGGCCGCGGGAAGGTCGATCTTGTTGATGACGGGCACGATCTCATGGTCGTGCTCGATCGACTGGTAGACGTTGGCAAGGGTCTGCGCTTCCACGCCTTGCGCCGCATCGACGACGAGCAGCGCACCTTCGCACGCGGCAAGGCTCCGGCTGACTTCATAGGCGAAGTCGACGTGGCCCGGCGTGTCCATCAGGTTCAGCGTGTAGGTCTCTCCGTCGCCGGCCTTGTAGTTGAGGCGGACGGTCTGGGCCTTGATGGTGATCCCGCGCTCTTGCTCGATCTCCATATTGTCGAGCACCTGGCCATGGGTCATCTCGCGCTCGGTAAGGCCGCCGCAGCGCAGGATGAGACGGTCGGCCAGCGTCGACTTGCCATGGTCGATGTGCGCGATGATCGAGAAATTGCGGATGCGGGAAAGGTCAGTCATTTGGAGGCGCCGCTAGCAGGGTCCGCGTCTGATGTCAGCCGTGGACCTTGGCCCTGCGTTCCCACCATTGGTCGAAGAGGTGCAACCGTTCGTCGACGGCAGCGTCGGCTCGCGCGCGAAAGGCCCCACTCGGTGCCCACCGAATTCTCACTGGAGCTTCAGACTCATGCGCTCATCCCTACGCCTTGCCGCCCTTCTGGCCGGCGCATCGCTGCCCGTTCTCGCTGTTCCGGGCGCGGCCGTCGCGCAGAGCCAGGCCCCGGCGCCGCTTCCGAGCCTCGTCAGCGAAGTGAAGATCCCGAACCAAAGCTTCAAGCTTGCAAACGGCCTGACCGTGGTCGTTCACGAGGACCGCAAGGCGCCGGTGGTCGCGGTAAGCGTCTGGTACAATGTCGGCTCCAAGGACGAGCCGCAGGGCAAGACCGGCTTCGCCCATCTGTTCGAGCATCTGATGTTCAACGGGTCGGAGAACCTGCCTGAGGACTATTTCAAATATACCACCGAGATCGGCGCGACCGACCTCAACGGCACGACCAGCTTCGACCGGACCAACTATTTCCAGACCGTGCCCAAGGCCGCGCTCGAGCGCGCCCTGTTCATGGAATCGGATCGCATGGGCTATCTGCTCGGCGCGGTGACCCAGCAGAAGCTGGATAACCAGCGCGGCGTCGTCCAGAACGAGAAGCGTCAGGGCGACAATCGCCCCGGCGGCCTCATTCAGTATGAGATCTTCGGCAACCTCTTCCCGGCCGGCCACCCCTATCACCACACCCCGATCGGCTCGATGGCCGACCTCGACGCCGCCAGCCTCGCAGACGTCCAGGCCTGGTTCCGCGACAATTACGGCCCGAACAATGCGGTGCTGGTGCTTGCCGGCGACATCAATGCTGCTGAGGCCCGTCCGCTGGTCGAGAAGTATTTCGGCAGCATCAAGCGCGGTCCGGTGAATGTCCCCGCCCAGGCCGCCGTGCCGGCTGCCAACGGCAAGACCATCGTGATGAAGGATCGCGTCGCCGCGACCATTCTCAACCGCACCTGGGCGATCCCGGGCATGCTCGACAAGCAGACGGCGGCGCTCGAGCTTGGCGGTTCGGTGCTCGGCGGCCTTGCCTCCTCGCGCCTCGACAATGCCCTCGTGCGCAACGAGAAGCTCGCCGTGTCGGTGTCGGCCAGCGCGCAGCCGCAGCATCGCGTCGGCCTCTTCTCGATCCAGGCGACCGTCCGCCCGGGCGTCGATCCGGCGCAGGTCGAGAAGCGCCTCGACGAGATCATGGCCGACTTCATCGCCAAGGGTCCGACCCGCGAGGAACTCAAGCGCGCCGCGACCCAAGAAGTCGCCGGGACCATCAAGGGCCTCGAGCAGGTCGGCGGCTTCGGCGGCAAGGCCGTCGCGCTGGCCCAGGGCCAGCTCTACGCCAACGACCCCAACTGGTTCAAAAAGCAGCTGGACGAATATGCCCGGGTCACCCCGGCGCAGGTCCAGGCCGCCTTCCGCCAGTATCTGAGTCGCCCTGCGCTCAAGATCCGGCTCGAGCCCGGTGAGCGTCCGCCCTACCAGGAAGCCAAGGGTGGTTCGGCCGCGCCGCAGGCCGGCACGCCGCCGACCCCGACCAAGCGGGCCATTCCGCCGGTCGGCCAGTTCGCCGCGCTCGACTTCCCGACCATCCAGCGCGCGACGCTGTCGAACGGGATGAAGATCACTTACGCCCAGCGCAAGGCCGTCCCGGTGACGACGATGGCGCTGGCGTTCGATGCCGGCCAGGCCGCCGATGCCGCCAACCAGCGCGGCCTGCAGTCGATGACCCTCGGTCTGATCGAGGAAGGCGCGGGCAATCTCTCGGCACAGCAGATCGCCGAGCGCCAGGAAGAGCTTGGGGCCGACATCAGCACCAGCTCGAGCCTCGACCGCAGCACCGTCGTCCTGTCGGCGCTGTCGGCCAATCTCGCGCCGAGCCTCGACCTGCTCGAGACGATGGTCGAGCAGCCGACCTTCGCCTCGACCGAACTGGAGCGCGTCCGCACCCAGGCGCTGACCGGCATCGCCCAGCAGCAGCGGGACCCGAACGGCATCGTTGGCCGCGTCGTCCCGTCGCTGATCTGGGGCGCGAACCACCCTTATGCGGTGGTCGGCGCGGGTGATCCGAACGCGGTGAAGAGCTTCACCCGCGACGACATCGTCGCCTTCCAGCAAAAGTGGCTCCGCCCGGACAATGCCGAGATCTTCGTGGTCTCCAACCTGCCGCTGGCGCAGCTCACCCCGCAGCTCGAGAAGCGCTTCGGCAGCTGGGCGGTCCCGGCCGGCGTCGCCAAGGGCGTGAAGACCTTCACCGCGCCCCCGGCCCGCCCGGCCAGCCCGACCGTCTATCTCGTCAACGTTCCGAATGCCCCGCAGTCGGTCGTGGTCGCCGCCCAGGTGACCCCGGTCGATCCGCGTGGCGACGTGATCGCGTCGCAGGCAGGTTCGGAAGTCCTCGGCGGCAACTTCCTGTCGCGCATCAACATGGACCTGCGCGAGGCCAAGGGCTGGTCCTATGGCGTCAGCGGTAACTTCAGCCTCAATCGCAATGGCGTGCCCTACACGATAGCGGCCCCGGTCCAGGCCGACCGCACCGGCGACTCGCTCGTCGCGCTGAACGGCCAGGTCACCGACATGGTCAGCAGCAAGGGCATCACCAGCGAGGAGCTGCAGCGCGTCCTGGCGAACAACATCAATACCCTGCCGGGCCGTTTCGAGACCTCGAGCGCGGTGCTCAACGCGATGCTGTCCAACAGCCTGCTCGGCCGTCCGGACGACTATCAGGTGCGGCTTGCCGACAAGTATCGCGCGCTCAACCAGGCGGGCATCGACACCGCGCTGCGGTCGGCAATCGATCCGAAGGGCTTCACCTGGGTCGTGGTCGGCGATGCCGCCAAGGTGAAGCCGCAGCTCGATAAGCTCGGCTATCCGGTCCAGGTCATCGAGGCGAAGTAAGCCTCGGTCAATTTGGCGTAGGAAAGGGCCTCGGCAGCAATTCCGGGGCCCTTTTTCCCGTCAGTCGCCGGCGAGCGCGAGCAACTTGGGCGCGTCGTCGCTGGTCCGGAACAGGGCACTGAACCGGTGCGCGCCGGCACGGGCGGTGCATTCGAGCCGGCTGCGATTCATCGCAAAGGGTATCAGCAGGCACGATCCGCGTGCCGGGCGAACGTCGTAGCGCTGGCCGCCGCGACTGACGATCGTAACCTGATCCACCGCCAGCCTGGTCTGGTCGCCGGTCTGCCGGTCAACGCGGCTGCGAAAGCTGATCAGGCGGCCGTCGGTGCCCGCGAAGACGAACGACACCCCGCCCGTCGCATAGACGAGGTTGATGAGCTGGGGCCGACAACCCGCCCGCGACCGCCCGGGGAGGGCAAGTCGGTCGCATTCGCCCTTCATGAAGCGCAGGACGGCGCCGGGCGGCGGCTTCGGTGCCGCAGCGCTCGTTCCGCCGCACAAGATCAGGATCATGGGCGCAAGCAATCGGCGCAAGAACGTGGCTCCGACGAAGGGGATCGGCGCCTCAACGCCGAAAGGGGGGTTCGTGTCCGAAGGCTCAGCCAAGCCGGGTCACATGCCCCATCTTGCGACCGGGGCGGGCCTCGCCCTTCCCGTAGAGGTGCAAGGCCGCATCTCGTTCGGCGAGGAGTTCCGGCCAGCGCTCGACATCGTCGCCAATCAAATTCTCCATCTCCGCCGCAGCGCCGCGACGTTCCGGACTGCCTAATGGAAGCCCACAGATTGCGCGGATATGCTGGGCGAACTGGGAAGTCTGCGCGCCCTCGATCGTCCAGTGGCCGCTGTTGTGCACCCGGGGCGCGATCTCGTTGACCATCGGGCCGTCGGCGCAGGCGAAGAATTCGACCGTCAGCACACCGATATGCCCTAGCTTGGCCGCGATCGCTCCGGCCTGGCGGCGGGCCTCGGCGACATGCCGGTCGATCGAGTCTCCGGCGGGGATGAGCGAGCGGCGGAGGATTCCGTCCTCGTGGATGTTGCGCGCACAGTCGAAGAATTCGATGTCGCCGTCTTCGCCGCGCGCAAGGACGACCGAAAATTCCGCCTCGAAGGCAATGCCCTGCTCGGCGACCAGCGATTGCCCGCCCAGCGACGCGAGCGCTGCCGCGGCTTCATCAGGTGAACGGACCCAGGCCTGTCCCTTGCCGTCATAGCCGTCACGCCGTGTCTTCAGGACGAGCGGAAGGCCGAGCGCCGCGATCGCCTGTTCGAGATCCTCGGCATTGTCGACCGTCCGCCACGCGGCCGGACGGCCGCCTGCTTCCTCGACAAAGGCTTTCTCGGCCGCGCGGTCCTGCGCGATGCGAAGGCTTTCGGTCCCGGGCCTGAGCTTGTCGGCAATGGTCGCGAGGGGGCCGACCGGAAGATTCTCGAACTCGTAGGTGACGACATCGCACTTCGCGGCGAAGCGCTCGAGGGCGGCGACATCGTCAAAGGCCGCCCGGGTGAAGTCCGCCGCGACGTCCGCAGCGCAGGGGCGCTCGTGCGGATCGAAGATGTGGCAGCGAAGGCCAAGCGGCGCTGCGGCCATGGCCAGCATCCGGCCGAGCTGACCGCCGCCAATGATCCCGATCGTTCCGCCCGGGCCGATCACTCGGGCTGCTCGACCACACTGTCGGTCTGCCGCTGACGCCAGGCGTCGAGCCGGGCCGCAAGGGCTTCGTCCCCGAGCGCAAGAATCGAGGCGGCAAGCAGGCCGGCATTGATCGCACCAGCCTTGCCGATCGCCAGCGTCCCGACGGGGATGCCGCCGGGCATCTGCGCAATGCTGAGCAGGCTGTCCATGCCGGACAGGGCTTTGCTCTCGACCGGGACGCCGAGAACCGGAAGGCTGGTCATCGAGGCCGCCATCCCGGGGAGGTGCGCCGCACCGCCGGCGCCGGCGATGATGACCTTCAGCCCGCGATCCCGCGCGCCTGTCGCATAATCGTACAGTCGCTGCGGAGTGCGGTGCGCCGAGACGACCTTTGCCTCATGGGGAATGGCAAGCTCCTCGAGGATCGCGGCGGCATGCCGCATCGTCTCCCAATCGGACTGACTGCCCATGATGATTCCGACGTTCATTGCCCGGTCGTGCCCTCCGCCTCAGGGCCTGCTGTCTAGTGGCAGGCCGGCGACATGTCACCCGCTCCCCAAGCGTCACAACATGCGTTATGAAGCTCCGCCCCGGCGGGAGTGGGGCCTAGCATGACTGACGAGCGCAGCATGGTCGACGAGGATCCGCTTGCCTTGCGGGCCGAGATCGCACGGCTGCGCGCCACCGTCGCGCGGCTGGAGCGGCAGGTCGGCGAGCTCGACCGCCTGGCCCATCATGATTCGCTGGTACCGCTGCCGAATCGCCGCGGGTTCGAGCGGCAGCTCTCTGCACTGATCGACCGCTGCGAACGCTATGGTGATGGCAGCGCGCTGCTGTTCGTGGACGTCGACGGCCTCAAGGTCGTCAACGACAGCTTTGGTCATGAAGCGGGCGATGCCGCGCTCATCCATGTCGCCGAGCTGCTGACCGGCGGCGTCCGGCAAAGCGATTGCGTGTCGCGCTTCGGCGGGGACGAGTTTGCGGTCCTGCTCGAGCGGGTCGACCTAGCGCAGGCGATGGAAACCGCGGCGCGGCTGACCGACCTCATCGCCGGCACCACCTTCGTTCATGCCGGGGTCGCCATCCCGCTCTCCGCGGCCATCGGGATTGCCGAAATCCGGGCAGGAGACCGACCCGAGGACGTGCTCGTCCGGGCCGACCTTGCCATGTACGAACAGAAGGCGGCGGCCTAGGCCTTCGCCATCTGACGCTTCCACCAGCCGCGCCGACCGCTCTTGCCGCTGAGCACCGAGCGGCGGAACCAGGCCGCGGCGAACTTCAGGATGATCGCAACCCACAGCATCTGCCACGCCAGCGCGGCAAGGTGGGGCAGGATTGCGGGATCGAGCGCGGCCCGGGCCATCATCGCGAAGGGCGACGAGAGGGGGAAGGCTGCGGCCAGGAGTCCGAGCGGGCCATGCGGTTCGCTCAGCGCGAAATTCGCGAGCGCGAACAGCGCGACCTGCGCCATGGTCACCGGCATCGACAGCGTCTGCACTTCGCGCGCGCTGCTTGCCTGCGCGCCGATCCCGAGGAAGGCCGCGCCGATCAGCAGATAGCTCATCGCGAAATAGGCGCAGCCGAGGAGGGCGAAGACCGGCCAACCGACGGCGGGCTGGGGCAGGCTGGCGATCTTGCCGGGATCGAGCAGCAACGCGGCGCTGGCAAGGCCGGCGGTCGTCCAGACGGCGATTCCGGTCAGGCTTACGCTCAGCATGGCGAAGAGCTTGCCGAGGAAGACGGTTTCGACTGGCACCGCGGCGGCGAGCACTTCGATGACCTTGTTCGACTTCTCCTCGATGAACTGGGAAAGGAGCATGCCGGAGAGAAGCAGGGTCAGGAAGAAGAGCAGGGCCTGGCCGGCGCGGGCCGTGGTCGAGCGCGCGGCTTCGATCGACCCGGAGGTGGTCGCCACCCGCTTGATCAGGATCCCGGGCATAGGCTTATGGTCGGGCGCGGCGCGCGACATGATGAGGATCGCCTGTCCGGCAAGGCCATTCTGCTGGTCTATCGCGCCGATGATCCAGGGCTCGCCGAACGGATCCTTGAGAACCGCGACCACCGGATTCTTGCGGTCGGCAAGCAGGGCTTCCGGGGTAGCGCCCGGGGTCGCGGCGACCAGTTTCGGGAAGCGGCTGATACCCGGCAGATCGTCGAGCTCGTCGCGCGCTTCCTGAAGGCGGGCAAGCTCGGCAGGCGACGCGATGACGGCGATCCGCGGACGCGCTTCTTCCTGTGCGACGCGGGCACCGATCCCGGCGAAGAGCAGGCCGATCAGCACCGGGAAAAGCGGGCCGATCAGGAAGAAGAGGAAGGTCCGGCTGAGCACCGTTGCGGTATAATCGCGGCGGGCGATGACGAGCGCGGCCTGTAGTCGATTGAGCCGCCGGGTCATGCCGACACTCCCTTGCCCATCGCCTCGGCCGCGGCGGAGCCGGCGATCGCGACGAAGGCGTCGTGGAGGCCGGGCCGCTCGATTGAAAGCGTCTCGATGCCCGCATCATGTTCGAGCAGCGCGCGGAGCAGAGGCTCCGGTCCCTCCGGCGGAAGTTCGAAGCGCCATTCCCGGCCGGTCCATCGCGCCTCGGGCGGAAGCGCGGCCTGCCAGGGTCCCTCCTGCTCGCGTGTCTGAAGGCGGACGATGGGGCGGAGCCGGTCGCGCGCGGCGTCGACGGCGCCGGAGAAGGCAACCTTGCCTCCAGCGATGATCGCGATCCGCTCGCACAGCCTCTCGGCATGCGCGATGACATGGGTCGAGAAGATCACCGTGGCGCCGGCGGCAGCCTCGGCGCGAATCAATGACTCGAGCTTCTCCTGATTGATCGCATCGAGGCCGGAGAAAGGCTCGTCGAGCACGATCAGCCGTGGGTGATGGACGAGGGTGCCGAGTAGCTGCACCGTCTGCGCCATTCCCTTCGACAGGGTCCGGATCGGCTTGTTCTCCCATTCGGACAGTCCGCGCTCGGCCAGCATCTCGACTGCCCGGCGCCGTCCCTCGCGGAGCGGGAGGCCCCGCAGGGCGCCCATGAAGGCGATCGCCTCGCGCGCCACCATGGCGGGATAGAGGCCGCGCTCCTCGGGAAGGTAACCGACCTCGTTGGCCGCCTCGAGCGGGCGCGAATGACCTAGCAGCGAGCGCTCTCCGCTGTCGGGATCGATGATCCCGAGGAGCATCCGCAAGGTGGTGGTCTTGCCCGCTCCGTTGGGGCCGAGCAGTCCAAAGATGCTTCCGCTCGGCACCGACAGGCTGACCCCGTCGACGGCGCGCTTGTCGGCAAAGGTCTTGACGAGGTCGTGCGCGGAGACGGCAGCGCCCTCGTTCATGACTTGCTGCAGCACTCGTCTGGCCTCCCCGCTCGTCCCTGATGTAGTGAGGCGAAGTGCTTGAACCCGCAAGCCTTAAGGAAAGGATACGAGCCGAGGCCGAGCGCCTGGGATTCGTCACCTGTGGCTTCGCCAGGGCCGACGCGGTCCCCGAGGCCGGGGAAGCACTCCGGCAATGGCTCGCCGAGGGCCGCCA
Source organism: Sphingomonas sp. SP2 (assembly GCF_058313385.1). Taxonomy (NCBI): domain Bacteria; kingdom Pseudomonadati; phylum Pseudomonadota; class Alphaproteobacteria; order Sphingomonadales; family Sphingomonadaceae; genus Sphingomonas; species Sphingomonas sp. SP2. The sequence goes on along the minus strand of NZ_JBZFLD010000001.1, from coordinate 505,037 downwards.
CGGCAGCATGGGCTGGATGGAGGAGCGCGCCGGCCAGCGAGCCCGCCCGCAGGCCCTCTGGCCCGAAGCCAGAAGCGTGATCGCGCTCGGAATGAGCTATGCGCCGGGACAGGACCCACGCGCCCTCGCCGATGCCCCCGACCGGGGCCGCGTCAGCGTCTATGCGCAGGGTGGCGACTATCACAAGACGGTCAAGAAGGCGCTGAAGGCACTCGCCCGCTTCATCGTCGACGCGGTCCCGTCGGAGCTGAAGGTGTTCGTCGACACCGCGCCCGTGATGGAGAAGCCGCTGTCTGCAGCGGCCGGGATCGGCTGGCAGGGCAAGCACACCAATCTTCTTTCGCGCAACCACGGCAACTGGCTCTTTCTCGGCGTCATCTTCACCGAACTGGAGCTCGAGCCCGATGCGCCCGCCTCGGAACATTGCGGCAGTTGCACCGCCTGCATCGCGGCCTGCCCGACCGGCGCCATCGACGGTCCGCGCCGGATCGATGCCCGCAAGTGCATCTCCTATTTGACCATCGAACATGCCGGGCCGATCCCCGTCGACCTTCGCGTGCCGATGGGAAACCGCATCTATGGCTGCGACGACTGCCTCGCCGCCTGTCCGTGGAACCGCTTCGCCGAGCAGGCGCAGGCCAATCGCGCCTTCATGCCGCGGGCCGAACTGGTCGCGCCGCGGCTCGCGGATCTCCTCACGCTCGACGATGCAGCGTTCCGGACGCTCTTCGCCGGAAGCCCGATCAAGCGGATCGGGATCAAGCGCTGGCTCCGCAATTGCCTGATTGCGGCGGGCAATAGCGGCGATGCGACGCTGCTAGCGAAGGTGGAAGCTCTGCGGGCCGACGAGGACCCGGTCGTCGCCGAAGCCGCCGACTGGGCACGGGGCCGCCTGCTCAGCGCTGACCGAGCGCCGTGATGCAGCTTTCGACCGGGTAGGAGTCACCGCTGCCCGGCCGGCGGGCGTCGCTGTGGAGGATAGTCGATGCGCCGGTGCCGCTCGCGGGTGGGTAGAGATAGGCATCGAGCACGCAAGTCGCATTCTGCCACTGAAGTTTCAGCGCACTCCCTTCGCGGACCTGAAAGGAGGGCGCGCCGAAGCGCAACGCAAGCTCATCCTGGGTGAGGCCCGAGATCCCGCTGCGCGTCGCGACCGGGCCCGGCGTCGGTTTCGGGGTGGTCGTCTTCACCGGCGGCGGGGTGGTCGCGCAGGCGGCGATGACGAGAGCGGCGAAGGGGACAAGGCGGCGCATCGCCCGCTGATGGCGCTCCCCGGCGGCGGGGGCAAGGCTGGACGCGCCCGAGTGCCGCCGCTACCCGCCCCGGCGATCTTTCCCTTGCTCAGTCAGGACCTTTGATGACCCAGACCCGCTACGACGTGCTCGCGATCGGCAATGCCATCGTCGACGTGATCGCCGACGCCGACGACGCCTTCCTCGAGGCCGAAGGCCTGGTGAAGGGGTCGATGCGCCTGATCGATGAGGAAGAATCGACCCGGCTCTATTCGCACATGAACGCGGGCCGCGAGATCAGCGGCGGTTCGGCCGGCAACACGGCCGCGGGCCTTGCCGCGCTCGGTCTCAAGGTCGCCTATGCCGGGCAGGTCGCCGACGACCAGCTCGGCGCCATCTATGTCCACGACATCAAGGCGCAGGGCATCGACTTCATCGTCGCCCCCCGCAACGGCATCGGTGCGACCGCGACCAGCCTGATCCTCGTCACGCCCGATGCGCAGCGGACGATGAACACCTTCCTCGGTGCGACCCAGCGGCTCGAACTTGGCCACTTCGATCCGGCGATCGCGGCCGAGGCGAGCATCCTCTACCTCGAGGGCTATCTGTGGGATCCGGAAGCGCCGCGCGCCGCGATGGTCGAGGCGATCGCCGCCGCCCGCGCCGCCGGTCGCAAGGTCGCGCTGACCCTGTCCGACACCTTCGTGGTCGATCGTCACGGCGCGGACTTCCAGCGCCTGCTCGACGAAGGGCAGCTCGACATCCTGTTCGGCAACGAGGCCGAGCTTCTCTCGCTCTCGGGGGCGACCGACTTCGAGGCCGCGGTGGCGGCGATCGCGCCGCGCGTGCCGCTGCTGGTCGCGACCCATGGCGAAAAGGGTGCGGTCGCCGTTCGCGGTGACGAGCGGGCGAGCGTGCCCGCCGAGCCGATCGAGCAGCTGGTCGACACGACCGGCGCGGGCGACCTGTTTGCCGCGGGCTTCCTCGCTGGCGAGGTCCGCGGGCTCGGGCTCGAAGCCTCGCTCCGCCTCGGCGCGATCGCTGCGGCGGAGGTCATCCAGCATTATGGCGCCCGTCCCGAGGCCGACCTCAAGGAACTTACCGCCGACCTCCTTTAAGACGAGCGTCTTCAGGACAAAGAAAAAGGGCCGGTGCAGCGATGCACCGGCCCTCTTCGTTTGTGCCCGGAAGATCAGGGACGATCGGCCGGGTTACCTTCACCGCCAACGCCGGCGACCTGCGGATTGAGCTCGTCAACCTCGGCCTCCGGTACCTCGACGATGCCACGACCCAGATGGCTCGCCTTCCGGCTGTAACCGAAATAGACCAGCATCCCGACCGCACCCCAGATGGGGAGGACGAGCATCGCGTCGACCGGCAGGTTGAAGAAGAGGAAGATACAGCCCGCGATGGTCAGCGGCCCGAGCAGCCACAGCGCCGGGGTGCGGAAGCTGCGCTCTCGGTCCGCGGCGGACTTGCGCAGCATCATGACCGCGATGGCGACCATCATGAAGGCATAGAGCGTGCCGGCATTGGCGATGTCGGCGAGCTTGCCGACCGGCAGGAAGGCTGCGGCGAAGGCCACCGCGCCACCGGTCATGGCGGTCACGATATACGGCGTCTTCCACTTCGGGTGCACCGCCGAGAGCTTCTCGGGGAGCAGGCCGTCACGGCTCATCACGAAGAAGATGCGGGTCTGGCCGAACATCAGGATGAGGATGACCGACGGCAGCGCGAGCGAGGCCGCGATGCCCAGCGCGTTGCCGACACCCGACCAGCCGATCTGGCGCAGGACGTGCGCCAGCGCCTCGTTCGAGCAGACCAGCGGTAGCTGGTCGGCGGCGAAGGTGGCGCACTGGCGGGCAAGCTCTTCCGAGCCGGCCGGGAAGGGCACGCCGTTCGGGCCCATGATCGGCTGGCCGCCCATGGTGCCGATCGCGCCGGCGGCGACCAGGATATAGAAGACGGTGCAGAACAGGAGCGAACCGACGAGGCCGATCGGCACGTTGCGCTGCGGGTTCTTGGTTTCCTCGGCCGCAGTCGAGACCGCGTCGAAGCCGACATAGGCGAAGAAGATGGTCGCCGCCGCGCCGACCGCGCCGAGACCCGAGCCGAAGCCGCCGAACACGCCCGCGGGCAGGAACGGATTGAACTTGTCCGGGTCGAAGTAGGAGCTGGTCAGCGTGATGCCGATGAAGGCCGTCAGCGCGGTGACCTTAATCGCCACCAGCACCGCGTTGACGCGGGCGCTTTCGGTGGTGCCGATCATCAGCAGCCAGGTGATGACGAGCGCGATGAAGACCGCCGGCAGGTTGATGAACCCGCCCTCGATCCCGCCCAGCGCGAGCGGGGCGCCCGACAGCCAGGTCGGCAATTGTACGCCCAGGAATTCCTTGAGGACCGTTCCGGAGAAGAAGCCGGACCAGCCGACTGACACGGCGCTCGCCGCAACCGCATATTCGAGGATGAGGGCCCAACCGACCGTCCAGGCGAGGACCTCGCCCATGGTCGTGTAGGTGTAGGTATAGGCGGAGCCCGCGACCGGCAGCATGGCCGCGATCTCGGCATAGCAGAGCGCGGCGACGATGCAGATCGCACCGGCGATGGCAAAGGCCAGCATCAGGCCGGGTCCGGCCTTCTGCGCACCTGCGGCCGTCAGCACGAAGATACCCGTGCCGATGACGCAGCCGATGCCGAAGAGCGTCAGCTGGAACGCGCCAAGCGTACGGTGGAGCGACTTCTTCTCCGCGGTCCGGAGAATTGCATCGAGCGGTTTGACCCGCCCGAACAGCCCCTCATTGGGTGCCGATGTTGCCATAACTATATTGATCCCCTCCAAGGAATTCGTGGCGGGGGAGCGTAGCGGCTAGTTCCCACCGCGCAATGCCTCTCGTCACCTGCCTGCCGATGGCTCAGCGCGCGAGCATCGGGCCGAGCGGCTGACCGCCGAACAGGTGGACATGGAGGTGGCCGATCTCCTGGCCGGCGCGCTTGCCGACGTTGGCGAGCAGCCGGTAGCCCTGCGGCTCGGCGCCGACGATCCGCGCGGTCTCGCCGATCGCCCGGACAAAATCCGCGATTTCCCCTTCGTTGGCATGCGCCGAGAAATCTTCCCAGCTGACGTAGGCGCCCTTGGGCAGGACCAGCACGTGGATCGCGGCCGCCGGGTTGATGTCGTGGATGGCAATGCTGTGCTCGGTCTCGAGCACCTTCTTGGCCGGGATTTCGCCACGCAGGATGCGCGCGAAGATATTGGTCTCGTCGTAACTTTGCTTGTGATCAATTGGCATGATGGCGTTTCCCGGTTGACCCTCAAGTCCGTCCCGCTACCAGTTTGCCGCATGGCCGACGAGACTCCGGAAAGCCTGATTCCCTACGACGAGATCGTGCAGGAAGCCCTGCGCGACGTGGTCGGCCGCGTGCTGACCTCGGTCGAGAAGGGCGGCGGGTTGCCCGGTGGGCACCACTTCTACATCACCTTCCGCACGCGCATGGCGGGAGTGGAAATCCCGAAGCATCTTGCGCAGCGCTTCCCGGACGAGATGACGATCGTCATCCAGCACCGCTTCTGGGACCTGCATGTCGCGCCCGATTTCTTCACCGTCGGCCTGAGCTTCGGCGGGGTCCCCGCGACCCTTCGCGTGCCGTTCGCAGCGGTCACCGACTTCGTCGATCCGGCGGTCGACTTCAGCCTCAAGTTCCAGGCCAATGGCGCCGAGAACGATGGGCACGAGGACCATGACGTGGCGGAGAATGACGCCCCGGCCGCGGTCTCGGTCGAGGACGGCTCGAACGTCGTGTCGGTGGACTTCACTCGCAAGAAGTGACGCGGCGCGTCATCCCGGGCTTGATGGTCATGCCCGGCAAAGGCAGTCATGTCCCCCGGACATGACTGAAGCTCTGCGGGAAAGAGTTTTACCTTTTCCGGCTTGACCATGGGTCCGCCTTCCTTTTGACGCGCCTTGAAGAATGAGGCGGATCCCGGCTCGAGGCCGGGATGACGGAAGGAAGCGCATGACCAACACCCGCACCGAAACCGACAGCTTTGGCCCGATCGAGGTGCCCGGCGATTGCTACTGGGGCGCCCAGACCCAGCGCAGCCTCGGCAATTTCCCCTTCGGCGAACGCGAGCGGATGCCGATCCGGCTGGTCCACGCCCAGGCGATCGTCAAGCAGGCCGCGGCCCGGGTGAATCGCAAGCACGGCCTCGACGCCAAGCTCGCCGATGCCATGGAAGCGGCCGCGGCGGCGATCATCGCCGGCAAGCATGACGACCAGTTTCCCTTGACCATCTGGCAGACCGGCAGCGGCACCCAGACCAACATGAACGTCAACGAGGTCGTCGCCGGTATCGCGAACGAGGCCCTGGCCGGCACCCGCGGCGGCAAGAGCCCGGTCCACCCCAACGATCACGTCAACAAGAGCCAGAGCTCGAACGACAGCTTCCCCAGCGCGCTTCACGTCGCGGCGGTCCTTGCGGCGGAGCAGCAGCTCTATCCCGCGCTCGACCGTCTGACCGCGGCGCTCGAGGCCAAGGCCGAGGCTTGGGACCATATCGTCAAGATCGGCCGGACCCATACGCAGGACGCGACCCCGCTGACGCTCGGCCAGGAATTCTCGGGCTATGCCGCGCAGCTCAAAGCCTGCCGCGCCCGGATCGAGGGCGCGCTCGAGGGCAATCTGCGCAAGCTGGCGATCGGCGGCACCGCGGTCGGCACCGGCCTCAATGCGCCCGAGGGTTGGGCCGACGACATGTGTGCGGCGATCAGCGACATCGCCGGCTCCTCCTTCTATCCCGCGCCCAACAAGTTCGCGGAAATGGCGGCGCGTGACGGCCTCGTCTTCTTCCACGGCGCGCTCAACACGCTTGCCGTCGCGCTGACCAAGATCGGCAACGACATTCGCTTCCTCGGGAGCGGGCCGCGCTCGGGCCTCGGTGAATTGAGCTTGCCCGAGAATGAGCCGGGCAGCTCGATCATGCCGGGCAAGGTCAACCCGACCCAGGTCGAGAGCCTGACGATGGTCTGCGCGCAGGTCATCGGCAACGGCCAGGCGGTCACCGTTGGCGGCCTCCAGGGTCATTTCGAACTGAACGTCTTCATGCCGCTGATCGGCTCGAACGTGCTTCGCTCGGTCGAGCTGCTGTCGGTGTCCATGGTCAGCTTCGCCGAACGTTGCGTCGAGGGCACCGAGGCCAATGAGGAGCATATCGCCGAGCTGGTTGGCCGCAGCCTGATGCTGGTGACCGCGCTGGCGCCCGAGATCGGCTACGACAATGCCGCCGCGATCGCCAAGCATGCGCACAAGAAGCGCCTGACGCTGAAGGAAGCCGGGCTCGAGCTGGGGCTGGTGGACGCCGAGACGTTCGACCGGGTGGTTCGTCCCGAGGCGATGATCGGACGCTGATCTCAAGGCGTCGTTACCCTAGGCGATCTTTATCCGTCACCCCGAGGGATCGTTCATTCGTCACCCCGGGCTTGACCCGGGGTCCAGCTTCTTCCTTCTTGGCTTGGCCGGACCGAGCAGCGGGATCCCGGCTCAAGGCCGGGATGACGTGATGCGTAAGATTGTCTTTCTCTCCGCACTGCTCCTCGCCGGCTGCGCGACGCAGAAGCCCGATCCCAATTCCATGAGTGGCCGGCCTGCTCGGTCGGCACCGCCGCTGCCGAAGCCCGACGTCGAGGTGCCGACCGCGGCGACTTACCTGGCGCGAGCCGCATCCTACGACCAGCTGGTGATCCGGGCGGCACAGGTGCCGATCCTGGATGGGAATGCGGCATTCGATGGTTTGCCGCAGTCGTTGGCCGAAGAGCATCGTGGGTTGGCCGGACAATTGTCGATGGCTGGCCGCCGGCTCAATCTGCTGCCCGCCGCGACCTTGCTTCCCAATCACCGGGTCTGGTTGGACGAGTTCGCCTCCGCGCCTTCGCAGGCCGCTTACCTCCGGCTGATGCGCAAGGTACACCAGAACAGCTATGCAATGCACGCCGCTTATGGAGCCCGCGGCGACAGCCCCACCTTGCGCCTGGTCGCCCGTAATGCCGCGGACGTCGAACGCCGCCACTTTGCCCTGTTCCACTAGGGGCCGCTGAGTCGCCCCGTTGACTCCGTTCGCGGACTCGCGCGAATAAGAACAAAAGAAGAACAATAGCGTTGCGAGTCGTGTGGATCGAGGTCTTCACCTGGTCGCCGGCGGCGGGAGCCGTGCGGCTGAAGAAGGGCTGTTCCCCGGCGAAGGCCGGGGTCCAGTGCCTCCTTCGGCTGCGCTGGGAACTGCTCCAGCAGCCACTGGGCTCCGGCTTTCTCCGGAGAACAATGCGGCCATCCTCTCCGAACTCTTCGCCGCCTCGCCGCGCGATGCGGGCTGGACCGGCTTCGTGCTCGGCCAGCTCGACCCCGCGCGGCCCCTGCTCTGGGTGCAGGAGCGAATGGCGATCCGCGAGGGCGGGCGGGTCCATGCGGCGGGGCTGGGGGCGATCGGCCGTGGCCTCATCCATGTCGAGGCGCGCGACGCCAAAGCGGCCCTGTGGGCGATGGAGGAGGGCCTCCGATGTCCGGCCTTAAGCGGGGTGATCGGCGAATTGTGGGGCGACCCGCAAGCGCTCGACTTCACCGCGACGCGGCGACTGGCGGTGGCGGCGGAACGGAGCGGGGTCGCCTGCTGGCTGGTCCGGCTGCAGGGCCAAGCCAACCTCAGCGGCGCGCGCGAGCGCTGGCGGCTGGGAAGCGCGCCGAGCCTTGCCCATCCGTTCGACCCCAAGGCGCCCGGAGCCCCACGCTGGCAGGCCGAACTGTTCCGCTCGCGTCGGCGGCTGCCGGGCACGTGGGTGGTCGGCGATGATGCGCCGGATCTGCTCCCTGTGGCTGCCGAACCTGGCGATCGAGCGGTGGGCCAATGGCAGCGACGCGCCTGACGACGCGCTCGCCCGCCCGCTGGTCCTGACGGTCGAGGGACGGCACGGCCAGCTCATCCATGCGGCGACCCCGGCCGCGGCGGCGCGCGGGGCGCGGCCGGGCGGACGGCTGGCCGACGCCCGCGCGCTCGACCCCGGCCTCGAGGCCGAGCCGGCCGATCTCGCGGGCGAGGCGGCCTGGCTCAGGACCGCGGCGCGCTGGGCGCAGCGCTGGTCGCCCCTGGTCGAGATCGACGGCGAGCATGGCCTACGCCTCGACGTCGGCGGGGTCGCGCACCTGTTCGGCGGCGAGGACAGGCTGATCGCCGACATGGAGGCGCGCTTCGCGGCCATGGGGATCGGGGCGCGGGCCGCGATTGCGCCGACCGCGGGTGCGGCCTGGGCGCTGGCGCGCTACGGACGCGGCGCCCGGCTGGCGGCGGAGGCCGAGCTGGCGCGCGTGCTCGCCCCCTTGCCGGTCGCGGCGCTGCGCCTGTCGCCGATCGCCAACCACATGCTGGTCCGGCTGGGGCTCAAGGAGATTGGCGATCTTGCCGGGGTCCCGCGCAAGGCGCTCGCCCGGCGGTTCGCCAAGGATGAGCATCCGCTCGACGCGCTCGACCGCGCGCTCGGCCGCAAGCCCGAGCCGCTCACCCCCTTGCCCGAGGATCCGCCGCCGCGCGCGCTGCTGCCGCTGAAAGAGCCGGTGGTGCATCCCGAGGCGGCGGCGCAGGCGCTCGGCCGGTTGGTCCCGCCGCTGGCGCGCACGCTCGAACGGCGCAAGCTCGGCGCGCGGCACCTGGTGCTCACCGCTTTCCGGGTCGACGGCAGCTTGGGCGAAGTCCAGGTCGCGACCTCCATTCCCTCGCGCGAGCCGGCGCACCTCCACCGGCTCCTGTCCGGCATCCTCGAGCGGCAGGGGATCGACCCCGGCTTCGGGATCGACGCCTTCGCGCTCGAGGTGCGCTGGTGGGAACGGCTCGACGCGGCGCAGGACGCGCTGCTCGGAGAACCCCCGTCCGAACTGGCGGTGGCGGCGCTGATCGACCGGCTGAGCGTCCGGCTGGGCCCGGCCAAGGTGCGGCGGCCGGTGCGGGTGCAGAGCCATTTGCCCGAGCGTGCGGCGGGGTGGGGCGAGGGGGTGGATACTGCTGCTCCCCTCCCGCTCGCGGGAGGGGCTGGGGGAGGGCCTGTGTCACGCGCTGGACAAGCCCTCCCCCCGGCCCCCTCCCGCGAGCGGGAGGGGGAGAGCCTGCCCACCCGCCTTCTCGATCGCCCCGAGGAAGTCGCGGTCATCTACGCCACGCCCGAGGGTTTGCCGCGCCGCTTCGTGTGGCGCCGCCGGGTGCACGACATCGCCCGCGCGCAGGGGCCGCAGCGGATCTCGCCCGAGTGGTGGCGCTCGCGTTCGACCGCGCGGCTGCGCGACTATTACAAGGTCGAGGACATGGAAGGGATCCGTTTCTGGATCTTTCGCGAGGGCGTGGTCGGCGACGGCCGCGGCGGCGCGCCGGCCTGGTTCGTCCACGGGCTGTTCGCGTGAGGACGGGCCGTGCCTGAACAGGAAGGCCATGCCCGCAAGCGGCTCGAACTCACGGGGCCGCTGGCGCCCATTCCCCGCGCGCCGTTCGTCGAACTGGGGATCTCGACTCCCTTCTCCTTCCTGCGCGGAGTGTCCGACGCGCTGGAGCTGATCCCGGTCGCGCGCGAGCTCGGCATGGACGCCATCGGGGTCGCCGATCGCAACACGCTGGCGGGCGTGGTGCGGATCCACACCAATGCCAAGACGGCGGGCGTGAAGCCGCTGATCGGGTGCCGGCTGGTGGTCCGGCTTTCTCCCCGCCCGCTTGGGGGCGGGGGCGAGGGAGGGGTTGTTCCGATCCGCGCCGATCTCGAATTACAGGCCCTCCCCCCGGCCCCCTCCCGCGAGCGGGAGGGGGAGCAGGTCGAACTCCTCGCTTATCCCATCGACCGCGAGGGCTATGCGCGATTGTCGCGCCTGCTCAGCCTCGGCCAGGGGCGGGCGATCAAGGGGGAGTGTGAGCTCAGTCTCGACGATGTCGCGGCGCATGCCGAGGGGATCGCCTTCATCGCCTGGCCGGGCGAAAACCTCGATGCGTTCGAGGCCCGGCTGCCGCACATCCTCGCGGCCCTTCCCGGGCTCCGCCACATCGCCGCCACGCACTGCTATCGCGGCGACGACCTTGCCCGGATCGAGCGGCTCGACCGGCTGGCAAAGGGCATCGGCGGGACCATCCTCGCCTCGAACGACGTCTATTATCATGCGCCCGAGAAGCGCCCGCTGCAGGACGTGGTGACGTGCATCCGCGAGAAGGTGACGCTGGCCGAGGCAGGATACCGGCTACACGCCAATGCCGAGCGGCATCTCAAGGGCCCCGAGGAGATGGCGCGGCTGTTCGTGCGCTGGCCGCATGCGATTTCCGCCACCCGCGACTTCGCCGACGCGCTTCATTTCAGCCTAGACGAGCTGGCTTACGAATATCCGCGCGAGAGCGTGCCTGCGGGCCGGACCCCGCAGGAGCAGTTGATCCACCTGACCTGGGAGGGGGCGTCGTTCCGCTATCCGGACGGGGTGCCCGACAAGGTGGCGAAGCAGCTCCGCCACGAGCTCGCGCTGATCGAGAAGCTCGACTTCGCGCGCTATTTCCTGACGGTCCACTCGATCGTCGAATTCGCCCGTACCTGCGATCCGCCGATTCTCTGCCAGGGGCGTGGCTCGGCGGCGAACAGCGCGGTCTGCTACTGCCTCCAGGTCACCGCGGTCGACCCGGCCGACACCGACCTCCTGTTCGAGCGCTTCATTTCCGAGGAGCGCAAGGAGCCGCCCGACATCGACGTCGACTTCGAGCATGAGCGGCGCGAGGAGGTGATCCAGCACATCTACCAGAAATATGGCCGCGACCGCGCCGGCCTGTGCGCGACCGTCATCCACTATCGCCCGCGCTCGGCGATCCGCGAGGTCGGCAAGGTGATGGGCCTGTCCGAGGATATCTGCGCGGCCATCGCCGGGACCATCTGGGGCTGGGGCGAGGACGTCACCGAGACCCACGTCAAGGAGGCGGGGCTCGACCTCACCGATCCCCACCTCGCCCGCACCATCCGCCTCGCCGAGCAGCTGATCGGCATGCCGCGCCACCTCAGCCAGCATGTCGGCGGCTTCATCCTGACCGAGCGGCCGCTGATCGAGACGGTCCCGGTCGGCAACGGCGCCATGCCCGACCGCACCTTCATCGAATGGGACAAGGACGACATCGAGGAATTGGGCATCCTCAAGATCGACGTGCTCGCCCTGGGCATGCTGACGTGCATCCGCAAATGCTTCGGCCTGATCGAGGAGATCCACGGCGAGAAGCTCGACCTCGCCACCGTCCCGCGCGAGGAGCCCCGGGTCTACGACATGCTCTGCAAGGGCGACAGCCTCGGTGTCTTCCAGATCGAGAGCCGGGCGCAGATGAACATGCTGCCGCGGTTGAAGCCCCGCTGCTTCTACGACCTCGTGATCGAGGTCGCGATCGTTCGACCCGGACCGATCCAGGGCGACATGGTCCACCCCTATCTGAAGCGCCGGCAGGGGAAGGAGCCGGTCATCTACCCGCGGCCTTCGCCCGACCATGGTCCGCCCGACGAGCTCGAGCGGATCCTCAAGCGGACCCTGGGCGTGCCGGTGTTCCAGGAGCAGGCGATGAAGATCGCGCTCGACGCGGCGCGGTTCAGCTCGGCCGAGGCCAACCAGCTCAGGAAGGCGATGGCGACCTTCCGCAGCCGCGGCACCATCGACCTTCTCCAGGACAAGATGGTCGAGCGAATGGTGACCCGCGGCTACGAGCGCGAGTTCGCCGAACGCTGCTTCCACCAGATCCGCGGCTTCGGCGAATATGGCTTCCCCGAAAGCCACGCGGCGAGCTTCGCCCACCTCGTCTACGTCTCAAGCTGGCTGCGCTGGAAATATCCCGCAGCCTTTGCGGCGGCATTGCTCAACAGCCAGCCGATGGGCTTCTACGCCCCTGCCCAGATCGTGAAGGACGCGCAGGCGCATGGGGTGACGGTGCTGGCGGTGGATGTGAACGAGAGCGGGTGGGATTGCTCGCTGGAGCACCAGCGCCCTTCGACTGCGCTTCGCTCCGCTCAGGACGAACGAAAAGTCGCAAGCCAGAACCTCGTTCGTCCTGAGCGAAGTCGAAGGACGCATGCCGAAGTCGCGCTCCGCCTCGGCCTCCGCCAGGTCGAGGGCCTGCGCGCCATGGACGCGGCCAAGCTGGTGGCCTCGGCGCCCTATCGCACGGTCGAGGAGCTCCACCGCCGCGGCGGGGTGCCGCCGCATGCGATCGTTCGCCTCGCCGAGGCCGATGGCTTCCGCTCGATCGGGCTCGACCGCCGCCAGGCGCTGTGGGACGCCCGCGCGCTCCGGCCGGTGCCCGAGCTGCCGTTGTTCGCCGCCGCCCGGGCGCGCGAGGAGGGCGAGGAGCAGGAGAAGGCCATCCTCCCCGCCATGCCTTTGCCCGAGCATGTGGTCAGCGACTACCAGACCGTCCGGCTCAGCCTGAAGGCCCATCCCATGCAGTTCCTGCGCGACCATTATGCGTCGCGGGGCTTCGTCCGGGCGTCCGACCTGCGCGACATTCGCTACGGCAAGCGGGTCAGCCTCGCCGGGCTGGTCCTCATCCGCCAGCGACCGGGCAGCGCCAAGGGCGTCTGCTTCATCACGCTCGAGGACGAGACCGGCAATGCCAATCTGGTCGTCTGGCCCGATGCCTTCGCCGCCCAGCGCAAGGTGGTGATGGGCGCCCGGCTGATGGTCGTCCACGGCATCGTCCAGCATGACGAGGCGGTCTGCCACCTCATTGCGAGCCGGCTCGAGGACGACAGCTGGCGGCTCCGGACACTCAGTGACAGTCAGGCCCTCGATCCGGGGCTTGGCCGCGGCGACGGGGCCGGACCGAGCCGCCCGCCCATGGCCCGCCACCCGCGCGAGGCCGAGGTCATTCCCAAGGCGCGGGTCACCAACTGCCCTACCCACTGAGCCCGGACGCGGGCGGGAAATGCCACATTCCCGCCACGCTTCGGCAAGGCTGGCGCAAGGAAGTCCGTGCTATTGCAACAGCATGCGCACATTCCTGTCCCTTGCCGCCGCGGCTGCCGCACTTCTCGTGGCGACCCCCGCCGACGCCAAGAGTCCGATCGAGGGCCTGTGGGCGAATCCCAAGCATTCGATCGTCGTCCGCATCGGCCCCTGCGGGCCGCAATGGTGCGGCAAGGTCGTCAAGGCGACCGCCAAGGCCGAGGCCAAGGCGGCTAAGCAGGGCTATGACGGCCTTGAGGGCGAGAAATTGCTCAGCAACATCGTTCCCGCGGGCAATGGCCGCTGGAAGGGACGTGTCTATGTGCCGCGCTTCGGCACGCATGTCGGCAGCAGCATCGTCCTCGTCGGTCCGGACAAGCTGAACGTGTCAGGCTGCGTCGCAGGAATCATCTGCAAGAAGCAGCAGTGGACCCGCGTCGACTGACCTAGCCGCGCCACACCCGAGTCGGGTCGTCCTCGGCCACCCGGATCGGCAGCGAATCGCCGGCCTTCACCTCGTAGAATTCGTCGTCGCGGCCGGTGTAGTTGAGCGAGCCGCTGTGCTGCTTGCCGTCCGGCCCCTTGTAGACGAAGTGGATCTCGGCGGTGCCGTCGACATCCTTGCTCCGGCTGCGCTTCACCTCGGCCCACTCCTCGACTTCGTTGCAATCGCCCTTGCGCTTCGTCTGGATCTTCCGGTCCCGGGTGAGCTTCTGCGTGTCCTCGTCCTCGTTCATCCGCTCCTCGATGATCGTGCAGACCCGATCGATCGTGGTCACCGTCGCCATCACGGGAACCTTGCTGCTGCCGCAGGCCGACAGGAGCAGGGGGGCGGCAAGGAGGAACAGCGAACGCGTCATGAAAACCTCACAGTGAATGCTGCCGCCTGCATAGGAGCGAAAGATTGAAAGTCCGTTGATCGCTTTCCTTTGACCGGGCGGGCCGCTAGCCGACCTCTCATGAGTAAGCCCAAGGTCCTCGTCACCGGCGGCGCCGGCTATATCGGAAGCCACGCCGTCCTCGCGCTCCATGACGCCGGCTGGTCGGTGGTGGTCGCCGACAATCTCTCCAACGGCAGCCGCGAGGCCGTTCCCGACGACGTCCCGCTCGAGGAAATCGATGTCGGTGACGCAGGCGCCGTGGGCCGGCTGCTCGAGGCGCACGACATCGGTGCGATCATGCATTTCGCGGGCTCGATCGTCGTTCCCGAAAGCGTCACCGATCCGCATTTCTATTATCGTAACAATACGATCGCCAGCCACGCCCTCATCGGCGCCGCGCTCGCCAAGGGCGTCCGCCACATCCTCTTCTCGTCGACTGCCGCGACCTATGGCGCGCCCGAGACGGTCCCGATCGACGAGGATACCCCGACCCGGCCGATCAATCCCTACGGCTGGTCGAAGCTGATGACCGAGCAGATGCTGCGCGACTGCGCCGCTGCCTACGACCTCAATTACGGCGCCCTTCGCTACTTCAACGTCGCCGGTGCCGATCCCAAGGGCCGCTCTGGCCAGGTCGGCAAGGGCGCGACCCACCTGCTCAAGGTGGCCTGCGAGGCGGCAGTCGGGAAGCGCGACCATGTCGACGTGTTCGGCGACGATTATCCGACCCCGGACGGCACTTGCATCCGCGACTATATCCACGTCTCCGATCTCGCCAGCGCGCACGTGCTGGCGCTGGAAGCGCTGATTGCCGAGCCGGGCGAGAGCTTCACCCTCAATTGCGGCTACGGCCGCGGCACGTCGGTGCTCGAGATGCTCGACGCCCTCGATCGTGTGAACGGCACTCCGGTGAAGCGGGTGATGGGACCGAGGCGGGCGGGCGATCCACCGCAACTGGTCGCCGCCAATCGCCGCTTGGTCGAACGGCTGGGTTGGCAGCCGCAATATGCCGATACGGCCGGGATCATCGAAAGCGCGCTCAACTGGGAGCGCCGCCTGTACCAGAAAGAAGCCGCCGTTTGCGCCTGAACCTGCTCGGGGTCGCCCCGCTCGCCGCGCTGCTCATTGCCGCAGCTCCCGCCAAGAATACCACGGTCGCGCCGCTCTACCGGGCGCCGCAGGCCCAGTCGGACCGGGTGCACGCCACCGTCCAGTTCCTCGCCGACGACCTGCTGGAAGGCCGCGGCACCGGCAAGCGCGGGCATGAACTGGCCGCCGCTTATGTCGCCAGCCGCTTCCAGGCGCTCGGGCTGAAGCCCGGCGGAGAGAATGGCAGCTGGTATCAGCGCGTGCCCTTCCGCCGCGCCACGACCGACGGCACGCCGACCTTCGCCATGACCGTCGGCGGCAAGACCGAGGCGCTCACCGCCGGCCAGGACATGGCGGTCCGGCCGAGCGTCACCGAGAAGGCGCGGAGCATTTCCGCTCCGGTGGTCTTCGTCGGCCTCGGAATCCGCGATCCCAAGCTCAAGATCGACGATTATGCCGGCCTCGACGTGCGCGGGAAGATCGTCCTCGTCCTCGGCGGCACGCCCAAGGGCCTGCCGAGCGACATCGCCGCCCATATCGCCTCGCGCAAGGCGGAGATGGCCGCGGCCGCCGGCGCGATCGGCATGATCGACGTCGCCATGGCCGGGCCGAGTGATCGGCCCGTCACCGACTGGATCGACAGCAAGGGCAAGGCCGGCAGCATGCCGCAGGGCCTTCGCTTCCGTGGCTCGGTCTCGCGTCCGGTGGTCGAGCGTCTCTTCGCCGGTGCCCCGCAGACCTTCTCGGCGATCATGGGCGCCCGGGCGGCCGGCCAGTCGCCGCGCGGCTTTGCCCTCGCGCCCACCCTGTCGATCGACGCCAGGTCGAGCTGGAGCGACTTCACCAGCCCCGAGGTCGTCGGCAAGATGGAAGGCAGCGATGCCCGTCTCCGCGACGAATATGTCGTGCTGATGGGCCACCTCGACCACCTCGGCATGCGCGAGAACGCCAAGCCGGGCGAGGACGCCATCTACAATGGCGCGCTCGACAATGCGGCCGGCGTCGCGACCATGCTCGAAGCCGCCGAACGCTTCGTCGCCTCGGGCGAGAAGCCCAAGCGTTCCCTGCTGTTCATTGCCAACACGGGCGAGGAGCTTGGCCTCCTCGGTGCGTCCTACTGGGCCGAGCATCCGACCGTTCCGCTGAGCAAGGTCTCGGCTGCGGTCGACCTCGACATGCCGCTCCCACTCTACGACTTCACCGACGTCACCGCCTTCGGGGCGGAACACAGCACCGTCGCCGATGCCGTTGCCAAGGCTGGCCGGACGATGGGCGTGTCGGTCGGGCCCGATCCGATGCCCGAGCAGGGGATCTTCGTCCGCTCGGACCATTATCCGCTGGTGCTTCGCGGCGTCCCGGCGATCCTGATGTTCACCGGCCATGCCAATGGCGGCAAGCCGCAGTGGGACAAGTTCTTCGCCAGCAATTACCACCAGGTCAGCGACGACCTGAAGCTGCCGATCAACTGGGGTGCGCTGGCCCGCTACGGCGAGCTCAACTATCGCATTGCCCGCGAACTGGCGGATTCCCCGACGCGGGCCACATGGCGCGCCGGAAGCTATTTCGCCAAGCCGTGATAGGGCGGTATTCGGGGTTCGGCATTGCTTGATGCCAGCCCCGAAATGCCTTCCCGAACTTGACTCTCTCCCCTCGCTCCCATAGGGGCGCTGGCCGAAGCCTCCGGGCGTCAGCCGACAACCAGAACCATAGAGACGGGCGTCCCGCCATGAAGATTCGTAATTCGCTCAAGAGCCTCAAGGACCGTCACCGGGATTGCCGCGTGATCCGCCGTCGTGGCCGGACCTACGTCATCAACAAGACGAACCGCCGCTTCAAGGCGCGCCAGGGCTAAATCTGGCTGAACCGGTCCCGAACGGGCCGGCTCGGTTCATCGCTGAAGCAGAGCGGCCTGCCGTCATCGACGGTTCAGGTCGCTTGGCGTATTGGAGGCTCGTCTAAGGAGCCGATTCGATGAGCATGACCGTCCGCACCACCATTGCCACCGCGCTTGTCGCGGCCGGGATCGGTCTGGCTGCGTTGCCGGGATCGGCCGCCGCCCAGTCGAACAGCCAGGGCTGCGTCACGCCGCCGGGCCTCAATTACATGATCTGCAACGGCCAGCGCGTGCCCAAGCCGACCAATCGCGTCACCAATCCCGACGGGAGCTGGCGCGAGGAGATCAAGCAGGGCAGCTGCATCGTCGTCCGCGAGAAGAGCGCGACCGGCGAATTCAAGGAAAGCCGCCGCTGCGATTGAGGATGGGTGCCGGGGTGACCCGGCGCCGGTTCAGCCGGTCTTGGCAATTCCTCGCGCCGTGCGTCCGCTCGGATCGGCGGCAATCTTGCATTCGGGCAGCTTGAAGCGTGCCATGTCGGCGCAGGGCCGGACCTGCGCGCTGCCGTCGGGACCGACGAAGATCGCCCAATTGCGGCCATCGTCACAGTCGGCCGACCACATCGACAGCTTGTTATACTCGGTGACGTAGCCCGACCGGGTCACGCGCTTGCAGCGCAGGCCGCTGGCGGCGATCGCGCGCTTCAGCGCAATGTCGCGATATTGGGGATCGAGCTGGTGGAGCCGGTCCTGTTCCTCGCTGCGGACCGCAATCTGTTTGTCGGCGGGCGGAGCGGACTGCTCACCCGATCCGCAGGCGGTGGCGGCAAGGGCGAGGGCGGGGATCAGCAACAGGCGCATCGTCATTCCTCTTCAAAATCGATCCAGACCGCGTCGGCAGCCCGTTTGGCCAGATCGACCGCGGCTTCGCTGCTTGCAGCCCGCGCAAGAGCAACACCCATGCGCCGTCCCGGCAGCGTTTCTGGCTTTCCAAACAACCGGAGGTCCACCGGGGTTTCGGTCGAGCCCAACGCCAGCGCCTGGTCGACGCCCTTGAACCCAAAGCGCGACGACTGACGATCGGCGAGGATCACTGCCGAGGCGCTCGGGCCATGCCGGACGATCGGGGCGACCGGTAGGCCGAGAATGGCGCGCAGGTGCAGCTCGAATTCGTTCGGCGCCTGCGAGATCAGGGTCACCATGCCGGTATCGTGCGGCCGGGGACTGAGTTCGGAAAAGACGGCGCGGTCGCCGGCGATGAAGAATTCAACCCCGAACAGTCCGCGTCCGCCCAGGGCGCTTACGATCCTGGCGGCCTGCTCCTGCGCGCTTGCAAGGACGGCGTCGTCCAGCGCCGCCGGCTGCCAGCTCTCGCGATAATCGCCGGCTTCCTGGCGATGGCCGATCGGAGCACAGAAATGGATGCCGTCCGCGCCGGCGACGGTGAGCAGGGTGATCTCGCTGTCGAAGCGGATGAACTCCTCGACGATGACCCGTGGCTGGTCGCCGCGCATCTTTTCGATCGCATAGCGGAAGGCCGCGCGGACCTCGTCCTCGGTTGTCGCGGTGCTCTGCCCCTTGCCCGACGAGGACATGACCGGCTTGATCACGCAGGGGAGGCCGACATAGGCGGCCGCCGCCAGCGCTTCTTCCTCGCTCTCGGCAAAGCGGTAGCGGCTGGTGGTGAGCCCCAGTTCCTCGGCGGCAAAGCGACGGATGCCGTCGCGGTTCATCGTCAGCTGCGCCGCCTTGGCCGAGGGCACGACGTGCCAGCCCTCCGACTCCAGCGTCCCGAGTATGGCGGTGTCGATCGCCTCGATCTCCGGAACGATGAAGTCGGGGCGGTGCCGCTCGACCGCCGCGCGCAGTGCCGCGCCGTCCAGCATCGAGAAGACTTCGTGATGGTCGGCGACCTGCATGGCCGGAGCGCGGTCGTAGCGATCGCAGGCGACGACCTCGCAGCCAAGCCGCTTGGCGGCGATGGCGAATTCCCGTCCGAGCTCACCGGACCCCAAGAGCAGCAGCTTCGCGAGGAACATGGCGAAGGTGCCTACCGCAAGCTCGAACGTCACGATAGACTGCCGTAATGAGCCTTTTCCTCGCCCTCGCCGCGACCGCGGCCGCCGCCCCGGCCAAGCCGCTCACCCCCTCCGAGATCATTGCCAAGGCGCCTGCCGAAGCATGGGAAGCGGTAAGGCCCGAGGATCTGTTGGTGATCGATTTCGATGGCGGCGGGCGGACGGTGATCCAGCTTGCCCCGGCCTTCGCCCCGGTCCACGTCGCCAATATCCGCGCGTTGGCGACCGCCGGCTACTGGCAGGGCTCGAGCGTCTACCGGGTGCAGGACAATTATGTGGCCCAGTGGGGCGTCAACGAAGGCGGTCCGGCGATCCCCGCGACGGTCGTGAAGCAGCCGCCCGCCGAATACAGCCGCTCGCTCAAGGGTCTGGCGGTGCGGCCGCTGGGTTTTGCCGACAATTACGCGCCGCGCGTCGGGCATGCGCTTGGCTGGCCCGTCGCCTGGAATCCCAAGACCGGCCAGGCAAACCTGACCCACTGTTACGGCATGGTAGGGGTCGGCCGCGACATGGCGCCGGACACCGGCATGGGCGGCGAACTCTATGCCGTGATTGGCCACGCGCCGCGCCATCTCGACCGCAACATCGCACTCGTCGGGCGGGTGATCGAGGGCATCGAAAACATGAGCGCGCTCCCGCGGGGAACCGAGGCGCTCGGCTTCTATAAGACCGGAACGGTGGCACGGGTGATCCGCTCGGTGCGGCTCGGCTCGGCACTTCCCGCTGCGGAGCGGCTCAGTTTCCAGACGATGCGGACCGGAAGCGCGACCTTCGGCTCATACGTCAACGCCCGAGCCAATCGGCGGGACGACTTTTTCCAGGTGCCGGCTGGCGGAGTCGATCTGTGCAATGCGCCGGTGCCCGTCAGGCGGACACCGGCGCTTTCCTCACCCACGCGTTAGTCGTCCCCATACGGCGGGCGCGCGCCAGCGGCCGCTACCTTCCCTGAAGCCGTGGGGACGTCCCGTTACGCCGCCCAGGCGTGTCCTTGATTCCGGTTGCGATGCTGGATGACCGCGGGCCCGTTGTGGTGACGGGTGCTTGCCTCGGCCAGCGGCAGCGCGGTCGCGCAGAAGGCGCATTCCGCCGACATCCGGCCGATCAGCCAGTGCGTCCGGCCGCAACCGGGGCAGTGGTTGACCTCATGCTCGCGATAGACCGCATGATAGCCGCGGCCCTTGGGATCGTGCTTGAGGCCGAGCTCTCCGAGGGACGGGAAATTGGTCATGAAACGGCATCCTTTCGGCCCGCTCAACGGTGATGCCGCGATGAAGGTTCCGTGACAGGCGAGGGGTTTAGCGGCGCGCTGTGGCCATCATGCCGCGCGCAGGGCCTCCGCCGGACGCGCTCGCAGGGCGGGCCAGGCGGCCGCCAGCGCGGTCGCCACGCTGACCAGCATTCCCGCGATCGGAATGGCCACGAGCCCCGCCCAACCGGGCGCGAAGGGAAGGTCGAACAGCCGCGTCACGACCGCCCAGGCCGCCGCGGTTCCGGCGACGAATGCGAGAAGCACGATGCCACCGCTCATCACGGCAAATTCGATGCCTTGCGCGGCCAGCACCTGTCCTCGCGTCGCCCCTACCAGCTTCAGGAGGACGCTCTCGCGGGTCCGGGTGCGCCGGGTCGCGGCGACGGCGCCCGCCAGCACGGTGACGCCGATCAGGATCGCGACGAGGGTCGCAAGGCGAATGGCGGCGTCCAGTCCCTCAAGGATGGTCGTCACCCGGCTGACGACGTCGCTGACCCTGATTGTGCTCACCATCGGCAGGCTTGTGGCGAGCGCTCGCTCAAGCGCAAGCGTCGGGGTGCCCGCCGGCGGGGACGCCGTCGCCATCAGTGTGTAGGGGGCCTGCTCGAGCGCGCCGGGCGAAAAGATGATCGCGAAATTGAAGCCGAAGCTGCGCCAGTCGATCGTCCGGAAGCTTGCGATCCGCGCCTCGATCGGCACGCCAAGAACGGCGATGGTCATCGTGTCGCCGATCTTGAGGTCGAGCGCGCGCGCCGCCTCGATGTCGATGCTGACCAGCGGCGGCCCGGCATAGTCGCGCGGCCACCAGCGTCCCTCGACGACCTTGTTCCCGACCGGAAGGTCGCGCGCGAAGGTCAGGCCGCGGTCGCCGCGGAGGATCCATGCGCCTTCGGGAATGGCCTTCATCGCCGACACAGGCTGCCCATTGAGCGCTACCACCGGCCCCCGGAGCGAAGGCACGAGGCGAAGTTCGGCGGTCGGCAGGCTCTGCGCGGCGAGCGCCCGGAAGCGGCCCTCCTCGGCGGCCGGAATGTCGAGCATGAACAGGGCCGGCGCCTTGTCGGGAATATTGCCGCCGATCTCGGCCCGAATGCTCGCGCCGATCCCGGCAAGCGCCACCAGCAGCGACAGGCCGAGGCCCAGCGCGACACTCAGCCGCACCGTCGCAGCCCCCGGCCGATGGAGCGCGGACAGCCCAAGCCGCACGACCGGTCCGCCGCGCCCCGACAGCCTTCGGGCGACCCGCGCCAGCAGCCAGCCCGCGCCTGCGAAGATCAAGGCAAGCACCATGCCGCCGACCAACGCGCCGCCGGTCACCATGGCGTCCCCGGACAGCAGCAGTGCCGCAGCCACCGCACTTAGTCCGGCAGCCAGCTGAACGATCCGGTCGCGCCAGTGCGTGGGCTGGTCGTCCACATCGCCGCGAAGGACCGCCGCGGGACGGGCGCGCGCCGCGCGGCTCAACGGCGACCAGATGGCAGCGATCGTGACGAGGATGGCGTAAAGCGCCGACTGGCCAAGCGCTGCCCATTGCGGCCGCGGGTCGGGCTGCACGGGAAGGAGGTCCGCAGCGGCCTTGCCGACGATCCCGGGCGCAAGCGCGCCCAGGAGAAGCCCGGCGACAATCGCGATCGCGGCCAGGATGGCGACGCTGCTCCCGAGCATCAGCGCCAGATCCCGGCTCCGCGCCCCGTGGACCTTGAGGATGGCGATGGTCGACCGGCGCGACGCGGCAAAGGCGCTTGCGGCCGAGGCAATGCCGATGCTGCCGATGCCGAGCGCGCCAAGCGCGATCAGCAGCAGCATCTGTCCCGTCCGGTCGGTAAAGCGCCGTGTCCCTGCCGCCGCATCGCCGCGATCGGTGGCCCGCCAGCCGCCGTCGGGGAATCGGCTCTGGAAAGCCTTGCCGATGGCAACCCCGTCCGCACCGGCGGGGAGGGCGATCCGATAGTTGCTGGTGTAGAGGCTCCCCGGCTGGACCAGCTGCGTCGCGGCGAGGCCCGCCGGGTCCACCAGCACCGGCGGCGACAAGGCAAAGCCCGATGGCGCGGGCAGTTCGCTGATGATGCCGCTTACCCGGACGTCGGCATAGCCGACCCGAAAGCGGCCGCCGATGTCGAGGCCGTAGCGTTCGGCGAGTTCCTTGCCGATCGCGGCCTCGCCGGCGCCGACCGGCATCCGGCCGGCCGAAAAGCTGACCCTGCCCGCCGCCGGCCAGCCCCGCTCCACACCCGACAGGTCGACCAGCGCGGTCTGGTCGCCGATCAGAGCGGTGCTTCGAAGCGTCGTGCTTGCCCGGACCGTACCGAGGCGGCGAATGGCGGCCAGTTCCTCGGGCGTTGCCGCGCGCTGCGCGACGCTCAGCGCAAGATCGCCGCCGAGGAGGTTGCGCGCTTCCGCGTTGATCGTCGAGCGGATCGCGCTCGACAGGCTCGTGACCGCGGCCAGCCCCGCGACCGAGATCGTCAGGCAGACCATCAGCAGCCACAGGCCGCCGATGCCCTGCGCGAGGTCGCGCCGCCCGAGCCTCAGGCCTGCGCTCACGCGGCGAGGCGTCCGTCGGCGATGCGGATGACCCGGCCCGCGCGGGCTGCGACCGCCGGGTCATGGGTGATGACGAGCAGGCCCGCGCCCGCCGCCGCCACCCGGTCGAACAGGAGATCGATGATCCGCGCGCCCGTCGCTGCATCGAGGTTGCCGGTCGGCTCGTCGGCCAGAAGCAGCTTCGGCGCCGACGCGGTCGCACGGGCAATCGCCACCCGTTGCTGTTCGCCGCCCGACAATTGCGCGGGATAATGATCGAGCCGTCCCGACAGGCCGACCGCGGCGAGCTCGGCGGTCGCCCGTTCCCTCGGGTCGGCGGCGCCGCTCAATTCCATCGGGACCATCACATTCTGCAGCGCGGTCATGGTCGGCAGGAGGTGAAAGGCTTGAAGCACCACCCCGATCGATCGTCCACGAAGCCGGGCGAGCGCGTCTTCGCCAAGGGCGCCGACATCCTCGCCGAGCACCACCGCCCGCCCCGAGGTCGCGCGCTCGAGCCCGGCGATCACCGCCATCAGGCTGCTCTTTCCCGAACCCGATGCGCCCAGCACCGCCACGGTCTCGCCCTCGGCGACGTCGAGACTGATTCCGCGAAGGATCTCGGTCCGCGCGGCCTCCTCACCCAAGGTCAGTCGGACATCGTCGAGCGCAATCAGGGGCTGGGTCATCCCCTGCGAGCTAGGAAGCTTGAAGGGGTTCGACAATGGCCCATATGGTCAGGCGTGATCCGCTGGTTCCTGCTCCCCGCTTTGCTCGCCGCCGTTCCCGCCGCCGCCCAGCCGACCGCGGCGCCGGCAGCGAATGACGGACCGCTCATCCTCGCCTTCGGAGACAGCCTCACCGCCGGCTATGGCCTGGGCCGGGGGCTGGGATTCGCACCGCAGCTTCAGGACACGCTTCGCCGCCACGGCATCAAGGCCCAGGTCCATGATGCCGGAGTCTCCGGCGACACCAGCGCGGGCGGCCGGGCACGGCTCGGCTGGACGCTTCAGCGGCTCGGGCGCAAGCCGACGCTCGCCATTGTCGAGCTCGGCGCGAATGACATGATCCGTGGCATCGACCCTGACGTGACCCGCAAGAACCTCGACGCGATCCTCGCGGAGCTCGACCGACAGGACATTCCGGTGGTGGTCGCGGGCATGCTGGCGGCGCCCAACCTCGGGCCCGACTATCGCCGCCGCTATGAAGCCATCTTCCCGTCGCTCGCCCGCAAATATGACGCCGAGCTCTATCCGTTCATGCTGCAGGGCGTCGTCGGCAATCGCGCGCTCCTACTGGGCGACGGGATCCATCCCAATTTCGAAGGCATCAAGCGGATCGTCACGGGCATGCTTCCGACGGTCCAGCGCGCGCTGAAGAAAGCGGCGCGCTAGCCGCCGATCTGGGCGAGTGCCTCGTCGCTGAGCGGCTCGGCAAATTGCGCACCGAGCTTCCCCGCCGCGGTCCAGCGCACCACCGCGCTCGCCCGCTCGCGGCCCGGAAGCAGCAGCCAGACCCGGACGCCGACCTCATAGTCGGCGCTCGTCTCGGCCATGAAGCCGTCGGCGGAGATGTTCAGCACGCGCGCCTCGGTACCCATCGACCCGAGCTCGCGGACATGCGCCTCGAGGTCGACCGGCGCACGCGGCTGTCCGCGACGTTCACCGTCGGACGGCTCTTGGGCAATGCGGGCGTCGATGGCCAAGCGAAGCAACTCCAGGGGATGGGCGGTCGGCTGCAGCGGTTGCGGCAGTCGCGCGGTGGGCGGCTATGACGCAATCGGGGCTGAAACGCCAGACCAAGGCTAAGCCGTGGGACGCAAAGGTGAAAAGTTCGGACGAGCAGCCCTAATGTGGCTCTTCGGACACTGGAGATGGTTGTTCATCTCTAGTAACAAGAGGGCAGGGCAAATGGCCCGCGATTGAAGTTTGCATGGGGTGGACAATGCGTCGGTTGGTGGCAGGTTCGGTGGTACTCGCTCTGGGTGCCGGAACGGCGATGGCGCAGGTGGCCGCGCCCAAGGCGGCGACAGCGAAGGCCCAGCCTGCTCCGGCAGCGTCCGCCGCGCGTCCCGATCCGCTCGCGCCCCAGCCTGCCACATCCGCAACGGCGCAGCCCGTCGTGGCCGAGCCGGTCCAGCTTCCGCCCGCCGTCTGGCAGCCCGGGCAGGTCGCCGAGCTTGCCTCCTACATCCGCGGCGTCGGGCGCGAAGGCCTCGATCCGCGCGATTATGATCCGACGCTTCTCGACGCGGCGCTGAAGTCGGGCGATCCGGCCGGCATGTCGGCCGTAGCCAGCACCACCTTCGAGAAGCTCGCGCGCGACATCGCCCTTGGCCATGTCCGTGGCTCGGCACGGGTCCAGTGGTTCGTCAAGGACCCGGACATGCCCGAAGGCCGCAGCCGCCAGCTGCTCGACCAGGCGCTTGCCGGAGCCGGCGTGGCCTCGGTCCTCGACGGCCTCCTTCCGACCCACCCGCAATATGGCTCGCTCCGCGCGGCGCTGGCCAAGGCCAATGCGGCCGATGCGGCCACCGTCGGCAAGATCCGCCTCAACATGGATCGCTGGCGCTGGCTGCCGCGTGACCTCGGCGACCGCTACATCATCGTCAACGTGCCCGGCGAGCATGCCACCCTGGTCGAGAACAGCGTCACCCGCTGGAAGCATCGGGCAATCGCCGGCGCGGTGAAGACCCCGACCCCGCAGCTCGCGGTGCAGGCGACGGGCGTCATCCTCAATCCCTGGTGGGAAGTGCCGCCAAGCCTCAGCAAGGAAGTCGCCGGCAAGGGCGGCTACGTCGCGGTCAAGGGCAAGGATGGCAAGGTCCAGCGCTGGCGGCAGCCGCCGGGACCGGGCAACGCCTTGGGCAAGATCAAGTTCGTGATGTACAATCCGCAGAACATCTATCTGCACGACACCAACAATCGCGGCCTGTTCGACGCGCGCTCGCGCTTCCTCAGCCACGGCTGCATCCGGACCGAGAACATCCTCGATCTCGCTGCCGAGCTGCTAAGTGACGATGGTGGCGAATGGACGTCGCAGCGGATCGACGAGACTCTCACTGCCAAGAAGACCGTTCAGGCCAATTTCGTGAAGCCCGTTCCGGTCTACATTGTCTATTTCTCGGTCGCCGCGCTGACTGACGGCAACATCGTCAAGTACACCGACCTCTACAAGCGGGATGCGCCGGTGATGGCCGCGCTGATGGACCGTGACGGCGGGGCCAAGCCGGCGGTTCGCTCGGCCGCCAAGTAAAAGAAAAGGGGCTTCGGCGATGATGCCGGAGCCCCTTTTGCTTGTCTGGTTGTGCTGACGATCAGGCGATCTTGTCGGCGTAGATGAGCCGGCCGTCGGCAAGCTGTCGCATGACCTCGAAGTGGCTGTCGCGACCAAAGGCGAAGCAGCCTTCCGAGCGGCCAAGCTTGCCGTGCAGCGCGATCATGTCCTGCTCGGCATACCAGGCCGAGTGAACGACGATGGCGCGACCGAGCGCATTGTTGTTGGTCCAGTCGAGGCCATCGACCTTCATCGAGAGCCCGTACTTGCCCTGATAGAAGTCTGCGGTCCGATAGGCGCCGTTCGAGGTCGCATTGCTCCCGAACGCATTGGAGAATTGTTCGAGATAGCCGGTATGCCCGGTGTCCGAGCCGCGCCCGTGGGCAACGAAATGGCTGGTGACCTGCCCGCTCGCGAGGTCGACCACGTGAAAGCGGGCTTCGCGGCTCGCCTTGGCGAAGTCGACGATGCCGATCCGGTCGGTATGGCGCAGCGAGGGCCGGTGCCGCTCAAGCGCCTGCTTGGCCCGCGCGAAGAGCGCAGGATCGATACCGATCGGCGACGGGGCCGGTGCGACCACCGTGACCGGCGCCGGAGGCGCAGGATTGAGCGGCACGAGCGGCTCGTTCAGGAACGGCTTCTGCGAACCGAGAAGGCCAGGAAGATCAGCCGCGAGTGCGGCGCCCGACACCAGGGCGGCAGCACCGCCCAGGCCGACGTTGCGCAACATGTCTCGACGATTGAAATTGGCCCCCATGCCCCTCGAACTCCTCGGTGATTGGGAGAAAGTCCTATACATGGCAATAGGTTAACATGCGATAACCACTTCGCGATACGATCCTCTGCCTGCCCCTCCGCGGGCGCGGTTCGTCGCAGCCTCATCGCTTGGCTTGTCGAATCGCTCCCCCGCTGATAGAGGCCGCGACTTCCGGCGACCCTTTAGGTTCGCGCGGACCGCTTTGGTCGCCTGTGCCACCGGCTTCTGCCTTGGTCAGTGCGATGCCTAGCCTTCGCTTGTGCGGACGGCGTGGGCGCAACCACGAAGACAATGGAGTGACGGACCTTTTATGCAAATCATCGTTCGCGACAATAATGTCGACCAGGCGCTGCGCGCGCTCAAGAAGAAGCTGCAGCGCGAGGGCGTCTACCGCGAGATGAAGCTGCGCCGTCACTACGAGAAGCCGTCGGAAAAGCGTGCGCGTGAGCGCGCCGCCGCCATCCGCCGGGCCCGCAAGCTCGAGCGCAAGCGGGCCGAGCGCGAGGGTGCGCGCTAAGGCGCGGCCGTTAGGCTCTTGACCCATACCGAGGCCGCCCCTTACCGGGCGGCCTTTCCTTTTGTGCCGATTGCAGGAAGATCATCCCCATGAGCGCAACCCAGGTTCCGATCCGTCCCGTCGCCGCTTCCACCCGGTTGCGGCTTGCCTTCGGGCTGATCCTGCTCGTCCTCGCCGGGGCCGCGCTGGCCTGGGCCGGGACCGCGCCGATGCGGCCGGTGGTCAAGCCGAGCGGGCTCCAGATCACCACCATCAAGGCCGGCGAGGGTCCGCTGATCGGGCCGCAGGACGGCGTGCTGATCGACTATGTCGGGACGCTTCCCGACGGGACCAAGTTCGACGAGGCGCAGGACGCGCCGCTGCTGGTCGGCCAGGTCGTTCCGGGCTTTGCCGAAGCCCTCCAGAACATGCAGCCCAAGGGCCGCTACAAGGTCCGCATTCCGGGCGAACTGGCTTACGGCGCGACCCCGCCGCCGGGCTCGCCGATCCCGCCCAACAGCCCGCTCGACTTCGAGATCACGGTGAAGCGGGTGGTTCCGAATGCGGCGCAGCAGATGGGCGCGCAGCAGCTTCCGCCGGGGGCGCAGTAAGCCGCCCGGCCGCCTTCCGAAGGCTCAGCTTCTCGAGCGTGACCTTGATGGTCGCCATGATGGGATCGGCGAGAAGCAGCCCGAGGAAGCCGAACAGGGCCCCGAAGATCAGCTGCGCGGC
Organism: Sphingomonas sp. SP2; assembly: GCF_058313385.1. Classification (NCBI taxonomy): domain Bacteria; kingdom Pseudomonadati; phylum Pseudomonadota; class Alphaproteobacteria; order Sphingomonadales; family Sphingomonadaceae; genus Sphingomonas; species Sphingomonas sp. SP2. The sequence goes on along the minus strand of NZ_JBZFLD010000001.1, from coordinate 476,918 downwards.
GAGCACCATCGCCGGCGGCAGGTCGACCGTCTTGCGGGCGATATAGGGCAGGATCAGGTAGCCATCGATATTCTGGACCGCGAAATAGGTCAGGATCGCCCATAGGCCCTGGTCGGTCCCGGCCGAGAAGCCGACCGCCACCATCAGCAGCCCCGAGGCAATCGCGCCGATGTTGGGGATGAAGGCGAGGATGCCGGTCAGGAGGCCGAGCAGGGCGGCCATCGGAACGCCGCCCACCCACAGCATGGCGAAGGTGAAGATGCCTTCGACGACCATCCCGACGAGACGTCCGAACAGGAGCCGGCGAAGGGTGAAGCCGACGCTCGAGAGGATCTCGTAATAATCGGCGCGATGGCGCAGCGGGATCATCCAGGCGACGCCCCGGTCGTAGACCTTGGGTTCGGTCGCAAAGAAGATCCCGAGCACCAGGATCAGGAAGGCGTTGGTGAGGGCGCCGACGACGCCGCCGATCGCGCTGGTGATCCGGCCGAAGCCGCTGGTCCCGGCCGAGACCGCGCCATCGCCGAGATTGGCGGCGAGCATCCGGAACAGGTCCGAGAGATGTTCGACCCGGCCCGGCGGGACGAGGCCGAGTTCGACCCCGTAGGCGTAGAGGCGAATGGCCTGCGCCTCGACCGCCAGCTGGAGCATGGCGAACTGCTGCGCGAAGGTCGCCCCGGCGGTGTAGAGCACCCAACCGAGGAAGCCGAAGCCCGCGAGGGTAACGATCGCCAGCCGGAAACCACGCCGGATCGGAAGAACGCGGCCGAGGAGGCGGGTGCCGCCGTCGAGCAGGACCGCGAAGACCAGTGCGCCGACGATCAGCAGCAGCGGCTTCGAAAGGAAGATGAGGGCGGCGACGACGAGGATCGAGCCGATCCAGACCCACGCCCTGCGAAGCTCGCTCCGGACGACGGGATCACGGAACTCGGTCGGCCCTGGCTGCTCGACGTGTCCCGTGCTGTCGCCCCCCGTCATGAAGGTCAGACCCCGGTGCGGAGGCTGGTCCCGGCGCGTCCGCCGCGAAGGCTGGTGATCCAGCTGATCGGGTTCCACCAGGAGGCGGAGCCGTCGAGGCTGAAGGTGATGAATTCGGCGCGGCCGCCAATATTCTCCCACGGCACCGGGCCGCCGAGACCCTTCTCCGAGAGCGGGAAGCGGCTGTCGGCGCTGCCGTCGCGATTGTCGCCCATCAGGAAGACATGGTTGGCCGGCACCTTGATCGGGCCGTAATCGTCGCCGACCGACTGGCCGAGGTCGACCGTGTCATAGGTCGCCCCATTGGGCAGGGTCTCGCGGACGATCGGAAGCGCGCAGGCGAAGCTGCCGTTCGGCTGCTGCGTGAGGCGGCCCGGGAACTGCATCACGGTGCAGGGCGCATTGGCATCGACCGGGACGAGACGCGGCGGAAGCAGCTGGCGACGGACCGGAACCCCGTTGAGGATCAGGCGTCCGCCACGCATCTCGACCGTGTCGCCGGGCACGCCGATCACGCGCTTGATATAATCTTCCTTGATGCCCGGCGGGGTGACGATGACCACGTCGCCAGGGGTCGGGACGCGGCCGAACAGGCGGCCCTTCTGTTCGGGCCAGAGGTGGAAGCTTGGGGACACCCACGACCAGCCATAGGGATATTTGCTGACCACCAGCCGGTCGCCGGTGAGCAGGCCCGGCATCATCGATTCCGACGGGATGTAGAAGGGCTTGGCGACGAGGCTGTGGAACAGCAGCACGGCGACCAGCACCCAAAATAGGCCCTTGATCTCCCGCCACAGCGCCGATTCCTTGCGGGCCGGAGTCGCCGCCTCGGGCGTCGCCGGGGCCGGCGCCGAAGGTTCGGCCTGGTTGACGAGGGTATCGCTCACTTAACTCTCCGAGATGGGCACGGCTTCGAGAATGACGAAAGCCTGGGCCCAGGGATGGTCGTCGGTCATCGTCAGATGCACCTTCATGGCGTGGCCCGCGGGGGTGAGCGCGTCAAGGCGCTCGGCCGCTCCCCCGGCCAACAGCAGAGTCGGCGCGCCGCTTGGCAGATTGACGACCCCGATGTCCTTCATGAACACGCCGCGCTTGAAGCCCGTGCCGACCGCCTTCGAGAAGGCTTCCTTGGCGGCGAAGCGCTTGGCGAGGGTACCGGCGGCGGTGAAGGGGCGGCGCGCGGCCTTGGCCTTTTCCTGGTCGGTGAAAACCCGGTCGAGGAAGCGCTGGCCGAAGCGGTCGAGCGAATTCTGGATTCGCTCGATGTTGCAGAGGTCCGAGCCGAGGCCGACGATCAACGCGCGCTGTCCATGAGGTCGCGCATGCGCCGGATGCTGGCCTCGAGACCGACGAAGATGGCCTCGCCGACGAGGAAGTGGCCGATGTTGAGCTCGGCGACCTGCGGGATGGCGGCGATCGGCACGACGTTGGCGAAGGTGAGACCATGGCCGGCGTGCGGCTCGACCCCGTTCTTGGCGGCGAGCGCGGCGGCATCGGCGAGGCGCTTCAGCTCGGCCTCGCGGCCGTCCTCGGCGAGGTGGGCGTAGCGGCCGGTATGAAGCTCGACCACTGGCGCGCCGAGCTGGACCGCGGCGTCGATCTGTGCCGCCTCGGGCTCGATGAATAGCGACACGCGGATGCCGGCGGCGCCCAGTTCGTCGACGAAGCGGCGGAGGTGATCGCGCTTGCCGGCGGCGTCGAGGCCGCCCTCGGTGGTGCGCTCCTCGCGCTTCTCGGGGACGATGCAGGCGGCGTGGGGCCGGGTCGCGAGCGCGATCCGGAGCATCTCCTCGGTCGCCGCCATCTCGAGGTTGAGGGGGAGGGCGATCTCGTTCTTCAGCCGCACGAGGTCGTCGTCGCGGATGTGGCGGCGGTCCTCGCGGAGGTGCGCGGTGATCCCCTGCGCGCCGGCGGCGGCGGCGGCATGGGCCGCGCGGACCGGATCGGGAAAGTCGCCGCCGCGGGCGTTACGGATGGTGGCGACGTGATCGATATTGACGCCGAGCCGAAGCGATTCGGTCATGCGGCGCGGTCACGAAGGCGACATAGTCGGGGGCGGCAGAACGGCGCCTTCTCCCGACCGTAGCGGGCAGGCGCGAAGGCGACATGGCGTGACCCGCGCGAGGCGTTCAGCGGCAGCTGGCGATGATTGCCCATGCCGGGGACATGGCAAACCATATCCTATTGTTCAATCAGGCGGCGGGACAGACGATCGTAGACAGATAGTCGAATGCCGCACCCTTTCCGGTCCACAGCTCACCATAGTCGAAATCGCCTTGATCGGTGGCCATCACGAGGGCGATGCGTTGTTCGGGGAAGATAAAGTTGCGGAGTTCGTAGCGCTGAATGCCGCCGCGCCGCTCCACAATCCGGACCGGCTTAGCGCAGCCCTTGAGCGGTACGGTGAAGGACCATTGGCCGAGCCCCATGAAGCCGAGCACGGGATCGCCCTTCCACAGGCTGTCGAGGCTTGCCGGGGCGAGAAGCAAGCCATCCATCAGCGCCCGGTCGAAGGCAATGACGTCGGGCAGGGTACCGGCAAGGGCTGCGGCTGCGCCGTATCGCTCGTAGCGGATCGGATCGTCGGCGCGGTGACCAACCATGAACGGCGCAGGACCGTCGAAGATGCCCGCCCGGGACAGCTTGGCGGGCTTCTTGATCCGCTCGAGGAAGAGAGTCGCGTAGCTCTTGCCCGTCACCGTCTCGAGCAACTTGCCGAGGAGCAGATAGTCACAATTGTTATAAGACCAGCCCTCGGCCGGGACAGGCTTTCGGTCAGCGAGGCACCACTCGAGCCCGGTCGGGCCGTCAGTGTAGAAACTCGGAATGCCGGTTTTGTCTTTGACGCTGTCGTCGGGGTTGCGAAGGCCCGAGCGGTGCTGGAGCAACTGGCGGACAGTGGGCGCCGGGGCGGTGCCAGGAAGCGTCAGATAGCGGGAAACGGGTTCGTCGAGGCCGAGAATTCCCGCCTCGACCTGTTGCAGGATCAAGACCGCCGTAACCTGCTTGGTGATCGACGCCCAAGGCCAGGGCTGCTGACTTCGCTTCCAGTGCGCCATCGCGTTGGTCGGGCCGCCGGGATATGACGACCAGAGGAAATCATCCGGCCCGTAGCTTAACTGGATTTCGCCTTTGAAACCCGACGCGGCGCGATACGCCTCGGTCGCCTGCTTGAGAGTGAAGTAGCGATCGGTGGTGGAGGGTTCGGCGGCACTGAGACTCAGCGCGAGGAGCAGGCTCACGCCGCGCGGCTGCCGGGCTTGATCGCGGGGATGGCGGCGAGGTGCGGAGGAAGGTCTTCGGCGGCGAAGGTCGGGACGTCGAGGCGGATGAGGGGCGTGAAGGGGACGCCGAGATCGGCGGCGCCGCTCGACCGGTCGACGAGCGCGGCCGCCGCGATTACCTCGCCGCCGGCCTCGGTGATCGCCTTGATCGCCTCGCGGCTGGAGAGGCCGGTGGTGACCACGTCCTCGACCATCAGCACGCGGGTTCCGGGGTCGAGGCGGAAGCCGCGGCGAAGTTCGAAGGTGCCGGACGGGCGCTCGACGAACATGGCGGGAAGGCCGAGCGCACGGCCCATTTCGTGGCCGATGATCACCCCGCCCATGGCGGGCGAGACGACGGCCTGGAGCTGGCTCCGGAGCTTGGGATCGATGCGGTCGGCAAGGGCGGTCGCGAGCCGCTCGGCGCGGCGCGGGTCCATCAGCACCCTGGCACATTGCAGGTAGCGCGGGGAGCGGAGGCCCGAGGAGAGGATGAAATGGCCTTCCAGAAGCGCTTCGGCGGCCCTGAACTCGTCGAGAATATCCTGTTCGGTCATTGCCTTGGCCCCCTGGCCCCACGATCCGGGCGGGGCTCATCAGTGACTGTGTCTTAAGCGACACCGGCGGGCCCAGACAAGCGCTTGAGCGCGCGGGAACCCCTGCCTATAAGGCCGCCGATTTCAAGGTGGTCCGGTCGGGCTGCCGCTTGGCTTGAACCTGTGACCGGGGTCGTGATGAACTTGAAGAATTGGCTGATCGCGCTTGCTGCCGCTGGCATGGTGCCGGCTGCGGCCACTGGGCAACCCGCCGCACCGGCAGCGCAGCAACAAGCCGCGCCGGCGGGGCCGAGCGCCGCCGCCGCCAACCCGAGCGCGACTCCCGCTGCCGCCGACCCGACTCCGGGCGCGAGCGCGGTGGCGCCGGGTGCCCCGGCCGCCCCGGCCTTCGATCATGCGGTCCCGACCCCGGGCGTCGGCATGCCCGACGGGCGGATGGGCCTGCAGGACCAGTTCACCCCGGTCGGCCGCGAAGCCTCGGCCTTCCACAACAACTGGCTGCTGGCGCTGTGCGCGGCGATCAGCCTGCTCGTTCTCGCGCTGCTGGTGTGGACGATCATCCGCTACCGCCGCAGCGCCAACCCGACCCCGAGCCGGACCAGCCACAACACGCTCGTCGAGGTGCTGTGGACGCTGCTTCCGGTGCTCGTGCTGGTCGCGATCGCGGTGCCATCGATCCGCCTGATCCGCCACCAGTACAGCCCGCCGCCGGCCGACCTCACCGTCAAGGTGATCGGCAACCAGTGGTACTGGACCTACCAGTATCCGGACAATGGCGGGTTCGAGATCGTCTCGAACATGCTCAAGGAGAAGGGCGAGGCCGGTGCCGGTGCCCGCTTCCGCACCGACGCCGACGGCCCGCGCCTGCTGGCGGTCGACGAGCGGCTGGTGATCCCGGCGGGCAAGGTGGTGAAGTTCATCGTCACGTCGAACGACGTGATCCACAGCTTCGCCATGCCGGCCTTCTGGACCAAGACCGACGCCAATCCGGGCATCCTCAACGAGACCTGGGTCAAGGTCGATCGCCCGGGCGTCTACTTCGGCCAGTGCTCCGAACTGTGCGGCGCGCGCCATGCCTTCATGCCGATCGCGATCGAGGTCGTGACCCCCGAGCGCTATGCGCAGTGGGTCGCGAGCAAGGGCGGGACGATGCCGGGGGCGACCCCCGCGGCTGTTCCCGACAGCACGGCGGCGACCACCGTGTCGCCGAGCGCGGTGCCCGCCGCGGCGCCGGCGCCGGCCGCTGGCGCTGCCCCGACCGCCGCCGCCCCGGCCGCGCCGGGCAACACGCAAGCCAATGTCGCCAATCGCGCGACCGACAGCAGCAATTAAGACGAGAAGCGGACCCAAGATGGCCACTACCGCAGACACCATGGCGCTGACCCCGGCCGAAGCCGGCCACGCCCACGACCATGCCCATGACGATCATGGCCATCCGGGCTTCTTCGCCCGCTGGTTCATGTCGACCAATCACAAGGACATCGGCACGCTCTACCTGATCTTCGCGATCATCGCGGGGATCGTCGGCGGCGCGCTGTCGGGCATCATGCGGGCCGAGCTCGCCGAGCCGGGCATCCAGATCCTGACCAAGGCCTGGCCGCTCGGCGCGGGCAGCGCCAACATCGACGAGGCCTATCACCACTGGAACGTGCTGATCACCGGCCACGGCCTGATCATGGTCTTCTTCATGGTCATGCCCGCCCTGATCGGCGGCTTCGCCAACTGGTTCGTCCCGATCATGATCGGCGCGCCGGACATGGCCTTCCCGCGGATGAACAACATCAGCTTCTGGCTGACCGTCGCGGGCTTCTGTTCGCTGCTCCTCTCGACCTTCACCAGCGGCGGCACCGGTATCGGCGCCGGCACGGGCTGGACCGTCTACGCCCCGCTGTCGACCAGCGGGTCGGCCGGGCCGGCGGTCGACTATGCCATCTTCGCGCTCCACCTTGCCGGTGCGGGCTCGATCCTCGGCGCGGTCAACTTCATCACCACCATCTTCAACATGCGCGCGCCGGGCATGACCCTGCACAAGATGCCGCTGTTCGTGTGGTCGATCCTGGTCACCGCCTTCCTGCTGCTCCTGGCGCTGCCGGTGCTGGCGGGTGCGATCACCATGCTGCTGACCGACCGCAACTTCGGCACGGCCTTCTTCGACGCTAGCGGTGGCGGTGACCCGCTGCTCTATCAGCACCTGTTCTGGTTCTTCGGCCACCCCGAAGTCTACATCATGATCCTGCCGGCCTTCGGCATCGTCAGCCAGATCGTCGCGACCTTCAGCCGCAAGCCGGTGTTCGGCTATCTCGGCATGGCCTACGCCATGGTCGCGATCGGCGTGGTCGGCTTCGTCGTCTGGGCGCACCACATGTTCACCGTCGGCCTCGACGTGAACGTGAAGATGTACTTCACTGCCGCGACCATGATCATCGCGGTCCCGACCGGCGTGAAGATCTTCAGCTGGATCGCGACCATGTGGGGCGGGTCGATCACCTTCCCGACGCCGATGCTGTTCGCGATCGGGTTCATCTTCCTGTTCACCGTCGGCGGCGTGACCGGCGTCGTGCTCGCCAACGGCGGCGTCGACACCTACATGCACGACACCTACTACGTCGTGGCGCACTTCCACTACGTGCTCAGCCTCGGCGCCGTGTTCGGCATCTTCGCGGGCTTCTACTACTGGTTCCCGAAGATGAGCGGGAAGATGTACAACGAAGCGCTCGGCAAGATTCACTTCTTCGTGATGTTCGCCGGCGTGAACCTGATCTTCTTCCCCCAGCACTTCCTCGGGCTGGACGGCATGCCGCGCCGCATTCCGGACTACAACGACGCCTTCGCTTACTGGAACTATGTCTCGACGGTCGGCTACATGGTCACCGTCGCGGCGATGGGCGTGTTCTTCGTCAACGTCATCTGGTCGCTGATGGGCGGCAAGAAGGCCCCGGACAATCCGTGGGGCGAGGGCGCGACGACGCTCGAGTGGACTCTCCCGAGCCCGCCGCCGTTCCACCAGTTCGAGACCCTGCCGAAGATCGACTGATCCCGGCACCAGGTCGAACGACAAGGAGGCCCGTCCTGCATCAAGCAGGGCGGGCCTTCTGCCGTCAGGCGGCCTTGGGATCGAGCCGGTGGAGGAGGAGCGCCGCCCCGGCGAGGAGCAAGGCATCCTCGATGAAGCCCGTTCGCGCCTGCCCCCAGCGCCGCATCGCCCTCAGGCGAAGGGCGAGGCCGACGTGCGCGGTGGTGACGGCGGCGAGCGCGGCCACGAGCCCGCCCGCGACCCGGCGGTCGCGCGGGGCGAGCGCCGAACCTGCCGCCGCGGCGGTGAGGAAGCGGGCGGTGCTCCCCGACAGGACCGTCCGGTTGGGGGCCTTGGGCCATTTGTCGCCGACCATCTCGGCCACGGCGACGGCGGTGAGGCCCGCCGCGATCAAGGGCGAACGAAGCAGGCCGATCGGTGCACTGCCGGTCGGGAGGCGGTCGCGGGCCGCGGTGATCGAGACGGCCGCGATCGGCGACAGGGCGCGCTGACCCGAAAGGGTGCCGATCAGGAGGGAGGGGATCATGACTTTGCTCCTCTTGGGTTGCGAAGGGAAACGGACGACGCGGTCCGCGGGTCCGGCGCACGTGAGGATCGCTTGCGTGGCCCACCGGATGCGTCATGCTGCGGCACATGCGCACCCATCTCCTGCTCCCGCTCGCCGCCGTCGTCCTTACCGGTGCCGGGCCGATCGACCCCGCCCGGATCAAGGCCGACGTCCGGACCCTGTCCAGCGATGCCTTCGACGGGCGTGGGCCGGGAGAGAAAGGCGAGGCGGCCACCATCGCCTATCTCGCACGGCAGATGGCCGCGGCGGGGCTTCAGCCGGGCGGCGAGGATGGCGGCTGGTTCCAGAAGGTGCCGCTGGAGCGGCTCGACACGCAGCCTGGGGCAGTGGCGGCAATCCGCTGGCGAGGCCAGGTGCTGACGCTGCGCGACGGGCCCGACATGGACCTCAATCCGACCAATGCCGGAGAAACCAAGATCGAGGGTGCCGAGCTGATGTTCGCGGGCTGGGGCGCGCCCGATCCGGCGCGTGGCTGGGACGCGTTCGACGGGGTCGACGTGCGCGGCAAGGTCGTCATCATGCTCGCCGGCGATCCCGATCTCGAAGGCGGCAAGGACCTCGGTTTCGGTGGCCGCGCGCTGACCTTTGCCGGGCGCGGCGGGACCAAGGCGGCGGCGGCGGCGCGAGCCGGAGCGGCGGGCGTTCTCTTCATCCACGAGGAGAAGGCCTATAGCTGGCCCTATTCGCAGGCCGGCGACAGCATCCGCGTGCCGAGCTTCGCTTACGCGCCGCTAAAGCCCAATAGCCTAAAGGTCAGCACCATTGTGCGCGGGCCGGCAATCCTGCCGCTGCTACGGACGCTTGGCTACACGCTGGAGGGCATGAAGAGGATGGCGCGGCGGCCCGATTTCCGCGCCATGCCGATCGGCGCGACCTTCAGCGCCCGCGCGATCAACAAGGCGACCCCGGTCATCAGCCACAATGTCATCGGCGTGCTTCGGGGAAGCGAGCGGCCGGACGAGCATGTCCTCTATGGCGCGCACTGGGATGCCAACGGGCACAATGGCCCGGACCGGACGGGCGACACGATCCGCAACGGGGCCGTCGACAATGCGACGGGAACGGCGGAATTGCTCGAGGTGGCGCGAGCCTTTGCCGGCGGCCCGCGGCCGAAGCGCTCGGTCACCTTCGCCGCCTGGACCGCGGAGGAGAAGGGGCTGCTCGGCGCCGAATGGTTCGCACAGAATCCGCTCATCCCGCTCGGCCGGACGGCGGCGGTGATCAATCTCGATCCGCACGTGGTGCTGCCGGCGGCGCGCAACCTCGAGCTGATCGGGCCGGGCCAGTCCTCGCTCGAGGCGATGCTTCGCGTCGCGGCGGCCGAGCAGGGGCTCCGCGTCGATCCCGAACCGAACCCCGAGGCGGGCTGGTACTTCCGCTCCGATCATCTGCCCTTCGCGCAGCGCGGCGTTCCCGCGCTCGCCTTCCGGGCGGGCCGCGACCTCAAGCTCGGCGGAGTGGCCGCGGGGCAGCGGATCGTCGGCGACTATAATGTGCGCTGCTATCACCAGCCGTGCGACCAGTTCGATCCGCGCTGGACCTTCGCCGGGACCGCACAGGAGGCACTGGCCGCCTTCCGGGTCGGGCAGATGGTGGCGAACAGCACAGACTGGCCGGGCTGGCTGGTCGGCGCGCCCTGGGCGGGCGAGCGGGACAAGAGCGCAGCCGAGCGGCGCTAGGCGAGGCTCAACTTCAGCGCGGCGAGGCAGTCGGGATCGATCGCCCGGCCCGATTCGGAATCCATGATCGCAAGCGCCTCGTCTTGGCCGAGGGCGGCGCGATATGGGCGGTCGGACGTCAGCGCGTCGTAGAAATCGCAGGTCGTGATGACCCTTGTCTCGCGCGCGATGGCGGCCGCGGGAAGGGCGAGCGGATAGCCCGTGCCGTCGAGCCGCTCGTGGTGGGCGGCGGCGACGTCGGCGATGTCGGCGAGCGCACCGATCCGGCCGAGAATGGCGCGGGTGTGGGTCGCGTGGTGCCGCATCTCCTCCCATTCCCGCTCGTCGAGGGTGGCGGGCTTCTCGAGGATCGCGCTCGAGACGCCGAGCTTGCCGACGTCGTGGAGGACCGCGGCGCGGCGGAGCCAGCGGGCGCGGGGGCGGTCGAGGCCGAACACCTTGGCCATTCGCTCCGAGAGGTCGCCGACCCGCTGAGAGTGGCCGGCGGTGAAGGGGCTTTTGGCATCGATCACCTGGCCGAATGCATCGGCGATGCAGTCGAGGTAATCGTCGCCCATCGGGCCCTTGTCCTCGGCCGGGGCGAGGCGGACGACGCGGGTCTCGAGGGTTGGCGAGGTGAGGGTCGACCAGAAGATCGGGCTCGTCGCGGCCGCTTCGAGCGCGCGGACGAGGGCGGGGTCGAACCATTTGCCGCTGCGGCGGCGGGCTTCGTCCAGCGCGGCTTCGGGTCCGGCATGGCCGTGGAAGACGTCGACCACCTGCGCGAGAAGCGCGATCTGCGCGGCGAGGGGGATGGCGGCACCGGCGAGGCGGCCGGGGCGGCCCGAGCCGTCCCAATGCTCGTCGAGCCGGTAGATGCCCTCGCATACCGCGGGCGGGAAGCGGAGGGTGCGGGCGATGTCGGCGCCGCGGGTGCAGCGCGAGACAATCAGCTCCTGCGCGACCGCATCGCCGTTGCGCAGGATGTTGCCGACCGCGGAGAGCTTGCGGGCGAGGGGACGGCCGCGCGCAGTCCGGCTGAAGACGAAGTGGAGGGTCGCGGCGAGGCTGGTCCCGACGGTCTTGTAGCCCTGCTTGAAGGCCCGGTCGTCGGCTTCGTAGAGCTCGCAGATGCGGGCGGCATTGCTGCTGCAGCCGAGGTCCTTGAGGAGCAGGGTGTAGTAGAGGTCGGCGCGGTCGCGTTGCGAGAGGCCGAGGGTTTCGCCGACCTGCATGCCGATCCAGCAGGCGCGGATGCAATGGCCTTCGGGCTGGCCTTCGGTGAGATCGAGCGCGTAGCTGAACGCGGCAATGATCTCCGCCCGGGTGGCAGAGGGTACGCTAATCGACTGATGCAACATGCGCGCCGTTTGATCGGGCGGGGTTAACGCGCTGGGTCACGGGCGTGGTTAAGAGAGCTTGCCGGTGGGAGACCGGGCGCTATCCTTGGGCCGGATGGAAGCTTCCGGCGACTATTATGCGATCCTCGGGGTCGACTGCGGCGCCGACGATGCGGCGATCCGGCTGGCCTACCGGAAGCTGATGCGGCGCTATCATCCCGACGTGAACCGGTCGGACGATGCCGCTGCGCAGGCCAAGTCGATCAACGAAGCCTATGCCTGCCTCAAGGACCCGGACGAGCGCGCGGCCTATGACCGGCAGCGAGCCGGAGCGCAGCCACAGGCGGCGCCGCGACCGAGCCGCTCCTACAGCACGCAGACCGGGACCGCCCCGCGCCGCAATCCCTATCGCCAGCGGCCGCAGCCGCGCGCCTATGACATCGAAGTCGAACCGCCGCCGCCGCGCATGCGCTTCGTCATCTTCGGGCTCGCGGCCCTGGTCACCTTCCTGTCCTTCGCCTTCACGGCCGCGACTCCGCCGCCCGAGCCGGTGCCCGCGGTGGTGACGGTCGACGGGGCGATTCGCGCGGCGTGCGAGGAGGGCGAGCCCTGCCCGCCAGGCGAACCGCCAGTCCGGCGCTGACGCCTAGGGTGTGACGCGCCGGGCGGTGCGGATGGCGATCGCCGGCGAGAGCATCTGCCCCTTCATCGCGCCGATGCCCTTTTCGGGGTCGGTCGGCGCCGCGAAGATCGCCTTCACCACGTCCATGCCCTCGACCACCCGGCCGAACAGCGCGAAGTCGTCGCCGAAGGTCGGGATCGGGCCGACGGTGATGAAGAAGTCGCTGCGGGCGGTGCCCGGGCCGAGGTTGGCCATCATGATCGACCCGGCCTGGTGCTTGAGGCCGGTCTGGCTCGGCGGCTCGTGCTTCACCGGCGGATAGAGGAGGTTGGCATTCTTCGTGATGCCGCCCTGGATCAGGCCATTGTCCGAGCCGTAAGGCATGGCGCGGTAGAAGCTGATTCCATCAAACCGCTTCGAATCGACGTAGCGGAGGAAGTTGGCGGTGGTCGCCGGAGCCTTGCCGCGGTCGAGTTCGAGCAGGATCCGGCCCTTTTCGGTGTCGAGTGCGACCTGGACGAGGTCGGCGGTCGGCGCCGCCTCGGCGGGGGCCGGGGCCGCCTGCTGGGCAAGCGCGGGGACGGGCGACAGGGCCAGGGCCAAGATGCTGATTGCACGCACGAATCGGGTCAACATGACGGCGATGTAACCGAGCTTTGCCTCGCGCTCAAAGCTGCCTATATGGCGCGCACTCATGAGCACCGCCGTTCCCCTGTCCGAGCTTCCGGCCGACTGGCGTGACCTGTTCGCGCTGACCAAGCCGCGAGTCATGACCCTGGTCGTGTTCACCGGCCTATGCGGGCTGCTCGCGGCGCCCGGGTCGATGCATCCGGTGCTCGCCTTCACCGCCATCCTCTGCATCGCGCTCGGCGCGGGCGGGGCGGGCGCGCTCAACATGTGGTATGAGGCCGACCTCGACGCGGCGATGAAGCGGACCGCCAAGCGTCCCCTTCCGGGGGGCCGCCTCAACCCGCAGACCGCGCTCCAGTTCGCGGTCGGGCTGAGCATCGGCAGCGTGGTGCTGATGGACCTTGCCGCCAACCATCTCGCGGCGGCGATCCTCGCTTTCTCGATCTTCTTCTATGCGGTCATCTACACCGCCTGGCTGAAGCGCCGGACTCCGCAGAACATCGTTATCGGCGGCGCCGCCGGGGCCTTTCCGCCGCTGATCGGCTGGGTCGCGGCGACGGGCCGGATCGAGCTTCTCCCGGTGCTGCTGTTCAGCCTTATCTTCCTGTGGACTCCGCCGCACTTCTGGGCGCTGTCGCTGTTCGTCCGCTCGGACTATGCGGCGGCCGGCGTGCCGATGCTGCCGGTGGTCGCCGGGGCCGAGCATACCCGCAAGCAGATCGCGCTCTACACGGTGCCGATGGCGGCGGTCGCGGTGGCGCCCTGGCCGCTCGGCCTGACCGGCGCGATCTACGGCGTGACGGCCGCGGTGCTGAGCGCGGTATTCGTGGTGCTGAGCCTCGCCGTTCTACGCAACAAGGCGACCGAGCCGGCCGAAATGGCGCCCGAGAAGAAGCTGTTCAAATTCTCGATTCTCTATCTCTTTGCCCTGTTCGGAGTGCTGGTCGTGGATCGGTTCCTGTGAGCCTGCCGGAAGATGAAGTGGTGCGCGCGCGCCAGCGCAAGGCGGCCCGGGTCACCGCGATGCTGCTCTTCGCCTTCATCGCGCTGACCTTCCTGATCAGCATCGCAAAGATGACGGTGAACCGGTGACCACCGCGGCGGCGGATCTTGCGCGGCGCAATCGGATCGTCGCCGGGCGCGCCGTCCTGTTCGTGCTGTTCATGGTCGGCCTCGCCTATGCCAGCGTGCCGCTCTACCGGATGTTCTGCCAGGTGACGGGCTTCGGCGGGACCCCGATGCGGGCTGCTGCCGCACCCGGCAGGCAGGACGCGCTCGCGCCGGTCGGGGTGCGGTTCGACGCCAACGTCAATTCGGCGCTGCCGTGGGAATTCAAGCCCGAGACGCACAAGGTCCGGGTCGTGCCTGGCGAGCGGATCGTGACCTACTACACCGCCAAGAACCTCACCGCGCGCGAGACGACGGGCACCGCGACCTTCAACGTCACCCCCGCCAACGCCGGCCAATATTTCAGCAAGCTCGAATGCTTCTGCTTCACCGAGCAGACGTTGAAGCCGGGCCAGAAAGTGCAGATGCCGGTGGTCTTCTTCGTCGATCCCAAGATCCGTTCCGACCCCGCGACCAGCGGGATCGAGGAGATCACGCTCTCCTACACCTTTTATCCGGTGGAAAAGCGCGCCGAGGCTCGCTAGAGCGCGGGCGCACTTTCACGAATTCGAGCTTTTCGAGGACCCATGGCCGCGACGCGCAACCATCCCTACCACATCCTCCCGCCGAGCCTCTGGCCGCTGATCGGGGCCTTTTCGGGCCTCGCGCTGACCGCGGGCGGCGTGTTGACGATGCATGACAATCCGTTCGGCAAGTTCGTCCTGCTGGCGGGTCTGCTCGGCGTCTTGCTGACCATGTTCAGCTGGTGGCGCGACGTCGTCTCGGAGAGCAAGGCCGGCGATCACACGCCGATCGTGCAGCTTCACCTGCGCTACGGGATGATCCTGTTCATCGCCTCGGAAGTGATGTTCTTCCTCGCCTGGTTCTGGGCCTTCTTCGACAATGCCCTGTTCCCGAGCGCGGTCGACGCGATCGGTGGCGTGTGGCCGCCGAAGGACCAGCCGGTCATCAATCCGCTCGGTTTCCCGCTCTTGAACACGATGATCCTGCTCTGCTCGGGCACGACCGTGACCTGGGCGCATCACAGCCTGATCAACAACGATCGCAAGGGCCTCGAGACCGGGCTGCTGCTGACCATCATCCTCGGGGCGGTGTTCAGCGCGATCCAGGCTTATGAATATGCCCACGCGCCGTTCGGCTTCACCACCACCAGCGGCGGCAACGTCTACGGCTCGACCTTCATGATGGCGACCGGTTTCCACGGCGCGCACGTCCTGATCGGGACCATCTTCCTGATCGTCTGCTACATCCGGGCCCGCCGCGGCGACTTCACCCCGCAGAAGCATTTCGGCTTCGAGGCGGCCGCCTGGTACTGGCACTTCGTCGACGTCGTGTGGCTGTTCCTGTTCGTCTCCATCTACCTGTGGGGCGGCTGGGGCGCCGAGTGGCACGGCTGATGAGCATCGCGGGACCGGCGGGCCAGTGGCTCGCCGGGACCTGCCCCGCTTGCGAAAAGGGCCGGCTGTTCGCCGGCCCTGTTCGTTTGCGTGACCGCTGCGAGGTATGCGGTCTCGATTTCTCCCAGTTCAACGTCGGCGACGGGCCGGCGGCCTTCCTCATCCTCATCGTCGGCGCAATCCTCGTGGTTGCCGCGCTGATGGTGGATTCGGCCTATGAGCCGGCCTGGTGGGTCCATCTCGTCTGGCTTCCGATCGGGATCGGCCTGACGCTCGGCGGGCTTCGGCTGGCCAAGGCATGGCTGCTCGGCGCCGAATATCGCAACGCCGCGCACGAAGGGCGGTTGGTCAAGTGAGGCGCGTTCCGATCCTTGCGACACTCGTCGTCCTCGCGGCGGTGGCGGTAATGATCGGGCTCGGCCTCTGGCAGCGCGACCGCGCGGTCGAGAAGGAAGCCCTGCTCGCGCGCTTCCAGCAGAATGTCGCGGCGCCGCCGCTCCCGCTCGGCGCAGACAGCGACCTGGCGGCCAATCTCCTGCGCCCGGTTACGGTCGCCTGCGCCGCTGTGTCGCCGACCCGGATCGCGGGCGCGGGGAAATATGGCTTCCGGGTCATCGCCGACTGCACCGCGGCGGGCCTTGCGACGCGGATCGCGGTCCAGCTCGGGACCCAGCGCCGGCCAACGGGCGCCACGACGTGGAACGGCGGTCCGGTCCGCGGCTATCTCGCGCCGGCGCCCGACAGCCGTTCCCTGCTGCGGCAATTGTTCGATCACCGGCCGGGCGGGGTGATGGTGGTCGCCGATCCGCCGCTCGCTGGGCTCGCCGCCAATCCCGGGCCCGATCTTGCCGACATCCCGAACAATCATCGGAGCTACATGGTGCAATGGTTCGCCTTCGCGGCGATCGCGCTCGTCATCTACGCGCTGGCGCTGCGCAACCGGTGGAAGAAGGCATGAGCCAGATCACGCACCTGCCGAACGGCCTGACGGTGATCAGCCGACCGATGCCAGGGCTCGAGACCGCCAGCGTCGCCCTGTTCGCCGACGTCGGCTCGCGCCACGAGGACGAGCGGACTAATGGTCTCGCGCACCTGTTCGAGCATATGGTGTTCAAGGGCGCCGGCGGCCGTTCGGCGCGGGCGCTGAGCGAAGCGATCGAGGACGTCGGCGGCGAACTCAACGCCTGCACCGAGCGCGACCAGACAAGCTTCACCGCGGCGGTC
The DNA here is from genome assembly GCF_058313385.1 of Sphingomonas sp. SP2. NCBI lineage: Bacteria > Pseudomonadati > Pseudomonadota > Alphaproteobacteria > Sphingomonadales > Sphingomonadaceae > Sphingomonas > Sphingomonas sp. SP2. The sequence continues at coordinate 460,519 of NZ_JBZFLD010000001.1, read as the reverse complement.
CTCGGCGAGCATGTGCCGCTCGCGGTCGAGCTGCTCGGCGACCTCGTCTCGCGCCCGCATTTCGAGGAGGCCGAACTCGGCCGCGAAGCCGAGGTGGTGCTGCAGGAACTGGCCGAGGCGGAGGACACGCCCTCGGACATCATCTTCGACCAATTATGGAGCGCGGCCTTCGCCGACCAGCCGCTCGGGCGTTCGATCCTCGGCAGCGAAGAGAGCGTGCGCGGGATCGGCGTCGACGACCTCATCGCCTGGCGTGACCGTCATTATCGCGGCGAGGCGATGGTGCTGTCGGCGGCCGGCGCGGTCGAGCATGAGGCGCTGGTCGCGCTCGCCGAGCGGCATCTCGGCGGGCTTGCCGCCGGGCGCGGGCCCGAAGCCGAAACGGCGCGCTTCACCGCGCGGAGCCGCCGCGGGCGGGCCAAGGCCGACCAGGCGCAGCTGACCCTCGCCCACCGGGCGCCGGGGATCAGGGCCGAGGATTTCCTTGCCGCGCGGCTGTTCGCCGACGTCGCGGGCGGCGGGACCTCCTCGCGGCTCTTCCAAGCCGTCCGCGAGGAGCGGGGGCTCGCCTACACGGTCAGCGCCGGCCTGCACCCGCATGACGAAGTCGGGCTGCTGCACGTCCATGCGGCGACCGCGCGGGAGCAGGGCCGGGCGGCGCGCGGCCTGATCGGCGACGTGCTGCGCGAGACGGCGGACGGCCTCACCCAGCGCGAGCTCGACCGGGCACGGACGCAGGTCCGGGCAGGGCAGGCGATGAGCCTCGAGACGCCGTGGGGCCAGGCCGCGCAGGCCGCGCGCCAGTGGCTGGTCCACGGCCGCCTGATCAGCCGCGAGGAATTGCAGGCGAAGCTCGACGCGCTCGACGTTGCGGCCGTCCGCGCGGCCGGCGCAGCGATGCTGGCCAAGGCGCCCGCCGAAGCGACTCTCGGCCTTCCGGCGGCGAAAGTGGCATGAGCGGGCTCGATGTCCTCATCGCCGAGCCGTGGGCCGACTGGGGCCTGATCGACAGCGGCAACGGGGCCAAGCTCGAGCGCTATGGTCGCTTTACCGTCGCCCGGCCCGAGCCGCAGGCGATGTGGGCACCGGCACATGACAACTGGGATCCGGACGCGACCTTCGTGCCCGGCAGTGACGAGGATGGCGGGGGCCGCTGGGTCCAGCATCGGGTGGTTCCCGGCGGCTGGAACCTCATCCGCGACGGGGTCCGGTTCGAAGCCAGCCTGACGCCCTTCCGGCACCTCGGCTTCTTCCCCGACATGGCGCCGCAATGGGACTGGATGCGCGCCCGCGCCGATGGCGCCGAGGTGATGAACCTGTTCGGCTACACCGGGGTCGGGACGCTCCTGCTGAGCGAGGCGGGCGCGCGGCTGACCCATGTCGACGCGTCCAAGAAGAGCGTCGAGCAGGGCAAGGAAAATGCCGCACTGTCGGGCCTTGCCGACCGGCCGATCCGCTGGCTCGTCGACGATGCCGCCAAGTTCACCGCGCGCGAGGTCCGCCGCGGCCGCCGCTACGACGGCATCCTGCTCGATCCGCCCAAGTTCGGTCGCGGGCCGACCGGCGAGACCTGGCGACTGGAGGAGCAGTTGAGCGGTCTCATCGAGGATTGCGGCAAGCTCCTCGACGAGAACAGCCGCTTCCTGGTCCTTACCGTCTACGCGGTGCGGATGAGCGCGCTCAGCATCGGCGAATTGCTCCGGCAGAAGCTCGCGCATCTCGGCGGACGGGTCGAGGTCGGCGAGATGGCGGTGCGCGAGGAAGCGCGCGGGCTGCTGCTTCCGACGGCGCTCTTCGCCCGCTGGGTGCGCGACTAGCTTCTTGTCGCGCGCAGGGCGGCGCCCGCGACGAAGGGCGCGCCGGCTACCAGGAACAGGCTGATCGCGGCCTCGAGCTGGAGCGCGCCCGCGCGCGGGTCGCCCGCGGCCGAGGCGGCGAAGATCAGCAAGGGAATGGCGAGGGGGAGCAGCAGCAGCCCGCCGAGCGCCGACGCCTGGCGAAGACCGGCGGTGAGGCTGGCGACCGCGACGGCGAGCGCAGCAAGCGCCGGGGTCCCGACCGCCAGGGTGACGAGGGTGCGGCCGAGCGCCTCGGCGGGAAGGCCGAGCAGCACCGAACCGGGAATGGCGGCGACGAGGAGGGGCGGGCCGAAGCTCAGCCAGTGCGCGATCATCTTGGCGAGCGCGACTTCCTCCATGCGCAGGCCCTTCAGGGCAAGCTGGTCGAGCATTCCGGCCGCCCGGTCGGGTTCGACCAGCCGCTCGACCGGAAGCAGGGCCGCGGTCAGCGCGGCGACCCACAGGAGACCGGGGCCGACCCGGGCGAGGAGCCGAGCGTCGGGCCCGACCGCAAAGGGGACGAGGGCCGCGACCAGCAGGAAGAAGAGGATCGGCAGCAGGGCGCTTCCGCCAAGTGCGCGGCGAAGGTCGCGGCGGATGAGGCGGAGCATCATGGGCGAAGCTCCAGCCGCCGCCAGTCGGGACCGGGGAGCGGCTGGTGCGAGGCGGCGAGGACCGCGCCGCCTTCGCCGAGGTGACGCATGATCATCGCCCCCAGTCGTTCGACCGCGGCCTGGTCGAGGCCGTTGGCGGGCTCGTCCAGAAGCCAAAGGGGAGCGGCGGAGAGGTGGACCCGCGCCAGCGCGGCGCGGCGAAGCTGACCGGTCGAGAGGAAGCGGACGGGCACGTCGGCGAGCATCTCGAGCCCGGTCGCGACAAGCGCCTCCTCGACACGCCGATCAGGCGCGGCCCAGAAGGCGAGCGCCTTCGCGAGGGGTAACTCGGGATCGAGCGCGGGCCGCTCGTCGGCAAGTGCCAGCGGTGCGGCCTGGACCTTGCCCGACAATGGGGTCAGGAGCCCGGCGCAGAGCCGAAGCAAGCTCGACTTGCCGGTGCCGTTGGGACCGGTGACCAGCACCGCCTCGCCCGGCCCGAGGTTGAGGTCGAGCCCTTCGAACAGCAGCCGCCCGCCGCGCCAGCAGGCGACATGGTCGAGCGCGAGCAGGCTCATTCCCCTTCCGCCAGTTCCTCGAGCGCGTGCATGTCCTCGTCCGACAGCCCGAAATGATGGCCGATCTCGTGGATCAGGACATGCGTCACGAGATGCTCGAGCGTCTCGCCGTCACTCTCGATCCATTCGAGCAGGATCGGCGCGCGATAGAGGAAGACCTGGTCGGGGAAGCGTCCGCTCTCCTCGATGCTGCGCTCGGTCAGCGGGCGCCCGACGTAGAGGCCGGTAAGGTCGAACGGGTCCTCGATCCCCATGTCTGCGAGCACGTCGTCCTCGGCATATTCCTCGACCCGGAGAATGACCTCGGCGGCGGTGGCGGCGAAGGGCTCGGGCAGGCGGCGGAGCGCGGCGCGGGCCAGCGCCTCGATCTCGGCAAGGGACGGGGCTGTGCCGAAGGCGCGCATCATTGCCGCCGGTGTAACGAGCCGGCGGCCGAAGCCCAAGCGGGTTGTTCGTTTGCCCGCCAGCCCCTAAGAGCGCGCCGGTCCAGGCATGATGGGACGTGCGGAGCGGTGGCCGAGTGGTCGAAGGCGCTCGCCTGGAAAGTGAGTATACGGCAAAACCGTATCGAGGGTTCGAATCCCTCCCGCTCCGCCAGTCCCTGTTCCCCTAGTTCAGCCCGAGCTTGTCGAGCTCCTGCGTCACCAGCGGGTGATAAAGAGGGCGGGCCTTGGGGTAGATGCGCTTGGCGATCGGGCGGCCCCAGCTGGCGTCCTCGGCGAGGCTCTTCAGCAGCGGACGGACGAACTTGCGGCGGCCCTGGCCGGTGAGGAAGCGCTCGAGGGCCGGGATCGCCGGATCGTAGCGATTGGCGACCGCCAGCGTCAGCCAGGCGAACAGCAGCTCGTTGTTGCCGGTCTCGTCGAGACGGTAGGCGCGCTCGAGCTGGTCGAGGCGGCCACGGTCGAGGGCGCGCGGGAGCTTGTTGAGGAAGCGCAGCCGCTCGTCGGTGGTCCAGCCGCTCCAGGCCGAGGGCGGGGTTCCGCCACGGGCGAAGGCCGCGACCGCGCCATCGACCGCCGCGAAGGCTTGGCGATCGGCGCCGACCGCATTGGCCGGAATGCCGGTGCCATAGACCCAGGCGTCGAGCTGCAGCTTGCGTTCGAGGGCGGCATTGCCCCGGACGAGCTCGCGGCGAAGGTCGGCGAGGAACATGGCACTGGTCACCGGCTGGAAGGCGTGGCGGTCGAACCAGCCGCGGAGGAAGGTGTCGAAGCGCTGGCGGCCGACATTGGCCTCGATCACCCGGAGGAAGGCGGCGCCCTTCTCATAGGCGATGTCGGTCAGGCCGATATCGGGGTGCCGGCCCTTGAGGTCGATCGCGAGCCGCGTGTCGGCGCCGGTCGGCCCGCCATTGTCGGTAATCGCCTGGTTGAGCGCGTCGATCCCGAGCGCGACCTGCTGGCGGGCGACCTTCGGGCCATAGATCTGCTCGACGATGCGCCGCTCGGCGTAGGTCGTAGTGCCCTCGTTGAGCCAGAAGTCGGCCCAGGTGGCATTGGTGGCGAGATTGCCCGACCAGCTGTGGGCAAGCTCGTGCGCGACGAGGCTGACCAGGCTCTTGTCCCCGGCGATGAAGGTCGGGGTCAGGAAGGTGAGGGTCGGATTCTCCATCCCGCCGAACGGGAAGGAGGGCGGCAGCACGATCATGTCGTAGCGGCCCCAGCGATACTTGCCGAACAGGCGCTCGGCGGTCTCGACCATCTTCTCGGTGTCTTCGAGCTCGCGCGCGGCGGCGGGAAGGGTGGCGGGCTCGGCCCACACACCGGTGCGGGATCCGAGCGGCTGGAACTGGAGGTCACCGACCGCGATCGCGATCAGATAAGGCGCGACCGGCTCGGTCATGCGGTAGGAGAAGACCCGTTCGCCCCTGGGGCCGGCGGACTCAACTGTCACGTTCTGGCCGCCGAGGCGCGGCGCGCTCATCACGGCGGTGAGCGGCGCGGGAACCCGGACCCGGGCCGACCAGGTCTGGCGGATGCCCGGCGAATCCTGGGTCGGGATCCAGCTCCGGTTGAGGATCGACTGGCCCTGGCTCAGCAGGAAGGGATAGCGCTTGCCGGCGGTCTGCGCCGGGGTCAGCCACTGCAGCGCCTCGGCGTCGCGGGCGACATAGGCGATGCGGATCCGGCGAGTGGCGGGCGCAAGCGCGATCGTCAGCGGCCGGCCGAGCTCCTCGCTGCCCTTGCCGAAGGAGAAAGCCAGCTGGCGGCCGGTCGTGGCATCGGTGACCCGGCTGACCTTATAGCCCTTGCTGTCGAGAACGATGCTGCGGGTGTTGGGGCGTCGCTGGATGTCTAGCGTCGCGGTGCCGCAAATCGCCTGCGCCTGGAAATCGACGGCAAGGTCGAGATCGACGTTGGTGACCCGGGCCTCGAGCGGCCGGGCGAAGCTGTGCGGATCGACCGCATCGCGGGTGGCGAGGACCGGCGCGACTGCGGGGGCGGCAGCGACGGCGGCAACGGGAACGGTCGCCGCCGCAAGGGCGAGGGCGGACGCGAAAGCGAGGGCGATACGGGTCATGGGAGCTCCTAAAGGCGCGGCCGCTCTAACCCGCGCTGAACAAGCGTTCAAAGGGCAGCGCTCGCAATGTCGAGGGGGGCGGTCTATATGGCGGGCATGGCGACCGACAGCGCCCTTGTGACCGACCGGCCCCGGCGGCGGCCCCGTGCGCTGACGCCGCGCTCGGGCCCGATCGCCCGCACGGTGGGGCTCGACGCGCCCTTCTTCGCCGACAAGAACCGGGCGTTCTGGGTGCTTCAGTCGGCCGGATGGTCGGGCTATTTCATCCTCCGGACCCTGTCGGGGATCGCCAATGCGGTCCCGGCGATGTTCGTGGTCCACACCCTGCTGCTGACCGCGACGGGCTATTCGCTGACGCTGCTGCTGGCCTCGCTCTACCGCCGGCTGATCGTGATGCGCGCGCTCTATACCGTCATCCTCAGCCTCGCCGCGGTGGTGCTCGCGTCGGCGGCCTTCTCGATCATCGAGACGTGGAGCCATGCGACCTTTGTCAAACCCGGGGCAAGCCCGGTCGGGGTGCAGTGGTTCGGCGCGATCCTGCTCAATTTCGCGCTGCTCGCGGCCTGGTCGGCGCTCTATTACGGAATCAACTATTACCTCCTCCTCGAGGAGGAGATCGACCAGCGCGCACGGCTCGAGAGCCAGGCCTCGACCGCGCAACTGGCGATGCTGCGCTATCAGCTCAACCCGCACTTCCTGTTCAACACGCTGAACAGCATCTCGACCCTGGTGCTGCTGAAGCAGACCGAGCGCGCCAATGCGATGCTGGCGCGGCTGAGCAGCTTCCTTCGCTACACGCTGGCGAACGAGCCGACCGCGCAGGTCACGCTGGCGCAGGAGGTGGAGACGCTGAAGCTCTATCTCGAGATCGAGAAGATGCGCTTCGAGGATCGGCTGCGGCCGCATTTCCGGATCGAGGCGCAGACGATCGGCGCGCGGTTGCCGAGCCTGCTGCTCCAGCCGCTGATCGAGAATGCGATCAAATATGCGGTGACACCGAGCGAAACGGGCGCCGACATCTGGATCACGGCTATCCCGCACGGCGACTATGTGCGGATCGAGGTGGCCGACAATGGAGCGGGGGGACAGGACGCACTGGTCGCGACGCAGTCGACCGGCGTCGGTCTGGCGAACACAAGGGACCGTCTGGCGCAAGCCTATGGCGAGCGGCACCGGTTCGCGACAGGCAAGAACGAACATGGGGGGTTCAGCGTTACCGTGGAGATTCCGCTCGACGCCCGACCGCTGACGGGCTGAGGAGCGGCACGAATTATTGAAGGACCTGCATGACGATCCGCACCATCCTGGTCGATGACGAACCCCTGGCGACCCAGGGACTGCTGCTCCGGCTCGAGGCGCATGACGACGTCGAGGTGATCGCGACGGCCAACAACGGCCGCGAGGCGATCCGGGCGATCAAGACCCACAAGCCCGACCTTGTCTTCCTCGACATCCAGATGCCCGGCTTCGACGGCTTCTCGGTGATCCAGGGCCTGATGGACGTCGAGCCGCCGCTGTTCGTCTTCGTCACGGCCTATTCGGAGCATGCGCTTCGCGCCTTCGAGGTGCAGGCGGTCGACTATCTCGAAAAGCCGGTGCTCGAGGACCGGCTCGCGACGACCATGGAGCGGGTCCGCCAGCGCCTGTCCGAGCGCAATGCCGCGAGCCATGCCGAGCGGCTGGCCGAGGCGCTTGCCGAACATGCGCCCGAAGCCGCAGAGGAACTGACCGACGGGGCTCCGGCCGATCCGGCCCCCGGCCGCTTCGAGAAGATGATCAACATCAAGGACCAGGGGCAGATCTTCCGGGTCGATGTCGACACGATCGAGCGGATCGACGCCGCCGGCGATTACATGTGCATCCAGACCGGCGACAACACGCTGATCCTGCGCGAGACGATGAAGGACCTTGAGAAGCGGCTCGATCCGCGCCGCTTCCAGCGCGTCCACCGCTCGACCATCGTCAATCTCGACCTCGTCCGTCAGGTGAAGCCACATACCAATGGCGAATGCTTCCTGGTGCTCAACTCGGGCGCGCAGGTGAAGGTCAGCCGATCCTATCGCGACGTGGTGGCCCGCTTCGTTCATTAACGCAGGTGAAAAGCGGGCTTGGCCGCCCGCTACCATTCGCTAAATTGCCGATATGGAAGAGATGCGGGCGAGAGGCGGCGACGGCTTCGACTTCGGTCGGGTGCTGGCGATTGCCGACGCCTTGCCCATGCCGATCGCGCTGATCGACCGGGACGAGCGCTACCGCTTCTGCAATCGGGCATTGGCCGAATTCTTCGAGCGGCCGCGCGGGCGGATCCTCGGCGCCACCCTGCGCGAAATTGTCGGGGAGGCGGCCTATCGCACCCGCGAACCCATGATCCGCGCGGCGCTGGCCGGCGAGCGGCAATGGTTCGCGGCGCCGTTCGAGCATCCGACCCGCGGTCCGATCGCGCTCCAGACCGAATATCTCCCGCAGGTCGAGCCCGACGGCGAGGTCAGCGGCATCGTGGTCATCGTCCAGGACGTGACCGAGCAGCGCGTCGCCGAGCGGGCGCTGCGCGAATCCGAGGCGCGCTTCCGGCGGATCGCCAACAGCGCGCCGGTGATCATGTGGGTCACCCGGCTCGACCGGCACCGCGAGTTCGTCAACGACGCCTATCTCGAATTCGCCGGCATCGGGCCCGATCAGGTCAACACCCACGAATGGCGTGAATGGATCCACCCCGAGGACTTCGAGCGGATGGTGGTCGAGAGCATGGCCGGGGAGGCCAGCCGCCAGCCCTTCACGCTCGAGGCACGCTATCGCCGGGCCGATGGCGAGTGGCGATGGCTGCGTTCGGTCTCGTCGCCGCGGTTCGGTGCGGACGGCGAGCTGATCGGCTTCATCGGCGCTGCCTTCGACGTCACCCCGGCCAAGCTCGGCGAACTGCAGCTGCGGGCTGAGGTCAAGGCGCAGACCGCGCAATTGTCGGCCAGCGAGGCACGCTTCCGGGCGGTGTTCGATACCGCACTCGAGATGATCGCGCTGATGACCCCGCAGGGCGATTATGTGGAGGTCAACCAGACCGCGCTCCAGGCCATGGGGATCGGCAGCAATCTTCTGGTCGGGCGCAAGGCGTGGGACCTTCCACCGGTCGCGGGCAATCCGTCGGCGCAGGCGACGATCCGCTCGCTGATCGAGCGCGGCGCGACCGGCGAGACGGGCCAGGCCGAGATCGAAGTCACGGTCGACGGCCGCAAGCAGACCCATGTCACCTCGATCAAGCCGGTGCTCGGAGAGGACGGCAAGCCGATCTACCTCGTCGGGGAAGCGCGCGACGTGTCCGAGCTTCGCGGGGCGCAGGAGCAGCTTCGCCAGAGCCAGAAGATGGAAGCGCTCGGCCAGCTCACCGGCGGCATCGCGCATGACTTCAACAATCTGCTGACGGTGGTGGTCGGCGGGCTCGACCTCATCGTGAAGCGCAGCAACGACGCCAAGCTCGAGCGCTATGCCCGCAACGCGCTCGAGGCCGCCGAGCGCGGCGCCCGCCTCACCGCGCAGCTGCTGGCGTTCAGCCGGGTCCAGCGGCTCGAGGTCAAGCCGACCCTGGTCGCGCCGCTGATCGAGAACATGCGGCCGCTGCTTCGCAACGTGCTCGGGCCGGGGATCGAGAAGAGGTTCGCGCTCGACGGCGAGTCGATGCCGGTGCTGGCCGATCCGACCCAGCTCGAGCTCGCCGTGCTCAACCTCGCCATCAATGCCCGTGACGCCATGCCCGACGGCGGTTTGCTGAGCTTCGCGACGCGCAAGCTCGCGATCAGCGGCGATCCCGAGCTCGAGCCCGGCGATTATATCGAGCTCAGCATCTCCGACACCGGGACGGGCATGCCCGAGGATGTGCTCGGCCGCGCCTTCGAGCCCTTCTTCACCACCAAGGAAGTGGGTCGGGGCACGGGGCTAGGATTGTCGATGGTCTATGGCGTCGCCCGTCAGTCGGGCGGGACCGCGCGGATCGAGAGTGAGGCTGGCGAAGGGACCACGGTCCGGCTCTATTTCCGCAAGGCCGATGTCGCGGCGGGGGAATTGGTGACCGGAAGCGCGGCGGTGGAGGCCAGCGAAAGCCGCCATGCCACGGCCGACGTGCTGGTGGTGGACGACGATCCCGACGTCCGCGGCTTCATCGTGAACAGCCTCGAGGAGCTCGGCTACAGCGTCCGCGAGGCCGGCGACGGCGAGGGCGCGCTGGCCGAATTCCACCATTCGGCACCCGATCTCGTCGTGCTCGATTATCTCATGCCCGGAATGTCGGGCGCCGAGATCGCCACCGCGATGCGCGAGGAGCGGCCCGATCAGCCGATCCTGTTCGTCTCGGGCTACAGCGAGACCGACGCGATCCGGGCGGCCGCGCCCAATGCATCATTGCTTCCCAAGCCGTTCCGCGCCGATGCGCTCGGCGCGGCGGTGCGCAAGACGCTGGCCGAGGCCTAGCTCGCCATCTTGCGGGCGCCCAGCCCGGTGACGAGCTGGTTGGCGCGCTCGTAGGAGAGCGGCTTGCCGAACAGATAGCCCTGGATCGTGTCGCAGCCGAGTTCGCGCATGCGCTCGAAATCCTCGGCCGTCTCTACGCCTTCGGCGGTGACCGACATGCGGAAATCCTTGGCGAGCTGCACGATCGACTTGATGATCGCGACGTTGCCCGGCCGGGTGCCCGCGTCGCGGACGAAGCTGCCGTCGATCTTCAGTTTGTGGAAGACGGCCTTGTTCAGATAGCCGATCGACGAATAGCCGGTGCCGAAGTCGTCGAGCGCGATCCCGACGCCGAGCGCGCGCAGGCGGCCGAGAATGTCGAGGCTGCGGCTCGAGCTGTCGAGGAACACGCCCTCGGTCACTTCGAGCTCGATCCGGTTGCCCGGGAGCCGGTGCCGGGCGAGCGCCTGGCTGACGACATTGGGCAGGTTCGGCAGGATGATCTGCTTGGGGCTGACGTTGAGCGCGACCGTGATCGGCTCGGGCCAGCTCGCGGCGGCGCGGCAGGCCTCCTCGATGATGAATTCGCCCAAGGGGCCCATCAGGCCGCATTCCTCGGCCACCGGAATGAAGACGTTGGGCGGCACGAAGCCACGCCGCGGGTGGTTCCAGCGGACCAGCGCCTCGAACCCGACCAGCTTCTGGTTCTTGGCGCTGACCAGCGGCTGGAAGGCGAGGTGGAACTGCTTGGCCTCGAGCGCGGAGCGCAGGTCGGCCTCGAGACGGACCCGGTCCTCCTGCTCGCTCTGCAGCTCGGAACTGAAGTAGCGGACCACGCCCCGGCCGGCATCCTTCGCCTGGTAAAGGGCAAGGTCGGCCTTCAAGATGAGGTCGTCGACCGTCGCCCCGTCGATCGGCCCGAAGGCACAGCCGACCGAGACGCCGATCCGGATTTCGGTCCCGTCGATGAGGAAGGGCTCGGCGATCGCGACGATAATCCGGTCGGCGAGCTGCTCGATCTTGCGGCGGCTCTGCGCGTCCGGGATGACGATCGCGAATTCGTCGCCGCCGAGGCGGCCGACATGGCCGTCGGCGCCGACTTCGTCGCACAGCCGCTTGGCCACCGCCTGGAGCACCGCGTCACCCTTGGGGTGACCGAAGGTGTCGTTGACCGGTTTGAACCCGTCGAGGTCGAGGAACATGATCGCGCACGGCACATTGCCGGCGGTCGCGGCGCGCAGCGCCTCGCCTAGGAGCTGGCGGACCCGGCCGCGATTGGGCAGGCCCGACAGCACGTCGACATTGGCGAGGTGGGTCAGACGCTCCTGCGTGTGGCGGACGTCGGTGATGTCGAGCCCGACCCCGCGGAAGCCCTCGAATCGGCCCGCGGTGTCGATGATCGGGTCGCCCGACAGCGAGATCCAGCGATGGCCGCGCGCGGTCTTCAGCTCCATCTCGAGATTGGTGAATTGCTGCTTGTCGAGGAGGACCCGGCCGAGCTCGGCATGGCCACCGAGCAGGGCGGGCAGCGAATGGCCGAGGATCTGGGTCGAGGGACGGCCGATGAGGGCGCCCATTCGGCTCGAGATGTAGACGACGCGATTCTCCGCATCGACTTGCCACAGCCAGCCCACGCCGCGCTGCTCATATTCCTGGAGGAGGAGCGAGGCGCTTTCGGACTGCGAACCCATGTCGGCGTTGGTCTTGAGCTGCCCCGCGGCCCAGCGAGCGACGGTGAGGACGCCAAAGACGGCGACCCCGAGCACGAACAGCATTGACAGCAATTGCTGGAAGCCGACGGTCGACTGCATCAGCAGCAGCGCGCCCGACAAGCCGAGGGTGAAGGCGCTCATCCAGGCGACGGCGCAGGAGAAGATGACGACGAGGCCGAGCCCGGCGACGCCGACGCCGGCGATCAGCGTCCCGGCGATCATCTGGCCGCCGGTCGACAGCGACGAGAAGAGGTAGAGTGGGAGGCTCAGCCAAACCATCGCCCGGGCGATCACGTCGCCGATCATGACATAATCGGGCACGGTCTGGCCCGAGCGACCGACGCAGGTCACCGCCTGGCTCTGGCTCCAGCGCATGGCGAGGAAGTTGACCATAGCGACGCCGCCGACCCAGCCGGCCAGCCACAGCGCGTCCACCGAGCCCCACAGGGCCGCGGCGAAGAGGATGGCGGCGACGGTGTTGGTGAGCGCGAAGAAGGGGGCGAGATGGCCCCGCGCGATGAGCTGCGCATCCCGCAGCGGCGAACCCGCGCCGCCGCTGTCGCGGGCGAAACCCGCCGACTCGCCGTCCGGAAGCCTGGCGGCGATCATGCGTTTGTAACGGTCGGGGGCCTCGTACATCGTTCGGGTCAGACTCCTGTCCGTGCCAGCTAGCCCGGAGAGGGTTGAGACCGAGTTAAGAAGTCGAACCCGCGACGCGGTCGGGGGAAAGGCGCGGGCTGCCGGCACCCGCCTGTTCGGCGGCGCGGATGGCGGCGGCGATGGCGCGATTGACGGGGGTCGGAATTCCGCACTTTTCGCCGCGCCGGATGATCGCGCCCTGGAGGTCGTCGATCTCGGTCGGGCGGCGCCGTTCGAGGTCCTCCCACATCGACGAGCGGGCGGTCCGGTCGATTTTTACGCCACGCTTGGCAAGCTGCCGGAAGAGGAGATTCGGCAGCCGGAGCATGCGTGGCATCCGGGTGACCGGGACCTTGCTCATGCTCCAGGGGGTGATTCCCTCGGCCCGGAAGACCGCAAGTGCTTCCTCCTGCGCCGCAGCGAACAGGCGTCGCCAGCGGCGGTCGGCGAGCTGCTCGGCGAGTGTCAGGCCGGACAGAGCATTCAGCGCATTGTTGAGATTGTAGAGGAGCTTGCCGGCGAGCACCTCGTCCATGCGCTGGTGAACCACGAAGTCGAGGTGCGGGGCCACGAACAAGGGGGCGATGCCGGCTACTTCCTCGATCACGATCGGGCCGCTGGTCCCACGGTGGAAGGCACCGCCGCCAAGGTTGAGGACGTTGAAGCTGACCATTCCGCCATGGACCTGATGGCCGGGCAGCGCGGCGCGCAGCCGAGCGGCATTGTCGAGGCCGTTCTGGAGGCTGACGATGTCGGCATCGGTGGGTGCGTGCGCGGCGATCAGCGCCGCCATCTCGCTCGTTTGGCCACCCTTTACGGTGACCAGGACGATTTCCGCATCCGCGAGGGCCTCGGTGGGATCGGTGGTGGCGCGCACCTGCCGGGGCTGGATCGTCTCGCTCCAGCCTTCAAGGCTGGTCAGCTGGAGCCCTTTCTCCCGGACGGTCTCGACGATTGCCGCGCGGCCGAGCAGGGTCACCTCGTTGCCGCCGAGCGCGGCCAGGCCGCCGACGAAACAGCCGATGCTTCCCGCCCCGGCGATGGTGATCCTATGGCCCATAGCCCGTGTCGTGGCCCGGTCCCCGGCGGTTGACAAGTTGGCGTCGCGCCGGGAAGAAGGCGCCCGTGACCAAGACCTGGCATCAGTGGTGGGCAATCCCGGCGGCAGCGCGATGGCGTTGGCGGTGAACTGAACGCGTTCCCCCGACCCTCAAGCGACCCGCCGCCCGCCCCTCCAGGCGGGCTTTTTTGTGCCCTCGTCCCGAAAGCCTTCGTCCCATGAGTCCCACTGCCCAGTTCACGGCCGTCATCCCGTCCGAGCCGCCGGTCGACACCGGCCCGGTCCCCAATCCCCTGCCGCGCCTGCTGGCGGGCGAGGACCTCAACGCCGACGAGGCCCAGCATCTGTTCGAGCGGCTGGTGCTCGGCCGGCTCGAGCCGGGGGAGATCGGCGGCATGCTGATCGCGCTCCGGATGAAGGGCGAGACGCCCGAGGAGATGATCGGCGCGGCGCAGGCCCTGCTCGCGGCGGCCACCCCGTTCGAACGGCCCGAGGGGCTGTTTGCCGACTGCTGCGGGACGGGCGGCGACGGGGCGGGCACGATCAACGTCTCGACCGCCGCCGGCCTCGTCGCCGCGGCCGCCGGACTGCCGGTGGTCAAGCATGGCAATCGCTCGGTCTCGAGCCGCTGCGGCTCGGCCGACGTGCTCGAGCAGATGGGGGTCGCGCTGGAACTCTGCCCCGATCGCGCTCGGGCCCTCCTCGATGAGACCGGCTTCACCTTCCTGTTCGCACCGGCCTATCACCCGGGGATGAAGCATGCCGGCATCGTGCGGCGGCAATTGTCGGTGCGGACGGTGATGAACCTCCTCGGCCCCTGCGTGAATCCGGCGCGGCCACCGGTTCAGCTGCTCGGAGTCGCCGATCCGCGAATGCTGCGCCGGATTGCGCAGGTGCTGGCCGCGCTCGGCACGCGCGAGGCGCTGGTGGTGCATGGCGCGGGCACCGACGAGATTGCGCTCCACGGCGAGACGCGCGCCATAAGGGTCAGCGGCGGCGAGCTCGAGGAACTGGTGCTGACGCCCGAGGAAGCCGGCTTCGAGCGAGGTGCGCTTCACGAGATCGAAGGTGGCGACCCCGCCGACAATGCCGCCCGGCTGAGCGACCTCCTTGGCGGCGGAGGCCACGCGGCCGACCAGCAGGCGGTAGCGCTCAATGCCGGCGCCCTGCTGTGGACCGCCGGTCGGGCCTCGACTTTCGCCGAGGGCAGCGCGCTGGCGCTCGACACGCTCCGCTCGGGCGCCGCGGGCCGCACCCTCGCCGCCGTGGTGGAGGCGAGCCGTGGCTGACGTTTTGGGAGAGATTGTCGCCCACAAGAGGCGCGAGGTCGCCGAGCGGCTGCGCGGCTTCGATTCGACGGGCATCGCTCCGACCAGCCGGAGCCTTCGCGCGGCGCTCGCGCAGCCGGGCGCGCGCTTCATCACCGAAGTGAAGCGGGCCTCGCCCTCGGGGCATCGCTCGGCGCATTCCGTCGACACCGCCATCGCGGCCTATGCCGGCGTCACCGAGGCGGTCAGCGTGCTTACCGACGCGCGCTATTTCGGCGGCTCCTTCGACGCGCTCGACCGCGTCCGGAGCCGTTTCGACGGCCCGATCATCGCCAAGGATTTCGTGGTCGTCCCCGCCCAGGTCGCCGAGGCGCGGCGCCACGGGGCGGACGCGGTGCTGTGCATGCTCTCGGTGCTCGGCGACGATGAGGCCAGGGCGGTGATGGCCGAGGCCGCGCGGCTCGGGATGGACGTGCTGGTCGAAGTCCATGACGAGGCCGAGCTCGACCGCGCGCTGGCGCTCGGCGCGACCCTCGTCGGGATCAACAATCGCGATCTCAAGAGTCTTCGGACCGACCTCGCCGTCACCGAGCGCCTCGCGGGTCGCGTGCCTGCCGGCGTGACGCTCGTCAGCGAATCGGGGGTCGCGACCCGCACCGATACCGAGCGTTTGAGCCCCCATGCCGACGCTTTCCTCGTCGGCTCGTCGCTGATGGCGGCGAACGACATGCATGAGGCGACCCGGGCCTTGCTCTTCGGGCGGGTGAAAATCTGTGGCCTGACCCAGCCCGAGGATATCGCGGCGGCCGCGGCGGCGGGCGCAACCCATGCAGGGCTGATCCTCGTCCCTGGCACCCCGCGGGCGCTTTCGGCCGAGGAGGCGGAGGCGCTTGCCGAAACCGCCCGTAGCCACGGTCTCAAGCCGGTCGGCGTATTCCGTGATCGTGAACCGGGGAAGGTCGCCGAACTCGCGGCCAAGCTCGACCTCGCAGCGGTTCAGCTGCATGGCCAGGAGACTCCCGCCGACGTGGCGGCCCTTCGCGACCGCTTCGACGGTGAAATCTGGACCGCGGGCTTCGAGGAGCGCGGCGGCGACCGGCACTTGTTCGATTCCCCCGGCGGCGGGACCGGCGAGCCTTGCGACTGGGACGCGGTCCGCGCGCATCCGGCCAGGGCGTCGGCATTTCTCGCGGGCGGGATCGGTCCCGACAATGCCCGGGCGGCACAGGCCACGGGCGTTCATGGCCTCGACGCCAGCTCGCGGCTCGAATCCGCCCCCGGAATCAAGGATCCGGCCAAGGTGAGGGCGCTGTTCGACGCGCTTCGCCTGCCGACACGGAGTGACACGAAATGAAGCATGATGGACGGTTCGGGCGCTTCGGCGGATGCTTCGTGCCCGAGATCCTGGTGCCCGCGCTCGAGCAGCTCGAGGGCGCCTTCCTCGAAGCCGAGGCCGATACGGGCTTCCGAGCCGAGCTCGACGCCTTGCTCGCCACCTATGCGGGTCGCCCCACTCCGCTGACCCGCTGTCGCAACCTCGGCGCCGACACGCCCGCGCGCATCTACCTCAAGCGCGAGGACCTGCTTCACGGCGGCGCGCACAAGACCAACCAGGTGCTCGGCCAGGCGCTTCTCGCTAAGCGGATGGGCAAGACCCGGCTCATCGCCGAGACCGGCGCCGGGCAGCATGGCGTCGCGACTGCGCTCGCCGGTGCGCTCTTCGGGCTCGAAACCGAAATCTACATGGGCGCGGACGACGTCGCCCGGCAGCAGCTGAACGTCTTCCGGATGGAGCTGATGGGGGCCAAGGTCGTCCCCGTCACCGCCGGGGATCGGACCTTGAAGGACGCGGTCAACGAGGCGCTGCGCGACTGGACCGCGAGCTTCGCCGACACCCATTATCTCCTCGGCACCGCGGCCGGTCCGCATCCCTTCCCGACCATGGTCCGCCAGTTCCAGCGGGTGATCGGCAAGGAAGCCCGCGCACAGGTCCTCGAGGTCGAGGGCCGCCTCCCAGACGCCGTCCTCGCCTGCGTCGGCGGGGGCTCCAACGCCATCGGCATGTTCGCCGACTTCATCGACGATGAGGATGTCCGCCTCGTCGGCTGCGAGGCGGCCGGCAAGGGGCTTCACGGCCACGAGCATGGCGCGACCATCCTCAAGGGGACGCCAGGGATCCTCCATGGGACGGAGACCTTGCTCCTCCAGGACCGCGACGGGCAGATCGCCGATACCTGGTCGATGTCGGCCGGGCTCGATTATCCGGGCGTGGGCCCCGAGCATGCCTATCTTCGCGAGATTGGCCGCGCCGATTATGTGGGGGTGACCGACGCCGACGCGCTCGATGCATTCCAGGCGCTGGCCCGCTCCGAGGGGATTATCCCCGCCTTCGAAAGCGCTCACGCCATCGCGTTCGCACTCAAGATGGCGCGCGAGGCGACGCGTGAGACGGTGATCGTGGTCAACCTCTCGGGCCGCGGCGACAAGGACATGGCGAGCGCGGTGAAGCTGCTTAAGGGCGACGCGCAATGAGCCGCTACGACGAGATGTTCGCGCGGCTGAAGCAGCGCGGCGAGGGTGCGTTCGGCGGATTCCTGATGCTCGGCGATCCCGACAAGGCGACCAGCGCTCTCCTTCTCGACGCGCTGGTCGAGGGCGGCGCGGACATGATCGAGGTCGGCATCCCCTTCAGCGATCCGGTCGCCGACGGCCCCGTCATCCAGGCCGCGTCCGAGCGGGCGCTGCGCTCCGGCATGAAGGTCGACGACAGCTTTGACCTCATCCGCGACCTTCGCGCGCGGCACCCGGCGATCCCGTTCGGGATCCTCACCTACGCCAACATTCTCCATGCGCGCGGCCGCGAGCAGTTCATGGCCGATGCCGCTGCGGCCGGCGCCGATTCAATCCTCGTCGCCGATGTCCCCAGCCTTGAGGCCCCGCGCTACAGCGAGGCCGCCAAGACCGCCGGGCTCGAACTCGTCATGATCGCCGCGCCCAATACGCCGCGGCCGGTGCTCGACCGGATCGCGGCCTTGTCGGGTGGCTATACTTACTGCGTTGCTCGCGCAGGAGTGACGGGAACGAGCGAAAAACTCGCGCTAGACCATGACGCCCTGTTCGCCGGCCTCGCCGAGGCCGCCGCCCCGCCGCCGATCCTCGGCTTCGGCATCTCGACCCCGGAGCAGGTCGCGGACGCGCTCGCCAGCGGTGCGGCGGGAGTCATCGCGGGGTCGGCACTGGTCAAGTGTGGCGCGGACCCGGCGGCGCTCGCCAGCCTTGTCAGCGGGCTCAAGCGCGCTACTGCCCTGCCCAACCAGGAGAGGTAGGAAGAATGGCCGTTTCGCTTGAAGCTCGCACCGCCATCGTCACCGGCGCCGGGGGTGGCCTTGGCCGGACCCACGCGCTTCTGCTCGGCCGCGCCGGAGCGAAGGTGATCGTCAACGACATTCCCCAGTCGCTCGCCAACGCCGAAAGCGTGGTCGAGGAGATCCGGGCCGCGGGCGGCACTGCAGAAGCATTCGGCGCGAGCGTCACCGACGAGGCCGCGGTTGCCGAGATGGTGGGCAAGGCCGGTGCGGTCGACATCCTCGTCAACAATGCGGGCATCCTGCGCGACAAGAGCTTCGCCAAGATGAGCCTCGACGAGTTCCGCCTCGTCATAGACGTCCACCTCATGGGCAGCGTCATCTGCACCAAGGCGGTGTGGGACGGCATGCGCGAGCGCAACTACGGCCGGATCGTCATGACCACCTCGTCGAGCGGGCTCTACGGCAATTTCGGCCAGAGCAATTATGGCGCGGCCAAGATGGCGCTCGTCGGCCTCATGCAGACGCTGTCGATCGAGGGCGCCAAGAACAACATCAAGGTCAATTGCCTGGCGCCGACCGCGCGCACCGCGATGACCGAGAACCTCCTGCCCCCGCAGGCGCTCGAGCTGCTGGGCCCCGAATACGTCAGCCCCGCGCTCCTCGCGCTGGTCGCCGACAATGCGCCGAGCCGGACCATCCTCGCCGCCGGCGCGCAGGGGGTGGAGCAGGCGCATGTCACGCTGACCAAGGGCATTTCGATCAAGGGCATGGACGACCTCGAGGCGGCCTCGGCGATCCTCGACCGGCTGGCCGAGATCGGTGACCCCGCCACCGCGACCATCCCCGCGTCGGGGCTGGAGCAGGGGCAGATCGAACTCGGCAAGGCGCTGGGTGCCTGAAGTGACGACCGGCTGGACTCCCGCTCTGTGGCGCACGCGCCCCGCGGCGCAGCAGCCGGTCTATGCCGATGCCGCGGCGCTTGCCGCAGCCGAGAAGACCCTCGCCGCCGCCGCGCCGCTGGTCACGCTCTCCGCCATCGACACGCTGCGCGAGCGGCTTGCCGGCGCTGCGTCGGGCCGGGCGCTGCTGCTCCAGGGCGGTGACTGCGCGGAGACGTTCGCGCCGGCCGACGTGGCGGGACTGAAGCGCCTGTTCGATGACTTGTCGGCCGAGCTTCCGTTGCCGGTGGTGCCGGTGGCGCGGCTTGCCGGGCAATTCGCCAAGCCGCGCACCGTCGAGGGCCGGGTTTGGCGGGGCGAGATCGTCAACGGTCGCGAGGCGCTTGAGCCCGATCCCGAGCGGATGCTGCGGGCCTACCGGCACGCCGCCGCGACCGCCGCCGCCGTGCCCGAGGGTCTTTTCCTCAGCCACGAGGCGCTGCTTCTGCCCTACGAGCAGGCCTTCGTCCGGCAGGCGGAGGATGGTCGCTGGTGGAGCGGGTCGGGCCACATGCTGTGGATCGGCGAGCGGACCCGGCAACTGGGCGGCGCGCATGTCACCTTCGCCGCCGGCCTCGCCAACCCGATCGGGGTCAAGCTCGGTTCGGTCGAGGCCGACGACCTCCGGGCGCTGGCCGATCGGCTCGATCCCGAGCGGCTACCCGGGCGGCTGACCTTCATCGTCCGTATGGGCGAGGCGATCGGCGGGCGACTGCCTGCGCTGATGCGGGCGCTCCGGCAGGACGGGCGCATGCCTTTGTGGGTCAGCGATCCCCTCCACGGCAACACCGAGCGGGGCGGCTCGCGCAAGGTCCGGCGGATGGAGGCGATCCTCGACGAGGTCGCGGCCTTCGTCGCCATTGCCCGGAGCGAGGGCGTGCACGCAGGCGGCCTCCACCTCGAGATGACGCCCGAAGACGTCGCCGAATGCACCGGCGGGGACGAGGGCGAGGGCTGGACCAGTGCCTGCGATCCGCGTCTCAATCCGCGCCAGGCCGCCCGGGTCGTCCGGGCCTTCGTCGCCGCGGGCGCGCAGCGAGACGCCGCCTGAAACTCGTGGCTTCCCCGAGCGGGCCGCTGGCCGGACGGTTCGCGGTACCGGGCGACAAGAGCCTGTCGCACCGGGCGCTGATCTTTGGCGCGCTGGCGAGCGGCGAGACCGTGATCGCCGGGCTCCTCGAAAGCGAGGACGTGCTTGCGACCGCCGCTGCGCTCCGCGCCTTCGGGATCCGGGTCGAGCGGTTCGGGCCGGGGCGCTGGCGGGTGATCGGGGGGCCGTGGCGCGATCCCGAGGGCCTGATCGACTGCGGCAATAGTGGGACTTCGGCGCGGCTGCTGATGGGCGCGGCGGCGGGGCAGGGCGTCAGCGCGACCTTCACCGGCGACGCGAGCCTGTCGAAGCGACCGATGCGCCGGGTTCGGGCCCCGCTCGAGGCCATGGGCGTCCGCTTTGAAGGCGGCGACACGCTGCCACTGACGGTGCACGGGCCGGTCACCCGCGGGATCGATCACGTCAACGTGCCGGCGAGCGCACAGGTCAAGTCGGCGGTGCTGCTGGCGGGGCTGGGTACCGACCAACAGGTGGCGGTGAGCGAACCGGTCCCGAGCAGAGACCATAGCGAGATCATGCTCGCCGAATTCGGGGTCGAGGTTATCGTCGAGGGCGGGACCGTCCGGCTCGGAGAGCGGCGCGGCCTTGAGGGACGGCTGGTCAGTGTCGCGGGCGATCCCTCCTCGGCCGCCTTCGCGCTGGGGGCGGCGGCGATCGTGCCGGGATCCGAGGTGACGGTCGAGAACGTGCTCCTCAATCCGCATCGCTCGGGTTTCGTCATGGCGCTGCAGCGGATGGGCGCCGACCTCGCGATGAGCAACATCCGCGGCCAGAATGGCGAGACGATCGGCGACGTCCGGGTTCGCTTCGGTCCGCTGTTCGGGGCCGAATTCACGCCCGAGGAAATTCCCTCGATGGTCGACGAGATCCCCATCCTCGCCGTGGTCGCGGCCGGGGCGCGGGGCGAGACCCGCATCGAGGGCCTGGACGAGCTCCGCCACAAGGAAAGCGACCGGCTCGCGCTGATGGCCGAGGGGCTCAAAGCCTGCGGGGTCGAGGCGCGGGCGGAGGGCGATGCCTTGGTGATCCGGGGCGGCCCCATCCGGGGCGGGGCCACGGTCCGGACCGAGGGCGACCACCGGATCGCGATGAGCCACCTCGTCCTCGGGCTCGCGGCGGCAGAGCCGGTCGCGGTCGAGGAGGGCGAGATGATCGCGACCAGCTTCCCGACCTTCCGCGAGGCGATGCGGGGGATCGGGGCGCGGATCGAGGAACGGGCATGAGCGTCAACAGCTTCGGGCGGCTCTTCCGCTTCACCACGTGGGGCGAGAGCCATGGGCCGGCGATCGGGGTGGTGGTCGACGGCTGCCCGCCGGGGCTGCCCCTCGGCGAGGAGCAGGTCCAGCACTTCCTCGACGCACGGCGGCCGGGGACGGGCAGGAACGTCTCGCCGCGCCAGGAGCCCGACCGGGTGCGGATCCTGTCGGGGCTGTTCGAGGGCCGGACGACAGGCACGCCGATCGCGATGATGATCGAGAATGTCGATGCGCGGTCGAAGGACTATGCCGGCCTGCCGCCGCGGCCGGGCCATGCCGATGCGGCTTATGATGCCAAATATGGCTTCCGCGATCCGCGCGGCGGGGGCCGGGCGAGCGCGCGCGAGACTGCCATGCGGGTCGCGGCGAGCGCCGTGGCGCGGTTGGTCATTCCCGAAGTCCGGATCGAGGCGCGGGTGGCCGAGATCGGCGGCGAGGCGGAACCGGCGAAGTGGGAGGCGCTGCTCGACGCCGCGCGGGGCGACCAGGACAGCCTCGGCGCGATCATCGAATGCATCGCCGAGGGCGTGCCCGCCGGCTGGGGCGCGCCGATCTACGCCAAGCTCGATTCCGACCTCGCCGCGGCCTGCATGGGCGTGAATGCGGTGAAGGGGGTCGAGATCGGCGAGGGTTTCGCCGCGGGCCGGGCGCGGGGCAAGGACAGCCGCGAGGCGATGCTGGCAAGCGGGATCGACGGCGGCATCTCGACCGGACAGCCGATCCGGGTCCGGGTGGCGTTCAAGCCGACCAGCAGCATCGGCATCGGCGGCCGCCACGACCCCTGCGTCGGCATCCGTGGCGCGCCCGTCATCGAGGCGATGGTGGCGCTGGTCCTGGCCGACCACAAGATGCTCCACCGGGGGCAGTGCGGCTGAGCGAAATCAGGGACGAAGTTGACGAAGTTGACATAGGACGGGGTCTTCGCGCCGAGCCTTTCCTGGTGAATCCGAAAGGGCCGACCCGAACCGCTGCGGTACTTAAATCAGCTATTTTCCTACGTTGCAAGCGCCAGGAAAGGGACTGGGCCCCTGCGTTCGCAGGGGAGCAAGCGCGGGCCGTCGTTAAGTTGTTCTGATAGTCGCAAGTAGAGGCGCAAAGTAAATAGAACTATTCCGGTGCCACCGCTGGCATATCGGGAAGATGTTCCGCTTTGAGGCGCAGGGGCATATTCTTAACCTGCGTTTATGGATAATTTCCTCAAGGCGCGGCCTGCGGCCAATGTTCTCTATCTCAGCTACGACGGAATGACCGACCCGCTGGGGCCGAGCCAGGTCCTCGCCTATCTGGTCGAGCTGGTGAAGGCGGGGCACCGGATCACCCTCATCAGCTTCGAGAAGCCCGAACGGTCGGCGGCGGAGATGCTGGCGGTCCGGACCTTCTGCCGGGCGGCCGGGATCGACTGGCATCCGCTGACCTATACCAAGCGCCCGCCAGTCATCGCCAAGCTGCGCGACCTTCGCGCCATGTGGCGATTGGTCACCCGCCTGTCGAAGCCGCGCGCCTTCGATATCGTCCACTGCCGGAGCTACATGCCGGCCCTCGTCGGATCACGGTACAAGAAACTGACGGGCGCCAAGCTCATCTTCGACATGCGCGGTTTCTGGGCCGACGAGCGGGTCGAGGGCGGCCTGTGGTCGACCAGCCACCCAGTGTACGGCGCCATCTATCGCTGGATGAAGAAGCAGGAGAAGAGCCTGCTCGACGCGTCGGACCATACGGTGGTGCTGACCGAGCGGGCGCGGGGGATCATGCGCGACGACTGGCATGTCGGCGCGGACAAGCCGATCACGGTCATCCCCTGCTGCGCCGATCTCGAGGCCTTCTCGCGCTCGCTTCCGGCGCAGCGGGCGGAGGCACGGCGGCGGCTCGACATCGCGGAGGACTCAAAGGTCGCGGTCTATCTCGGCTCGATCGGCACCTGGTACATGCTCGGCGAGATGCTCGACTGTTTCGCGGTCCAGCGGCGTGCGGACCCCTCGGCGGTGATGCTGTTCGTCACCCGCGATGCGCCCGGGCCGATCCTGGCGGCGGCGCAGGCGCGCGGCATTCCGGCGAGCGCGATCCGGATCCAGTCGGCGGGGCGGAGCGACGTGCCGCACTATCTCGCGGCGGCGGATTATGGCCTGTTCTTCATCCGCCCGACCTTCTCCAAGCAGGCGAGCTCACCGGTGAAGCTCGGCGAGCTGCTGGCGGTCGGGCTGCCGGTCGTGACCAATGCCGGGGTCGGCGATGTCGACCATATCGTCCGCGAGACGGGCGCCGGGGTGCTGGTCGGGGCTTTCGACCAGACGGCCTATGGCGAAGCCATTGCCGCGGTCGCGGGGCTGACGGTCAGCGACGAGCGGCGCCGCGAGGGGCTCAAGCGCTGGTTCGACCTGTCGATGGGAGTCGCGCGCTACGACACTATCTACCGGGCGCTGGCGGCCTGACTCGACGGGCGCCGCACGGCGCTCAATGGCATTTGAAGCGGTCGAAGGGCTCGAGGCAGTCACGGCAGCGCCACTGGCTCTTGCAGGGGGTGGAGCCGAAGCGGCTGACTTCCTCGACGTGGCTCGACCCGCATTGCGGGCAGGCGACCTCGCCCGACGGCTCGGGCGGAGCGATGCCGTAGCGGCGGAGTTTCTCGCGGCCTTCCGGGGTGATCCACTCGGTTGTCCAGGGCGGGGCGATGACGGTCTCGATCGCCGTCGACCGGTAACCGGCGGAGTCGAGCGCGGCGCGGATCGACTGCTCGATGAAGAGGGTCGCAGGGCAGCCCGAATAGGTCGGGGTGATGGTCACCTTGTCGGGCGTAACCGCGCGGACGATCCCGAGCTCGACCACCGAGACGGCGGGGATCTCGGGATCGGGGACTTCCTGAAGAACGGCCCAGAGGGGGGCGGTGTCGGTCATCGCACCTCATATAGCGTCACCCTGAACTTGTTTCAGGGTCCATCTTTTCACTCCCGCCTTCGGTACGTGTGGGGGCATCGATGCTGAAACGAGTTCAGCATGACGAGGCTTGCAGCATGGGTGCTGAAAGACGTTCGGCACGACAAGCCGAGCCCCCTCCGCCCCTTCGGGGCACCTCCCCCAGGTGCCCGGGGAAGGAGCAAGGTCAGACGCGTTCGATGACCATCGCGATGCCCTGGCCGACGCCGATGCACATGGTGGCGAGGGCGTAGCGGCCGCCGGTCTCGCGCAGCTGGAGCGCGGCGGTGCCGGCGAGGCGCGCGCCGCTCATGCCGAGCGGATGGCCGAGCGCGATGGCGCCGCCATTGGGGTTCACGCGGGCATCGTTGTCCGGAAGGCCGAGTTCGCGCAGCACGGCGAGGCCTTGCGCGGCGAAAGCCTCGTTCAATTCGATGACGTCGAGCTGGTCGAGGGTAAGGCCGAGGCGGGCGAGGAGCTTCGTCGTCGCGGGCGCGGGGCCGATGCCCATGATGCGCGGGGGAACGCCGGCGACCGCGGTCCCGAGGACTCGGGCGATGGGGGTCAGGCCGTGGCGCCTCGCGGCCTCTTCGGACGCGATCAGCAGGGCGGCGGCGCCGTCGTTGACGCCGCTCGCATTGCCGGCGGTGACGGTGCCGTCCTTGCGCACGATGGGCTTCAGCGCCGCGAGCTTGTCGAGGCCGGTGAGGCGGGGATGCTCGTCGCGGTCGACCGTGGTCACTTCGCCCTTGCGGCCGGGGATGGCGACCGGGACGATCTCGGCGGCGAGGCGGCCATTGACCTGCGCCGCGGCGGCCTTTTCCTGGCTGCGGTGGGCGAAGGCGTCCTGGTCCTCGCGGTTGACCTTGAAGTCGTCGGCGACGTTCTCGGCGGTCGAGGGCATGGTATCGTCGCCATAGGCGTCGCGGAGCTTGGGATTGACGAAGCGCCAGCCGATGGTGGTGTCGTAGATTTCGGCGTTGCGGTCGAAGGCGCTCGTCGCCTTGGGCATGACGAAGGGCGCGCGGCTCATGCTTTCGGAGCCGCCGGCGATGATGAGGTCGGCCTCGCCCGAGCGAATGGTGCGCGCGGCCATGGCGACCGCGTCGAGGCCCGAGCCGCACAGGCGATTGAGGGTGACGCCGCCGCTGTCCTGCGGCAGGCCGGCGAGAAGCCCCGCCATGCGCGCGAGGTTGCGATTGTCCTCGCCCGCCTGGTTGGCGCAGCCGAGGATGATGTCGTCGAGCGCGGCCCATTCGACGCTGCCGTTGCGCGCCTTGAGCGCGCGGATGGGAATGGCGGCGAGGTCGTCGGCGCGGACCGGGGAGAGCGCCCCGCCGTAGCGGCCGATCGGGGTGCGGATGTAGTCGCAGATGAAGGCTTGGGTCATGCTGTTCCCCGGCGAAAGCCGGGGCCCAGTGGCCTTCTTTCGCCTCGTCAAAGAAAACTGGGCCCCTGCATTCGCAGGGGAACACGAATTAGTCGGCCGAGATCACGCCGCGACGGATCTGGTCGAGCTCGATGCTCTCGAACAGGGCCTTGAAGTTGCCTTCGCCGAAGCCCTCGTTCCCCTTGCGCTGGATGAGCTCGTAGAAGATCGGGCCGATGACGTTCTGGGTGAAGATCTGGAGCAGCAAGCCCTGGCCTTCGGTCGGGGCGCCGTCGACGAGGATCTTGCGCTTCTTGAGTTCGTCCAAGGGCTCGCCATGGCCCTTCACGCGCTCGTCGAGCAGGTCGTAATAGGTGTCGATCGTGTCCTGGAAGGGGATGCCGCGGGCGGAGAGGATGTCGACGCTCTTGTAGATGTCGGTGGTGCCGAGCGCGATGTGCTGGATGCCCTCGCCTTTATATTCGCGGAGGAATTCCTCGATCTGGCTCTTGTCGTCCTGGCTCTCGTTGAGCGGAATGCGGATCTTGCTGCAGGGCGACGTCATCGCCTTCGAGAAGAGGCCGGTGACCTTTCCTTCGATGTCGAAGTAGCGGATCTCGCGGAAGTTGAAGAGCTTCTCGTAGAAGTCGGCCCAGACGACCATGCGGCCGCGCCGGACGTTGTGGGTGAGGTGGTCGAGGTAGGTGAGGCAGCTGGCCGAGGCCTGCATCGCTTCCTCATGGCCGGGCAGATAGTCGAAGCTGTCGGCATAAGCGTCGCCATGGTCGCCATATTGATCGACCAGATAGAGCAACGATCCGCCGATGCCCTCGATCGCGGGCCAGCCGAGGCCCTTGTCGGTGACGTCGGTGGCGCCGAGCGAAAGGGCGCGGGCGTGGGCCGCGGCGGCGTCCTTCACGCGGAAGGCCATAGCGACGG
This sequence comes from Sphingomonas sp. SP2, assembly GCF_058313385.1. NCBI lineage: Bacteria > Pseudomonadati > Pseudomonadota > Alphaproteobacteria > Sphingomonadales > Sphingomonadaceae > Sphingomonas > Sphingomonas sp. SP2. Next base: position 434,040 of record NZ_JBZFLD010000001.1, on the reverse strand, counting down.
CCGAGGGGCCGTGCGCGGCCGAGAAGTCGGCGGCATGGCTTTCGTCATGGGCGTTGATCAGGAAGTTGATGTCGCCCTGGCGGTGGAGGGTGATGTCCTGGCTGCGGTGCTTCGCGATGGCCGGAAAGCCCAGCTTGGCGAACAGGTCGCGCAGCAGCTGGGGGTCGGGCGCGGCATATTCGACGAACTCGAAGCCGTCGGTGCCCATCGGATTGTCGAGCCCGAGCGGGCCCTTTTCGAGCGTGGCGGTGGTGGCCATGGGAAATCTCCTTCTTGCCCTGTCCACTGCGCCGCCCCTAGGCGCTTTTCAAGATGCGAGGAGACGGATGATGGGCTGGGAAGAACGGGATGGCGCGCTATGGAAGAGTTTCCGCTTCGCCGATTTCAGCCTGGCCTTCGGCTTCCTGACGCGGGTCGCGCTGCACGCCGAGAAGGTCAATCACCATCCCGAATTCACCAGTGTCTGGAACCGGGTCGACTTCCGGCTGACCAGCCATGACGCGGGCGGGGTGACCGACCGCGACCATGCGCTGGCGCAGGAGATCGACCGGCTGGCCGGTCAGTAGGGGCGGCCGTAGAGCTTCTTGTTCTTGTTGGCGCCGAGGACCGCGCCGACGATCCCGCCCACGATCGGGCCGACGATCGGCACCGGAATGGCGATAAGGGCGCCGACGGCGGCATATTTGGCGATGCGCCTGCCTTCTTGCGTCATGTCTCTGTGGTTCCTCGCAGGTGTGTTAGGCGAGTAAGATGGTGCGCGCCGGCCCGATTGGAAGGGGCAAGCTTCCATTCAGGCGGCGGGTGCATTATCTGATCCCCATGATCGCCCGCGTCGCCGCTGCCGTTGCTTATTATCCCATCATGGTGGGGATAGGCTGACGCGCGTCTGACAAAGGCAAGCTTTCACCACCCCGCCAGACCCACGGTCCGGCGGGGTTTTTCGTGTCTGGAGTAGAAGGATGTTCAAGAGTTTCGACTGTGGGGACGGGGGCGCGGGGCGCGGCTGGGAGGCGCATGTCGTCGACCAGGGCTGGGCGGGCTTCACCGCCGAGGAGCATGAGACGTGGGACCTGCTCCACGCCCGGCAGACCGCGTTGCTCGACGGCTTGATCGTCGAACGCTTCTTCGACGGGCTGGCGGCGCTGGGGCTGGGCGACGGGGGCATTCCCGAGCTTGGCCGGCTGAATGCGCGGCTGCTTCCGCTGACCGGCTGGCGCTGCGTCGCGGTGGCCGGGCTCGTCCCCGACGAGGCCTTCTTCGCGATGCTGCGCGAGCGGGTGTTTCCGATCGGCAATTTCATCCGGACCCGAGCGCAGCTCGACTATCTCGAGGAGCCCGACTGCTTCCACGACATCTACGGCCATGTGCCGATGCTGGCCGACAAGGGCATCGCCGATGCGATGCAGCGGTTCGGCGCGACCGGCGTCGATGCCATCGCGCGGGGCGAGGGCGACAAGGTCGCGCGGCTCTACTGGCATACGATCGAATTCGGGCTGGTGCGCGAGGACGGGGCGGTGCGGATCCTCGGCGCGGGGCTGGCGTCGAGCTTCGGCGAAGCGGCCAAGAGCCTTGCCGATCCCGCGATCGAGCGGCGCCGCTTCACGCCGCAAGGCGCGGTCGCGACGCCCTACCGGCATGATGCGATGCAGCCGCTCTACCTGGTGGCGGACGACATGGCGGCGGTGGTGGCCGCGCTCGAGGGGCCGTTGCCGTGAGCCGCGCTTGTGCCTAGGCCTTCGCCCATGAGCATCTGGCACAGCGACGCCTTCGACCCCGACGTTTCGAGCGCCTTCGGCGATAACAGCATGCCGGGACATATCGGGATCCGGATCACCGCCCGCGGTGACGACTGGCTCGAGGCGACCATGCCGGTCGACCAGCGGACCCACCAGCCGTTCGGCCGGCTGCACGGCGGCGCCAGCGTCGCGCTGGCCGAGACGGTCGCCTCGGTCGCGGGCTTCATGACGGTCGATCCGGCCGAGCGGGTGGTGGTCGGGCTGGAGATCAACGCCAATCACATCCGCCCGGTGCGGGAGGGGCTGGTCACCGCGCGCGCCATCGCCGAGGCGATCGGGCGGACGACTCAGGTGTGGACGATCCGCATCACCGACGAGCGCCAGAAGCTCGTCTGCCTGTCGCGGATCACGCTGGCGGTGATCCCCGTCAACCAGGCCTGAGCTTATTGCGGGATAGGCTGCCCGCCCGGGATCTTGGCCGGGTCGGAGCGGTGTTCGCGGAATTTCTGGAGATTGCGCTGGGCGTTCTTCGCCTCGGCGTCCCATTCCGACTTCTTCTTGCAGATCCGCGGCTGGGCGATGTTGGAGCCGAGCGTCGCCGCCGCCCGGCGAGTACAGACGACGGGATCCTTCTTGGGCGCCTCGACCGAAATCGGCACGTCGGGGTCGAGGGCCAGCAGCATCAGCAACAGCGGCATGGGACGATGCTCCGCAAGTGGAAGGCGCGAAGTCTAGGACCGAAGGGGTGCCGCCGGCAAAGGGCTTTCGACCAACGGCCGCGGGCGGTTCAGGCCGGCGCGGACTCGTCGAGGAAGCGGGTGATCGCGCCCACCACCTCGCGGACACCCGGCCGGGTGACGACAAAGCCGAGGTGGTTACAGCCGAGCTCCACCGCCTGGTCGCGCTCGTCGGCAAGGCCGTAGGCGGCGCGCGGCGCGACGATCCCGTCGCAGCGCGACCAGAGCGCGAGGGTCGGGACCGGCGGCTTGCCGGGCGAGCGGGGGATGGGCGGCTGGTCGACCTTGTGGCCGGCGACCCGCTCGTACATCCGCCAGACGTTGTTCCAGCGCGGATCGCCCGAAAAGGGTGAGCCGAGGGTCACCACCGCGCGGATCTTGTCGGGATGGCGGAAGGCGAGCTCGCGCGCGAACAGCCCGCCAAGGCTCCATCCCACCACCAGCACGGGCCCCTTGTTCTCGCGGTAGAGCTCGTCGAGGCGGCGGCCGAGCACGTCGAGCGTGTGTGCCTTGGCACCGGTGTTGAGCCCGGCCTTCCAGCCGTGCACCCGGAAGCCCGCGGCGGCGAGGCCCTGGCGGAGGAGGAGGGTCGAGCGGTCGTGGGCGAGGAAGCCCGGCACCACGAGGCATTTGGGCCCGCGTGGGGGACCGAGCGGGGTCGGGGTCCGGAGCAGCCGCCAGCTGCCCGGCAGCATGGTCGCGATCTCGCGCAGCCGGAGCCTGGTCGAAGGCAGCCGGCAGTCAGGATCGGTCATGAGGGCCTCAGAGGAATTCACCGCCCATCAACGGCTGGAGTGCCTTGGGGAGCCGGACCCGGCCGTCCTCCTGCTGGTGGTTCTCGAGCAGCGGCACGAGGATCCGCGGGGAAGCGAGCGCGGTGTTGTTGAGCGTGTGGGCGAAGCGGACCTTGCCCTCGCTGTCGCGGTAGCGGAGGTTGGCGCGGCGGGCCTGCCAGTCGTGCAGGGTCGAGCAGCTGTGGGTCTCGCGATATTTGCCGAGGCTGGGGACCCAGCTCTCGATGTCATTCATGCGATACTTGCCAAGGCCCATGTCGCCGGTCGAGGTCTCGATCACCTGATAGGGAATTTCGAGGTCGGTCAGCAGCTCTTCGGCCAGCGCGAGCAGCTTCGCGTGCCATTCGGCCGAGACCGCCTCGTCGGCCTCGCAAATGACATATTGCTCGACCTTCACGAACTGGTGGACGCGCAGGAGGCCGCGGACGTCGCGGCCGGCGCTTCCGGCTTCGCGGCGGAAGCAGGGCGAGTAGCCGGCGTAGAGAAGGGGGCCGGCCGAGAGGTCGAGGATCTCGCCGGTGTGGAGCGAGGTTAGCGCGACCTCGGCGGTGCCGGCGAGCCAGAGGTCGTCATTGGGAAGCTGGTAGGTTTCCTCGCGGTGGCCGGGGAACTGGCCTTGGCGGACGAAGGCGTCCTCGCGGACGAGCGCGGGGACGGTGATGGGGGTAAAGCCGTGGCTGGCGATCTTCTGGAGCGCCCAGCTCATCAGCACGGTCTCGAGGATCGCGAGCCGGCCCTTGAGGCAATATTGGCGGCTGCCGGCAACTTGGACGATGCGGCTGAGGTCGGCCCAGCCATTCATCTCGATGAGGTCGACATGGTCGCGCGGGGTGAAGCCGAAGTCGGGAAGCTGGCCCTCGGTGCGGACGACGACGTTGCTGCCTTCGTCGGGGCCGATGGGGGCGCCGGCATAGGGGATGTTGGGGAGCTTGAGGAGCAAGTCGCGCAGCGCCTGCTCCTTCTCGGCCATGCCCGCCTCGAGCTCGGAGGCCTGCGCGCCCGCTTCCTTGGCGCGGCGGCCGAGTTCGGCCTTCTCCTCGGGGGCGGCGGTCTTGAAGCCGGCGGAGATTGCGTTGCGCTCGGCGCGGAGGCGGTCGATCTCGGCCTTCGCGCCGCGCACCTCGGCGTCGAGCGCGAGGAGAGTGTCGAGGTCGATCGCGACATTCTTTTGGGCGGCGGCGAGGGCGACCGCGTCGCGGTTCTGGCGGATGAAGGCGAGGTCCAGCATGGGGGCGCGGGATGCTTTAGTTGACGTTCGGATGCAACCTTGGCCGTCATGCCGGGCTTGACCCGGCATCCGCCTTCCTTCTTTCACTGCGCAGAGAAAAGGCAGACCCCGGATCAGGTCCGGGGTGACGATTGCAAAGGACCGAACACTTGCCCTCCGGATTGATCGCGCTCCTCGACGATGTCGCCACCCTGACCAAGCTCGCGGCGTCGAGCATGGACGACATCGGCGCCGCGGTCGGCAAGGCCGGCTCGAAGGCGGCCGGGGTGGTGATCGACGATACCGCGGTGACCCCGCGCTACGTCACCGGCCTGTCGCCCGACCGCGAGCTTCCGATCATCGGCAAGATCGCGCTCGGAAGCCTCAAGAACAAGCTGATCGTGATCCTTCCGGTGGCCCTGTTCCTGTCCTGGGCGGGGCAGAAGATCGGGTTCGACCTCATCACCCCGCTGCTGATGGTCGGCGGCGCCTATCTTTGTTTCGAAGGCGCCGAGAAATTGTGGGAGAAGTTCGCGGGCGATCATCACGCCACCGACGAACTGCTCGAATGCGACGATCCGGCCGAACTCGAAAAGAGGCAGGTCGCGGGGGCGATCCGGACCGACTTCATCCTGTCGGCCGAGATCATGGTCATCGCGCTGGCGGCGCTCGAGCTCGACGCCTTGTGGCTGGAGGCGGTGGTGCTGGCGGTGGTCGGGATCGCGATCACGGTGATGGTCTACGGAACGGTCGGGCTGATCGTGAAGCTCGACGACATCGGCCTTCACTTGGCCAAGAAGGGTGGGGCGAGCGCGGGCTTCGGCCGGGCGCTGGTGCGCGGCGTGCCCAAGCTGCTCGCGGCGCTGTCGGTGGTCGGGACCGCGGCGATGCTGTGGGTCGGTGGGCAGATCCTGCTCCACGGCATGGAAGTGCTCCATATCGGCGAGGCATTGCCGCACCTGACCCATGAGCTGGCCAAGAAGGGCGGCGAGGCACTGGGCTTCTGGCAGGGTGCCTGGACCTGGCTGCTCAACGCCCTGTTCGGGGCCATTGTCGGGGTCATCGTCGGCGGGGTGATCGTCGGCCTCCTCCACCTCCTGCCCAAGCGCAGGAAGGCGGCGGAGCCCGCGGCCGCGTGACGCCTGCGCTGCTGGTCTTCCTGGGCGGCGGGATCGGTGCTGTCCTGCGCCATGGGGCGAACCGGCTCGCCGCGGCCTGGCTGGGAACGGGCTTTCCGGTGTCGACCCTGGCGGTGAACGTGCTGGGGTCGCTGCTGATGGGCGTGCTGGCCGGCCTGCTGGCGGAAGGGCCGGCGGCATCACAGCATCTCCGGCTGTTCCTCACCACCGGCGTGCTCGGCGGGTTCACGACCTTCTCGGCCTTCAGCCTCGACGCGCTGACCTTGTGGGAGCGCGGGCAGCCAGGACTTGCGGTGGCTTATGTGGTGGGCTCGGTACTGCTGTCGCTGGGCGCGGTGGCGCTCGGCTTCGCGGCGACCCGGCTGGGCTAGAGCCGCCAGTTCAGGCGGACGCCGATATTGTCGATCCCCGGATTCTGCCGGCCGAACAATTGGGCGTGGCTGAAGTGGACCCAGCTCGCCTCGACGCTGACGCGGTCGTTGAGCGCCGCGCCGACCGCGATCTCGGGTTCGAACAGGACCCGGCTGCCGAAGGCGAGGCGGTCGGGGCGGTCGTTGTCGGAGGCCGAGCCGTCGTGGATCGCGAGGCCGAGGCCGGGACGGACATAGACCCGGCTGCCGAATTTGGCGGAGAGGCCGGCGGCGAGGAAGTTGGTCCCGCCCGAACTGTTGAGCGAGCCGAAGGCGTAGGGCTGGAGCGGGGTCTTGCCGATCCGCGCGCCGCGGATGCCGAGGCTGAAATCGGTCCCGTCCTCGCGGTCGGCCTCGAGGCTGAAAGGCGTCTTCACCGCATGGGCGTGGACGCCCGCGAAGATCTCGGTCGCCGAGGCGGCGGAAGGGAGGAGGGCAAGGGCGCACGCGGCCGGGATCAGGATACGCATGACCTGCTCAATCGAGTGGCGCGGATTGCGGTTCCGTGAACGCCCGCCGCGGCTCAAGCCCCCGCTTGCCAGGCGCGGACGGCGTCGTTGGGCGCGACCAGCATCCAGACGTTGAGGGTGAGATTGTCGCGGATGATCGCGAGGGGCACGAGCTCCAGGACCAGGACGATCATCACGCTCGCCCAGACGGGGATCCGCCGGGCAAGGAGGAAGCCGACCACCATCAGCGCGATGTCGCTGACCGAGTTGAGGATCGAATCGCCGCGATAGCCGAGCGCGATGGTCGCCTCGCGGTAGCGGTTGATGATGACCGGGCTGTTCTCGACCAGCTCCCAGGCGGCCTCGACGATGGTCGCGAGTAGGAGCCGGCTCTCGACCGCCTTTGGCCGCCCGACGAGGTGGAGCAGGCCGTAGAAGAGGAAGCCGTGGACGATGTGGCTGGCGCTGTACCAGTCGAACAGCATCTGGCTCTGCTTGGGACCGACCGGGCCCCAGAGCTGGATGAGGCCGCCCTTGTAGAGCGGCGGCCGGCCCATCAGCCAGAGGATCGCGGCGGTGGCGAGGATGACACCAAGGACCGTCGCATACGGCCCGACACTCTTCTTCACGCACACTCCACGGTGAGATGGGCAATTCGCTTGTCACCGCCGAGGCGGCGGCGGATCTCGCTGGCCGGGGCGCCCGAGGCCGACACGATCGCGGCATAGCGGCCGGGCCCGACGGTCCACAGGTGCCAGTCGTGAACGACGATGTCGCCCGAGCCTTCGATCTTGCGCTTGAGCTCGTCGCACAGGGCGTCGTCGGGGACTCGGTCGAGGAGCACGCTGCTGGTCTCGGACAGGAGGCCGCGGCTCCAGTTGAGGATGACGAGCGCGCCGACGACCGCGACCGCCGGGTCGAGCCAGCGCCAGCCGTAGAGCCAGCCGGCGAGCAGTGCCGCGATCGCGAGCACGCTGGTCAGCGCGTCGGCGAGGACGTGGAGATAGGCCGAACGGAAATTATGGTCGTGGGCGTGGTCATGGCCGTGGTGGTCATGGCTGTGATCGTGGTCATGCCCATGGTCGTGGCCGTGCCCGAGCAGCAGCGCGCTGGCGAGGTTCACGAGGAGGCCGATGACGGCGACCGCCAGCGCCTCGCGATAGTCGACCGCATGGGGCGTCAGGAAGCGTGCGCCGCTCTCGTAGAGGATGCCGACCGCGACCGCGGCAAGGCCGAGCGCGGAGGCGAAGCCGGCGAGGCTTCCAACCTTGCCCGTGCCCCAGCTGTAGCGGACGTCGCTCGAGCGGGCGCGGGCGAAGCTGTAGGCAAGTGCGCTGACGCCGAGCGCGAGCGTGTGGGTGGCCATGTGCCAGCCGTCGGCGGTCAGTGCCATCGAGCCGGTCAGCGTACCGGCGACGATCTCGGCCACCATCATGACCGCGCTCAGCACCACCACCCAGCGCGTGCGCCGGGCGTTGCGGTCGTGGGACGCGCCAAGGAAGTCGTGGCTGTGTTCGGCCATGGGGCCTTGGCTAGGGGAGCGGTCCGGGCTTGCCAAGGCGTGTCCGAGCAACGAGGCTGGCGGAAATGCTACGCACCTACGGTCCCGAATGCGACGGAAGCATCGTCGACGCTTCCGCCCAGCCCATCACCGCCAGCGCGACCTGGATCGATCTCGAGGAGCCGACCCGGGAAGAGGAGGCGGTGGTCGAGAAACTGCTCGGCATCGCCATCCCGACCCGCGACGATCTGTCCGAGATCGAGCCGTCGAGCCGCCTTTACGAGGAAGGCGGCGCGCTGTTCATGACGCTGAGCACCTTGTGCGGGGTCGAGGACGGGATGCCGACCACCGACCCCATCGCCTTCGTGCTTGCGGGCAACAAGCTGGTGACGGTGCGCTATGCGAGCCCCAAGCCGGTGCGGGCCTTCTCGCAGGACGTCCGCCGCCGCCCGGACCTCGCGCGCGACGCGGTGACGGTGCTGCTCCGGCTGCTCGACGCGATCGTCGACCGGACCGCGGACGAGCTCGAGCGGTCGGGGGCGGAGATGGAGGAATTGTCGCGCCGGATCTTCCACCAGCCGGTCGACGAGCGGCGGATCCCGGCCAAGACGCTGACCGCCTTGCTGGCGCGGATCGGGCGGGCCCAGAGCCTGCTCGGGCGGGTCCGCGAGACCAATGTCAGCACGCTCCGGTTGCTGAGCTTCCTCGGCGGGACGGAGCGGATGCAGCAGCCCGAGAACCAGGCCGCGCGGGCGCATCTTCTCAGCCTCCAGACCGACGTGACGGCGCTGCTCGACCATGCCGGCTATCTCGGCGATGATCTTACCTTCCAGCTCGACGCGAGCCTCGGGCTGATCTCGATCGAGCAGAATGCGGCGATGAAATTGTTCAGCTGGATGGCGGTGGTGTTCCTGCCGCCGACGCTGATCGCGGGCATCTTCGGGATGAACTTCAAATATATGCCCGAGCTCAACGAGACCTGGGGCTATCCGCTGTCGCTGGTGCTGATGCTGCTGAGCGCGGTCGTACCGCTGCTGATCCTCAAGCGGCGGGGCTGGATCTAGCGTTGGAGGAGGAAGGCCGACCCGCTCGAGACGATGGCGGGGTCGGCAGGGAGTGGACCGGCGGGGGTCGCGACCCGGCGCGCGAAGGCCACCCGGGCGAAGCTGTCGTCGCCCAGTGGACGGCCGAAGCGTCCGGCTTCGGCGCGCTCGAAGGCAGCGAGGCGGCGGTCGAAGGCAGCGGTCGTGAAGCTCATCGTCATTCCCCGCAGACGGACAGGGCCCGCTTCGGCCTGCCAGACTCGACTCAACCACCATGACGAGGCCTGGTTCCCGTGACCTTTGAATCTTTTTCCGTTGCAGCGCAGGGGCTTAGCCGAAGCGTGCAACAATGGCGCCGCATGGATCGTTGTGGGCGCGCAATGGCGGAGCAGAAGAATATCCTCGTTCGCCTCGGCGACCGCGTGTCGGACGCGATGAGCCGCCTGTTCGCGCACCCCGCAATGCAGATCGGGGTGATCGTCTTCTGTGCCGGCTGGTTCCTGCTCGGCTTCCATGCCGACGGGCTGACCGCCGCTTTGTCGATCCTCGCGATCACGCTGACCCAGATGGTGCTGAACGGCCAATATGACCGCGAGCAGGAGGCGCACCGCCGCGACGTCGCGATGCACGCCAAGCTCGACGAACTGATCAAGGCGACCCACCGGGCTCGCGACGAGCTGGCCGGGATCGAGGAGGAACTGGACGAGGAGGAGATCCGCGAGCTTCGCCAGGAAGCCAAGCAGCTGGTCGAGGAAGCGGCCAAGCGGACCAACGACATTGCCGACGGCGAGAAGGCCAAGCGCGCGATCGAACGGGTCGGCGACGGTCGCTGACGTTATTGCGCGGCCCTTTGCGGCCCTTCGAAAGCCTTGCTAAGGGCGGCCGCAATCCCACAGTCTGAAGCGAGATTTTCCGCATGATTCCGACCGGCCAGGACAGCCTCGGCACCCGCTCGACCCTTGAGGTCGGTGGCAAGAGCTACGCTTATTACGACCTCCAGAAGGCCGGCAAGGCGCTCGGCGACGTCAGTCGCCTGCCCTTCTCGATGAAGGTGCTGCTCGAGAATCTCCTGCGCTTCGAGGACGGCGTCACGGTCACTCGCGACGACCTCCAGGCGATGGCCGACTGGCAGAAGGAAAAGAAGATCAGCCGCGAGATCCAGTATCGCCCCGCCCGGGTGCTGATGCAGGACTTCACCGGCGTTCCGGCGGTGGTCGATCTTGCCGCGATGCGCGACGCGATGAAGAATCTCGGCGGCGACCCGCAGAAGATCAATCCGCTGGTCCCGGTGCATCTGGTGATCGACCACTCGGTCATGGTCGACGAGTTCGGCACGCCCAAGGCCGCCGACGCCAACGTCGCCTATGAATATGCCCGCAACCGCGAGCGCTACGAATTCCTCAAGTGGGGTTCGTCGGCGTTTGACAACTTCAAGGTGGTCCCGCCGGGCACCGGCATCTGCCACCAGGTCAATCTCGAATATATCAGCCAGACGATCTGGACCTCGAAGGACCAGACCGGCGACGAGATCGCCTATCCGGACACGCTGGTCGGCACCGACAGCCACACGACGATGGTCAACGGCCTTGGCGTGCTCGGCTGGGGCGTCGGCGGGATCGAGGCCGAGGCGGCGATGCTCGGCCAGCCGGTGTCGATGCTGATCCCCGAAGTCGTCGGCTTCCGCCTGACCGGCGAACTCAAGGAAGGCATCACCGCGACCGACCTCGTGCTGACGGTCACCCAGATGCTCCGCGCCAAGGGCGTCGTTGGCCGCTTCGTCGAATTCTACGGCCCGGGCCTCGACGCGATGACGCTCGCCGACCGCGCGACCATCGCCAACATGGCGCCCGAATATGGCGCGACCTGCGGCTTCTTCCCGATCGACAACCGCACGATCGATTACCTCCGCCTGTCGGGCCGCGACGAGGAGCGGATCGCTCTGGTCGAGTCCTATGCCAAGGCGCAGGGCATGTGGCGCGACGCCTCGACCCCCGAGCCGGTCTTCACCGATACGCTCGAGCTCGACCTCGGCAGCGTCGTTCCCAGCCTTGCGGGTCCCAAGCGTCCGCAGGACCGGGTCATCCTCAGCGAGGTCGACGACCAGTTCAACGCCGAGCTGGCCGAGACCTACAAGAAGGCGAGCGACCCGCGCGTCGCGGTCGCGGGCGAGGACCATGACCTCGGCAATGGCGACGTCGTGATCGCGGCGATCACCAGCTGCACCAACACCTCGAACCCGAGCGTGCTGATCGCCGCCGGCCTTGTCGCCAAGAAGGCGCACGAGCTGGGCCTGACCCGCAAGCCGTGGGTCAAGACCAGCCTCGCGCCGGGAAGCCAGGTGGTCAGCGACTATCTCGCGGCGAGCGGGCTGCAGGAGCATCTCGACGCGATCGGCTTCAACACGGTCGGCTACGGCTGCACCACCTGCATCGGCAATTCGGGCCCGCTGCCCGAGCCGATCAGCCAGGCGATCAACGAGCAGGATCTGGTCGCCGTCTCGGTCCTGTCGGGCAACCGCAACTTCGAAGGCCGGGTCAGCCCCGACTGCCGCGCCAACTATCTCGCCAGCCCGCCGCTGGTCGTCGCCTATGCGCTGGCCGGGACGGTCCGCAGCGACATCACCAGCGAGCCGATCGGTACCGCGCAGAACGGCCAGCCGGTTTTCCTCAAGGACATCTGGCCCACCAACGAGGAAATCCGCGCGCTGATCGACGCCCACGTCCACTCGGACCTGTTCCGCAGCCGCTATGCCGACGTCTATCGCGGCGACGAGCGCTGGCAGGCGGTGAGCGTGTCGGGCGGCGACACCTACCAGTGGCCGGCGGCCTCCACCTACATCGCCAATCCCCCCTATTTCGAGGGCATGACGATGCAGGCCAAGGGCATCGAGGATATCAACGGCGCCCGCGCGCTGGCGGTGTTCGGCGATTCGATCACCACCGATCACATCTCGCCCGCCGGTTCGATCAAGGCCGAGAGCCCGGCCGGGCGCTGGCTGCTCGAGCGGCAGGTGCCGAAGACCGAATTCAACAGCTACGGCGCGCGCCGCGGCAATCATGACGTGATGATGCGCGGCACCTTCGCCAACATCCGCATCCGCAACAAGATGCTCCCGGGTGTCGAGGGCGGTTACACCCGTAACCTCCTCAACGGCGAGGAGCAGGCGATCTACGACGCGGCCATGGCCTATAAGGACGCCGGCGTTCCGCTCGTGATCCTCGCGGGCAAGGAATATGGCACGGGTTCGTCGCGCGACTGGGCGGCCAAGGGCACGGTGCTGCTCGGCGTCCGCGCCGTCATCGCCGAGAGCTTCGAACGCATCCACCGCTCGAACCTCGTCGGCATGGGCGTGCTGCCGCTGCAGTTCGCCGAGGGCGAGACGGCGGCGAGCCTCGGGCTCGACGGGTCGGAGACTTTCACGATCCGCGACGTGGCCGGGATCAAGCCGCGCCAGGACGTCGAGGTCGAGGTGACCGAGGCCGACGGGCACAGCCGCACGATCGTCGCGCGCTGCCGGATCGATACGTTCAACGAGCTGGAATATTTCCACGCCGGCGGGATCCTGCCCTACGTGCTGCGCAAGCTCGCGGCATGACCGAAAAGCTGCTGGTCGATATCGCAGGGTGGGCCGCCGCCCTGCTGATCCTCGGCGCCTATGCCCTGCTGACCGCGGGCAAGGTCGATGCGAAGTCGCCGCTCTACCAGTCGATGAACGTGCTGGGCGCGATCGCCTTCGTCATCAACCTCACCGCGCTGAGGGCATGGCCAGCGGCGATGCTGAACGTGATCTGGGCGCTGATCGGGATCGTCGCCCTGGTCCGCATCATGGCGAACCGGAAGAAGGCCGAAGCCTAGGCTTCGGGCCCGCCGAGCGAGGCCTGGAGCCAGTCGGGGAGAGTAAGGCCGGCAAGGTCGTCGACCCGGCGGTGCTCCACCGCGAGGCCGAGGTCGGGGTAGAAGGTCTTGGTGCGCGGGCCCGGCTCGGTCGCGGGAACGACGACGAGGCGGCGGTTGACCTTCTGCCGCCAGTTCATCCGCGCCGTATTCTCCTGGCCGACGTAGCAGCCCTTGGTGAAGCTGACGCCGTGAAGCTCGGCGGCATTGCATTCGAGCCAGAGAAGGTCGGCGAGCTCGGCGCGGCCTTCGGCGACGCCCTGGCCAAGACGGTGGGCGAGGTAACCGATCGCGGGCTCGTCCGCAGGGCCGATCCAGCGGCGGCCGAGCGCGGGGAGGCGGGGATCGGGAACGCCGTCTTCGCCCGTCGGGGACCAGTGGACCGCCTGGGTTTCCTCGCGCTCGATCGTGATCGGGCGGCGGAGGCGATACATGCGCAGGCGCTTGGCCAGGTCGTCGGCGGCCCCGGCCTCGCAATCGAGGAGGATGTCCTCGCCGTCCGCCCAGACGAGGAAATCGAACAGGCACTTGCCCTGCGCGGAGAGAAGGCCGGACCAGACGGGAAGCGCCCCCGTCACGTCGTTGGTGACCAGCCCCTGGAGGAAGCCGCGGACGTCCTCTCCCGAGAGGTGGATCAGGGCGCGGTCGGTGAGGGTGGTCTGGGGCATGGGGCTTAGCTAAGGACTGACCCGACAAGAAAACAGACCTCGTTCGTGCTGAGCGAAGTCGAAGCACGGTGGCGCGAGCGCCCTTCGACTTCGCTCAGGGCGAACGGGAATGGGAGCCAAGTTGACCGACCGCCTCACCATCCGCCGCCCCGACGACTGGCACCTCCACCTGCGCGATGGCGCGATGCTCGAGGCAGTCGCCCCGTACAGCGCCGCGCAATTTGCCCGGGCGATCATCATGCCGAACCTCGTCCCCCCGGTGACGACGGTGGCGGCGGCGAGCGCCTACCGCGATCGGATCCGGGCCGCGGCGGGCGAGGGCTTCGAGCCCCTGATGACCTGCTATCTCACCGACGGGATCGATCCCGACGAGCTGGCGCGGGGACATGAAAGCGGCGTCTGGGTTGCGGCCAAGCTCTATCCGGCGGGCGCGACCACCAACAGCCACAGCGGCGTCACCGACGTACGCAACATCTATCCGGCGCTCGAGCGGATGGAGGCGATCGGCATGGTCCTGTGCGTCCATGGCGAGGTGACCGACCCCGAGATCGATATCTTCGACCGCGAGGCGGCGTTCCTCGAGCGGGTGCTGACCCCGGTGCTGCGCGACTTTCCCGCGCTCAAGGTCGTGCTCGAGCATATCACCACCGCCGACAGCGCCGCCTTCGTGATGGCGGCGGGGCCCAACCTCGCGGCGACGATTACGCCGCAGCACCTGCACCTCAACCGCAATGCGCTGTTCGCGGGCGGACTGCGCCCCCACGCTTACTGCCTGCCGGTGGTGAAGCGCGAGCGGCACCGCCTGGCGGTGCGCGCGGCGGCGGTGTCGGGGAGCCCCAAATTCTTCCTCGGGACCGACAGCGCCCCGCACGTCAGGGAAGCCAAGGAAAGCGGCTGCGGCTGCGCGGGCATCTTCAACGCGCCCTACGCGCTCGAAAGCTATCTGGCGGTGTTCGAGGCGGAAGGCGCGCTCGACCGGTTCGAGGGTTTCGCGTCCGAGCACGGGCCGCGTTTCTACGGCCTTCCGCTGAACGAAGGGTCGATCACGCTGGAGCGGTCGGCGGCAGTCGTCCCGGATACGGTCCCCGCGGCCGGATCGAGCCTGGTACCCTTCCATGCGGGCGAAACGCTGGGGTGGCGACTGGCCGACTGAGCCCGTCGCCAGGCGGTCAGTGACCGCCGCGACCGTCGGGGCCGAGCACGGCCTGGAAATGGTCCTCGACCGCGCGATAGCAGTCGCAGCTCGCCTTCAGCAGGCCAGGCCGGTCGATGACCTGGATCATGCCCCGGCGATAGGCGATCAGGCCCTGCTCCTGGAGCACGCGGGCGACGGCATTGACGGTGGTCCGCTGGACCCCGAGCAGGCCGGCCAGCGCTTCCTGGGTCAGCGCGAGGCGATTGCCCGAAGCCCGGTCCTGCGCGTGAAGCAGCCAGCGCGCGGCGCGCGCCTCGATCGGGTGGAAGGCATTGCAGGCAACCGACTGCATCACCTGCGAGAGTAGGGCATCCGAATAGCGGCAGAAGAGGTTGCGGATATGGGCGCTGTCCTGCTTGGCCTGCTCGAGCAGCTTCATCGGCACAACGAGTGCCGGTCCGGGCAGCTGGACCAGCGCCTGGGTGAAGGCCGGCGCCTGACCACAGCTGACGATCCCGCCGACCGCTCCCTCGCGGCCGATCGCGGCAACCTCGACCGAGCGGCCGCCGGCGAGCTGGCACTGGAGCGAGACGATCAGGCCATCGAACGGAAAGACGCTCTGGTTCGGCGTGTCGCCGGCCGGGAGCAGGCTGTCGCCGCCGGCAAAGCTGATGATTCGGGCGTGGGGTTCGAAGACGGCGCGCTCGTCGTCGGACAGGGTCGCGAGGAGCTTGTTGCCGGCGAAGGCCTGGTCGAGCGTCGGCTCCGTCATGACGTCGCTAGGAAGATCCATTGCCCCGCTACTCCCACACGCCGACCGGCGCGAAACGCCCGCCTACCCCCCGGCATCGAAGCATTACGATGATGTTTCAATTCTAGGCAATAGCTTATTTTATAAGCACTTAGGACGCCCAAAGTGTCGGCTTGCCGACATTCTGATCGAGTTTTCTCGACTTCGCTTGACGGAATGTGAGCACCTTCCCCGCCCCTCAGGGGGCGCGATGCGCCGTGACTTGGCCCGAGCCGAACCAATCTAGTTGTGCGTCGCGGAACGGTCGGCTAAGCGCCTGCCAGCCGATGCATCCGGAGACGTGGGTGAGTGGCTGAAACCAGCGGTTTGCTAAACCGCCGTACGGTGAATTACCGTACCGAGGGTTCGAATCCCTCCGTCTCCGCCAGCCTTCGATCGATCCCACCGCCAACATCGATCCGGGTCACCCGCCCGTCGCGGCTTCGCCCGCTTCCTGCACCTGCAGCTTGGCGAACAGCAATTTCATCGTCATCCGCACGGTCATCTCCTGAAGCTTGAGCGCACGCGCGATCTCGCGGCTCGACTGGCCGCTGCGGATGCCCTGCAGCACCTGTTCCTGACGCGGGGTGAGCTGGACCGTGGGACCGGCGAAAGCGGCATTGCCGGGGACCCATGTCGGCGCGCGTGCCGCAACGATGTTGCGCAGCTCGCGCTTCAGTTCCTCGACCGGCATGGTCTTCGACAGGAAGGCCGCGGCGCCGCAGCGGATGGCGGCATTGGCGATCGAGGCGTCGGCGAGCCCGGAAAAGAGCACCACCGGCTTGCCGCCGTTGCTGGCGACGATCTCGCGCAGCCCGTCGAGGCCGTCCATGCCTGGCAATTGGAAGTCGAGCAGGACGACATCGAAGGGGCCATCCTTGCGCAGGGCGCGCAGCGCCGTGGGGACGTCCTCGGCCTCCTGCACCCGGAAGTCGGGCTCGTGGCGAAGGTAGGCGGCAACCGCGCCCCGCAGCATCTCATGGTCGTCGACGATCAGCAGCTTCATGCCGCGTCTCCGGTCTGGGCCTCGCGGACGATGCGGGCGATCGCCGGCGGCAGGTGGCGGTGGAGTTCGGCCTTGGGGAGGATGGCGGCAAAATGGGCCCGCGCGGCTGCGGGAATGACGAGATCCTCGGCGACCGCGGAGCAGAGCAGGATCGGGATCTCGGGCCGGAGCTGGTGGGCGAGGCCGGCGAAGTCGACCCCGTTCATCTCGGGCATGTCGTAATCGACCACGATCGCGTCCCAGGTGACGCTGTCATCGCGCAGCACCTCGAGGCCGTCGCCGGGCGAGAGGCAGGGGCAGACTTCGGCACCGGCCCGCTCGAGGTGAAGGGCGATGAGGTCGAGGAGGGCGGGATTGTCATCGACCGAAAGGATGGTGAGGCCCTCGAGGCTGACGGGTTCGAGGGCCGGATCCTGCTCGGCGGGCGCGGTTTCGAGCCGTTCGAGCGGCCATGCGATCTCGAAGCAGCTCCCGGCCGGGCTGGTGCGGACGTAGATGGCGCCGCCGGCCTCGCTGATGAGGCGGGCGACCACCGCGAGGCCGAGCCCGGTCCCCACCGATTTGCGCGAGGTGACGAAGGGTTCGAAGATGCGGTCGAGCACCCCGCGCGGGATTCCGCAGCCAGTGTCGGCGACGCGGACGAGCGCGATCCGGCCCGACGGCGCGTGGCCGACCGCAGGGATGGCGTCGAGGTCGCCGCCGTTGGTCAACTCGACCGACAGGCGGATCTCGCCCGGAGCATCGGCGACAAGGGCGTCGCGGGCATTGGTGCAGAGGTTCATCAGCACTTGCATGACCTCGCTCTCGTCGGCGTGGATCGAGACATGCTGGTCGGGGACGTCGACCGCGATGACCTGGCCCGGGGCCATGCTGACCGCGACGAGGTCGGCGACCTCCCGGACGGTCGCGGCAAGGTCGACCGACTGGAGTTCGGCCGCGCGGCGCTCGGGCTTGAGGATCTTGTGGAGCAGTTTCGAGGCTGCGGCGGCGGCATTGTGGATCCGGGCGACCTGCGCCTGCTCGACGTCGGCATGCTCCTCGAGCGCGGCGGCGGCGGCGGAGATGACGGCCATCAGATTGTTGAAGTCGTGAACCATGCCCGACATCACCCGGCCGATCGTCTCCTGCCGTTCGGCCAGCAGCAATTGCTCGCGGGTGCGGATCCGGTCGCGCAGCGCACGCTGGCGTTCGCCGATGTCGCGGGTGGTGCAGACGAGGCCCCCATTGGCGCCGGCCGAGAGGGTCACTTCCTGCTCGATCGCGTGGCCGTCGATGTGGCGACCGGTCGCCTCGCCCCGCCACGAGCCCTGCGCGAGGATCTGGGGCATCGCCTCCTGTTCGAGCCGGCGGGCCTCGCCGGGTTCGTAAAGCTCGTGCCAGTGGACCCCGAGCGCGGCCGCCGCGTCGGCATAGCCGAACATCCGCGCGTGGGCGGGGTTCATGAAGGAGAAGCGGCCCTCGCTGTCGGTGATCGCGATGCCGTCGCTGCTCGCCTCGATCGCCGCCAGCTGTTCCTCGAGCCGGCTGGCGTAGGCGTTGCGCTCCTCTTCCAGCTTCTTGCGCTGGCTGATGTCGCGGATGATGGCGGCGAAGCCCGCGACCTGGTCGGTCCCCGGTTCGTTCCACATGATCAGCGACAGTTCGACCGGCACGCCGCTGCCGTCCTTGCGATGCGCGACGATCTCGGTCGCCTTGCCGACTAGCCGCGGCTTGCCGCCGCTCTTCAGCCGCTCGATCCCCTGCGAATGGGCAAAGCGCAGGTCGGGCGGCACGATCATGTCGATCGTCTCGCCCAGCGCTTCCTCACGGGACCAGCCGAACATCAGCTCGGCCCCACAATTCCAATAGAGAATCCGGTGGTCGCGATCGATGGCGACGAAGGCGTCCTTCGAGGTTTCCGCGATCAGGTGGGAGAGGGAATGGGGCGTGTGCGATCCAAGCTCGGCCACCGGCAATTCCGCAGCAAAGGGATGCATTGCGGCAAGCTTCTGGTGGACGGTCAAAGGATCGGCTCACGTTGGAGAGGGTTCTGGTCATTCCATTTTAGAGGCTGCGACGGCGCATCAGGCGGGGCGGCCGCATTAGCTTTCGAAGCAGGCCGGACGTTTACCCGGAAGTTCATCCGAGGCTCAGCCGGAATCCTGTAATGGCAAAGTTCTAAACCGTTGGAACCAAACGACTTGTTTCACGCCCGGAACCGGTTGGAGCGCCCTCGCGTTAGGGGCGCGCTGACCATGGTCCGTCTGCCTCGGCAGTGGGGACTTCCCGTTTTTCGACGGGGCAGTGGTGGCCTGGTCGCCGAAACACCATCGGGAGAAAGCATATGAAGAAGACACTGATCGCTTTGGCGGCCGCGAGCTCGCTGTCGCTCGGCGCCTGCGCCACCACCTCGAATGACACCCTTGCCGACGCCGCGACCGGCGCCGCCGTGGGTGCCGTTGGCGGCGCTGCCGTCGGTGCCGTCGTTCCGGGCGTGAGCGTCATCACCGGTGCCGCCGTTGGCGCCGCGGTCGGCGGTCTCGCCGGCGCGGTCTGGGCCGACAACAACAATGACGGCTATGCCGATGGCTATGTCCAGAACGGCCAGTATTATTCGGGTCAGCCGAGCGGCTGGGATTCGACCCTCGGCCGCGTGGCCACCGGTGCCGGCGTCGGCGCGGGTGTCGGCGCCGTCGCCGGTGCGCTGATCCCGGGCGTGAGCCTGCTCGAAGGTGCGGTCGCCGGTGCGGTGGTCGGCGGTCTCGCCGGCGCCATTTGGGCCGACCAGGACCGTGACGGCCGGGTCGACGGCTACGTCCAGAACGGCCAGTATTACCCGGGTGCCCCGGCGCAGAGCAGCACCGGCACCTACACCCAGCCGACCTCGACTCCGACCCGGAGCGGCGAGCGCGGCTAAGGAGCCCGAATGAACCACTTGCGTAACCTGAGTGGCCGTGGTGCCGGGCGTGTCATGCGCCCGGCACTTGTTTGTGCGGCCCTGATCCTGTCGCCGATCGCGCTTGCGCAGGGCGCGAGTGCCCAACCGGCGATGACGGCCCCCAGCAACGGAAGCCTGTTCTTCCGTCCGGGCAGCGGCCAGGCCGCAGGGGAATTGATCCGCCTGCTCGACACGGCGCGGGCCGACGGGCTCGACCCCAGGCGCTACCGCACCCGCGACCTGTCGCGGCTGTCGCGAGCCGCCTATGGCGGCAATCCGGCGGCGGTCGCGCGGGCCGACCGCGCGCTGTCCGAAGCCTTCGTGCGCTATGCGCAGGACCTCGGTCGGGCGCCCAACGTCGGCATCATCTATGTCGACAATGATCTCAAGCCGCAGGCGCCGAACGCCGCAATCCTCCTTGCCGGCCTCCGCTCGGCGCCCGATGCCGCCGTCTACATGCGCGACATGGGCTGGATGCATCCTTATTATGCGCAGCTTCGTCGCCAGCTGACCGACGGCGCGCTCGACCAGCGCACCCGGTCCTTGGTGCAGGTCAACATGCAGCGCGTCCGCAGCCTTCCGTCGCGCGGTCGCTATGTTCTCGTCAACGCCGCCGCGCAGCGCCTCTTCATGATCGAGGACGGGCGCACGGTGGACATGATGCGGGTGGTGGTCGGCAAGCCCGTCTACCCGACGCCGATGATGGCGGCGAACATCCGCTACACCTCGCTTCGCCCCTATTGGAACGTGCCGAGCGACCTCGCGGCCGAGCGGATCGCGCCGAACGTGGTCAAGGGCGGGCTGCCCTATCTCAAGGCCAAGGGCTATCAGGTCCTGTCGGACTGGTCGGACAAGGCGCGGGTGATCAATCCCGCTAGCGTTGACTGGCCCGCGGTCGCGGCGGGCAAGAAGGAAGTGCGGCTGCGCCAGCTTCCCGGGCCCGCGAACAGCATGGGCGACATGAAGTTCATGTTCCCCAACGCCCAAGGCATCTACCTTCACGACACGCCGCAGGACGAACTGTTCGGCGAAGCCGCGCGGCTGTTCAGCGGCGGCTGCGTCCGGCTCGAAGCGGCGCATCGGCTGGCGGCCTGGCTCTACGGCAAGCCGCTCAGGGCCAAGGGCGCCGCGCCCGAGCAGAAGGTCCCGCTGGCCCGGCCGGTGCCGGTCTACCTGACCTATCTGACCGCCGTCCCGAGCGGCAGCGAGCTGGCCTTCTACGAGGACATCTACCGCCGCGACACGCCGGTGGCGGTCAAGGGCAAGCGGCTGGCCACGCGCTAGTCTCGGTCCCAGGTCGCGACATAGCGGAGCGCCACCGGCACGGGCTGGCCGGCGTCATTGCGGGCCGGCGCCCAGCGCGTGCGGGCGAGGAGGCGGCAGAGTTCGCCGTCGAGCGCGGCATCGCCTGACGAACTGAGCGGAAGGCAGCGGGTGAGCGCGCCCGCGGCGCTGACCTCGATCGCCAAGGTCGCCTGCCCGCGTTGCGCCCCGAAGCTGCGGATCCGGCGATAGTCGCGGCGGGTGAGGTTGCCCGACAGAAGGCGCGCCGGGCTCGCGATGAGGCCGCCGCTGCCCGCGCCCGTCCCGCCGGTGCCGCCGCCGCCCGTGCCATCGCCCGGTCCGCCAGCGCCGCGCCCCGCGCCTGCCACCAGCCCCGCGCCCGCGCTCGGCGCCGCACCGGTGACGGGCGCGCTGTCGTCGGCGGTGGGCAGCGGGCTGGGCGCAGGCAGCCGGACCGGCGGCGGCGGGAGCACGACGGGGGCAGGCTTGGCTGCAAGATCGGGTTCGCCGGCTTCGTCCCTGGCGGCGTCGGCCTGCTGCTCCGGCGGCGGGGGCGAAGGCGGCGGTGGGGGCGGCGCGACGTCGAAGGTGGCCATGCTGTCGGCGGCGCGGCGGAAGGCTTCGCCGCGCAGCCCGACGATCAGCGCGGTTCCGAGCGCAAGGTGAAGCAGGGCCACCAGGGCCACGGCTTTCTTGCGATCGGTGCGTTGCGGTTGCCAGGGCATCAGCCATGCAACGCCGGATGGGAAAAGCGGCTCCCCATCCGGCGTCGCATGGCCGTCGACCAGGCTAGAAGCGCGCGCCCACCCTGATGCCCGCGGTCCGCGGGGTCCCCGGCGTGATTACCGGCCTGAGGCAGCTGCCGCAGTTGGAACCGATGGTCAGGTCGTTGAGCTGGTCGAACACGTTGGTGACGAAGAATTCCAGCTCATATTTGCGGAAGTCGATCCCGGCGGTGAAGTCGACCAGGGTCGAGGAGCCGATCCGCCCGAGATAGTCGTTCGGATTGACGATATCCCCGGTGCCGACCAACTGGATCGCCTGGCGAAGGGTCGCCGCGGCCGAGCTCTGGTGCGCGACCCCGACCTGGACATGGCCCTTGTAGGCGTCGAGCGGGAAGGAATAGCGCGCGGTGGCGCTGGCCTTGAAGCGCGGCGTGACCGGAAGGCGGGTGCCTTTGGGCGCGGCGATGAAGCTTCCGCTGCAGTCCTTGTCGTCGCCGAAGGCCGAGCAGATGTTCTTCAGCGTCTTGGCGTCGGTATAGGCCGCGGCCGCATTGAGGGTGAGGCCGTTGCCGACATAGCTGATGTCGGTCTCGATCCCCTTGATGCGGGCGTCGGAGCCGTTGCGGATCTCGGTGAAGCTGTTTTCGCCGAGGAAGCTGTACTGGAACTTCTTCCACTTCTGGGTGAAGACCGCGCCGTTCCAGCGCACCGCATTATTGGCGAAGCTGACCTTCCAGCCGGCTTCGAAGTTGGTCAGGTAATCGGGATCGTAGGGCGGCACGGTGGCGCGGCGGTTGATGCCGCCGGGGCGGAAGCCGCGCGACCAGGTCCCGTAGAACATGACGCCCTCGGACGGCTTGTACTGGGCGTTGAGGCGATGGGTAAAGCCGTTGCCGGTGACCCTCTTGGGCACCAATTTGCCGTTCTTATATTCGGCGAGGTTGGTGCAGGGCGTGCCCGGGATGGCGCCCGCGGTGATGATCGCCGAGGGCACCGGATTGTTGCGGAAGATGGCGCCGCTGGTGGTGTAGCAGCCCGCGACCCCGGTCCGGCTGCTGCCCGCGCCATTGTAGGGCGGGCCGTTGAAGTCGCGGCCGAAGCCGAAGAAGCCGAACAGGCTGTTGTCGTAGCGGAACAGGCGCCCGCCCGCGGTCAATGTCAGCTTGGAGCCGATGTCCTGGCTGACTTCGCCGAATAGGGCATAGTCCTTGTCGATGCGCTCCTGGCGGGTCAGCCACAGCGTGCCCGGGCGGCCGTTGACCGACAGGTTGGGCGCCAGATTGTCGATGATGTAATTCTGGAAGATCTGGTTCGACTGGCGCTGGAAGAAGGCGCCGACGAGGAGCCGCGTCGACGAAGTCGTCGGCGAGGCGATCCGGACTTCCTGGCTCATCTTCTTGAAATGGTCGCTGGCCTCGATCCGCTGGCGCGGGTCGATGTAGTTGCCGGCGCTGTCCTGGAAGTAGAAATAGGCGAGGCCGCCGAGACCGGCGTCCGAATAGAGGTCGTCGTAGGTGTCGGCGTAGTCGGTATAGTCGGTCAGGCTAGCCGTCTTCCGGTCGAGATAGGCGCCGGCATAGGTCAGGTCCCAGTTGCCGATCTTGCCCTCGATGGTGAGCGCGGCCTGGGCGAACTTGTCGTTGCGATATTCGTCGTAGAAGCGGTCGGTCTTGAGCTCGCCGAGGTCAGGATAATAGCCGAAATAGCCGTCCGACTTCATGTTCTGGTAGAGGACGGTCGGCGTGACGGTCCAATTGTCGTCGAGGTCGACCTTGAGCGCCGCGCGGCCGCCGTAAGTGGTGAGCTTGTTGAGATCCTCGCCGATGAAGCGCTGGTTGTCGGCGACGACGACCGGGACCGGACTGCCGAGGAGGTCGGCGGCATTTTCGTAATAGGTCCGCGGATTGCGGATATTGTCGATGTAGCCCGGGTCATGCTGCCAGAAGGCGACCCCGCGGAAGGCGATCCGGTCGGCGACGGGGAGGTTGATCATCCCCTCGAGCTTGCCGCCATAGTCGCCGTGCGCGACCTTGCTGAGCTCGCCGTCGACGCGGCCGGCGGTGACCCCGAGCTGGGGCTTGTTCGTGATGATGCGAATGGTGCCGGCCTGGCTCGAGGCGCCGTAGAGCGTGCCCTGCGGGCCGGCGAGGCTCTCGATCCGGGCGATATCGTAGATGTGGACGTCGAGCGTTCCGCCGATGGTCGTGACCGGCTGCTCGTCGAGATAGGTGCCGACGCTGGGGAGCGAGCCCGAATGGTTGCCGTCGCCGCCGGTCGCGACGCCGCGCATGTAGACGACGGTGACGCCCGGCTGGGCGGTCTGGAAGGAGACCGACGGCAGCTGCTTGGTATATTCCTCGAAGTTCGAGATGCCGAGCTGGTCGAGGCGGCGGGTACCGATCGCCTGGATCGAGATCGGGACGTTCTGGAGATTCTCCTCGCGCTTCTGCGCGGTGACGACGATCTCGGTCCGGTCGGCATCCTGGCCGTCGCTCGCGGCCTGCTCCTGCGGCGTCGGCGGGGTGTCGTTGGGACCGCTCTGCGCGAAGGCGGGCTGGCTGAGTGCCGTCCCCGCGAGCAAGGCAATGGCAAGACGCGCGGACGCAGCGATATTCGACATGACGGACCCCCCGGTTTCGACGACGCAATGCTGCCTTGCCCGGAGCGGAAGTCAATCGGCGCGCCCGCGATTGTTACGGGGCTGTTGCGAGCCGGCCATGCGCCAGATCAGTAGAGTGCTGCGCCGAGCGCCTCACGCAGGGGATCGAGGTGGCGATCATAGGCCCGCCATTCCTCCGCCGCGTCGCGGTAGATGGGCTGGCGGACCTGCTCGCTGCTCGGCGTGCGGACCGCGCGCTCGGTCTGGTGGAAGTCGAGGCAGGCCTGTTCGAACGGCAGCTCCAGGCGGTCGAGCAGGCGGCGGATCCCGGCCTCGGGATCGGCGACCATCTCCTCATACTGGATCCGCACCACCCGCCCCGGAAGGACGGCGTCGACATGGTCCATCAGCCGGACATAGTCGGCATAGTAACGGCCCATGTCGCCGAGATCGTAGGTGAAGGCCTGGCCGCGCGCGAAATGCTGCCGGAAATTGGCGAGGCAGCAGCCGAGCGGATGGCGCCGCGCATCGATGATCCGGGCCCGGGGCAGGATCAGGTGGATGAAGGGCGTGAACAGCCAGTTGTTGGGCAGCTTGTCGATGAAATAGGGGCGCGTTGTCCGGCGCTGGACCGCCGAGCGCTCGAGATATTCGGCGCCGAGCGCCGCCAGTTCGTCGGCTGACCAGTCGCGGACCGCCTCGGGATAGCCGCGCTTGCGGCGGGCGAGGGCGGGGAGGTCGGGAAGTTCAGTGGTGCCTTCGACGAGGCTGTGGCTCGACAAGATCTGCTCGAGGAGGGTCGAGCCCGCCCGCGGCATGCCGAGGATGAAGATGGGATCGGGCGCCATGCAGCCCTGCCCCTTGCGGCGCTCGAAGAAGGCGGCATCGAAGGTGGCGATGCTGCGGTCGACGATCGCGCTGGTGTCGGCGGCGCGATAGGGCTGGTGCTCGCGGCGCCGGCGATTGGCGGCAGCGTAGAAGGCGAAGGCTTCGTCGAAGCGCTTGAGGTCGTGGAAGGCCTTGCCGAGCGCAAATTCGAGGTGGAAGCGGTCCTCGGGGGTAAGGGTCTCGCCCGCGAGCGCCGCCTGCATCGCGGCGAGATCGTCTTCGGAAAAGCGGAGGGTCTTGAGGTTGGCGAGGCTCCACCAGGCCTCGCCGAGATCGGGCCGAAGCGCGATGGCGCGGCGATAGGCGGCGATGCCCTCGTCGACCTGGCCGACGGTCTTGAGCATGTGGCCGAGGCTGAGCCAGACCCGCGGCTGGTCGGGCAGGGTCTCGAGAACCTGTCGGTAGGTGGCGATCGCCTGCTCGAACTCGCCCAGCCGACCGAGCGTCGCCGCCTGGAGGTTGCGATGGCCGGGGCTGTCGGGGTCAGCCTCAAGGAGGTCGGCGAGGAGCGGCATCGCTTCCTGCGGACGACCGAGGCGCCCCAGCACCAATGCGAGATTGGCGCGCGCCGCCTGAAATCCTGGCGCGACGTCGAGCGCGTGGCGGAGCAGGGTCTCGCTGTCGTGGAGCCGCCCGATCCGCCCGGCGACCTCGGCCAGCATCCGCAGCGCGCGGGCATCGTCGGGGGTCGTCCTCAGCCGCGCCTTGAGCAGCCGCTCGGCAATATCGAGGCGATTGTCGTTCATCGCCAGCGCGGCGGTGAAGAGGTCGCGGGGCCAGTGGCTCGGAAGGGCGGCGGCAGTCACCCCGGCAGGATGGAGCGGGGGCCGGAACCGCGCAAGCGGTCGGCGAGTCGCCATCGAGTCGATTGAGAAGCCGGGGCTTTGTTCCCGTTTCGGGACGCCACCGAAAAGTTTTTTCCGGTTTTCCGCGAGTCAGTCGAATCACAGGACTCGTGCATCCTCGCATTCAACAAACATCCTTAACAAAAACTAAATGCACCCATTTCGGACGTGTCGCCCACGAAGTGGCTGTTATCAAACCCCACGGATACAGGACGCGGATTGGTTATTCCTAAGCATCAGGAAAGACCAATGTGACAAGGTAAATAGAAATAGAGGCTGCATGTTGACCTATGTTCTACAGTTGTGATTGAAGTTAACCTTTGAAGACTATTGTCATTGGCCCGAACAGACTCTCTGTCACAGGTCTGTCACGGCCTGCCAACTTGCAATCCATATCAACTTCGTGGTTGTTTTCATCGTTACGCGCGTTCCTGGGGCTGGTCGTTAACCTTCGCCGTTCAACGGCAACCGATCACCACCCAGTTAATGCGGGGACAAAGGGGACAGGCGGTGGGGACCGCCGAACCCGCCGATCGAAGGGTGAACAATGCGCTACGAAGATGCATCGCTGTCGGGGTCGTTTCAGGACCAGGGGCCGACCGCTCGGGACGATTCGGAACAGCTGGCCGCGGGTGAACGCGGGCCGGCTACCGGCAATGTGATCACGGGCGCGGGCACCGAAAGCGGAGCGGCGGGCGCCGACGCCGCGGCCGGGGCCAAGATCACCGCGCTGGCCGGGGCCGGCGGATCGGACACCAGCTTCGACGGCGGACGGCTTCGCGTCGAGGGCGAGCATGGCACCCTCAGCCTGACGGCGAAGGGCGACTACAGTTACACCGCCAAGGCGGGCGTGCCCGAGAATAGCCGCGACACCTTCACCTACACGCTGGCCGACGCCTCGGGCGCGAGCAGCCAGGCCCGGCTGACGATCGAGATCGGCAAGACCCAGGCGGTCGTGAAGGCCGACGCGCAGCGCATCATCCCCGGACCCGACGGTGTCGTCGTGCTCCCCGCCGGGGTCGAACTGAGCGACATCCGGATCGTCGGCCGTGACCTGCTGGTCATGCTGCCCGATGGCACGCAGATGCTGATCGTCGACGGCGCGGTGTTCGTCCCGCAGCTCGTCATCAACGACATCGAAGTGCCCTCGACCAACCTCGCGGCGCTGCTGATCGACCAGGAGCCCCGTCCGGCGAGCGGCGTGCCGCAGTCGAGCGGCGGCAACTTCATCGAGGCGGTCGGTCCGCTCGATCCGGGCACGCCGCTCGGTGACCTGCTCCCGCCGACCCAGCTCGGCTACATCCCGCCCGAATTCCAGGACGTCTTCCTGGTCGAGGATCGCGAGCCGGAAGTGGGCGAGAACCCGCTGATCCAGCTCGACGACGACGCCCGTCCGGGCGGCAATGCCGGCGGCACCGGCGATGATCCCGACAGCGTCAATGCCACCGGTACCCTGTCGGGTTCGGGCGGCGACGGCCAGCTGACCTTTGCCCTGTCGACCGCCGGCGCGCCGGCCGGCTTCTCCTATGTCTCGGGCGCCAACGGCTCGCTGCTGGTCCAGCAGAACGGCGTCACGGTGATGACCATCACGGTCAATGCCCAGACCGGTGCCTATACCGTCACCCAGAATGCGCCGATCGCGCATCCGGCGGGCGAGGCCGAGAACAACGTCGTCTTCACCTTCGGCTACAGCGTCACCGACGCCGACGGCGACCAGGCGCTCGGCACCTTCCAGGTCAATGTCGACGACGACACGCCGACCCTCGGCGGCGCCGCCGGCGGGGCCGGGGTGACGATCGACGAATCCGCCGCCGTCACACCGGCCGGCTTCCCGATCAGCGCCACCAGCGCGTCCGCCGTCATTGTCGGCACGGGCGTCTCCTTCGGTGCCGACGGCGCCGCGGCCTCGGGCGCGAACAGCTACGGCCTTGCGCTGGCCGGCAATGGCTCGACCTCGCTCCGCACCGCGCAGGGCGACTTCGCGATCACGCTCGTCCAGACCTCGGGCTCGGTCATCACCGGCACCTACAATGACGGGACCGGCACCAAGACCGCCTTCACCCTGACCATCGGCGCCGACGGCAAGCTGACGGTCCAGCAGTCGGTCGCGCTCGAGCATAATGTCGATGGCAGCACCGCCGCGGCCTATGACGACAGCCTCGATCTGTCGGGCCTCATCAACGCCACCCTGACGATCCGCGACGGCGACGGCGACACCGCGACCGCCTCGGCCGGGATCGGCAACCTCATCGTCTTCAAGGACGACGGTCCCGACAGCAGCCTGGCGGTCGAGGGCGCGCGCCCAACCCTGGTGCTCGACGAGACCCTCCCCGCGGGCAGCGACACCGCCGGTGCCGGCGCGCCGGGCGGCCTCGCCAGCGTCTCGGCCGGCTTCAGCGGCAGCTTCAATGCCGTGAAATATGGCGCCGACGGCGCGGGCAGCACCAGCTATGCGCTGGTCCTCAACGGCACCAATGTCGCAAGCGGCATGTACGTCCTGCAGGTCGGCGACGTCTCGACCACCGACGGCGACCCGCTCGGCCGCGGCGCCGAGATCCTGCTCAACCAGAGCGGCAACACCATCACCGGCTCGGCCGGCGGGGTGAACTATTTCACCATCACCATCGACCCGGCCTCGGGCGTGGTGACCTTCACCCAGCTCCAGCCGGTGTGGAACCCGACCGGCGGCACCAGCTATGACGAGGCCGCGATCCTCAATGCCGCGACCGGCGCCCTACTGGTCCAGCAGACGGTGGTCGACAGCGACGGCGACAGCGACAGCAGCGCGCTCGACGTGTCGAAGGGCTTCTTCCAGATGCAGGACGACGGCCCGGTCGCGCGCAACGACGCCGACCAGGTCGCCGCGGGCACCTATGGCCCGGAAACCGGCAACGTCATCACCGGCGCCGGGACCAGCACCTCGGGCGCCGACACGGTCGGCCGCGACGGAGCGACGGTGGTCGCGGTCAGCGCCGGCGAAGCCAGCGATTCGAGCTTCGATGAAGCCGGCAACCTCGTCATCAGCGGCCAGTATGGCGTGCTGACGATCAAGGCCGACGGCAGCTACAGCTACGTCCGCAATGCCGGGACCCCGGGCGGCGTCAGCGACAGCTTCGTCTACACGCTGCGTGACACCGACGGCGACACCAGCAGCGCCACGCTGACGATCTCGATCGGCAACCTCCCGCCGACCGTCAATGCGCCCGACGCCGATGCGCCGGGCACCGTGGTCTACGAAGCCGCGCTCGCCGGGACCCCCGAGGGTTCGGGCGAGGAAGCCGCGCCGGGTGCCAATGGCGATCCGCGCGAGACGACCACCGGCACCATCAGCTTCACCCCGGGCGACGGCCCGGCGGTGGTGACCATCGCCGGCGTCACGGTAACCGGCGTCGGCCAAGTGATCGACACCGGCGAGGGCTTGCTGACGATCACCGCCACGACCGGCACCTCGGTCAGCTACAGCTATACGCTCAAGGACAATCTTCTCGTCCCGGGCACCAGCAGCGACGACAGCATCGCCGTGACGGTGACCGATCAGGACGGCCAGACCGCTACCGACACGCTGGTCATCAAGATCATCGACGACGCACCGGACGCGCGCAACGACACCGACTCGATCGCGGCCGGCAGCTACGGGCCCGAGACCGGCAACGTCATCAGCGGCGCGGGCACCGTGTCGGGCGACGCCGGCAAGGACACGCAGGGCGCCGACGGCGCGAGCGTGGTCGCCGTGTCGGGCGTCACCAGCGACTCGAGCTTCGACGAAGCCGGGAACCTGGTCGTCAACGGCCAGTATGGCGTGCTGACGATCAAGGCCGACGGCAGCTACAGCTACGTCCGCAATGCCGGGACCCCCGGCGGTGTCACCGACGTCTTCACCTACACGCTGCGCGACGGCGACGGTGACCAGGACACGGCCACGCTGACGATCAACATCGGCAACAACGTGCCGACGATCGATGCGCCGAACGCCGATGCCCCGGGCACGATCGTGTTCGAGAAGGGCCTCAGTGGGGCGCGTGGCCCGGGCGAGAGCGAAGGCACGGGCGAAGCCGTCGCCGCGGGCGTCAACGGCGATCCGAGCGAGAGCACCTCGGGCTCGATCAGCTACACGCCGGGCGATGGCCCCTCGACCATCACCATCGCGGGCGTCGCGGTGGCCAGCGTCGGCCAGGTCATCGACACGGGTGAAGGCCTGCTGACGATCACCAGCATCGGGGCCGGGGCGATCGGCTACAGCTACACGCTCAAGGACAATCTGGTCGTGAGCGGCGCGTCGACCACCGACAGGATCGCCGTCACCATCACCGACCAGGATGGCTCGACCGCCAGCGACACCCTCGTCATCACCATCGTCGACGACGCGCCGGACGCGCTCAACGACACCGATGCGATGGCCGCGGGCAGCTATGGCCCCGAGACCGGCAACGTCCTGACGGGCGTCGGCACCACCTCGGGCGACGCGGGCAAGGACCTGCTCGGCGCCGACGGCTCGACCGTCGTCGCGGCGGCGGGCGTCACCAGCGACTCGAGCTTCGACGAGGCCGGCAACCTGGTCGTCAACGGCCAGTATGGCGTGCTGACGATCAAGGCGGATGGCAGCTACAGCTACGTCCGCAACGCCGATACTCCGGGCGGCGTCAGCGACGTCTTCAGCTACACCATCCGTGACGCCGACGGCGACCAGGACACGGCGACGCTGACCATCAACATCGGCGACGCGCAGCCGTTCGTCGCGCCGAACCCGGTGGTCCAGCTCGACGACGATGCGCTGGCCGGCGGCAATCCGGGCGGCGTCGGCGACGACCCCAACTCGGTCAATGTCACCGGCACGCTCGCGGGCGGCGGCGGCGACAGCCCGGTCAGCTTCTCGATTGTCTCGCTGAGCAGCCCCATCGATTTCACTGCAACCCTCGTCAACTCGTCGCTGCTGCAGATCAGCCAGGGCGGGGTCGTGGTGCTGACCATCACGATCAACAATCAGACGGGCGCCTATACCGTCGTCCAGAATGCCCCGATCGCTCATCCGGCGGGCGGGGACGAGAATGACGTCCAGTTCTCGCTCGGTTACCGCGTGGCCGACGTCGATGGCGACAGCGCCTTCGGCTCGTTGCTCATCAAGGTCGATGACGACACGCCGGTCGCCTTCAACGATGTCGATAGCGTCGGCGCCGGCACCGGCCCGGCGACGGGCAACGTCCTCACCGGGATCGACGTTGCTGGCGGCGATGCCAACAGCACCGACGGCGTGGCCGACCGGCCCGGCGCCGACGGCGGCAGCCTGGTCTCGGTTGCGAGCGTCAACGTTCCGGCGAACAGCGACAGCAGCTTCGAGGCAGGCAACCTGGTCGTCACCGGCCAGTATGGCACGCTGACGATCAAGGCCGACGGCAGCTACAGCTACGTCCGCTTCGACGGTTCGCCGATCACGGCGAGCGACGTCTTCCGCTACACGCTGCGCGACGGCGACGGCGACGAGACCACCGCGACGCTGACCATCGGGATCAACGACCAGGGGGTGACCACGACCATCCCGGCCGCGGGCGGCGCGACCACGACCGTGTTCGAAGCCGCGCTCGGCACCCGTCCGGGTGAGCCGGCGGGGTCGGGGGAGATCGCCGACGGCAATGCCGGCAACAACAGCGATCCGCGTGAGGCGGTGTCGGGCAGCATCGCCTTCACCGCGCCTGACGGGCTCGGCTCGATCAGCCTCGGCGGCACGGTGATCAACCTTGCCGGCGGCTTCCCGCAGACGGTTTCGACCAATGCCACCGGGACCCTGGTGGTCACGGGCTACAGCTTCAACGCCACCACCGGCGTCGGCTCGCTGAGCTACACCTACACGCTGGCCGACAATACGCTCGGCGCGGTCCCGCCGGCGAGCGGCGACACCAGCCAGAGCTTCGCCCTGGTGGTGACCGACAGCGACGGCGACAATAGCGGCGGCAATCTTGTCATCAGCATCGTCGACGACGTGCCGACGGCGCGCAACGACGTCGACAGCGTCGGCGCGACCACCGGCCCGGCCACGGGCAATGTCATCACCGGCGTCGATGTCGCCGGCGGCGATGCGAACGCGACCGACGGTGTCGCGGACGTCCAGGGTGCCGATGGCGCCAGCGTCGTCCAGATCGCCAGCAACAACGTGCCGGCGAATGTCGACAATGTGTTCGAGGCGGGCAACCTCGTCGTCGCGGGCCAGTATGGCACGCTCACGATCAAGGCCGACGGCAGCTACAGCTACGTCCGCTTCAACGGCGCCCCGCTGACCGCGAACGACGTCTTCACCTACACGCTGCGCGACGGCGACGGCGACCTCAGCTCGGCGACGCTGACCATCGGCATCACCGACAATGGCGTCACCACCACCATTCCGCAGGCGGGCGGCGCGACCACCACGGTCTATGAAGCTGGCCTCGGCACCCGTCCGGGCGAACCGGCGGGCTCGGGCGAGATCGCCGACGGCAATGCCGGCAACAACAGCGACCCGCGCGAAGCCGTTTCAGGCAGCATCGCCTTCACCGCGCCCGACGGGCTCGGTTCGGTGAGCCTCGGTGGAACGGTGATCAGCCTCGGCGGCACCTTCCCGCAGACGGTCTCGACCAATGCCACCGGCACCCTCGTCGTGACGGGCGTCAGCTACAATGCGACGACCGGCATCGGCTCGATCAGCTACACCTACACGCTGGCCGACAACACGATCGGTGCGGTTCCGCCCGCCAGCGGCGACACCAGCCAGAGCTTTGCCCTGGTCGTCACCGACAGCGACGGCGACACCAGCGGCGGCAACCTCGTGATCAGCATCGTCGACGACGTGCCGACCGCGCGGGCCGATACCGACAGCGTCGCGGAAGGCGCGACCACGGGCGGAAACGTCATCGCCGGCACCGGGACCGACAGCGGGCTCGCCGGGGCCGACACGCTCGGCGCCGACGGCGCGGTCGTGGTCGGGGTCAAGACCGGCGGCGACACCAGCGTCGCGGCCAGCGCCAATGTCGGGGTCCAGATCAACGGCACCTACGGCAAGCTGACCCTCAATGCCGACGGGAGCTACAGCTACGTCGCCAATCCGAACAGCGTCACCACCGGCCAGCAGGACGTGTTCACCTACACGATCCGCGACGCCGACGGCGACCTCAGCACGACCACGCTGACCATCACGGTCAACAACGTCACGCTGCCGGCCGACAACCAGACCAAGTCGGTCAACGAAGCCGCGCTCGACCTCACCAAGGACGGCGCCGACCTCGCGGCGGGCACCGTCACGGGCTCGACCCCGGCCTCGACGGCGGAGACGGTCAGCGGCCAGCTCAGCGTTGCGGGCGCGACCAGCTACGTGCTGAACGGGTCGGCGACCGGCGCCAACGGCGTCATCCAGCTGAACAGCAACGGCAGCTACACCTATACGCTGACCTCGCCCTTCTCGACGGTCCCGCAGGCCAATGACGGCGCGGTGGTGAGCGGAAGCAACGTCTTCACCTACACGGCGACCGACGCCAACGGGAACAGCGTCCAGGGCACCATCACGATCAACATCGTCGACGATGTCCCGACCGCTCGGGTCGATACCGACACGATCGCGGCGGGGACCTTCGGGCCCGAGCTCGGCAACGTCATCACCGGCGCGGGGACGACCTCGGGCGCGGCGGGTGCCGACACGCTCGGCGCGGACTCGGCCGGTGCGGCGGTGGTCGGCGTCAAGGCCGGGACCGACAATACGGCCATTGCGACCGGCGTCGCGACCAGCATCAACGGCCAGTATGGCGTGCTGACGCTGAATGCGGACGGCAGCTACAGCTACACCCGCAACGCCAACACGCCGGGCGGCGTCACCGACACCTTCAGCTACACGCTCAAGGACGGCGACGGCGACCTCAGCGTCACCCAGCTCAACATCGTCATCCAGGACGCCCCGGTCACCATCGACATCCCGCCCGCGGGCGGCGCGACCACGACCGTCTACGAGAAGGGCCTCCCGGTCCGCGGCGGCGAACCGGCGGGCTCTGGCGAGATCGCCGATGGCAATGGCACCAACAATTCGGATCCGTCCGAAGCGGTGAGCGGGACCATCGGCTTCATCTCGAAGGACGGGCTGCAGGGGATCAGCCTCGGCGGGGTTGCGCTCAACCTCGGCGGGACCTTCCCGCAGACCATCACCACCGCCGGCGGCCAGACCCTGGTCGTCACCGGGGTGACCTACAGCCCGACCACCGGCGAGGGGTCGATCGCCTATACCTACACGCTGACCGACAACACGATCGGCAATCAGGCGGTGAACGGCGGCGACACCAATGCGAGCTTCGCGGTGGTGGTCACCGACAAGGACGGCGACACCTCGCCGGCCGGCAACCTCGTCATCACCATCAAGGATGACGCGCCGACCGCGGCGAACGACATCGACAGCGTCGGCGCGACCACCGGCCCGGCCACGGGCAACGTCATCACCGGCGTCGATGTCGCCGGCGGCGACGCAAACGCCACCGACGGTGTCGCGGACGTGCCGGGTGCCGATGGCGCCAGCGTCGTCCAGATCGCCAGCAACAATGTGCCGGCGAATGTCGACAATGTGTTCGAGGCGGGCAACCTCGTCGTCGCGGGCCAGTATGGCACGCTGACGATCAAGGCCGACGGCAGCTACAGCTACGTCCGCTTCAACGGGTCGCCGCTCAATGCGACCGACGTCTTCACCTACACGCTGCGTGACGGTGACGGCGACACGGCGACCGCGACCCTGACGATCGGGATCACCGATCGCGGCGTCACCACGACGATCCCGACGGCGGCCGCCAACACCACCGTCTACGAGGCCGCGCTCGGCACCCGTCCGGGTGAACCGGCGGGCTCGGGCGAGATCGCCGACGGCAATGCCGGCAACAACAGCGATCCGCGCGAAGCGGTGTCGGGGACGATCGGCTTCACCGCGCAGGACGGGGTCGGCTCGATCACCCTGAACGGGACCACGATCAACCTTGCCGGGACCTTCCCGCAGACGGTCGCCAGCAACGCCACCGGTACCCTGGTCGTGACTGGCTACAGCTACAATGCCGGCACCGGCATCGGCTCGCTCAACTACACCTACACGCTGGCCGACAATACGCTCGGCGCGGTTCCGCCGGCGAGCGGCGACACCAGCCAGAGCTTTGCCCTGGTGGTGACCGACAGCGACGGCGACAGCAGCGCGGGCAATCTCGTCATCAACATCGTCGATGACGTGCCGACCGCGGCCAATGACATTGTCGGCCAGGTCAACGAGAACCAGCCGGTGACCTTCGGCGTCTTCGGCAACGACGTGTTCGGCGCCGACAATGTCGACACGTCCAGCCTCGCCAAGGTGACCTTCACCCAGCCGTCGCAGGGGACCATCACCTACGATCCGGCGACGGCGCAGTTCACCTTCACCCCGGCTTCCGGCCAGGAAGGCAGCACGACCTTCACCTACACCATCGAGGATGGCGACGGTGACAAGTCGACCGCCACGGTGACGATCAACCTCAAGCCGGATTCGCTCCCGCAGCCGGGCGACGCCATCGCCAAGGTCGACGACGACGGCCTCGCCGGCGGCAATGCCGGCGGTACCGGCGACATCGATGCCAATGTCGGGGACCTCGGGCCCAACACCAGCGAGGCGATCTTCTCGGGCAAGATCAACGTCAACTGGGGCAATGACGCGAGCGGCTCGACCATCACCTTCGCCAACCTGAACGGCACCACCGGAACGGTCGGCACGGAGACGGTCAACTACAGCTGGAGCGGCAACACGCTGACCGCCAGCAGCGCCCGCGGCAGCATCTTCACGATCGTGGTCGACCCGGCGACGGGCAACTACACGCTGAACCTGCTGAAGCCGATCCTCCACGCCACCGGCGCCAACGAGACCTCGGCCTTCGTCGACCTCAACTATCGGGCACAGGATGGCGATGGCGACATCTCCACCGCCGGCAAGCTGACGATCGAGTTCAACGACGACACGCCCAACCCCTTCTCGCCGAGCGCGGTAACCACCACCAATGGCAACACGCCGCCGGTGACGGGCAACCTCAACCTCAGCATCGGCGCGGACGGCTTCGGGACCCTGGTCTTCGACAGCGCGATCAACGGCACCGCGGCCAAGGACGGTTCGGGCAATGCCCTGACGGTCGGCGGCCAGCCGCTGGTCTACGTCGTCAGCGGCAGCACGCTGACGGCGCAGACCGCGGGCGGCGTGGTTGGCTACGTGGTCAACCTCAACACCAACGGGACCTACAGCTTCGACGTCCAGAACGTCATCTCGAACGGGACGGAGACCACCTTCTCCAACCTGACGAGCTCGGCGGCGGGCAACGTGCTGTATCGCGGGATCGGCGCCAATGACGCCGCGACCAAGATCGACGTCCTGCTCTCGGGCAGCCTCGGCGGGACCAGCCAGACGGTCAACACCGACAGCGACTCGATCGGCACCGCCAACCAGTCGATGGACCCGGGCGAGACGCTGCGGATCGACCTCGTGTCGAACCTCACCAGCGGGGCGGGCACGACGACGGGCTTCAACTATGATGCCCATGTCGGGACCACCAGCTTCGACCAGACCATCCCGCAGGTGCAGGGCAACCAGAATGAAGTGGTGAGCTTCAAGGTCTGGGCGCTCAACTCGACCACCACGGCGAGCCAAGTGCCGGACAGCGATCCGACCGGCGGCTTCACCAACAGCTCGATCATCGCGATCAAGACGGTGACGGTGACCGATTACCTGAGCGGCGCATCGACCACGGTGAACGTGCCGCTGAGCGGGACCATCGCGGTCGCCTACGGGATCAGCATCACGGTCAACGGCGACGGCTCGATCACCTTCAGCGGGGTCCAGGAAGGCGACCGCTATGCGATCGGCACGGGCACGTCCGAGTTCAACGCGGTCGTCGTCCAGGATACCACCGGCAGCTTCGACCTTGGCATCTTCAAGATCGGCAGCTTCTCGGCGGGAACTCCGATCGTGCAGGTGCTCCCGGTGATCGCCACCGATGCCGACGGGGACAGCGTCTCCTCGACCATCACCGCGACGATCAACCCGGCCGGGACCACGCCGGTCACTCTCGACCTCAACGGAGACGGGCAGATCGCCTATCTCGGCCATGAGGCGGGTGTCGCCTACGACTATGACGCCGACGGCCGCAGCGAGAGCACCGGCTGGGTCGGGCCGCAGGACGGGATCCTCGTCCGCGACTCCGACGGCAACGGCACGGTCAGCGGCTCGGGCGAGTTCGTGTTCGGCAATGCGTCGACCACCGACCTTGCCGCGCTCCGCGCCCAATATGGCGACGTGCTCGACCAGAATGACGCCGACTATGGCAAGTTCGCGGTCTGGCAGGATGCCAACAGCAACGGCGTCGCCGATGCCGGCGAGGTGAAGAGCCTGACCGACCTCGGGATCAGCGCGATCAACCTGGTCGGCGACGGTCAGAGCGCGGTCGCGGCGGGCGGTGACGTGGTGGTCGTGGGCTCGACGAGCTTCGTCCGCAACGGCGTCAGCCAGCTGGCCCAGGACACCATCTTCAAGGTGGCGGCCAACGATCAGATCCGCGGCAGCGAGGCCGGTGCCAACACCAGCGTGGCGCTGGTCGCGGCGGCGGCAGCGGCAGCGGCTCTGGCGGCGGCACCGGCAGCGGCAGAGCATGCCAATGCCGCCGAGCCGACGGCTCCGGTCGTGAACGAGGTCGCGGCGGCAGCGCCGGCCGCGGGCCATGTCCCGGCTGGCGACGTCGCGCCGGAACAGGCGGCGGACGGCCTCGCGGTCGCGGCCGCAAGCGTCGGCGGCACCCCGGCCCCGGTCTCGGAGCCGGTCCAGCACTTCGCCGAAGCCGGTCACAGCGGCCTCGAGGCTCCGCAGCTGATCGAGGACGTGACGGCCAGCCTGCCGCTCGACCGTGGCACCGAGCTCGTCACCGGCGGGGCTCCGGTCCCGACCGCGGCCGAGCTTCACCTTCCGAGCCCCGAGCAGATGGCGGCGCTTGCCGGCATCCACTCGGGTCCGGTCAGCCATGACGCAGGCCTGCAGCAGGTGATCGCCGATGCGCTCGCCGGCGGCGGGATGCAGGGCCCCGACATCAATCAGCTGATCGATGTCGCGGTGAAGCTCGCCGAACCGGCCCCGCACCAGCAGGGCTTCGAGGTGTCGATGAACGGCGAGGGCGGGCATCTGGCGGAGCTGGCAACCCAGCTCAACGCGGCTGTTCCGGCCTGGGACGGTGGCCATTTCGGTCCCTTGTTCACGGCCCTCGCCAGCGCGATGGAGACCCCGGCGCTTCATCCTGACGCGGTTCAGCCGGCAGCCAACGGCTAGGAAACCCGAGGCAGGGCAGGGCGCCAGTGGACGGGCGCTCTGCTCCGCTTTTTAGACCAGAAGGGGGAGTTATGACCTTGAAGACTTGGATGGTGATCGTTCCGGGCGTGATGCTCGCGAGCGCGGTGCCCGCGCATGCGGTCGACCTTCGTTCGGCAGTGCAGTCCGCGCTGCAGAGCAATCCCGAGATCCGCCAGGCGGTGCATAACCGCGAAGCGACCATGGAAGAGCTCAACCAGGCGCGGGGCCAGTGGCATCCGCGGATCGACCTGCGCGCTTCGGCCGGGCTGCGCGAACTGCGTAATCCGAGCCGCCGCCGGATCGGGCTCGGCGACGAGCTGCTGAAGCCGGTCGAGGGCGAACTGGTGGTCGACCAGCTGCTGGTCGACGCGGGCGGCCGCAACGCCGAGATCCGCCGCCAGGCGAGCCGCACCGACGCCGCCGCCGCGCGGATCGAGGAGCGCAGCGAGTTCGTCGCGCTCAACGTCTCGCGCAACTATATCGACTATCTGCTCCAGCAGCGGCTGGTCGCGATCGCCGAGGACAATGTCGCCTTCCACGAGCGGCTTGCCGGTGACCTCCGCCAGGGCGTCCAGCAGGGCTCGATCTCGATCGCCGACCAGCAGCAGGCCGAAGAGCGGCTGCAGGCGGCCCGCGCCCGGGTCACCGAGGCTCGCGAGGATCTCGAGACCGCCGCGATCGCCTTCCAGACGCTGACCGGCATGCCGATCGACAGCGTCTCGGTGCCGCCCGACCTCACCGCCCAGGTCCCGGCCAGCCTGACCGACGCCGAGGCCGCGGCCCGCGACAACAACCCGCGGGTCCAGGAAGCCATCGCCGACCTCAGCAGCGCGCGTGAAGTCGTTCGCGCCGCCCGCAGCGACGTCGGTCCGCGGCTCAATGCCGAGGGCCGCGCCCGTGTCGGCAACGACGTCGACGGCTTTGCCGGCAACACCCGTGACCTCCAAGCCAATCTGGTGCTTCGCTGGACGCTGACCAACGGCGGGATCAAGGAAGCCAATGTCCGCGAGCAGCAGCGCCGCGCCGACGAGGCCCATGCCCGTCTGTTCGAGACCCAGCGCCGCGCCGAGGAAGACGCCCGCTCGGCCTGGAGCCGCCTGCAGAACCAGCAGCGCCTGGTCGGCGAGCTCGAGAACCAGAGCCGGATCAGCGA
The DNA here is from genome assembly GCF_058313385.1 of Sphingomonas sp. SP2. Taxonomy (NCBI): domain Bacteria; kingdom Pseudomonadati; phylum Pseudomonadota; class Alphaproteobacteria; order Sphingomonadales; family Sphingomonadaceae; genus Sphingomonas; species Sphingomonas sp. SP2. The sequence goes on along the minus strand of NZ_JBZFLD010000001.1, from coordinate 394,786 downwards.
CGACCTGCTGCTCTCCTATCGCGAGCAGTTCAACGTCGGCCGCCGCTCGCTGCTCGACGTGCTCGACGCGCAGAACACCCGCCAGAACGTCCAGGCCCAGGCCGAGACCGCGCGGATGAGCCGCCTGTTCGCCCAGTATCGGGTGCTGGCCGCGTCGAACAAGCTGGTCGAGGCGCTCGGCGTGCAGATGCCGCAGGGCGCCTACAGCGACCTTCGCGGCCGCTACAAGGTCCGGGCCGTGCCCGTGACCGACCGCCAGGAGAACAGCCTGCGCTATCCGGTCATGGGTCCGCCGGCCAATCCGCAGGATGTCGGCGCGACGCCGCGTCCGGCCAGCGGCACCGCCGCTCCGGTGGAGCCGGTGGCGACCGGCCAGTAATCGTACCGCGTAGGGGATGGTCAGTTGAGCTTCGTCAATCTTGTGGAGGCCTCGCACAACGAGGCACTCGACCCCGTCCTCGAATGCCTCGCCTATCTCGCGCGCGCAGCGGACCGGCCTTCGTCGCCCGTCCTGCTGCGCGCCGGACTGGCGCTCAACGCCAACGGCCTGCTGCCCTTCCACCAGGTCGAGCCCGCGCTCGAGCAGGTCGGGATGCGCGGCCAGCCGCTGACCCGCACGCTCAAGGGTTGGCCGTCGGCGCGGCTACCCGCGATCCTCGAGCTCGAGGACGGGCGGGCGATTGTCCTCAATGAACTGAACGGACGCGAGGCGCTGGTCTTCGTCCCCGGCGCGGCCGACGCCATGTGGGTCGAGACCGCCGAGATCGAGCCGCTCTTCACGGGCGGCGCGGTCCATGTCGAGGCCGACCCGACCCAGGAACGCGCCGGCGAGCGGCCGTGGGACCGGGCCAAGCGGGTCCACTGGTTCTGGAGCGAGGTCAACAAGGTCCGCTCCGAGCTTCGCCCGGTGCTGCTCGCGGCGCTGGTGGTGAACCTCCTCGCCTTCGCCGTGCCCCTCTTCACCATGCACGTCTACGACCGGGTGATTCCGAACAAGGCGATCCCGACCCTGTGGGTGCTGGCGCTGGGCGTGATGCTCGCGCTCGGGCTCGACTTCGTGCTCCGCCTCGCGCGGGCGCAGCTGATCGACGAGGTCGGCCGCAAGCTCGACGCCAAGCTCAGCCAGAAACTGTTCGAGAAGATCATGAACATCCCGCTCGCCGAGCGCGCGGGAAGCACCGGCGCGATGGCCCGGCGGGTCAGCGAATATGAGATGGTCCGCGACTTCTTTGCCTCGACCACGGTCGTGCTCGCGGTCGACATCATGTTCCTCTTCCTGTTCCTGATCCTGATCACCGTGCTGGCCGGCTGGCTGGTGCTGGTCCCGATCGTCGGGATCGCGGTGATGGTCGTCGCGGGCATGAGCCTGCAGCGCGGGATGAACCAGGCGGCGCTCGACGCGCAGGCGGACTCGAGCCTGCAGCACAGCGTTCTGGTTGAGAGCATCTCTGGCCTCGAGACGCTCAAGGCGCAGCGCGCCGAAGGCCAGATGCTCGGCCGCTGGCGGCGGCTCGCGGACATGACCGCGGGCACGCAGGAGAAGATGCGCCGGCTGACCGCGGTGGCCGTGAATCTCGCCAGCCTGTCGCAGCAGATCATCTCGATCGGCCTGCTGATCGGAGGCTTCTACCTGTTCAACGCCGGCGAGATGAGCATGGGCGCGATCATCGCGATCGTCATGCTGGCGGGCCGCGCGCTGTCGCCGGTCGGCCAGTTCGCCTTCCTCATCACCCGCGGCAAGCAGGCCTTCACCACGCTCGCCAGCCTCCAGCGGATGATGGAATCGGGCGACGAGCGCGTCAGCGCGGCCCGCTCGATCGTGCCCGAGATCCGCAGCGGCCATGTCGCGCTCGAGCATGTCGGCTTCCGCTATCCGACCGCAGCGCGCGACAGCCTCAGCGACATCAACCTCGTGATCCGCCCGGGCGAGAAGATCGGCATCATCGGCCGCGTGGCTTCGGGCAAGTCGACCCTCGGCCGGCTGCTCTGCGGCCTCTATGCGCCGACCGATGGCGTGATGACCGTCGATGGCCTCGACAGCCGCCAATATCATCCGCACCAGCTGCGCGATGCCTTCCGCTTCGTCGGCCAGGATGCCGAGCTCTTCTCGGGGTCGGTCCGCGACAACCTGCTCCTCGGCGGCGCGCGCGCGACCGACGAGCAGCTGATTGACGCGGTCCGCCGTTCGGGCGCCGACATCTTCCTGTCGCGCGACGCGGCCGGCTTCGACCTTCCGGTCGGCGAGCGCGGCGCGCTGCTGTCGGGTGGCCAGCGCGCGCTGCTGGTGCTTGCGCGGGCGCTCGTCAGCGACAGCCGGATGCTGTTCCTCGACGAGCCGACCGGCGCGATGGACAGCCAGACCGAGGCCTATTTCATCGACAAGCTCAAGACCGCGCTGCGCCCCGAGCAGACGCTCGTGGTCGCGACCCATCGCCATCAGATGCTGAACATCGTCGACCGCCTGCTGGTGATCGACGGCGGACGGGTGATTGCCGACGGGCCCGTGAACGATGTGCTCGGACGACTGCGCGAGGCCGCTGCGGCCGGCGTGGCGAAGGAGGGTTGAGCTGATGACATCCCTGGCCCTCATCCAGCGCCGCGTCGCCATCCGTTTCGCCGGTCTCCGCTGGGAGATGCTGCTGCTCGGCGCCGCCGGACTTGCCGCGCTCGCGGCGCTCGCCTTCGGCTTCGTCTCGTCGATGCGCAGCCCGGCCGAAGCATCGCCCGTCGCCGCGACGATCGCTCCGACCAAGGCTGCGGCGCTCATCGCCGCGACCACCGGCGAGCAGTCGGTCGAGGTTCGCGCGACCGGGGCCGAAGCCGAGCAGATCAATGCCGCGTTGCCGTTCAGCAAGGCGCCGGTGCAGGCCGCCGCGCCCTTCACCGCCCCGACCGGCGGGACCGCCTACGACCGGGCGCTGACCTGCCTGACCCAGGCCGTCTATTACGAAGCCGGGTTCGAGCCGATCGAGGGCCGCCGCGCGGTGGCGCAGGTGGTGCTCAACCGGATGCGCCACCCGGCATTCCCCAAGTCGGTCTGCGGGGTCGTCTACCAGCGCAATGCGACGCCGATCTGCCAGTTCACCTTCGTCTGCGACGGCTCGCTCAATCGCGCGCCCGCCGCCGGTGCCTGGGCCGAGGCGCGCCGTGTCGCGACCGCGGCGCTGGCCGGCTATGTCGATGGCGCGGTCGGCCAGGCGACGCACTATCACGCCGATTATGTCGCGCCTTACTGGGCGCCGATGCTGGCCAAGATCACCAAGGTCGGAGCGCACATCTTCTATCGCTGGCCGGGGGCCTGGGGCCAGCGCGGGGCCTTCACCGGTCGCTACATCGGCGAGCCGAACGATCCCTCGTCGCTTCGCCCAATCCTTCGCCCGGCAATCCTCGCTGAGGCCGGCGAGGGAGCCATCGCCGACATTCCGCCGGCGCAGCTCACCTACGAACAGGACAAGACGATCCGCCGCGCCTCCAACGACGTCGGCGGGCTGCTCGACACCAGCAAGGGCTGGCGCCTGACCATCCCCTCGCCCGAGGAAACCGGCGGCCGGACCAAGGCGCTGGTCGCCTCGCAGGAGCCGGTCCGGACCCTTCCGCGTGACGCCGCCACCGTGGCGGCAGTCACCACCGCCAGCAGCGGCTCCGCCGCGCTCGCCTCCAACTAGAACAGGCTCGTCGCGTCATGGCCTCCATTCCCTTCGCCCCCTCCGCCGGACAGGGGAGCCGCCAGCGGGCGCCGCTGACGGGTTCGCGCAAGATCATCCTCTTCAGCGCGATCGGCTTCTTCCTCTTCCTCGCCTGGTCGGTCATCGCCCATGTCGACGAGGTCACCCACGGGCAGGGCAAGGTCATCCCGTCGAGCAAGGTGCAGCTGATCCAGTCGTCCGAACCGGCGACGGTCCGCGAGATCATGGTCCGCTCGGGCGAGCGGGTCCGCCAGGGCCAGCTTCTGGTTCGCCTCGACGACACGCAGTCGAGCAGCGAGCTCGGCCAGATCGAGGCCGAGACCCAGGCGCTCCAGCAGCGCGCCTCGCGGCTCGGCGCCGAAGGCGGGGTCGGCGCGGGCGCGGTCGCCGGTGACGAAGGCGCCCTGCTCGCCGCGCGGCGGAGTGCGCTGTCGGGCCGCCTCGGCGCGCTCAACGCTACCGCCGAGCAGCGCCGCCGCGAGGCCGCCGAAGCCGCCGCGACGATCAACAGCCTCGGGCAGAGCCTCCGCCTCGCGCAGGACAATGTGAACCGGCTGGCGCCGCTCGCCGCCAAGAATATCGTGCCGCAGACCGAGCTTGCCGACGCGCAGCGCGAGGTGGTCGACCTCCAGGGCCGGATCGCCGCCGCGCGCGAGCAGCAGGGGCGGGCGATGGCGGCGGTCAACGAAGCGCGCGCCCAGGCTGCCGAGGCCAGCGCCCAGTTCCGCCAGGACGCGCTCAACGAACGCAGCCAGGTCACGCAGAAGATCGCGGTCAACGAGCAGACGCTGCGCGGTGCGCAGGGCCGACTCAGCCGCGCCGAGCTTCGGTCGCCGGTCGACGGCGTGGTCAACGACGTCCAGGTCACCACCCGCGGCGGCTTCGTCCAGGCCGGCCAGAAGATCATGGAAGTGGTGCCCCTGGGCGACAAGCTGCTGGTCGAAACCCGGGTCCGTCCGAGCGACATCGCCTTCATCAAGGTCGGCGACCGCGCGCTGGTGAAGGTCACCGCCTACGACTTCTCCATCTATGGCGGGCTCGACGGCAAGGTCGTGCAGGTCAGCGCCGACTCCATCTATGACGAGACCACGCGCGAAGCCTATTTCAATGTCATCGTCGAAACAGAGCGCAGCTATCTGATGACTGCCGGGCGCCGGCTTCCGATCACGCCGGGCATGATGACCGACACCCAGATCATCACCGGGCGCAAGTCGATCCTCACCTATCTTCTGAAGCCGGTCCTCAAGGCCAAGAGCGACGCGCTCACCGAGCGCTGAGGCCTAGCCGAGCAGGTTGGCGGAAAAGTCGCTCGCCGAAACGGTGAAGCGCGGCGCTTCGCTGGCCAGGCCGGCCGGCGCCGCGGCCGGGACCGGGAGCGCGCTTTCGCCGCGCTCGAGCGAGGCCATGATCATCGGCGGCTCGGCCGAGCGGCGGTAGCCATGGGTCCAGCGGCGGCCGGCGGCATAGCTGAAGATCGGGCGGTAATCGCGAATATCGGCGGCATCGACGATCCGGTCGGTGCCATTGTCGAGCACCACCAGCCGACCGCCGCTGGCAACGGTCAGCACCGCATGGTCGCTGCGGCGGACGAGATCCTTGACGATCACCAGATAGAGGTCGCGCTCCGACACGCCGGCGGCGCGAAGCAGCTGGAGCTTGGCGATCGCATAATCCTCGCAGTCGCCGCGCCCGCGGCGAAGCGATTCCGCGGCGCTCTGCCAGACGTCGCTGCGGCCGAACTGGCGGTCGTCGTCGACGAAGCTGATCCGGGCATTGACCATCCGGTTGACCGCATCGATCCGCTCGGCCTCGGGGCGGGCGCGAAGGCTTGCGGCCCAGCGCGCGGAGACCGGGTCGAGCGCGCGGCCGGCGATCGCCTTCCAGCGGCGATCGAGCGGGGTCGAATCGATCGACAGAGCGGTCGAGCCGAAGACGTCGGGACGGTCGGTCGCGACCGCCGCGCGCTGGAGCGTGATCGGGCGCTCCGACAGTGGGCTGCGGAGCACGGCCGGCTGGGCGATCGGTGCGCTGGCCGCGGGAGCGAGCGCCTGACCCTGCTGCTGCGCCATGAGCGCCGCGAGCCGGCTGCCGGTGCCGAGCAAAGCCTCGCTCTTGCGGACGAAGCTGGCGCTGGTCGCGTAAGGAGTGGCGACGCTCTGCGCAGCGGCGGGGGCCGGCGCCAGAAGCGCGAAGGCCGTAAGGCCGAGGACGGCGGAAAGGCTCTTGTCCATGGCGCCGCTTTTCGCAGCGCAAGGCGAAGATCAGCTTTCCGCCTTTGGTTAAGAGGCCGGTAAGGCTACGCTTTTTCGTCCATTTCGGCTAGAAATGCCGCGACCACCCGATCGAAGACCGCGGGCCTTTCGAGATTGGGGAGGTGCCCCGCACCCGCGATCTCGACCAGCCCGGCATGGGGAATGAGCGTCTTCAGCTCCTCCGACAATGATGGCGGCGTGATCTTGTCCTCGCTCCCGCACAGGATCAGCGTCGGCTGCCGGATCGCGGCGGCGGCCTCGGTCTGGTCGGCCAGCCAGACGGCGGCCGCGGCGAGGCGATAGGCGGCGGGGTCGATCGCGCTCATCGTCGTGATGACCTCGGCCCGGATCGCGGGATCGGCGGGCTGCGCGAGGAGGGCGTCGGCGCGCGCGTCGGCTAGCCCGGCCATGCCGAGCTGTGCAGCACCGGCGAGGGAGCGGTCGTAGATTGCCTGTCCCTCGGGATGCCGGGCGAAGGTGTCGGCGAGGACCAGCGAGGCAATGCGCCCCGGCGCGCGCGCGGCCATGGCGATCGCAACCACCCCGCCGAGGCTGAGGCCGCAGACATGCGCCCGCGCGATTTCCAGCGCGTCGAGCACGGCGAGCGCCGCCTCGGCGAAGGTGTCGCGGGTCGCGCCGGGAATGAACGCGCTGTCGCCATAGCCGGGATAATCGATTGCCAGCGTCAGCCGGTCAGGGCCGAACCGGGCGAGCTGCCGTTCCCAGGCGTGCCGGTCAGAGCCCACCCCGTGGAGGAACAGGAGGGGCGTTCCGCCGGCGCCGTGTCGCTCGACCCCGATCGGCCCCAAAGACGTGGAAAGGATCGTCATGATGCTGGCTGCTTGGCAGCATCGCGCGCCCGCGGCTAGACGGGGGCCATGGCGAAGATGCGGGTGAACGGGCAGGCTATCGAATTTGCCATGGATCCGGCGACCCCCTTGCTGTGGGCGCTTCGCGACGCGGCGAACCTCACCGGGACCAAGCAGGGTTGCGGTGGGGTCGGGCGCTGCGGGGCCTGTACGGTCATCGTCGACGGTAGTGCGACCTTGAGCTGCACCATGCCGATCGGAAGCCTCGAAGGGGCGGACGTCACCACCATCGAGGGGCTGGCAAACCATCCGGTCACGGCTGCGCTGGTGACGGAAAATGCGATCCAGTGCGGCTTCTGCATCCCGGGCTTCGTCTGCGCTGCGGCGGCCCTGCTCCAGCAGAGCCCGCGGCCCTCGCCCGAGCAGGTCGACGCGCTTCCGATCCTCTGTTCCTGTGGCGCCCAGCCGCGGCTCCGGCGGGCGATCGCACGGGCGGCAGGCGCCATGGTCCCGGCCGCGCCGCAGGCCCCGGCAGGTGCCGCGCCGGCATCGGGCCCGACGCCGCCAGCACCCTCGCCCGAGGCCGCGGCGGACCGTTAATCCTCCGCTCAGCCGCAAAGGCAAACATTCGGGTGAACAAACACCCCAGTGGATGATGCCCATGCGTACTGCCCTCTTGTCCCTTCTCCTTCTCGGCACCGCCGCGCCCGCGCTTGCCGCACCCGACGGCGAAGCCCGCGACGAACGCCGGATGCAGCGGGAGGAGCGGCGCGAGGCGCGGGCTTCAGCTGGCGGCGAGGAGCGCGAGCGCCCGCGTTTCACCCGCCCCGAGCGTGCCACCGAGCCGCGCCCCGAGCGGCCCGAGCCGATGCCGCAGATGGCCCGGCCCGAGGTTGAGCGCGTCCGTCCCGCTGAGGCGCCGGCCGCGCGGGATGGCGACCGCCGCCCGCAATTCACCCGCCGCGACCGGTCGGCGCCGAGCGAGGCGAACCGCGAGGATTCGGTCGCCAACTGGCGCTGGCAGGAGCGCGAGGCGGCGCGCCGCGATCGCCGCGACCGCGATGCCGCGCCGCTGCCGGGCGAGCGTTCCGCCGAGGCCATCCCGCCGGTGCTGACGCCGCGCGTCGTCAGCCCGCAGGGCGCGGACCGCCGCACTGCCGACCGGCTTCGGGACCGTGTCGCGGCCGAGGGCTGGCGGCAGGACTGGCGCCGCGACCGGCGCTACGACTGGCGGCGGCACCGCGACCGCGACCGCAGCCGCTTCCACGTCGGGCTCTACATCGATCCGTTCGGCTGGAGCTACCGCCCCTGGCAGCTCGGCTGGTCGCTCCCCTCGCGCTTCTATTCGACCCGCTACTGGATCAACGAGCCGTGGGAATATCGCCTCCCCCCGGTCGCGCCGCCCTACCGCTGGATCCGCTATTACGACGATGTGCTGCTGGTCGATCTGAGGACCGGCCGGGTGGTCGACCGGATCCCCGACTTCTTCTGGTAGACAGGGCAGGGCGGTTGATCGAAGACACGGTTGCGGGGCGCCTCCGGGCCGCCCCGTGCTGACCGCATCGTCTTCACCGGGGAAAGCCGCACGTCCATGATCAATCGCCTGCTCCTGATCGGCACGAGCCTCGTCTCGCTCGCCGCTTGTGCCACCGCGCCGCAGGAGCCGGCGGCGCCGCCGATCCTCGTCACCCCGGTCCCGGCGCCGTCGGCGGAGGAACTCGCCAAGGCCGAGCACGACAAGCTGTTCGCGCTCTTCCAGCAGAGCGACGAGGCTAATCTCAAGCGCAATCCACTGAACGCCCTGTTCCGCGGCGACATGCGCTACGCCGACCGGCTCGGCGACAACATCACCGACGCTTATTATGCGGGCGAGAAGGCGGCCTCGGTGCAGGACCTCGCCGGGCTCGCGCAGATCGACCGGGCGAAGCTCAACGCGACCGACCAGATCGCTTATGACGTCTTCAAGTTCCAGACCGAGGACACGCTGCGCGGCTACCAGGACGACCTCCTGTCGCTGACCCGCGTGCGGCCGATGAACCACTTCTTCGGCATCCACACCTTCTACCCGACCTTCGCCAGTGGCGAAGGGGCGGCGCCGTTCAAGACGCTCGAGGATTATGAGAACAACCTCAAGCGCCACCGCGAATTCGTCATCTATCTCGACCGCGCGATCGGGCGCTGGCGCGAGGGCATGGCGGCGGGCGTGGTCGATACCAAGCTGACCGTCCGCAACATGATCGAGCAGCTCGACAATCAGCTCAAGCAGAAGCCGGCGGAGAACAGCTATCTCGGCCCGATCCGCAAGTTCCCGGATTCGATCGCGGCGGCCGACCGGACCCGCCTCACGGCCGAATATCAGGCGGCCTATGCCGACGGCATCCGCCCCGCTTTGACCCGCGTGCGCGACTTCCTCAAGACGGAATATCTGCCGCGTGCGCGCGACGGTGTCGGGCTGATGTACATGAAGGGCGGACCCGAGCTCTACCGCTACTTGATCAAGTCGACGACCACGCTCGACATGACCCCCGAGCAGATCCACGACCTCGGCCTGAGCGAAGTCGCGCGGATCACCGCCGAGATGGAAAAGGTCCGCACCGAGGTCGGCTTCAAGGGCGATCTCCCGGCCTTCTTCAACTATCTGCGCACCGATCAGCGCTTCAAGCCGAAGAGCCGCGAAGGGCTGACGCAGGGCTATTACGACATCGGCAAGAAGGTCGACGCGCAGCTGCCGCGCTATTTCTCGACCATGCCGAAGGCCAAGCTCGAGATCCGGCCCTACGAGCCGTTCCGCGAGAAGTTCGAGGCCGGCGGCTCCTACCAGAACGGCACCCCTGACGGCTCGCGGCCGGGCGTCTTCTACTTCAACGCCTATGACCTGCCGAGCCGGACCACGCCGGGGATGACCACCCTCTACCTTCACGAAGGTTCGCCGGGGCATCACTTCCAGATCAGCCTGGCGCAGGAGAATGAGGCGCTGCCGGCGTTCATGCGGTTCGGCGGCAACACCGCTTATGTCGAGGGCTGGGCGCTCTATGCCGAGACGCTGGGCTACGACATGGGCTTCTACCAGGACCCGTATCAGCGGATGGGCACGCTCGACGACGAGATGCTCCGCGCGATGCGGCTGGTGGTCGACACGGGCATCCATTCCAAGGGTTGGACCCGCGACCAGGCGATCAAGTACATGCTCGACCATTCGAGCATGGGGAAGACCGACGCCACCGCCGAGGTCGAGCGCTATATCGCCATCCCCAGCCAAGCGACCGCCTACAAGATCGGGGCGCTGACCATCCAGCGGCTGCGGCGCAGGGCCGAGGCCGAGCTCGGGCCGAAGTTCGACGTCCGCGCCTTCCACGATCAGGTGCTCGGCACCGGGGCGCTGCCGCTGGCGGTGCTGGAGCAGAAGATCGATCGCTGGATCGCCGCCACCAAGGCGAGCTGACGCCCCGTCATATGCGCGGACCTTCCGGGTCCGGTCGCTTCCCTTCCTAGAATGGAGGTGGGGAAGCGACTGGAGCGGGAGTGACCATGTCCGACGATATGTCTGCGCGACTGACATTCATGAATTTCACGCCGGCGCAGCGCGCCACGCTGGCCGGCAGCAGCGACCTGTTCGGGCGACTGATCCCGCCCGCGCTCGACGGCTTCTACGAGAAGGTCCGGGCGACGGGCGCGACCGCCCGCTTCTTCCGCGACCAGCCGCAGATGAGCCGGGCGCAGCGGGCGCAGGAAAGCCACTGGACCCGCCTCGCCAGCGGGCGGTTCGACACCGACTTCGAGAACAGCGTCCGGCGGATCGGCTCGGTCCATGCGAGGATCGGGCTCGAGCCGCGCTGGTATATCGGGGCCTATGCGCTGGTGCTCGAGCATGTGCTGCACGGGGTGAAGCGCCATTATGGGCTCTTGGCCCGGCTCAAGCGGCGCTTCGCGGGGCCGTCGCAGGAGGATCTGACCATCGCACTGGTCAAGGCCGCGCTGCTCGACATGGAATTGTCGGTGTCGATCTACTTCGAGCAGAGCCAGGTCGAGCGCAACCGGGCGATCGAGACTCTGAAGGCGGCGCTGTCGGCCCTGGCGGCGGGCGACCTCAGCCACGACCTCGACGATCTGCCGGGCAGCTTCTCGACCATCCAGGACGATTACAATGCCGCGCTCGCGCAATTGCGCAGCCTGATCGGCGACGTGATCGAGGGGGCGGGCGCGATCGAGAGCGGCTCGACCGAGATCGCCCAGGCCGCCGAGGACCTCGCCCGCCGCACCGAGAGCACCGCCGCGAGCCTCGAGGAAACGAGCGCCGCGGTCAGCCAGATGAACGAGCGGCTGCAGGCGACCTCGCAGGCGGCCGACCAGACGGTCAAGCGCGCTGACCAGACCAACGCCGCGGTCGCCAGCGGGCGGCAGGTGGCAGGCGAAGCGGTCGAGGCGATGCAGCGGGTGAGCGAGAGCGCGCGGGGCATCGACAGCGTGATCGAAGGGCTCGACAAGATCGCCTTCCAGACCCGGGTGCTGGCGATGAACGCGGCGGTCGAGGCGGGCCGCGCGGGCGAGGCGGGGCGCGGCTTCGCGGTGGTCGCCGACCTCGTCAGCGCGCTCGCCATGCGGGCCGAGGAGGAAGCCAAGAAGGCGCGCGACGAACTGACCGGGACCCAGGAGGGCATTGCGACCACGGTCCAGGCGGTCGAGCGGGTCGACAGCGAATTGCAGCGGATCGCGACCGACGTCGAGGCGGTCCACGACCTCCTCGGCGGGATCGCCAGCGACAACCAGGCGCAGGCGCTGGCGATCACCGAGATCAGCAGCGCAGTCGGGCTGATGGACCGCTCGACCCAGCAGAATGCGGCGATGGTCGAGGAGACCTCGGCCGCGGCGCGCACCCTCGCGGCGGAGGTGACCAAGCTCAACGAGAAAGCGGGCCAGTTCGCGGTGACGAAAAGCGGCGGCGCGACCGGGGCGCGGGGACTGCTGGCGAAGGTCGAAGCGCGGATCGGTCGCGCGGCCTGAAGGAGGCAGGGTCACGAAGGTGACACAGGACGGGTGGTCGGCGGCGATGGCATCCGATGCCGCAAAGCGGAGAAAACGGCCATCCGGAAACGTCGGCCGAAGGTGACGTGCCGTGACCTGCGGGGCTGGCGGGGGCGATAGTCAGCGAAGAGAAAGAGCGACGGCTGGCGAACTGTATCGGTTAGTTGAGCATTCGAAATCCTACTTTGCAAGGCTGCCCGTCGCCATGCCGGACGGCAAGACAATGCTTACCTTGTCCCGCTATTCCCGCGTCCATGGGTCTCATTTTGGCAAGCACCGGCGCGGCCCTGCTCGCGCAACTCATCTGCCTGCCGTTCCTGGTGGGCGCGCGGGCCCCTGCCGAGTTCATCGGATGGCTGATGATCCTCGCCATCTTCATCGCGCCCGGCTCGGCGATGCTCTTCATGCTGCTGTTCGCGATATTGCAGGCGGCCGCGCTCAACGAGGGGGCGACGCTCGCCATCGGGATCCTGACCCCGCCGCTTCTCGCCGCGGCAGCGATGGGCTGGAAGGACCGCAAGCTGGCGCTGGCGCGCGGCAATTACATCGTCTGGTCGCTGCTGGTCGGCGCAATCGCCGGCAGCCTGACGCTGATCGGTAGGCTCGGCGCCTGACACCGTCTGCGAACGTCCGGTCGAAGGCCCGCCGCTAGGGGTTGCTGCACGAATGCTGATCCTGATGCGCCTTGCGGTAGGGGCTTGATCCGGCGCCGTAGAGCGGAATGCATTCGCGCTGTGCGGAGGGCGGGAGGAAGGCGAGATCATCGCCATCGACCGCGCCCCGAAAGCGCCCGTCGTCGCCCGTCTCGCGCGGCTGGTCCGCGAAGGGAATGGCCCGGGGCGCCGTATTGCCGGAGAGGGCGAACATCTCGCTGTTGCCGCCGCCACCGATGATGATCAGGCGGCCATCGCGTGCCCAGTAGAGGCTCGCGCGCTGTGCCGGGCCCCAGTCTTCCCACAGCAGGCGCCGGGACGACCCGTGCGGCGAGGAGACGACCGCTTCGAACCGCCCGTCGCTCATCGTGTCGGCCCAGATCTGAATATTCACGGCCGCGCCGGGCACGGGCAAGGGAACCACCACCTCTTCGGCCGGCCGAAAGAAGATGCAGCCGGCAAGCGCAAGGACGGCCGCCGCCGGGACGGCCAAGCGAAGAAGGCGGGAGGCCATGAGTTGGCGATGATGCCCCGTTCGGGCCGAGGCTTGCAATGGGGTTGGCCGTGCCGGGGTAGAAGGTCAGCAGCGGCCCGGAGGTCCACAATAAGTGGCGGCAAGGGTCATCAGGGCGAGCACGGCGAAGATCATGCCGATGCATCCGGCCAGCATGACGAGGGGCTGGGCGCGGTCGAACCGGTCGGCTGGCGAGGCTTCGAGCCAATCCTCGACGAAGGAAGGCTCGCGGTCGGGATCTCGGTAACTCACGCGGCTCGATCCTCAATGCCGGATGGTCGCGGCGGCAGGGTCGGCCCCGCCATGGGTCGGCGCGCGGCGGAGGCGAGCCGGAGGCGCCGCAGGACGAGACAGCCCAGCGCAGGGATGGCAAGGCCGATGGCGAACCATGCGAAGCCCCATCCTTGATCCCCGACCATCACCGGCCAAGTGACCGGCACGGCAAGCGCGACCCCGACGAGCAGCATGGCGAGGAGGGGCAAGGGCGCAAGGAGCGGCAGCGCCGTGAAGGCAGCGACCGCGAACAGGCCGGCAAGGGACGCGACGAGCAGGACTTGCGCCGCGGCCGGAAAGGGATGCCAGCCGTAACCGATCGCCCAGAGGGTGGGAGGCAGGAACAGCACCATGGCGGCGGCAGGCAGGGTCAGCAGCGCCCGACGGGACCGCACCCCCCGCAGCTGCCCTATCGCCAAGCCAAGCGCTGCCGGAGGCCCGAGGAAGAGCAGGAGAGGAAGGAGCCAGTCCATGCCGCCTGATGCGGTCTGGGTAGAGAAGCTGCAACGTCCGCAATGGGTGGAAAGCGGGCATTCGGCTCTTTCCCTTCCGTCTGCTGGGGCGCTACCCAACGACCGTGAGCATGCGCCGCTTCATCTCGCTCTGGACACATCCCGACTATGCGCCTGCGCCGATTAGCTCGGACGAGCTTGAGCGCGTTGAACAACTCTCCAGACACAGCTGCCATCGGACTATAAAGAAGCCATCCTGGAGTTCGGGCTGCCGCGACCAACAATCGAATTGCTCACTGCCATTTGCGACCGCCACCTCGACGTCCCCGATGTGAGTGACTTCCTTGGCCCTGACGAGATTGTGGCGGTGACGGGCGACTGGCGCGACCTTGGCCTGCCTGAAGAGCTTTTCGCCTTCGCGACGGACTGCATGGGAAATCTGTTCTGCTTTCCCTCGGACCCACACGACGCCGTGCAGCCCGTTTTCTATTGGGACCACGACAGCAAGGAAGTGAACATGGTCGCGCCCTCGTTCTCCGGCTGGATTGAGGATTTTTGCCGCCTGGCTCCGAATTGAGCGACTGTCTGCAAGGGGTCGAAAGCGCACATAAGCGAAGCAAGGACCTTTCGGGAGTTTGCGAATGTCCGGGATCGAAGGCCAGTGTCTGTGCGGCGGCGTGAGGGTTCGCCTGCCTTTTCCGGTCACGGACGTGGGCGTGTGCCATTGCGAGCGGTGCCGCCGCTGGGGGAGCGGGCCCTGGATGTCGCTTCAGGTGCCCGAGGCGGTGGTCAGCGGGGACAGCCTGGCGATCTTCCGGTCGTCGGCGTTAGCGGAGCGGGGCTTCTGCGAGAAATGCGGAACGCACATCTTTCATCGCCCGCAGGATGGTCCGGAACTGGCGGTCTCGTCCGGCCTCTTTCGATCGGACCAATTCCACATCGCCCGTGAAATCTTCAGCGACGCGAAACCGCCTTATTATCGGTTCGTCGCCGACAGCGAGAAACGGTCGACGATGAGCATGGCGATCGAGTGGTTGCCGACGCTGCTCTGGCGTCGTGCCAGGCGCTTGTTGCGCTGAGGATCGCCGGTCTCGCGGGACCGTCAGCGGGAATTGCGGAAATAGGTGATGGCGGCGAGGGTCTCGTCGAAGCGGCGGTCGGTGCCGGTCATCGAGATGGTGATGTCGCCGCCCGTCAGCGCCTTGTTCGCGCCGGCGATCCGGCCAGCGAGGCCCTTGCCCGGGAAACGCTCGGGATGGGAGAGGTGGAGGACGATCATTTGCTGCTGGCGCATGCTCCAGGTCGTGACGTCGGTGATCTCGGACCAGGGCATCCGCCGGTCGGACCAGGGTGTGTAGAGGATGCCCTCGGGACCGACCTCAAGCTGCGCGCCCTGGTCGCGGAACTTCTTGACGCCGAACCAGGCGCAGGTGCCGAAGAAGAGAAAGGCGAACCAGCCGAGGGCGACGGTGACCGAGGGCGAGAATTTGCGGCTCTCGGGCACCGCGCCGAACGCGCCCGCCATCCACAGGCCGGCGGCCATGAAGCCGAGCGAGAGGAGGATGAGGCCGGCGACGCGCCAGCGGCTGTTGTGCGCGACGAAGCGGTCCATGGTCTCAGCCTAGCGCCGGTGCCGCCGGCTGCAACCGGCGGCGGACGCACGGGGGAGCGCGGCGGCGAGGGGCGGCGTCGGCATCTTCACGCCTCGGGCGAAGCGAAGGCGGCCATGTGGTCGTAGTCGTGCGCGGTCTTGGCGGGGTCGCTCTTGTGCGCGAGGATCGGGAGCTGCGCGCCCTCGGCATGGGCGAGGCGTGAATAATCGTCGAAGGCATAGGTCATGCTGTCGCTGTGCTGGCGATGGTCGACCGGCGAGACGTAGGTGAAGCTGACGTCCATGTAGCCGAGCGCCTCCATGCCCTCATATTCGGGATGGTGGAGGCGCAGGTCCTCGGCCTCGTCGCAGGGCATGTTGCCGGTGGTCGAGGTGGTCTTGGTAAGGACCCCGCGGTCGACCTTCTTGAGGTAGCAGTCGCCAAGCTTCACCGCGGTGATGCTGGCCATGACCGGCGTGTAGTTGGTGCTGTGGTCGATCTTCTGGGCCATGATGGCGACCCCGGCGAACACCACCGCGCCCCCCGCCAGATACAAACGGATCATCGTTGCTCTTCCCCCTCTTTCGGCGGGAGCGATCCTGAAGGGGGTGGGTAAAGATCGGGTAAGCGGGGCGCGGGTCAGGCGAGGCGGACGAAGGGGGCGAATTTCCAGCAGCGCTTGACGAAGCTGGTCTCGTAGCGGCGGATGGCGGGATCGGCGCCGAGCAGGCGCTCGGCCTCGGCGACGAAGGCGTCCATGGAGGCGCAGTCGAGGAGGAGGGCGAGGTCGCGCTCGCCGCTGATCTCGTAGGCGAACTGGACCGTGTCGGCGGCGGCAAGGCGGGCGAGGAGCGCGTCCTTGGCGGCGCGGTCGCCATGCTCGGCGAGCTGGACGAGGACGAGGCCGCGCAGGCGCGGCTCGGTCAGCTTCTCGCCGAGGAGGGCGATGGTGCGGGCGATCCAGCCCTCGGCCCGGAGCCGGCGCAGGCGGCGAGCGATAGCGGAAGGGGAAAGCGCGACACGAGCAGCGATCTCGTCCGCCGTCAGGCTGTCGTCGCGCTGGGCGAGATTGAGCAAAGCGTGATCGAAGGCGTCGAGCATGGCGGTGCCGTTCGTGCCAAAAATTGGCACGGCGCGCACCCCTTTTGCGCGGCGCTGGCAAAGTCGGCGCGTCCCTCCTGCCGTTCATCTGGCGGACAGCGAGCGGGCGGCTTTTCCTCGGGAACAGCAAACGAAGGGGATATATTCATGCGTATCGAGACCCGCCTGATGATCGGAGCCGCGCTGGGGATGGCGGCCCTCGCACTCCCGGCCAGCGCCGCCGTCCAGCCGGCGCCTGCGGCGGCAAGGGCCAAGCCGGCCGGTGCCGCTCTGCCGCTCGAGCAGGGCGAGGGCCGGGCGGTTGCCGCCAAGCTCGCGGACGAACTGGTGAAGTCGTTCGTCTTCAAGGACAAGGCCGAGGATTATGCGGCGATGCTTCGCCGCAATGCCGCGGCCGGACGCTACGACCAGGGCAATCGCGGCGACCTCGCCAAGCTGATGACCGAGGACCTGCTCGCGGTGCACAAGGACGGGCATCTCCACGTGATGCTTGCCCCCGAAGGACCGCCCGGCGGACCAAGCGGCGGCGCGGACCGGGGCCCGCCGAAGAACTGGCCGGCGCTGATCCAGTCGGCGAAGACCATCGCGCCAGGGATCGGCTACATCCGCTTCACCGCCTTCATGGGCCGCGACGAGGAAATGGCGGCGATCAGGAAGTGGCTCGCCGACAATCGCGACGCCGAGACCCTGATCTTCGATCTTCGTAACCACCATGGCGGTGGGCTCGACGAACAGGATGCGATCTTCGCTTACCTCTTCGCCAAGCCGACACCGCTGGTGAAGATGGCGATTGCGAAGGATGTCTACGATACGCGCGGCTCGCCGCTCGAGGCGTCGGCGACGCTCAAGTTCGCGGCCGAGGGCGACAAGATGGTGGGCACGCACAGCGCGCTGCCCGGCGCCGACACGGCGCTGCGCAGCGCCAAGGTCTATCTCCTGACCTCGAACCGGAGCGCCTCGGCGGCCGAGCATTTCGCGCTGGCGCTCAAGACGACGGGCCGGGCGACGCTGATCGGCGAGGCGACCGCGGGCGCCAATCACTTCGGTGGGCCGGTGCCGCTCAACGAGCATTTCGGGGTCTGGCTGCCGATCGGGCGAACCTACGACATCAAGACCGGCAGGGACTGGGAAGGCGACGGGATCGCGCCCGACATCGCGGTCGACCCTGCGCAGGCCCTCGTCGTCGCGCTCGAGAAGGCGGGGCTGAGCAAGGCCGAGGCCGAGCGACTGAACGCGACCGAGGTGCCGGCCGAACCCGTCCACTCGGACAAGCTCCAAGCGCGGTAGCAGGGGGAGGCGACGGTCGTGACGCGGCGGAAGACATCGGTGGCGGCGCTGGGCGCGATCCTGCTCGTCATGGCTCCCGCGGCGGCGCTGCGCGGCGAATGCTGCGAGGCTTGGCCGGCATCGGTGCCTGCCGCGCCGGCCACCCTCGTGACGCTGGTCACGATCGGCGGCGCGCTCGCTCCCTAGGCGAGGGCGTCGGCGATCAGCTTGCGGCTGTTGTCGATCCCGTAGAGCGCGATGAAGCTGCCGAGGCGCGGGCCCTGCGAAGAGCCGAGCAAAGTCTCGTAGGCGGCCTGGAACCAGTCGCGCAGCGCTTCCTTGCCATAATGGGTCTTGCCGACCTCGAAGACGCCGTTCTGGATTGCGTCGCCGGGCGTGTCGGGGGCCAGCCCGGCAAGGAAGGCATCAAGGTCGCGGAGCGCCGCGGCTTCCTTTTCGGTCGGCGCGCGGCGGGCAAGGCCCGGGGCGACGAAGTCGCGGGCATAGGTGACCGCAAGGCCGATCAGCTCGTCCAGCTCGGGGTCGGTCTCGGGTGACGTGCCGGGGGCATAACGCTGCACGAAGCGCCAGGCGGTCGCCTTGTCGGCGACGCCCGGGAGCGAGGCGAGGTTGAGAAGCAGGCCGAAGCTGACGGGCAGGGCGACGGGCTCGGGCACCTTGCCGCCATAAATATGGTGCACCGGATTGCCGAGGCGCTGCTCGACCGGCTGCTCGGGCCAGCGGCCGCGGAACTGCCAATATTCGTCAATCGCGCGCGGGATCAACGCGAGGTGCAGGTTCTTGGCCTTCTTCGGCTCGCGCCAGAGATAGAATTCCAAGGACCGCTCGCCGCCATACTTGAGCCAGTCGTCGAGGGTCAGGCCATTGCCCTTCGACTTGGAGATCTTCTCGCCCTTTTCGTCGAGGAACATCTCGTAGTTGAAGCCCTCGGGCGGCTTTGCCCCAAGGATGCGGGCGATCTTGCCCGACTGCATGGTCGAATCGATGAGGTCCTTGCCGGCCATTTCGTAATCGACGCCGAGCGCGACCCAGCGCATCGCCCAGTCGACCTTCCACTGGAGCTTGGCCATGCCGCCGAGCGCCGACTGGGTGACTTCGCTGCCGTCCTCGTCGGTGAAGGCGATGGTGCCGGCCTCGGCGTCGATCACGCGCACGGGGACCTGGAGGACCCGGCCGGTTGTCGGCGAGACGGGGAGGACGGGCGAATAGGTCTGGCGGCGCTCTTCGCGCAGGGTCGGGAGCATGACGGCGAGGATGTCGTCGAAGTGGCGGAGGACCTGCCGGAGTGCTTCGTCGAAGCGGCCCGAGGTGTAGGCGTCGGTCGCGCTCACGAACTCATAATCGAAGCCGAAGCGGTCGAGGAACTGGCGGAGCAGCGCATTATTGTGATGCGCGAAGCTGTCGTGGCAGCCGAACGGGTCGGGGACCTTCGTCAGCGGCTTGCCCAGCGCGGCCGCGAGGACCTCGCCATTGGGCACGTTGTCGGGGACCTTGCGCAGCCCGTCCATGTCGTCGCTGAAGGCGATCAGGCGGGTAGGCACGCTGCCCCCGGTCAGGGTCTCATAGGCGCGGCGGACCCAGGTCGTGCGGAGGACCTCGGTGAAGGTGCCGATGTGGGGCAGGCCCGAGGGACCGTAGCCCGTCTCGAAGATGACCGGTTCGCCGTTCGGCTTGCCGCTGGGATAGCGGGCGAGCAGCTTGCGCGCTTCCTCGAACGGCCAGGCCTTGGAGGTGAGGGCAGCGGTTCGGAGCGCGTCGTCGGTCATGCGCCCGCGCATGCACATGTTGCAGGTGCGAAGGCAAGGGGTGGTGGGGTGGGGGGCGTGAGCGAGCGGCCGAATGTCTGGTTCTGACTTATTTTAGACTTTGGGGTCGCACCTCCCCGTCACCCCGGGCTTGACCCGGGGTCCGCCTTCCTTCTCCCTGCCGTCCATGGACAAGCAGCCCTGTGTCTATCTTCTGGCCGCAGGCTCGCACTCGACCTTCTACACCGGCGTCACCAGCCACCTTGCCGCGCGGATCTGGCAGCACCGAACGGAAGCGATCAAGGGCTTCACGGCTCGCTACGGGATCAAGCGCCTCGTCTGGTTCGAGATGCACGACACCATGCATGCGGCAATTACCCGCGAGAAGCAGATCAAGCGCTGGGCGCGAGCGTGGAAGTACGACCTCGTGAACGCCGCCAATCCGACGTGGCGCGACCTTGCCGAAGATTTCGCTTTCGAGCCGCTGCCGATAGGAAGGCAGGCAGACCCCGGGTCAAGCCCGGGGTGACGGGAATTGGGGAAGTTGGCGAACACTCGCCACCTTCCTCGTTGCCCTTTCGTTCTCCCGCCGCCACATAGGCTGGCGTGTCCTCCTCCCTTTCCCTTCCTGCGCTCCACGCGAGCCACGCCGGTATCTGGCTGGTGGGGCCCGACGGCGTGCGCGCGGTCGGGCGGGGGGAGGCGATCCGGGCGGTGGCGGAGACGCCGCACCTGATCCT
This sequence comes from Sphingomonas sp. SP2, assembly GCF_058313385.1. Lineage (NCBI taxonomy): Bacteria > Pseudomonadati > Pseudomonadota > Alphaproteobacteria > Sphingomonadales > Sphingomonadaceae > Sphingomonas > Sphingomonas sp. SP2. Next base: position 374,660 of record NZ_JBZFLD010000001.1, on the reverse strand, counting down.
CAATGCGCCGCTGACGGGGCAAAGGCTCGGCTATCCCGAGGTCAGCGGGCTCGATCTCCTCGAACTGTTCGCCTTCGTCCATCCGGCGCGCTTCGTGGTCCCCACGGTGGCGGGCTTCGCGGGCGCGCTGGGGCTCGAAGTGCCGGCGGACGAGGGGGGGCAGGCGGCATTGCTTCCCGAGATCGCCGAACGGCTGCTGGCGGTGCTGGCGAGCGACTGGCCCGAGCGCGAGGGAGCATGGACGAGCAATGTCACGCTGCAGCGGCTCGGCTGGGGCTGGGCCGGGCTGGTCGGGCAGCGGCTGCGCAAGCCCGAGCGCGGCGAGCGGATGCTCTTTTCGCGGCTGGAGCAATGGGAGGAAGCGGCCGAGCGGCCGCCGACGCGGATCATCCGGCTGGGTGACGGCGAGGCCGAGGCGCGGCTGCGGCAACTGACGGGCAAAGGAGCCGAGAGCCGCGACGGCCAGCGCGCCTTCGCTGCCGCCGCGACCCATGCCTTCGCCCCGCGCGACCGGCGTGATTCGCCCAATCTCCTGCTGGCCGAGGCGGGAACGGGGATCGGAAAGACACTGGGCTATCTCGCGCCCGCCTCGCTGTGGGCGGAGAAGGCGGGCGGGACGGTGTGGGTGTCGACCTATACCAAGGCGCTGCAGCGGCAGCTCGATGCCGAAGGACAGCGGATCATCCCCAACGCGGCGGAGCGCAAGCGGCGGATCGTGGTCCGCAAGGGGCGCGAGAATTACCTGTGCCTGCTCAATCTCGAGGATGCGCTGCAGGGGTCGTTCAGCGGCCGGGCGGCGGTGCTGGCGCAACTGGTCGGGCGCTGGGCGGCCTACAGCAAGGACGGCGACATGGTCGGCGGCGACCTGCCGGGCTGGCTTCCGAGCTTGTTCCGCCGGGCGGGCGCGACCGCGCTTACCGACCGGCGCGGCGAGTGCGTCTATGCCGGCTGCCCGCATTATCGGAAGTGCTTCATCGAAAAGGCCGAGCGGGCGAGCCGCAGGGCTGACCTCGTCATCGCCAACCATGCGCTGGTGATGGTCTCGGCGGCGCGCGGGCGGCTGGGCGGAGGGCTCGAGCGGATCGTGTTCGACGAGGGCCACCATCTGTTCGACGCGGCGGATTCGACCTTCTCGGTCGCGCTGACGGGGGCCGAGACGATCGAGCTCCGGCGCTGGATCATGGGACCCGAGCGGAGCACGCGCGGGCGGCGGCGGGGGCTTGCGGCGCGGCTGATGGACGTCTGCTCCTATGACGACGAAGGGGCGGCGGCGCTCGACGCGGCGGTGCAGGCGGCGGGGCTGTTGCCGGCCGACGGCTGGCTCGGGCGGGTGGTCGAAGGGGTGCCGATCGGACCGCTCGAAGGCCTGTTCGCGGCGGTTCGCGACACGGTGCTGGCGCGGGCCAGGGCCGAGGATGCGGGCTATGGGCTCGAGACCGAGCTCGCCGAGCCCGACGCGCGGCTGGTCGAGGCGGCGGCGAGCGCGCTGAGCGCGCTCGAGGCGATGCAGCGGCCGCTGGCGGCGCTGCGGATGCGTCTCGAAGCAGTCCTCGAGGACGCGCCCGACTGGCTCGACGGGGCGGCGCGGGCGCGGGTCGAGGGAGCGATCGCGGGGCTGACCTGGCGCGGCGGCGCGGTCGCGGCCTGGGTCCAGCTGCTGGCGCGGATCGGCGGCGCGGCCGACCCCGACTTCGTCGACTGGCTCAACCTCGACCGGGTCGAGGGGCGCGAGCTCGACATGGGAATCCAGCGCCGCTGGCTCGATCCGACGAGGCCGCTGACGAAGGCGGTGCTCGAGCCGGCGCAGGGGGTACTGGTGACGAGCGCGACGCTGCGGGGCGGCGAGGAAGGATGGGACGTCGCCGACGCGCGGACCGGTGCGGCGCATCTTCCCGGCGCGCCCGAGCATTTCCATGCGGCCAGCCCGTTCGACTATGCCGCGAGCGCCGAAGTGCTGGTGGTGACCGACGTGAAGCAGGGCGACCTCGCCGCGCTGGCCAATGCCTATGCCCGGCTGATCGCGGCGGCGGAGGGCGGCACGCTCGGGCTGTTCACCGCGATCCAGCGGCTGAAGGCGGTGCAGGCGCGGATCGCCGACCGGCTGGCGCGCGACCGGCTCCCGCTTCTCGCCCAGCATGTCGACCCGATCGACACGGGGACGCTCGTCGACATGTTCCGCGCCGACCCGCGGGCGAGCCTGCTTGGGACCGACGCGCTGCGCGACGGGGTCGACGTGCCGGGCGAATCCTTAAGGCTGGTGGTGATGGAGCGGGTGCCGTGGCCGCGCCCGACCGTGCTTCACGGCGCGCGGCGGCTGGCAGGGGGCGGTTCGGCCTATGACGACCGGGTGGTGAAGGCGAGGCTGGCGCAGGCGTTCGGGCGGCTCATCCGCCGGCAGGGCGACCGTGGCACGTTCGTGATCCTCTCGGCCGCCTGCCCGTCACGGCTCTTGAGCGCCTTTCCCGAAGGCGTGGCGGTGAGCCGGGTGCCGCTCGAGGAAGCGGTGGCGCGGGTGGCGGCGTCACGCTCCTTCCCTTCAGGGGAGGTGGCGACGCGGAGCGTCGACGGAGAGGTCAACGCGGGCCGCGAGAACCCCTCAGTCACTTCGTGACAGCTCCCCTGAAGGGGAGCGGCTTAGCTTAGGAAATCGCCGCTTCCAAGTCGGCGCGGAGGCGCTTGAGGGCGTCGATGAGATCTTCCTCGACCGGGAGCGGTTCGGGGAGGGGGTCCTTGCTTTTGAGCAGGGCCTGGACGCCGCGGACGGTATAGCCCTGGCGGTTGAGCAGCTGGTCGATCTGGCGGACCAGCGCGACATCCTCGGGTCGGTAGTAACGGCGGTTGCCGGCACGCTGCAGCGGCTTGAGCTGGGGAAAGCGCGTTTCCCAGTAGCGCAGGATATGCTGGGCGATCCCAAGCTCGGCCGACACTTCGCCGATGGTGCGGAAGGCGTCGGGATCCTTCCCGCCGGTGGCGGCGGGCACTCTAGCCGCGGGCGATACGGTCGCGCATCGTCTGACTGGCGCGGAAGGTCATGACGCGGCGCGGTGCGATCGGCACTTCCACCCCGGTCTTGGGATTGCGGCCGATCCGCTGGCCCTTGTCGCGCAGGATGAAGCTGCCGAAGCCGGAGATCTTGACGTTCTGCCCGTCGGACAGAGCGGCGCACATGTGGTGAAGCAGGCGCTCGACCATGCTGGCCGATTCCGCCCGGCTGAGGCCCAGCTTGCGATGGACCACGTCACCGAGGTCGGCCCGGGTGAGGGTCCCCGCATGCATTTCCGTCTTCTGCCCGCCACGCGGGACGCCTGCGTCGGCCATCCTCTACTCCCGCCCTGTTGCGACGCTCCCCGAGTGCGTCGATGGTGATTGCATACCAACTAAGGTCTTCGTCGGCAAACAGACAATCTCAGGAAATTCCGTTCCCTTTCCGTTCGTTAAACGGAAAGTACGGCCGCTCCCCAGGTGAATCCGCCGCCCATCGCCTCGAGGACGATGGTGTCGCCGGGCTTGATCCGCCCGTCCTTGACCGCGACGTCCAGTGCCAGCGGAACCGAGGCAGCGGAAGTGTTGGCGTGCCGGTCGACGGTCAGCACGACCTTGTCGGGCGACAGGCCGAGCTTGCGCGCGGTGGCGTCGATGATCCGGGCATTGGCCTGGTGCGGCACGACCCAGTCGACATCGGCCGAGGTAAGGCCGGCGGCCTCGAGCACTTCGCCAAGCACGTCGGCGAGGTTGACCACCGCATGGCGGAAGACCTCGCGCCCCTTCATTCGCAGCTTCCCGACGGTCTGCGTGGTCGAGGGCCCGCCGTCGACATAGAGCATTTCGCCCCACTGGCCGTCGGCATGGAGCTTGGTGGCGAGGATTCCGCGATCCTCGGTTTCCTCGGCGCGAAGCACGATCGCGCCGGCGCCGTCGCCGAACAGCACGCAGGTGGTGCGATCCTCCCAGTCGAGGATCCGGCTGAAGGTCTCGGCGCCGATCACCAGCGCGGTCTTCGCATTGCCGCCGCGGAGCATCGCGTCGGCGGTGGTCAGGGCATAGAGGAAGCCGGTGCAGACGGCGTGGACGTCGAAGGCGATCGCGTCCTTGATTCCGAGCGCGTGCTGGACCTTGGTCGCGCTGCTCGGGAAGGTCTGGTCCGGGGTCGCGGTGGCAAGGACGATGAGGTCGATGTCGCTGGCGGCGAGGCCGGCGCTGTCGAGCGCCTTGCGGGCGGCGTCGGTGGCGAGCGTCGCGGTGGTCTCGCCTTCGCCCGCGATATAGCGCGTGCGGATGCCGGTGCGCTCGACGATCCACTCGTCGGAGGTGTCGACCTGCGCGGCAAGCTCGGCATTGTCGACGCGCCGGGCGGGAAGCGCGGAGCCGACCCCGAGGAAGACACTACGCAGGGGCATGATCTCAGGCACTCGTTCCGGCGAAGGCATGCGCGCGGAACTCGTCGAGGTCCGTGGTCACCTGGTTGACGATGTCGCCGCGGACCATCCGGGCCGCGACGGCGATGGCATTTGCGATGCCCTTGGGATTGGCGCCGCCGTGGCTCTTCACCACCAGCCCGTTCAGCCCGAGGAATACGGCGCCATTGTGGTTGTTCGGGTCGAGATGGACCTTGAGCATGTGCAGCGCGGGCTTGGACAGCGCGAAGCCGGCCTTGGAGCGGAGCGACGAGGTGAAGGCGCGGCGCAGCAGGTCGGTGACGAAGCGCGCGGTGCCCTCGGCGGTCTTGAGTGCGATATTGCCCGAGAAGCCGTCGGTCACCACCACGTCGACCTTGCCGCGCGACAATTGGTCGCCCTCGGTGAAGCCGTCGAAGGAGAGGGGGAGATAGGTCGCCTCGCGAAGCATCGCGGCGGCTTCCTTGAGCTCGTCGGTGCCCTTCAGCTCCTCGGTGCCGATGTTGAGGAGCTTCACCCGCGGGCGCTTCAGGCCGAGCGCGGTGCGGGCGTAAGCGGCGCCCATGACGGCGAACTGCACGAGGTTCTGGGCGTCGCACTCGGTGTTGGCGCCGAGGTCGAGCATCACGCAATCGTGGCTGCCCATGGTCGGAAGGAGCGCGGTCAGGGCCGGGCGGTCGATGCCGGGCATGGTGCGAAGCGCGAGCTTGCTCATGGCCATCAGCGCGCCGGTGTTGCCGGCGGAGAGGGCCGCATCGGCCTCGCCTTCCTTCACCGCGTTGATCGCGAGGCCCATCGAGGTCGTGCGGGCGCGCCGAAGCGCTTGGCTCGGCTTCTCGTCGCCGGCGATGCTGTCGGGCGCGTGGTGGATGGCGGCGACGTCGGCGCCGAGCTTCATCCGCCGCAATTCGGGCGCGAGGATGGCCTCGTCGCCGAACACCAGGAAGCGAAGCGAGCGGTCTGCGCGGAGGGCGCGTTCAATGCCGCCCAGCATCGCTGCCGGGCCGCCGTCACCCCCCATCGCATCCACTGCAATCCGCGGAGCGCTCATGGCTTGGGCGCTGGCGTTTCCGCGATTCACGTCAGGGCTGCTCTTCAGGCCTCGGTCGAAACGATCTCGCGGCCGTTGTAGTGGCCGCAGGCCTGGCAGAGATTGTGCGGAAGCTTGAGCTCACCGCAATTCGGGCACTCCTGGAAGCTCGCCGGGGTCAGCGCGTGATGGCTGCGACGCATGTTGCGCTTCGAGGGCGACGTTTTTCTCTTGGGGACGGCCATTGCGGCACCTGTTCTCGATTGTTGCGGTCAAAAAAGAAGGCGACGGTCCTTTGCCGGGCTCACCGGGCGGATGCCCGAGGCGGCGAAGGGATCGTCGCGAACGGATGGGGCCTATAGCGGAAAGCGCAGGGGAAGCAAGGGCGCGGGCCGCAAGGATCGGCCCGCCCTCATGCCAGCACGGCGTCTCCCACGAAGGGATTGCTCGCCCGCTCGCGCTCGAAGCTGCTCATCGGGCCGTGGCCGGGGATGAAGATGGTTTCGGGCCCGAGCGGCCAGAGCTTGGTCCGGACCGAATCGAGCAGCGCCTGGTGGTCCGACAGCGGAAAGTCGGTGCGGCCGATCGAACCGGCGAAAAGGACGTCGCCGACCAGCGCGAGGCGGCTCGGCCGATGGTGGAAGATGACGTGGCCGGGAGTGTGGCCGGGCGTATGGTAGACGTCGAGGACGAGGTTGCCGACCGTCACCTGCTCGCCGTCGGTAAGCCAGCGGCTGGGCTCGAACGGCGAGGCGTCGATGCCATAGGCAGCGCCGTCGTCGGCGAGGCGGGCGATCCAGAACAGGTCGTCGAGGTGCGGGCCTTCGATCGGCACGCCCAGCTCGGCGGCGAGCTGCCCGGCCTGGCCGCAATGGTCGATGTGGCCGTGGGTGAGGATGATCTTCTCGACCTCGACCCCGGCCTGCGCCACCGCGTCGCGGATCCGCGGCAGGTCGCCGCCCGGGTCGCACAGCGCGGCCTTGTTGGTCGCGGTGCACCAGAAGAGGGTGCAATTCTGCTGCAGCGGGGTCACCGGGATGACCACCGCCTTCAGCGGGGGCGTTGCTGTCTCAGTCACTTGAGCAGGGTCTGCTGCCAGAATTGCAGGGTCGACCAGAAGAGATAATCCTGATTCTCCTTCTTGCCGAAGCCGTGGCCTTCATTCTCGCCGACCATGTACCAGACGGGGGTGCCCTGCGCCTTGACCTTGGCGACCAGCTGGTCGGCCTCGGACTTGGGGACCCGGGGGTCGTTGGCGCCCTGGACGACGAACAAGGGCTCCTTGATCTCGGCGATCCGGCGGAGCGGGGAGATTTCCTCGAGCTTGGCGCGCTGGGCGGGGTCGCGCTCGTCGCCATATTCGACCCGGCGCAGATCGCGGCGATAGCTCTGCGTATTCTCGAGGAAGGTGACGAAGTTGGAGATGGCGACGTTGCACAGCGCGCCCTTGAAGTCGGCGGCGTAGCGGATCGCCGAGGCGTAGCACATGTAGCCGCCGTAGGAGCCGCCGGTGACCGCCATGCGGCCGGCGTCGATCGCCGGATCGGCCTTGAGCGCGGTCAGGAAGGCGCCGATGTCCTTGACCGAATCCTCGCGCTTGAAGGGGCCGTTGTCGAGGCTGACGAAGCGCTTGCCGAAGCCGGTCGAGCCGCGGACGTTGGGCAGGAAGACCGCGATTCCAAGTTCGTTGATGAGGTAATTGTCGCGGCCCATGAAGCCGGGGCGTTCCTGGCCCTCGGGGCCGCCGTGGATGTCGACGATCACCGGGCGCTTGCCGGGGAAGCGCTTCGGATCGGGGCGGTAGAGGAAGCCCGAGACGCGCTCGCCGTCGAAGCTCTTCACCTCGACCAGCTGGGCTTCGGGGTTGGCCGAGAAGTCGAGGCCGCCGGTCTCGCTCTTGGTCCAGCGGGTGAGCTTGCCGGTCCTGGGGTTGAGCGACCAGGCGTCGGCGGTGCCCTTGGCCGAATTGAAGGTGAAGCCGAGTTCGCCCCACGGCGCCCATTCGAGGCCGCCGGCGACGCCCACGGGGAGGCTGTCGACGCGGCGCGAGCGGCCGCTGGCGGTGTCGAGCAGGTAGAGGCGGCTGATCCCGGCCTCGTTGGTGAAGTAGGCGATGGTCTTGCCGTCGTCGGACAGGTCGAAGCCGTCGATGTCCCACCGCCCGGCATTGACCACGGGCGTGAAGCGGCCGGTCGCGGGGTCGAGCTTGCCGAGGCGTTGCACGTCGCTGTCCTCGTCGGACAGGACCCAGAGCGTGCCGTCGGGCGCGAATTCGGCGCCGCCGTAGGCGATGTCCTTCTTGAGGTCGCCGATCGGGGTCATGCGGCCCGAGGCGAGGTCGAGGAGATAGGGGTCGCTGTTGGTGACCTGCTTGTAGTTGAAGACCAGGGCGCGGGCATTGCCGGGGGCGAAGGCGGCGATGCCCCAGCCGCCGCCGTTGACCTCGGCGACGCGGCGCTCGGACCTGGGATCGCGCGGGTCGATGACGTAGAGATCGGCGTCGGCGCCGTTGCGGCGGGTGCTCGAATAGCTGAGCAGCTTGCCGTCCTTGCTCCAGGCGCCGAGCTCGTTGCGGCTCTTGCCGTCGGTGAGCAGGGTCAGGCGGCCGCCGTCGAGGCGATAGATCTGGAAGAATTCGTCGCCGCCACGGTCCTTCTGGACGGCAAGCACGTCACCGGACGGCGCCCAGCTGCCGCCGACGGGCTCCGCCTCGAAGCTGATCTGCTGGCGGTCCATGAGCGGCCCGGCGACGCGGTGCAGCTGGGGGACGTTGGCGAAACGGGTGCGGATCAGCATCGAGCGGTCGCGGGCGTTCCAGCCGGCGAAGCTCGCGCTGCGCAATTCCATGTAGGGCCGGGTGCGGGCGGCAAGCTCGGCCGGGACGGGGGGCACGCCGTCGACCGTCAGCGCGGCGGGCTTGGGCACCGCGGCGGGCGACTGGGCGAGCGCCGGAAGGGCGACGAGGGCGGAGGAGGCGGCAAGCGCCAGCGCGATGCGGGACGTCATATGGGGCGATCCTATGGCTGGGTGACGGGCTTCTCAAGCGTCGCCATCGACGGGGAAAGGTCCTTCATCGAACGGGCGGCGGCCTCGGCTCCGCGCAGGGCCCGGAGGACGTTGCCGCCGGCGAGCTTGGCGAGATTGGCGTCCGACCAGCCGCGGCGGATCAGCTCGGCGAAGAGCAGGGGATAGCTCTGCACACCCTCGAGCCCGACCGGGGTGCGCGGGATGCCATCGAGATCGCCGCCGATGCCGACATGGTCGTGGCCGGCGATGCGGGCGACATAGTCGATATGATCAGCGACGTCCTTGACCCCGACCACGGGGCGCGGGTTGGCGGCGACCCAGGCTTCCATCCCCCTCGTGACGGCGGCGGCATCGGCGCGGTTGTAGGTCTTGAGCCGGGCTTCCTGCGCGGCGAATTCGCCGTCCCATTTCCACATGGCGGCGCTGAGAAAGCTCGGGACCCAGGTGACCATGACCACGCCGCCGTTGGCGGGGAGCATGCGCAGCACGTCGTCGGGAACGTTGCGCGGATGGGGGTTCACGCCCGCCGCGGAAGAATGGGAAAAGATGACCGGCGCCTTCGACGCGGCGATTGCGTCGCGCATGGTTGCGGGGGCGACGTGGCTGAGATCAACCAGCATGCCGAGCCGGTTCATCTCCTTCACCACTTCGATGCCGAAGGGCGACAGGCCATCATGCTTGGGCTCGTCGGTGCCTGCGTCGGCCCATTCGGTGGTCTGGTTGTGGGTCAGCGTCATGTAGCGCGCGCCAAGGTCGTAGAAGCGGCGCAGCGCAGCCATCGAGCCGCCGATCTGGCGTCCGCCCTCGATGCCCATCATCGAGCCGATGCGGCCGGCGCGGTGGGCGGCCTCCATCTCGTCGGCGGAGCGGGCGAAGCGAAGGGTCTCGGGATAGGCGTCGATGATCCGATGGGCGGTGTCGACCTGTTCGAGGGTGGTCCGGATCGCTTCGTCGCCGAGCGTGGTGCCGTTGATATAGACCGACCAGAACTGGCCGCCGACACGCCCGGCCTTGAGCCGCGCCATGTCGGTCATCAGCGGCGGCTTCCAGCTGTCGGTGCCGCTGGCGAGGCCCTCGACCTTGCTCCCGTGATCCTCGCGAAGAGCCCAGGGAAGATCGTTGTGGCCGTCGATCAGCGGGGTCCGCTTGAGGATCCGGTCGATCCGCTGCTGGACCTTGGGGTCGATGGTCTGGGCGCTCGCGGAAGAAGCGAGCAGGGCGGCGGCGAGGGTGAGGGCGAGGCTGCGCATAAGGGGTAGCTTTACGAAGGCCGCCGCGCCGGGGCAAACGGCCTTTCGCCGATGACCCGACCCTTTCTCCTGTTCGACGACGCCAGGCCCGGCGGTGGCGCGCGCCTCTATGCACAGCCGCACGACATCATCCGCGCCGACCGGATGGACGAGGTGCTCCCGGCGCTCGAGCGGCTCCAGGCGGCGGTCCGCGACGGGGCGCATGCGGCGGGCTTCCTCGCCTATGAGGCGGGTTATGCGCTCGACCCGGCGCTGCTCGCCGCGGCGCGGCAGGGGGAGGGGCCGCTGCTGTGGTTCGGCCTGTTCGACGGGTTCGAGGAAGTGGCAGCGGAGGAGTGGCTGCCCGATCCCGCCGGCGCGTTCGCCGCCGCGCCCGAGCCACGGATCGCCCGCGAGGAATATCTGGCCGCGGTGGGACGCGTCCACGAACATCTGCGCGCCGGCGACTTCTACCAGGCGAACCTTACCTTTCCCTGCACGGTCAAGATGGCGGGGAGCCCGGCGGCGCTTTATGCGCGGCTGCGGAGCGGGTCGGCGGCGGGGTGGGGCGCCCTCATCGACCATGGCGACGGCGCCCTCGTCAGCCTCAGCCCCGAGCAATTCTTCACCATCCGCGACGGCCTCCTCGAAGCGAAGCCGATGAAGGGCACCGCCGGCCCCACGGCGCCGGCCGCGGTGCTGACCGAAGATCCCAAGAGCCGGGCCGAGAATCTGATGATCGTCGACCTTCTCCGCAACGACCTTGCCCGGGTCGCTGAGACGGGCAGCGTGGCGGTCCCAGAACTGTTCGCGATCGAGCGCTATCCGACGGTGACGCAGATGGTGAGCCGGGTGACCGCCAGGCTGCGGGCGGGACTGGACGCGGTCGACGTGCTTCGGACGATCTTCCCCTGCGGCTCGGTGACGGGCGCGCCCAAGGTCGCGGCGATGCTCGCGCTGCGGGCGCTCGAGCCCGATCCGCGCGGGGCCTATTGCGGCGCGGCCGGGTGGATCGAGCCGGGCGGCGATGCGGCCTTCAGCGTGCTGATCCGAACCCTCGAAACAAGAAATGTCGGCAAAACGACGCTCGGTCTCGGTTCTGGGCTTGTCGTCGACTCGAACGCGGACGATGAATGGGCCGAGTGCCTGTCCAAGGGAGCGTTCGTGACGCGTAGCATGCCGCAAGTCGACCTGATGGAAACGATGCGGTTCGACCCGCACGACGGGATCGTGGAATTGGACCGGCATCTCGACCGGCTAAGGACCAGCGCCAATACACTCGGCTTCCGGTTCGACCGGCATGCGGCGCGCAACGAGCTTCAGGCAGCGACCTTCGGACGGCGCACGCCCGGCGCGGCGCGGCTGCTCCTCTCCCCGACCGGCATGATGGCGGTCGAGGTCCGGCCCCTGCCCGAGAAAGTGGCCCAGCCGCTGCGGGTGAAGGTGGTGCCGCTGCCGGTCGACGAGGAGGATTACCGGCTGCGCTTCAAGACCACCGACCGGGCCTTCTATGACGAGGCGCGGCGGGCGAGCGGGGCGGACGAGGTGGTATTCGTGACCGGCGACGGGCGGCTCACCGAGGGCAGCTTCACCACCATCTTCGTCGAGCGCGACGGAATGCTGGCGACCCCGCCGCTCAGCCGCGGGCTGCTTCCGGGGATCCTGCGCGACCAGCTGATCGCCGAGGGCAAGGCGGTCGAGGGTGACCTCACCGAGGCCGACCTCGCGGAGGGATTCCTCGTCGGCAACGTCCTGCGCGGCCTGATGAAGGCGCGGCTCGCCTGAGCTAGGCGGCGAGCGGGAAGCGGAGGAGGCGGTCCTGGACAGGGACCAGCGCCGCCGCAGGAGTGCCGACCTTCTTCATGATCTCGCGGTGGCCGGCGTCGAGCCCGCCGGTCAGGGCGCCGAAGGCGGGGAGGATGAGCTTCGAGCCGCTGGCGACGAAGCAGCGGCGGCTGACCTGCTTGCCGCGGAGCTGGATCCGGAGCTTGGGATGGTAATGGCCCGACATCTCGGGTCGCGGATCGGCCGGGTCGGCTTCGTGGCGAAGGACCACCCCGGCGACGACAGCCTCCTCGACCAGGGTACCGCCGCAATGGTCGGCAAAGCCCGGATCGTGGTTGCCGAGGATCCAGGTCCAGTCGAGCCGGCCGGTAAGGGCGAGGAGCATTGCCCGGGCGGTGTCGGGAAGACGGTCGCAGCCGAACTTGTCGTGGAAGCTGTCACCCAGGCAGTAGAGCTTCTCGGCACCGCTGCGATCGACGATCTCGGTCAGCGCGGTCAGCGTCGCCTGGCTGTCGTAGGGCGGAAGGAATTGGCCGAGGCGGGCGTACCAGCTGGCCTTTTCGAGATGGAGGTCGGCCACCAGCAAGGCACGTTCCTGCGGCCACCACAGGGCACCCTGGGGGTCGGCGTGAAAGGCATGTCCGGCGAACGGAAGGGGAACCATCGCGAGGCCGCTTAGCCCGACTTCCGGAAAAGGTGCAACGACTTAGTAGCCGCGATTCACCACATGGTCGCGCAGCGCCCGCGCATCGTGGAGCGCATTGTGCGGGACCGCGCTGTTCCGCGCGGTCGAGAAGCCGGCGAGGTTGAGCAGGCGGAAGTTGAGCGGCGGGACGGTCACCATCTGCCCGTTGCCGGTCAGCAGCGCCTTGCAGAAATAGGCGATGTCGTCGGGCCAGTCGGCGACGATCTCGACGTCCTCGAATGGGCTAAGCCAGCGCGACAGTTCGCGGGCGACGTCGGCGGCGGGCTGGGGCTCGGCCCGGAGCGCCTGAGGCACGGTGTCGAGATAGGGGACGACATGGCGCTCGACCCAGTCGGTGCAGGGCCGCTCATGTTCGAGAATGGCGTAGAATTCCTCGCTGCTGTCGTCGGGCACGAGGGCGAGGCTCAGCAGCGCTCCGCCGAAGCCGTCGAATTCGCAGTCGAGAAAGTAGCGCATGGGCCATCCTCTGGACGAGGACGGCGGGCTGCGCCAGTCTCGACGCCTCAGAAACGGCAAACCGGGGGCAGGTGATGCGGAAGATCGGAGCGGGACTGGTGCTGGCGCTGATGGCGAGCACGGCGGGTGCACAGACGCCGGGGCGGGCGCAGCTCGAGAAGGTGGTGGCGAGCCGGCACGAGCGGACGGTGAAGGCGCTGCAGGACTGGATCGCGCTTCCGACCATCGCGGCCGAGAAGCGCAATGTCGCCGAAGGCGCGGACTATATGCGCCGGCTCGCGCTCGACGCCGGCTTCCAGCAGGCGCGGGTGGTCCAGTCGGGCGGCGTGCCGGGGGTGTTCGCGACCCTCGACGCGGGCGCGCCGGTGACGCTCGGAATCTACTTCATGTACGACGTGAAGCAGTATGAGCCGTCGGAATGGGCGAGCCCGCCGCTCGCCGGGCAACTCTACGACCGGCCGGGCGAGGGGCAGGCGATCCGCGGCCGCGGGGCGGTCAACCAGAAGGGGCCCGAGACGGCCTTCCTCGCCGCGCTTCAGGCGTTCAAGGCGAGCGGGCGCAAGCTTCCGGTGAACCTCGTGCTGGTGGCGGAAGGCGAGGAGGAGATCGCCTCGCCCAATTTCCCGACCATCGTTGCCGACCCCGAGGTGGCGGCGGCGCTGAAGAAGACCGTTGGGGTGTTCATTCCCGCGGCGAGTCAGGATGCCGACGGGCAGGCGGGGATCACGCTCGGCGCCAAGGGCGCGGTGGAATTCCAGCTGATCGTCGGCGGCGAGACCAGCGACAAATATCCCAGGACCGACATTCATTCGAGCAATTATGCCCGGGTCGAAAGCCCGGCCTGGCGGCTGGTGAAGGCGCTCGACAGCCTCGTCGCCGACGACGGGCATATCCCCGCGATCGACGGTTTCATGGACAATGTGCAGCCCCTCACCGCGCGCCAGAAGGAGCTGATCGCGCAGCGCGTCGCGGCGACCAAGGAAGCCGACGTCAAGCGCTCGCTCGGCGTCGGGCGGTGGATCAACAACGAGGATTATCAGACGAGCTCGGAGCGGTTCCTCAGCCAGCCCACGGTCAACATCCAGGGGCTGGTGAGCGGCTATACCGGGGTCGGCGGAAAGACGGTCCTGCCCGGGCGGGCGGAGGCCAAGCTCGAATTCCGGCTGGTCCCCAACATGACCAAGGAAGAGGTCGTCACCAAGCTCAAGGCGCATCTCGCGAAGCGCGGGTTCGACGATGTGAAGGTGGTGGTGTCGGGCGGCTACGGGCCCAACCAGACCGATGAGAAGAGCCCGTTCATCGAGGCGCAGAAGAAGGTCTTCGAGCGCAACAACATCCCCTACACGATCGCGCCGCGCAACGCGGGGAGCTGGCCGGGGGTGGTGTTCAACGGGGCGCCCCTGAATCTGCCGACCGGGCAATTCGGGATCGGCCGCGGCAATGGCGCGCATGCCCCGGACGAGTGGTTCCTGATCCGGTCGAGCAATCCCAAGGTCGGCGGGATCGACGAAGTGACCATGCTCTACGTCGATTATCTCTACGAGGTGGCGAAGCTCGGCCGGCGCTAGCGGGCAGGGCAGACGTCCTCGGGGCGCGGCTTGCCCTTGCGGCAGCGCGCCTCGAGCTCGCGGCGTTCGCGGCCAAGGCGCTCCTCTTCCTTGCGGATCGCGCGGCCGCGCTTCTCGTCGGCCTCGGACTGGCTGGTGGTGGCGAGGTCGACGCCTTTGGAGACGGCCTTCACCGGCAGGGTGACGACATCGACCGCGGTGCTGGCGACGGTGCAGCCAGCGAGGAGCGGAAGGGCAAGAAGCAACAGGCTACGCATGCCCTATCCTAGCGCATCGAACGGCCCGGCGTCAGTCCTCGCGCATCGCGAGTTCGGCGAGGACGCTTTCCGCTTCCATCAGCAGCGCATCCTCGGCGCCCGAGCCGGCGGGCAGCGCCTCGCGGCCGATGACGACCATCAGCGGGACCGCCATGGGCGTGACGCGGGGGAGGTCGACATGGACCATCTGCGCGGCGGCGCGCTCGACCAGGCGGGCGAGGCGACCGAGCTCGGTCATCCGGGCGCGGGCGTCGTCCCAGGCGGCGCGCATCAGCAGATGCTCAGGCTCGTACTTGCGCAGCACGTCGTAGATGAGGTCGGTCGAGAAACTGACCTGCTTGCCGGTCTTGCGCTTGCCCGGATGCTGGCGCTCCACGAGTCCGCCGATCACCGCCACCTCGCGGAAAGCGCGCTTCAGCAGCATCGACTGCTCGACCCATTCGACGAACTCGCCCTCGAGGATGTCGGGGGAGAGCAAGGGCGCGGGGTCGGTGATCGGCTCGAGGCCGTAGACCGAGAGGGCGTAGTCGTTGGCGACGAAGCCCAGCGGCTTCAGCCCCAACTTCTCCATCCGCTTGGTGACCAGCATGCCGAGGCTCTGGTGGGCGTTCCAGCCCTCGAAGCTGTACATCACGAGGAAGTGGCGGCCCTCGTGGGGAAAGGTCTCGACCAGCAGTTCGTCGGGCTGTGGCAGGCGCGAGCGGCGCTGCTGGACTTCGAGCCATTCGCGCACGTCGTCGGGGAAACGGTGCCATTCTTCGGGTGAGGCAAGGAAGCCCTTCACCCGGTCGGCGAGATGGGTGGTCATGCTCATCCGCTGGCCGCCGTAAGTGACGAGGCGGGCTTCCTTGGCGGAGGCGCGGACGAGGATGTCGCTGTCCTTGAACTGCATCACCTCGAGGCTGAGGCCGGCGAAGAAGATGTGGTCGCCGACGGTGAGGGTGGAGGCGAAGCCTTCCTCGACCCGGCCGAGCATCCGCCCATTCTTGAAACGGACGTCGAGCATCGGATTGTCGACGATGATGCCGGCGTTGAGGCGGTGCTGGACCGCGACGGCGGGCTTGGTGATCCGCCAGTGGCCCGAGCCGGCGGGCTCCTCCACCAGCCGCCGGAACTTGTCGTAGGCGCGGAGCGCGTAGCCGCCGGTCGCGATATAGGCGAGGACCAGCGCGAACAGCTCCTCGGTGAGGCCGGCATAAGGGGCTGCAGAGCGGATTTCATCGAGCAGCTCGGCCTGTTCGAACGGGGCGGCGCAGGCGCAGGCGAGGATGTGCTGGGCGAGCGTGTCGAGGGTGCCGGGACGGAATTGCTCGGGGTCGAGTTCGCGGGCGTCGACCGCGTCCAGCGCGGCCCGGGCCTCGAGATATTCGAAGCGGTTGCCGGGGACGATGATGCCCTGGCTTGGCTCGTCGAGGCGGTGGTTGGCGCGGCCGATGCGCTGGAGCAGGCGGGACGAGCCCTTGGGCGCGCCCATCTGGATGACAAGCTCGACGTCGCCCCAGTCGATCCCGAGGTCGAGCGACGAGGTACAGACCAAAGCGCGGAGCTTGCCCGCCGCCATTGCCGCCTCGACCTTGCGGCGCGCTTCGAGGGCAAGGCTGCCGTGATGGACGCCGATGGGGAGACCCTGGTCGTTCACCTTCCACAGGTCCTGGAAGATGAGTTCGGCGAGGCCGCGGGTGTTGCAGAAGACGAGGGTCGTCTTGTGCTGCTCGATCTGCGCCATGACCTGCTTGGCGGCATAGCGACCCGAGTGGCCCGACCAGGGGACGCGGTTCTCGGGGAGGAGGATGCCAAGGTGCGGCTCGGCGCCGGGCTCGCCGAGGACGACATCGACTTCGTCCATGTCGGCGTCGGGCGCGAGCCAGCTGCGATAGGCGTCGGGATCGGCGACGGTGGCGGAAAGGCCGACGCGGCTGAGGCCGGGCGCGATCTTCTGGAGGCGGGCAAGGGCAAGCGCGAGGAGGTCGCCGCGCTTGTCGCGAGCAAAGGCGTGGATCTCGTCGAGGACGATGGTCTTCAGCCCCGCGAACATCAGGAAGCTGTCGGGATAGGAGAGGAGGAGCGACAGGCTTTCGGGCGTTGTCAGGAGGATCTGCGGCGGCCTGGCGCGCTGCCGGGCCTTGCGGTCCGAGGGCGTGTCGCCGGTGCGGGTCTCGACCCGGATGGGCAAGTCCATCTCGCCGATCGGATCGAGGAGGTTGCGCTGGACGTCGACCGCCAGCGCCTTCAGCGGCGAGATGTAGAGGGTGTGAAGGCCCTCGGCCGGCTGCTCGACGAGGTCGCAGATGGTCGGCAGGAAGCCGGCGAGTGTCTTGCCCGCGCCGGTCCCGGCCACGAGCAAGGCGTGGCGCCCCGCCCGTGCGCGGTCGAGCATGTCGAGCTGGTGCCGACGCGGGCTCCAGCCGCGGGCCGCGAACCAGTCGGCGACGACCGCAGGAAGGTCAGTCCTGCTCAGAGGCCGCTGTTGCCGTCGCGCTCATGGGCGCGCTGCTCTTCCTGGTAGAGGTCACGGGTGGCACGCTCGGTCACTTCGGGATCGACATCGCTCTTCTTGTTGCGGGAGAAGGCCCAGATCAGCACCGCGAGCAGGATGATCGGCCCGACGATGGTGACCAGGGTCCAGTAATTGACGTCGCTACCTTCGGCCATGGTCGATTCCTATCATTCGTCGTTACCGGGGCGGAACCGTCCGCCCATTCCTGGGGTATAAGCCCGCATGGCCCGCCTCGGTTCCTGGATCGAACCCCATCCCGAGGGGATCTACGTGCGCCCCGCCGATGCGTGGGTCGATCCCTCGCTACCCAAGGATCGGGCGTTGGTGACGCATGGCCACGCCGACCATGCGCGCGGCGGGCACGGGACGGTCTGGGCGACGCCCGAGACCCTGGCGATCATGGGCGTGCGCTATGGCGACCAGAATGGCTGCGAGGTCCAGTACGGCCAGAGCGTGACCGTCGGCGAGGTCGAGGTCAGCTTCGTCCCCGCCGGACATGTGCTGGGATCGGCGCAGATCATCCTCGACTGGAACGGGGAGCGGGTGGTGGTGTCGGGCGACTACAAGCGCCGGCCCGATCCGACCTGCGAACCCTTTCTGCCGGTCCCCTGCGACATCTTCATCACCGAGGCGACCTTCGGGCTGCCGGTGTTCCACCATCCCGAGACCGGGGGCGAGATCGACCGGCTGCTCGGGCGGCTGGCGGACAATCCCGACCGCTGCGTGCTGGTCGGGGCCTATGCGCTGGGCAAGGCGCAGAGGGTGATCGCCGAGGCGCGGCGGCGCGGGCATCACCAGCCCATCTATTATCACGGGGCGATCGAGCGCCTGTGCAACCTCTATGTCGAGCTCGGGATCGACCTTGGCGAATTGCGCCCGGTGGCGGGCGCGGCCAAGGCCGACATGGCAGGGCATCTCGTCCTCTGCCCCCCGGGCGCGCTCAACGACCGCTGGAGCCGGCGTCTGCCCGACCCGATCACCGCCGCGGCAAGCGGGTGGATGCGGATCCGCCAGCGGGCGCGGCAGAAGAATGTCGAGCTCCCACTGATCATCTCCGACCATGCCGACTGGGGCGAGC
Source organism: Sphingomonas sp. SP2 (assembly GCF_058313385.1). Taxonomy (NCBI): domain Bacteria; kingdom Pseudomonadati; phylum Pseudomonadota; class Alphaproteobacteria; order Sphingomonadales; family Sphingomonadaceae; genus Sphingomonas; species Sphingomonas sp. SP2. The sequence goes on along the minus strand of NZ_JBZFLD010000001.1, from coordinate 356,633 downwards.
TCACCGACACGATCCTCGAGATCAAGCCCAAGGAAGTGTGGATCACGCATGGGCGCGAGGATGCGCTCATGCACTGGTGCATGACCCGCCAGATCAAGGCGCGCGAGCTCAACCTCGTCGGCTATGACGACGACGAGGACGACGGCTGATCAGGCTTCGGCGGTGGCCCCACGCGCCGTTCATCGACGGGCACGCTTTTGCGCGGCATGATGGGGGCATGGACGAGCATGACATGAACCTCAGCCGGCGGCTGTTCCTCGGTGCGGTCGCGGCGAGCGGCCTGGTCGGAGCGTCGCGCGCGAGCGCGGCCCTGCCGGCGATGGTGACGTGGCGCGATCCCGGCTGCGGCTGCTGCACTAAGTGGGTGTCGGCGATGCGCGCGGCGGGTTTCTCGGTGACGATGCGCGAAACCGACGACATGGCCGCGGTGAAGCAGCGGCTGAAGGTCCCGGCCGCGGCGGCGAGCTGCCACACGACGCTGGTCGGCGGGCTGGTGGTCGAGGGCCATGTGCCGGCGAGCGCGATCCGCGCCCTGCTGGCAAAGCGTCCCAAGGGGGTCATCGGGATCGCCGCCCCGGGGATGCCGCGCGGCTCGCCCGGGATGGAGATGCCCGACGGGTCGAAGGACCCGCTCAACCTCACCTTATTCGACGCCGCAGGGCGGACCCGGGCGTTCGGCTAGGCGCCCAAGCCGGCCCTAATGGTCGGCGTCGGTGCGCTCGATCCCGCTGTGGGCGAGCTGGGCGTCGATGTCGTCGACCAGCCGTTCCAGCCCGATCGCATCCTTCGCCTCGGCGCGGGCGACCAGCACGTCCTGCGTGTTCGAGGCGCGCAGCAGCCACCAGCCGTCGCCGGTGCTGACCCGCACGCCATCGGTCGCATCGACCTTGGCGCCATCGGACGCGAGCCGGTCGCGGACTTCCTCGACCACCGCGAACTTGCGGCTTTCATCGACGGGGAAGCGCATCTCGGGCGTGGCGATGCTCTCGGGCATGGCGTCGCGCAACGCGGTCAGGCTCTTGCCCGAGGCGGCGACCGCCTCGATCAGCCGGACCGAGGCGTAAAGCGCGTCGTCGAAGCCGTACCAGCGGTGCTTGAAGAAGATGTGACCGCTCATCTCGCCGGCGAGTGGGGCCTCGGTTTCCTTCATCTTCGACTTGATGAGGCTGTGGCCGGTCTTCCACATCAGCGGGGTGCCGCCGAGGTCGCCGATCAGGTCGAACAGGGTCTGGCTCGCCTTGACGTCGGCGATGATGGTCGCACCGGGCTGGGCCTCGAGGACGGGGCCGGCGAGGATCATCAGCAACTGGTCGCCCCAGATGACCCGGCCTTCGCCGTCGACCGCGCCGATCCGGTCGCCGTCGCCGTCGAACGCAATTCCGAAGTCGAGGCCCTTGTCGCGGACCAGAGCCTTCAGATGCTCGAGATTCTTCTCGACGGTGGGGTCGGGATGATGGTTGGGGAAGCTTCCGTCCACGTCGGTGAAGAGGGTGTGATGTTCGCCCGGGAGCTTGGCGATCAGCTTCTCGAGCGCGGGGCCGGCGGCGCCGTTGCCCGCGTCCCAGCCGATTCGATATTCGCCGCCGCGGAAATCCTCGACCAGCCGGTCGACGTAGCGGTCGATGATGTCGACGTCCTCGACCTTGCCTTGCCCTTCGCTCCAGCGGCCTTCGGCGGCGCGGCGGCCGAGGTCCTGGATCGCGCTTCCGAACACCGAGCCGCCGGGCATCAGCATCTTGAAGCCGTTATAGTCGGACGGGTTGTGGCTGCCGGTGATCTGGATCCCGCCATCGACGTCGAGTTCGGCGACTGCCCAGTAGAGCATCGGCGAGGGGCCCTGGCCGACGCGGACGACGTCGATCCCGCCTTCGGTAAGGCCGCGGACGAGCGCGGCCTCGAGGCGGGGGCTATGCTCGCGGCCATCGCGGCCGACGGCGAGGCGCCTGGCGCCCTGGTCGCGCGCCTCGGCGGCGAAGGTCCGGCCGAGCGCATAGGCGTCCTCCTCGTGGAGGGTGCGGCCGACAATTCCGCGGATGTCATATTCGCGAAGGATGGTGGGGTCGAAGCTGTGGGTCATTACGGTCCCTGAACGGAGCGGGATGCGGATGGTTGCGTAGGCCGCCCTCCTGCAGGAGCAGGAGCCCGCTTTTCTTGCAAACGAGGCACTGGGCCCCTGCCTTTGGCGGGGAGCGAGTCAGGCCGCCTTGGCGGTCTCGGCACCCGGGAGGCCGAGGCCGGCGACCATTTCGCGCAATTCCTGGCGGGCGGCGATGTGGGCGATGCCGGCGTCGCCGATCTGCTTGAGGTCGAGCAGGGTGAGACCCTTGGGGAAGAGCTCGCGGTAGATGACGCGCTCGGACAGGCCGGGGATGACCCGGAAGCCGACCCGGCGGGCGAGCTCGTCCATCGCCGCGCCGACGCGCTGCTGGTTGTGGCTGCCGATATGCTGGAGGCGATTGCGCAGCACGACCCAGTCGACGCTCTTGCCCGCGGTCTTCGCGCGGGCGGTGCGGCTGTTCCAGATGAGCTCGGCATAGAAGCTCGGGCGGGTGACCTTGAAGGTGTCGGGATTGACCTGGCCGATGAGGTCGAGGTCGACGAAGCTGTCGTTCATCGGGGTGACGAGCGTGTCGGCCTTGAGGATGGCGGCGCGAGCCACGGCATCGTCGCGGCCGGGCGTGTCGATGACGAGGATGTCGGCCTCGCCCGAAAGCTTGGCGATCGCTTCGTCGAGCGCTTCTTCGCGCTGGTCGTCGAGCACTTCGAACAGGGGCTGGGGCAGCGCGGTCCCGGTGCGGCGGACGAAGGCGTCGCGATTTTCGAGGTAGCGGGTGGTGGTCCGCTGGCGATGGTCGAGGTCGAGCGTCGCGACCCGGTGCCCGGCCGCGGCGAGGGCGACGGCGGTATGGACCGCCGTGGTCGACTTGCCGGTCCCGCCCTTCTCGTTGGCGAAGACAATGAAATGTGGCTGGCTCACTTGGTTTCTTCCCCGCGTCGCGCGTAAGCGCCGATGATTGTCGCCAAGGTAAACCGGGGGATTCATCGGTGCAAATCATCCGTGACGTGTCGTTGCTGCGAGGAGCGCTGGCCGAAGTTCGCGGCGGGGCGGCGACACTGGCGCTGGTCCCGACGATGGGTGCGCTGCACGAGGGGCATCTGGCGCTGATCGGCGAAGGCCGGAAGCGCGCCGACCGGGTCGCGGCGACCATCTTCGTCAACCCGCTGCAGTTCAACGACCCCAAGGATCTCGAGCGATATCCCCGGACCGAGGAGGCCGACCTCGCCAAGCTCGAGGCGGCGGGATGCGACCTCGTCTGGCTGCCGACCCCGGCGCAGCTCTATCCGGACGGCTTCGCGACCAGCATTTCGGTGAGCGGGGTCAGCGACCGGTGGGAGGGCGAGCACCGGCCCGGCCATTTCGACGGGGTGGCGACGGTGGTGGCGAAGCTGCTGCTGGCGGTCCGGCCCGACCTCGCCATCTTCGGGGAGAAGGACTGGCAGCAGTTGGCGGTGATCCGGCGGATGGAGCAGGACCTCGGGCTCGGCGTCGCGATCGTGGGCCATCCGACGATCCGGCAAGAGGACGGCCTCGCGCTATCGTCGCGCAACGCCCTGCTCGAAGCGGATGAGCGCGAGGCGGCGTTGGCGATCCCGCGGGTGCTGCGCGATTCCGCGCGGCGGATCCTGGCGGGTGCGCCGGTGGCGGGGGTGCTCGAAAATGGCCGGGCGGCGTTGCTCGCGGCAAATTTCTCCGAAGTGGATTATTTGGCGTTGGTCGACGGCAACAGCCTGGAGCCGCTCGATTCTGCGGCATCCGGCATGCGGCTGATCGTCGCCGCGAAGCTCGGCAAGGTCCGACTGATCGACAATTTAGATGTCACTTCGGTGCAACAGTTAAGCTGGTAATTACCGCGTTAACCATTCGGTGACGAGCATCGGACGAACTTGCCTCCACACACAGGGGAGTTCAATTGCGATGGCGATCAGTCAACAGGGTGCCGATTTCCTCCTTCGCAGCCGGCTTGCCGATGCGGAACGCGGCGACGTGAATGCCTTGTTCGAGCTTGGCGTGACCTATTCGACCGGCCGCGGGGGCGCCTGCGTCGACCTGGTCGAGGCGCACAAGTGGTTCAATCTCGCGGCGCTGAACGGCTGCACCCGCGGCCAGGCCTGCCGGGCGGAGATCAGCGTCGAAATGACGGCGCGCGAGATCGCCGAGGCGCAGAAGTCGGCCCGCGCGTGGCTGGCGATGACCGGGCGCACCGCCAACCGCTACGCGGCCTGAACTTCTCCCGCGCAAGGCGGGAGACTGAATTTACTTTCTAGCGGACGACGACCGTCACGGCGCGGCGGTTCTGCGCCCAGGCGCTCTCGTCCGACCCGTTGGCGACCGGGCGCTCCTTGCCCCAGCTGATTGTCAGCAGCCGGTTTTCCGGCACGCCCTGCGCCATCAGGAACAGCTTGGCGGCCTGGGCCCGGCGTTCGCCCAGCGCCTGATTATATTCGCGCGTGCCGCGCTCGTCGGCATGCCCTTCGACCGACGCCCGGACCGTAGGATTGGCAAGCAGCCACTTGGCCTGGGCGCGCAAGGTCGCCTGGGCATCGGCCGAAACGTCCGACTGGTCGGTCCCGAAATAGATGGTGTCCGAGCCCGCCGCCGCGACCATGGCCGCCTGGCTGCCCGGAAGTTCGACCAGCCCGACATCGTCATTGGCGCCGGCGCCAGCGCCCGGGGTAGCGTTGGGGTCGGTCTGGGCCGGCGGGGTGGTCTCGGGGACCGGCTTGCGGCCGCACGCGGCAAGCGCGAGCGACAGCGCCAGCCCGGTGATCATGACGGTGGTGCGCATGGATTTTTTCTCCTTGTCAGCGCTGCAACGGGGACCAGCTCGGATCCGAGCCGTCCTGCGGGGTGGGAAGGCGGCGGGCGGTGCCGCCGGCGACGGGAACGGCGTAAAGGCTCGAGCGACCGTCGCGGGTGAAGCGGTTGAACATGACGAACTGGCCGTTCGGGGCCCAGCTCGGGGATTCGTCCTGCCAGCCGTCGGTGAGCAGCTGTTCGCCGCCGCCGCTGGCATTCATCACGCCGACGCGGAAGGCGCCGACCCGGACGAAGGCGATCTTGTCGCCGCGCGGGCTCCACGAGGGCGAGCCCGAGGGTCCGCCGAAGCTGATCCGGCGCTGGTTGGAGCCGTCGGCGTCCATCAGATAGAGCTGCTGCGAACCCGAGCGATCGCTCTCGAAGACGATCCGGCGGCCGTCGGGCGAGAAGCTCGGCGCGGTGTCGATGCCGGGCGCGCTGGTCAGGCGCTGCGGCGTGCCCGAGCCGTCGGCATTGGCGATCCAGATGTCGGTGTTGCCGTTGGCCGAGAGCGCATAGGCGATGCGGTTGCCGTCGGGCGAAAAGCGCGGGGCGCTGGTGAGCGCGAGGCCCGGCACCAGCAGGCGCTTCTGCCCGGTCGCAATGTCGAGCACCCAGACGCGGGCGCGGCGGCCACCGTAGCTGACGTAGGCGAGGCGGCGGCCGTCGGGCGAGAAGCGCGGGGTGACGACGGTCGCTTCGCCCTCGGTCAGGTAGCGCAGGTTCGCGCCGTCCGAATCCATGATCGCGATGCGCTTCTGGCGGTTGTTCTTGGGGCCTGTCTCGGCGACGAACACCACCCGGGTGTCGAGGAAGGCACCCTCGCCGGTCAGCCGGGCATAGATGGCGTCGGCGCACTTGTGCGCGGCACGGCGCCAATTGTCGGTGCTGACGGCGAAGCCCTGGCGGACCAGCTCGCGACCGGCGCCGACATCATAGAGGTAGCAGCCGACAGTCACCTGGCCGGGGCCGGTCGCCCGGACGAAGCCGGTGACGAGCTGCTGCGCGCCCAGCCCGCGCCATTCGCCGAAGGCGGGCGCGTCGGCCTGGGCGACGCTGTAATTGGGCAGGCCGCCCGGCCCCAGCGGATTGAAGCGGCCGGTGCCGCGGAGGTCGGACGCGATCACGCCCGCGATGTTGCGGCCCAGCGCCAGCTCGGCATTGTCGACCGGCATCGGCGGGACGGCGACGCTGATCGCCTGGTTGACGCCGCCGCTGGTGACTTCGACGTCGACCGGCGGGGGATCGTCCTGCTGGGCGAACGCGGGGGTCGCGGCGAGGGCGGTAAGGCCGAGAAGGGCAGTACGCAGCAGCATCAATTCCTCATTTCGCGGCATAGGTCAGGTTGATGTTACCCCAGCCACCTTGCGGCGTGCTGTACAGCTCGGCCGGGAGGCGAAGGGGGGCGCAGGCGCGGAACACGGCCACCGCCTGGTCGTAGGCGAGGTCCTCGAACTTGGCATTGTCGTCGTCGACGCCGCTGGTGCGGACGAGGGCCGGCGGGCGCGACAGGCGACCCGAGCGGTCGAGGCGGAGATTGACCGTCACCCGGATCCGGTCGGCACCGGGCCCGAGCGACGGCTGGCGGCTGGCGCAGGGCTGGATCTGCCGCTTGATCGCGCTGTCGACGCTGGCCTTCGCCGCGGCGCTGAAAGTCGCGGCGCCCTGCCGTTCGGGACGGGGACCGAGGTCGGCGTTGGGGTTGGGGATGCCCTTGAGGAAGTCGTCGCCGAGACGCGACTGGCGGGGCGGGGCCGGGCGCGGGGGCGCGGGCTTGGACTGGACCTGCCGCGGCGGCGCGGGGCGCGGCTGCTGGACCTGCGGACGCGGCGGGGCCGGGCGCGGCTGCGGGGCAGGGGTCGGACGGGCGACCGGCTGCGGCAGGGGCGGCGCGGGCGCGGGCGTCGGAGTGGGAGCGACTGTCGGCTCGGGCGGTGCCGGCGCGGGCTCGGCCTCAGCGGGTGCCTGGGCCGCGGGCGGCGGAGTCGCGGGCTGGGGCGCGGCGGCAGTCAGCGCGACCTCGTCGCTGTCGATGAACTCGACCTCGACCGAGGGTGGTTCTGGCGGGCTCGGGACCTTGGCGAGGCTGGTGGTCAGCGCGATCACCAGGGCGACGTGCAGCAGCAGGGCAAGCCCCGTCCCCTGCGCTTCGCCCCGGTCGACCTTCACTGGCCCTCGCCCACGCTGACCAAAGCGACGCGGTTGAGGCCGGCGCGATTAAGCTCGCCCATCACCCGCATGACCTTGCCATAATCGAGGCTTCGGTCGGCACGGAGGTAGATCCTGCGGCCCCCTGGCGGGGCGGGCTGGGCGGCGATTTCGCCAAGGCGCTGGGGCAGCGCGGCTTCGGCGACGGGCTGGTCGTCGATGAACAAGGCGCCCGACTTGTCGAGCGAGACCTGGATCGGCTCGGCCTGCTGGTCGAGCGGCGCCGCGCGATTGGCAGGAAGGTCCACCGGAACGCCCGCGACCAGTAGCGGGGCGGTGACCATGAAGATGATCAGCAGCACCAGCATCACGTCGACCAAAGGCGTGACGTTGATCTCCGCCATCGGCGCGCGGCGGCCGCCGCGGCGGCGTGATCCGACAGAGGCGCCCATCAGCCCTCTCGCTCGAGCTCGCGGCTCAATGTCGCGTGAAAGCGGTCGGCGAAGCGGTTGAGGCGGGCTTCAAGCCTGTCAAGGCCGTGGGTCAGCCGGTTATAGGCGATCAGCGCCGGGATGGCGGCGAAGAGGCCGATCGCGGTCGCGAAGAGAGCCTCGGCAATGCCCGGCGCGACCACCGCAAGCGAAGTGTTGTTGGCGCCCGCGATGGCGGTGAAGCTGCGCATGATCCCCCAGACGGTCCCGAACAGGCCGATGAAGGGCGCCGAGCTGGCAACGGTGGCGAGGATGTTGAGCCGGTCCGACAGGCGGTCGAGCTCCCCTTCGACCTCGGCGCTCATCACCGTGGTCAGGCGCTCGCGCGCACCGCTGCGGTCGGGCGAGGAGAGCGAGATGGAACGGCGCCATTCGGCGAGCCCGGCGGTGACGATCCGGGCCGAAGGGATGGCCTCGCCGCCGCGCTTCTCGTGAAAGGCGTCGATGTCCTTGGCATCCCAGAAATCGCGTTCGTAGGAATCGGTGGCGCGGTTGATCCGGCGCAGGCGGGCGGCATGGGTGATGATGATCCCCCACGTCCAGACCGAGGCGAGGAGCAGCCCGATCATGACCGCCTTCACCACCACGTCGGCATGGAGGAAAAGGGCCAGTGGGCTCATCAGGTCGGCGGGGGGCGCTGCGCCCGTCATGCTTGCTCCTTGGCTGTGTCACGAATGGCTTCGAACCGCGCGACCCACTCCCGCGGCTGGCGCGTGGGGCGCCCGTCGGGAGTCAGGAAGGCCGCGGTGATCCGCCCCTCGGCGAGGATTTCCGTACCGCGCATGACTCGCTGGTGAATGCGGACCGACGCGGCGCGGACCTCGCCGAGACTGGAAACGATGACGAGATCGTCGCCGAGCTTGGCCGGGCGGAGGTAGCGGACATGGGCCTCGGCGACGGCATAGACGCCGGTGCCGGCCTCGAGCGCGCCGCGCTGGTCGATCTCGGCGGCGCGGAGCATGTCCGAGCGCGCCCGCTCCATGAACTTCAGATAGTTGGCGTAATAGACGATGCCGGCCGTGTCCGTGTCTTCGAAATAGACAGTGAGCGCGAAGCGATGCTCCGGCCCGTCGAAGCCGCCGCGATAGGGCCGGTCGTAGGGTGACGCCATGCCGCAGCCTCTAGCCGTGCCGGACTCGCGACGGAACCCCGAATGGGGCCGGCCTCGCTAGTCGGCGACGGCCTCGACCAGGCGGAGGAGGTCGCCCTGGGGCGCAGCAACGTCGGCGAGATGCATGCCCCAGCCAGGAATGAAGAAGCCGCCGAGGCCCACTTCGCCGCCGATCCGGTCGGTCCACTTTGCGCCGGGGGTGACGTTGGTGCGGATTTCGAGATAGCCGCGCGGCCCGTCGTTGACGCAGCGGGCCGAGGCGAGGCCTTCGGTGCGGACGAAGGGGGTCGGCGGACTGCCTTCCGAAGACCAGCGGATCGGACCGCCGGGAACGGGCAGCTCGGAGCGGGTATACCAGTAGCTGTCGAGCCTGGCCCAGGCGGTAGAACCGAGCGCCGCAGGATTGGTGCAGCCGACGGTCATGCCCGCGCCGGGCGCATAGCCGAACAGCGCGCCCTGCGGCGGTGGGTTGTTGGTGCGATAGCTGACGTAGCTGACGACGCAGCCCTTCTGGCCGGCGCGGCTGCAGAGTGGGGTCGACTTGAAGGTGCCGCCGACCAGCTTGCCCGACGGTACGAGGACGTTGAAGCCGGGGATGATGGCGAGAGCCATGTTCTTCGCGGCCGGCTTGCCCTCGATCTCGCGGGCGATCAGCGTCTGGAGCAGCCAGCTGCCCTGGCTGTGGCCGATGAGGACGTACGGCCGCCCCTTGTTGCGGGTTTCGAGGAAGTTGCGGAAGGCCGAGCGGACGTCGCCATAGGCGAGCTCGAAATTGGGCGTGAGGTCGCGGCCGAGGGCGGCGGCACCGATCGCGGCGGTCGTCATCTGGCGATAGACGGGCGCGAAGGTCCGGCAGATGCCGGCGAAACGGGCGAACTGGGTGAGGACCGCGCCTTTCTCCTCGGCAACCACGAGGTCGCTGTTCATGCCGCGATCCTGGCTGACCGTCGGATAGACGTAGAAGCAGTCAAGTTTCGGATTGGCCGCGACCGTGCTCGGGCCATTGGAGCGATAGCCGCGCGGGCTGAGCGCAGTGGTCGCGAGCGGCGTCGAACAGAGGTCCTTGCGGCCGGGCAGGCAGATCCAGTTGCTGTCCTGGCTGTAGCGCACCTCTGGCGGGCCGGGCGGCGTGGCGCGAACGGCGGGCGAGGCGGCAGCGGCCTGGGCGGCGAGGGCAAGCAGAAGCGACACGCTTTTCTCCTAGTCGAACAGGCCGTTGGCGGTCCCTGAGGGCGGGGTCAGGCCGAGGTGGGTCCAGGCCTTGCCGTTGAGGCAACGCCCGCGTGCGGTGCGGGCGACGAGGCCGAGCTGGATCAGATAGGGCTCGATCACGTCCTCAATCGTGTCCCGGGGCTCGCTGAGGCCGGCGGCGAGCGTCTCCACCCCGACCGGGCCGCCGCCATAGAGGTCGGCGATCATGTGGAGGTAGCGGCGGTCCATGGCATCGAGGCCGAGGGCGTCGATCTCGAGCCGGCGGAGGGCGCGGTCGGCGGTGGCGGCGTCGATCGTCTCGGCGCCGGCGGCATGGGCGAAGTCGCGGACCCGGCGGAGCAGACGGCCGGCGATGCGCGGGGTGCCTCGGCTGCGGCGTGCGATCTCGTGCGCACCGTCGGGGCTGACCGGGGCGCCGAGCAGGCTGGCGGCACGGCCGACCACCTTTTCCAGTTCCTCAACGGTGTAGAAGTTGAGGCGGACCGGAATCCCGAAGCGGTCGCGCAGCGGGGTCGTCAGAAGACCCTGCCGGGTGGTTGCGCCGACGAGGGTGAAGCGGGGGAGGTCGATCCGGACCGAGCGCGCCGATGGCCCTTCGCCGATCACGAGGTCGAGCGCCCGATCCTCCATCGCCGGATAGAGGACTTCCTCGACCGCGGGATTGAGGCGGTGGATCTCGTCGATGAACAGGACGTCGCCGTCCTCAAGGTTGGTGAGGAGCGCGGCAAGGTCGCCCGACTTGGCGATGACCGGTCCCGAGGTCGCGCGGAAGCCGACACCCATCTCGCGCGCGACGATCTGCGCGAGCGTGGTCTTGCCGAGGCCGGGCGGCCCGAAGAAGAGGACGTGGTCGAGCGCCTCGCCCCGCGCCTTGGCGGCGGCAATGAAGATGCGCAGATTCTCGCGTGCGCCCTGCTGGCCGACGAATTCGTCCAGATGCTTTGGCCGGAGCGCCGCGTCGACGTCCTCGGCAGTGCGCTCGGGCGTGGTGAGGGGCGAGGGGTCGGTGGCCATCAGTCGTGGTGGATCCCATCGCCGATGACTTCAAGCCACTCGTGCTTCCGACTTTCGAAGATCGAGAATTGCGGCGTCGCGAAATGGGGGTTGTCGAAGGCGCCGAGCGGAATCGCGACGCTGTCGGCCACGGCCGGATGGACCGAGGGTCCGCCATTTGTGAAGTAGAGATCCGACCCGCAGGTGGGGCAGAAATGGAAGGTCGCCCAATTGCCGCTGTCGCCGACCTTGCGGAAGGTCTGGGCATCGCCGGCTATCTCGACCTTGTCCGCCGGCCAGCGGGCCTGGACTGCGAAGGCGCTGCCGCTGCGCTTCTGACAGTTGAGGCAGTGGCAGACCGAGACGCGGACGGGATCGCCCGAGGCGGTGGCGCTCAGTTGGCCGCAGCGGCAGGAGGCGCGATGTTCGCTCATTTCGCGGCCTTGCGCAGCGCCAGCCGGACGAGCGCGTCGAGGGTGGCGTCGGGGCCGAGTTCCTCGGCGGCCTTGGCGACCGCGGCGCTCGCCTCGGCAGGCTTGAAGCCGAGGTTGGCGAGCGCGGACATGGCATCGTTGGTGAAGCCACCGGACGCCGCGGGCACGCCGGGGGCGAGGGCGGCGGGGAGGCCGAGCTTGCCCTGGAGTTCGAGCGCGATGCGCTGGGCGAGCTTGGGTCCGACCCCGCTCGCCCGCGCGATCATCGCCTTGTCGGCCGCCGAGACCGCGCGGGCGAGTTCGTCGGGGGTGAGGATGGTGAGGATCGCGAGCGCGACCTTGCCGCCGACGCCCTGGACATTGGTCAGCTGCCGAAAGGCCTCGCGCTCGGCGGCCGAGCCGAAGGCGAAGAGGGTCATGCTGTCCTCGCGCACCTGAAGTTCGGTCAGCAGGATGACCTCGCCGCCCGGCGCAGGCAAAGCGGCGAGCGTCTTGCCGCTGGCGAGCACGAGATAGCCGACGCCGCGCACGTCGATGACGGCGCTGTCGGACGAGGTTTCCACGAGGTTGCCGACGAGGCGGGCGATCATGCTGCGGTTCGTAGCGGGCTGCCCCCCATGCCGTCGAGGCCCCGCGTCGCTGTCACAATGTTCGGCGCCCGACATGGTATGAATGCGAGGTCACGAGTCGCCGGGGTGGGGACCAGCGAAAGGAGCGTGTCATGCCGAGGTTCACGACCAGCGACGGGACCAGCATCTTCTTCAAGGACCTGGGACCGAGGGACGCCCAGCCGATCGCCTTCCATCACGGCTGGCCGCTCAGCGCCGACGACTGGGACGCGCAGGTCATGTTCTTCCTGAACAAGGGTTATCGGGTGATCGCCCACGACCGCCGCGGGCACGGTCGCTCGGACGAAACGACCCACGGCAACGAGATGGACACCTACGCCGCCGACCTCATCGAGCTGGCCGCGCATCTCGACCTGCGCAATGCCGTCCACGTCGGTCATTCGACCGGCGGCGGGGAGGTCGTCCATTATGTCGCCCGGGCAGAGCCGGGACGGGTGGCGAAGGCGGCGATCCTCGGCGCGGTGCCGCCGCGGATGCTGGTCGGCGAGGACAATCCCGAGGGCATTCCGATGGAGGCGTTCGATGGCTATCGCGCGGGCGTCGCGGTAAATCGCGCGCAAACCTATCTCGATGTCGCGTCAGGGCCCTTCTACGGGTTCAATCGCGACGGGACGGCGCCGATCGAGGGCGTCATCCGCAACTGGTGGCGGCAGGGCATGATGGGCGGGATCAAGGCCCAGTATGACTGCATCAAGGCCTTTTCCGAGACCGATTTCTCGGACGACCTCCGGAAGATCGAGGTGCCGGTCTTCGTCATGCATGGCGACGATGACCAGATCGTCCCCTACCGGATCTCGGCGCTGCGCTCGATCAAGCTGCTGAAGGACGGGCGGATCAAGATCTACCCGGGCTTCCCGCATGGCATGGCTACGACGCATGCCGAGGTGATCAACGCCGACCTCCTCGCCTTCATCGAGGGCCGCGAGGTGGGCGAGCGGCAAGCGCAACTGGCCGACGCCGAGGCCTGAGGATCAGCCGAGGCGCCTCGCGGAAGCGAGATGATGCGCGTGGGTGATGGCGACGGCGAGGGCGTCCGAGGCGTCCTCGCCGGCGACTTTCACGCCGGGGAGCAGGACCTTCACCATCGCGTGGACCTGGTCCTTCGACGCGCCGCCGGTCCCGACCACGGCCTTCTTGACCAAGGTCGGGGCATATTCGCCGACGGCGAGTCCGGCCCTGCCGAGGCACATCAGCGCGACGCCGCGGGCCTGCGCGAGCTTGAGGGTCGAGGCGGGGTTCTGGTTGACGAACACCTCCTCGGCCGCGCCGGCGGCGGGGCGATGCTCGGCAATGATCGCGTCGATGGCGCCGGCGAGGATTGCCAGGCGCTCGGGCATGGGCGCGCCCGGCTTCGTCTTGATCTGGCCGTTAGCGACATGCGTCAGGCGATTGCCCTCGGCACGGACGACGCCCCAGCCGGTCGAGGACAGGCTGGGGTCGAGGCCGAGGATGATCATGCGGCGGCGCTCAGCCGAGCTTCGCCAGCTCGTCGTCCGAGATGTCGTAATTGCCCCAGACGGTCTGGACGTCGTCATCGTCCTCCAGCGCGTCGACCAGCTTCATCAGGCTGGCGACCGCATCGCCCGACACCTCGGTGGTAAGGGTCGGCTTCCAGGCGAGCTTGACCGCCGAGGCTTCGCCCAGCGCTGCCTCGAGCGCTTTCGCGACATCGTGCATGCCGTCGGTCTGGGTCCAGATCTGGTGGCCGTCCTCGTCGCTCTGGACGTCGTCGGCGCCCGCTTCGATCGCGGCTTCCATGACCTTGTCCTCGTCACCGACGCTAGCCGGATATTCGATCAGGCCGAGGCGCTCGAAGCCGTGAGCGACGCTGCCGCTCGCGCCGAGGTTGCCGCCATTCTTGGAGAAGGCGGTGCGGACGTTGGTGGCGGTGCGGTTGCGGTTATCGGTCAGCGCCTCGACGATGATCGCGACCCCGTTGGGGCCATAGCCCTCGTAGCGGACTTCCTCGTAATTCTCCGCGTCGCCCTTGCTCGCCTTGTCGATCGCGCGCTGGATATTGTCCTTGGGCATCGACTGCGCCTTGGCGGCGTTGACCGCGGCGCGCAGGCGCGGGTTCATGTCGGGATCGGGCAGGCCCATCTTGGCTGCGACGGTGATTTCGCGGCTGAGCTTGGAGAACATGCCCGAGCGCTTTTTGTCCTGCGCGCCCTTGCGATGCATGATATTCTTGAATTTGGAATGGCCGGCCATGGGTGTCCCGCTGAAAAAATGTCGCGGACGCCTCTAGCCAGCTTGGCCGTTCTTCTCAATCTCGCGGCGATTTCGGCTCGAGCAGCCGGTCGACTTTCTCGTGTAGCGCCCGAAGCTCGCTCTCGGCGCGCGCGGCGAGGAGCTGGTCGACCTTGTAGTGGAGGCGAAGGAGTTCGAGCTCGGCCCGCAAATTCGTCTCATAGTCGAGCTGCGCGGCGAGCCGGTCCTTCGAGGCCTGCCGGTTCTGGCTCATCATGATGATCGGCGCCTGGATGGCGGCGACGGTCGAGAGCATTAGGTTGAGGAAGATGTAGGGATAGGGGTCGAACGCCATCCCGAAGCGCTCGAGAATGTCGCTGTTGAGCAGCATCCAGAAGAGCAGCACCGCGGTGAAGGCGATGATGAAGGTCCAGCTTCCCCCGACCGCGGCGACGCGGTCGGACAGGCGGTCGCCGAAGCTGGCCTGCGCCCGCGCTTCCTGGTTGAGGTCGCGGCTGCTGGCGGTGCCGGCGGCGATCGCGGCGAGGACCCGGCGTTCCTCTTCGCGAAGATCGATGTCGGACCGGTCGAGCAGGCTCTGCGCGACCGCGGCGGGAGAGCTTTCCCCCGTCATCGCCTCAGCCGAGCTTCACCGCAGTGCCGCAGACGCAGACCATCAGCATCGAGCCCGACTTGCCGATCACCTCATAGTCGAAGTCGACCGCCAGAATGGCATCGGCGCCGAGCTTGCGGGCCGAGGCCTCCATCTCCTGCATCGCCTGGGCGCGGGCTTCCTGGATCGACGATTCGTAAGCGCCCGAACGGCCGCCGAAGAAGTCGCTGACCGAGGCGAAGACGTCCTTGATCACATTGGCGCCGACGATGACCTCGCCGCCGACGAGGCCGAGATAGTCGCGGACCGGCCGGTTCTCGAGCGTCGAGGTGGTGGTGATGATCATGCCGTCTGCTCCCCTGCTTCAGGGCCGACCTTAGTGCAGCCCCAGCGCATTGCGATAGGTTTCGAGCAGGGCGTCGGCTTCGTCGCGCGCATGCTTCTCCATCTTCCGCAGACGGACCACCTGACGCATCGTCTTGGTGTCGTAGCCATTGGCCTTGGCTTCGGCGTAGACATCCTTGATGTCGTCGGCGACGCCCTTCTTTTCTTCCTCGAGCCGCTCGATGCGCTCGATGAACAGGCGCAGCTGGTCGGCGGCGACGTTGCCGTCGGACATGATTCCCTCTCCCCGGTGAATAGGTATGCGGCGGGCCCCTTAGGCCAGTGGACCGACCCCGCCAAGCGGTTGAAGAAAGGGCGGTGGCCGCTATGGCGATGGGGCAACAGGAGAATAAGGTAAGTGTCGAAGTCCGTTGGCCCGCGCGAGCGAAAGGTCCGAATTCTGGCCACGCTTGGCCCCGCTTCGGGCAATCGCGAGATGATCACCAAGCTGATGAAGTGCGGGGCCGACGCCTTCCGCATCAACATGAGCCATGGCGACCAGTCGACCAAGGCCGGGCTGGTTCAGATGATCCGCTCGCTCGAGGAAGAGTATAAGCGGCCGACCACCATCCTGTTCGACCTTCAGGGGCCCAAGCTCCGCGTCGGCCGCTTCGCCTCGGGCCGGGCCGAGCTCGAGACCGGTGCGCGCTTCCTTCTCGATGCCGACACGACCCCCGGCGATTCGAGCCGGGTCGAGCTTCCGCATCCCGAACTGTTCGAGGCGGTGCGCGAGGGCGACCAGCTGCTGATCGACGACGGCAAGGTCCGGCTCCGCGTGGCGGCGGTGAGCGCGACGCGGATCGAGACGATCGTCGAGGTCGGCGGCAAGATCAGTGACAACAAGGGCGTCAACGTGCCCGACGTGCTTGTCCCGATCCCGGCGCTGACCGAGAAGGATCGCGACGACCTCCAGTTCGCGCTGGCGCAGGGGGCAGACTATATCGCGCTTTCCTTCGTTCAGCGGGCCGAGGACGTGATCGAGGCTCGCCAGCTGATCGGCGACAAGGCCGCGCTGATGGTCAAGATCGAGAAGCCGGCGGCGATCGAGCGGCTCGAGGGGATCCTCGAGCATGCCGACGCGGTGATGGTGGCGCGCGGTGACCTCGGGGTCGAGCTTCCCGCCGAGGCGGTGCCGCCGCTCCAGAAGATGATCGTCGCCCGTGCCCGCGAACTCGGCAAGCCGGTGGTCGTGGCCACCCAGATGCTCGAGAGCATGATCACCTCGCCGACCCCGACCCGGGCCGAGGTGAGCGACGTCGCCAATGCGATCTACGACGGCGCCGACGCGGTGATGCTTTCGGCCGAGAGCGCCGCGGGCGACTTCCCGGTCGAGGCGGTGGCGATGATGGACCGGATCGGCCGGTCGGTCGAAGCCGATCCCAATTATGCCGCGCGGGTGCATTTCACCGCGACCCCGGCCGAGCCGACCACCGCCGATGCGCTGGCCGAGAGCGCCGGCAACATCGCCAATACGGTCAATGTCGCCGCGCTCGTCTGCTACACCTCGACGGGGTCGACCGCGCGGCGGATCGCCCGCGAGCGCGGCCCGGTGCCGCTGCTGGTGATGACCGCGAGCAAGACGGTGGCGCGGCGGATGGGCCTCGTCTGGGGCGTCCATGCCGTCCACACCCGCGACGTGTCGAGCTTCGAGGAAATGGTCGGCAAGGCCAAGCGCATGGTGCTTCGCCACAAGCTGGCGAGCGGCGGGGAGCGGGTCATCATCCTCGCGGGCGTGCCCTTCGGGACCGCGGGCTCGACCAACGTGCTGCACGTGGTCAAGGTCGCCGGCGACGAACTCGACGATTACGGCGTGAGCTGACCCGCCTCGGCGAGGATCGCCGGGACTTCATCGGGAATCTCGCGGGCAAGGTAGCCGAGCGCGCCGATGCGCTGGCCTAGCCTGCGGCCCGCCTCGCCATGACACCAGACGCCCCATAACAGGGCGGTAAGCGGATCGGCGCGGCGCGCGAGCAGGCCGCCGACGATCCCGGCCAGCGTGTCGCCAGAGCCCGAGACCCCGAGCCCGGGACCGCCGCCTTCGAAGCGGAAGGTCTCGCCGCCGGGGCTGACGACATGGCTCGCGATGCCCTTCACCAAGGTGACGGCCTGGTAGCGTTCGGCGCAGTCGCGGCCGGCGGCGAGCGGATCGGCCTCGACCTTCTCGACCTCGCAATCGAGGAGGCTCGCCATCTCGCCCGCATGGGGGAGGAGGATCGGGGTCGCGGAGGACTTTGCGACGTCGTCACGGCGCTTCGGCAGGGCGTGAAGCAAAGCCGCGTCGAGGACGAGATTGGGGCATTGCGCGGCGAGCGCCGCGGCCAGCCTCGGGGTCTCCTCATTCCCTTCCATGCCGGGCCCGGCGACGACGACGTCGGCCTTGGCGGCAAGCGCTGCCAGCGGGTCGATCGTGGAGGGGGCAAAGCCGCCCTTGCGGCCTTCGGCGAGCCCGCGGACCATGGCTTCGGGCATCGAGACCGAAAGGCCGGTGGCGGCGCATCCGGCGGTGGCGATCTGGAGCCGGCCGGCACCGGCGCGCATCGCGGCCATGGCGGTGAGGAGGGCGGCGCCTGCGACTTCGCGGCTGCCGGCGATGATGAGGATGCTGCCGCGCTCGTCCTTGTCCCCGCTGGCGATCGGCGGAAGCGGATATTGCTTCAGCGTCTCGCGATCGAGCGGGCGGACGGGCATCAGCGGCTGCCGGTCATCTGGTCAGGCTCGGCGGTGACCGGAGCGCCTTCCTCGACCAGCGGCGCGGCGTGGTTCCACAGCGCAAGGCGCGGGGCGCAGTCGAGCTCGTGCACCTCGAAGTCGAAGGCGCAGATGCCGCAGTTGAGGACGTCGGCGGCCTTGTCGATGGCGAGGATCTGGCCCTCGTCCAGCTCTTCGAGGATGTAGCGCATGCACAGCACCACGACCTGGTGACAGACGATCAGGACGCGGCGGCCGCTGTAGTGGAGGTTGATCGAGTTCATCGCCGAGCGGAGACGGAGGATGACGTCGGCCCAGCTCTCGCCGCCGGGCGGGCGATGGTAGAATTTTCCGAGCCTCGCGCGGTGGGCGGCTTCCTCGGGATAGCGCTGGCGGATGCCGAGCGTGGTGAGGCCGTCGAACACACCGAATTCGCGCTCGCGCAGGCGCTCGTCGATGACCGTCCGGGCGCGGCCGCCCGCAAGGCCGCCGGCCTCGCAAATGGCATGGGCGGTCTGGCGCGCGCGCAGATAGGGCGAAGAGAGTATAACCTCGGGCTTCTCGGAGTCGGAAAGGCCGGCGAACCAGCGACCGGCGGCTTCGGCCTGCGACTTGCCGAATTCGGACAGAGGCACGTCAACGTCGCGCATGTCGATGCCGATGGTGGCGAGACCCTGGGCCTCCGAGCGGTCCCGGGCGACATTGCCCTGGCTCTGCCCGTGGCGGACGAGATAGAGGCGCTGGGGCCAGTGGCTCGGACTTTGCGGCGCGACCTGTTCCATGCCCCGGTTCAAAGCATGATCGCCTTCTGGGGTCCAATTCCGGCCATCTAGCGCGGCAGGTCCTCGGCGAAGCGGACGAAATCGTCGAGCGCGTGGTCGAGCGGGCGAAGGATCTGGCCGCGGCTGGTGGCGAGGCTGGTGTCGCTGCGCGGGCCGCCGCTGTCTACGATCTGGCGCGCGCTGACCCCGGTCCGGTCGGCGACTTCGTGGGCAAGGCCATGCCAGCTAATGCTGCCCTCGTTGGCGAGGTGCCAGAGGCCCTGTTCGCCATCGAGCAACAGGTCGAGCGTGGCGTGGACGAGGTCGGGAACGTAGGTCGGGGTAACGACCGCATTGTCGCTCGCGGCCACTTCCTCGCCGCGCTGCAGCCGCTCGAGCGTGTTGTAGAGGAAATTGTAGCGGTCCCACGGTCCGAAGAAGGCGCTGGTGCGGATGATCAGGGCCTGCGGGTCGATCGCCATGACCCGGTCCTCGGCCTGCGCCTTGCTCGCGCCATAGACGGTTGCCGGACTGGTCGGGTCGGGTTCGACATAGGGGCGGCCGAGCTGGCCGTCGAACACAAGGTCCGAGGAGAAAGTGACGAAGGGGATGCCGCGGCGGTGGCAGGCGGCGGCCAGGAGCTCGGCGCCGGTGGTGTTGATGCGGAAGCAGTCGTCGGGCTGGTGCTCGGCCTCGGGCACCCGCACGAAGCCCGCGGTGTTGACCACCGCCCACGGGCGAATGCTGTCGAGGGCGCGGTCGATCGACGCGGGATCGGTGATGTCGAGCGCGGCGCGGTCGGTCAGGCGATGGCGGAGCCCGCGGTGGCGGCAGAGCCGCGCGAAGGCCTGGCCTAGGGTGCCGGTGGCGCCCGTGATGAGCAGGGGCTCGGTTCCGAGATGACGCTCCATGCAAGGCTTGCCCCCAGAATAGAAGCGCTCGCTGCGCCGCCACCAGGGGCGACCGTCGAGCGCGGGATGGACGAGTGGCTGGCCATGGGCAAGCGCCCGGGCGGCGCGGGCGACCATCGTCGGACGGAGCTTGCCGCCGCGCGTGTCGAAGGCGCCGACATCGTAGAAGCCTTCGCGGCGGGTGAGGAGCGAGCGCCAGTCGACGTTGCCGAACAGCGACCAGAGGGTAACCGCGCGGACATCGCCGCCCTCGGCGCGAAGCTGCTCGGCGGCATTCCATACCTCGTGCAGCCAGCGGACCTGCTCCTCGCGGCTGCAGCCGTGATGGACCTCGGTTACCGCGAGGGGAATGCCGTAGCGCTTCCATGCCTCGCGCAGGCGGGCGAGCGGTCCGGTCTTGCCGGCCAGATGGGGCAGGCGGACCGCCTCGACGTCGACGTAGCGATCACGGCCGTTGCTCCCGATATGCTGGCCGGGGAAAAGGCTGGTGCGCTCGTCGAGATAGCGCTCGCTCGTCAGGTAGTGATTGATGCCGATGAGGTCGGGGGTCCCGCCGCCGCTCGCAATCCGGGCGAGCTGCTCGTCGCCGACGCCGGCCTCACGGAGGAGGTGGCGGAAAGGGTGACGGGGGCCGACGCGGCCGGTCAGCAGGTCGATGCTGAGCCAGCGGCGGACATTCTCGTGCTCGGCCTGGTAGGCGAGCTTCTCGGTCGCGAAGGTCTTGCCCAGATCCTCGGTGAGGACGTGCCGGGCATGGGGGACGACCGTGCGGATCGCGGCCATCGCCTGGACGATGCCGTCGCATTCATTGGCGAGCGCTCGGAGAAAGTCGGGGTAATTCTTCCGGTGCGGATACCAGTGGCCATAGAGGCAGGAAAAGCGCGCGGTGGTCAGCGGCTCGTTGACCGGTGTCCAGTCCTCGATCCACGGATAGCGCCGGGCGACCTCGCCGGCATAGCGGGCGAGCTTGGTCGGAAATTCGGGGTCGAGGAGATCGGTATAGCGCGGGCCCGAGCCATGGTGGACGAGCCCCCCGATGACCTTGATCCCGAGGTCGCGAAGGCGACGCAGCCGTTCGTCATGCCAGGAGAAATCGAGCTGGTCGGGCGCGTCGGGCGCGACCCGCTCCCAGACGATCGGGTAACGGACCGTGCGGATGCCGAGCTCGGCGATGGCGTCGAGGTCGGCCAGCCGGACGGCGTGCCCGGTCTCGACGACCTGGTCGCGATAATCGTCGCCGATCCGGACGACGGTGCACTCCACTCCGCCCCATAACTGGAGGGGCGGAGTGATGCGTTCTCGATCCTGTGCCATGGGCGCCTCGCTGGCCTAGATGGCCAGGCGGAGCTCCCGGCTGGAAGCGCCGATCTTGCTGCGGGCTTCGTCCATGCGCCTGAAGGTGGCGAGGGCCTGACCCACGATCTGGTCCATGTTGTAGTAACGGTAGGTCGCGAGGCGGCCGACGAAGGTCACGCCCGGGGTCGCATCGGCGAGCGCTTCATACTTCTTGAACAATGCCTGATTCTCGGGCCGCGGGATCGGATAATAAGGATCGCCCTCCGCGCTCGGATATTCGAGCGTGATGGTGGTCCGCGGATGCTCCTGCCCGGTCATGTGCTTATACTCGCTGATGCGGGTGTAAGGCGTCTCGGTGTCGGGATAGTTGACCACCGCGACCGGCTGGAACTGCTCCTTGTCGATCGTCGAGTGGACGAAGCGCAGCGAGCGATAGGGGAGCTTGCCGAACTTCCAGTCGAAATATTCGTCGATCGGCCCGGTGTAGATGATGTGCGCGGCGTCGATCTCGTTGCGGACGTCGCGGAAGTCGGTGCCGAGCGACTTGTCGATCAGCGGGTGGTCGAGCATCCGCTCGAACATCCGGGTGTAGCCCTCCAGCGGCATGATCTGGTGGGTGTCGGTGAAGTAGCGGTCGTCGGTGTTGGTGCGGGTCGGGATCCGGCTCGTCACCTGCTTGTCGAGCTCCGACGGATCGAGGCCCCATTGCTTGCGGGTGTAGCCCTGAAAGAAGAGCTCGTAGAGCTCGCGTCCGACGGCGTTGATGACGACGTCCTCGCTGGTGCGAATGTCGGCCACCGGCTCGGCGCGCGAGGCGAGAAAGGCCGCGGCCTCCTCGTCGTTCCTGAGCCCCGCGTCGAACAGCTTGTTCAGCGTCGTGCGGTTGATCGGGATCGGCACCAGCTGGTCGCGGACATGCGCCAGCACGCGATGCTCGTACGGACGCCACTGGGTGAATTGCGAGAGATAGCTGACGATCTCGTCGCTGTTGGCGTGGAAGATGTGCGGCCCGTACTTGTGGTAGAGGATGCCGTTCTTGTCATATTCGTCATAGGCGTTGCCGCCAACATGCTCGCGCTTGTCGATCATCAGCACGCGCGCGCCATGCTGGGTGGCAAGCCGCTCGGCGAGGACCGAACCGGCAAAGCCGCAGCCGACGATCAGATAGTCGTACTTGCGGTTGCGGCTGTGGGTGAGATGGCCCTGGCCGAAGGCCGGACGCTCGATCTTCTGGCCCTGCTCGGTGACTTCGGCGACGAGCGCCGCCATCCGCGCCTGGGTCGTGTCCCAGCTCATGTCGGCGAGCGCGAGATCGACTTCGGCAAGCCATTCGCCGTTGCCGCGGGTGAGGTCGAGCGCCCGCTCGCAGGCGTCGATGAACTGCTCGGCGGTGCCGGCGATCATCACGCCCGAAAGCTTCTCGTAGTGACGCTTGACGTCCTTGATCGGGGTCGAGACCACCGGACGGCCGGCCGCGAGATATTCGGGGGTCTTGGTCGGCGAGATGAAGCGGGTCGCCTCGTTGATGGCGAAGGGCATCATCGCCACGTCCCAGTTGCCGACATAGGCCGGCAGCTCATCGTAGCTCTTGCCGCCGAGATAATGGATATTCTCGCGGCGGGGCAGGTCGTCCTCGCTGATCTTCACGACCGGGCCGACCATGACCAGCTGCCAGTCGGGGCGGGCGGTGGCGACCTGTTCGAGCAGCTCGAGGTCGATGCGCTCGTCAATCACGCCGTAGAAGCCGAAGCGCGGGCGGGCGATCGCCTGCTGGTCGGCAGGGTCGGCAATGCCGGCGCGGGCCTTGCCGAAGTGGGCGCGGTCGACCGACGAGGGGAAGGGGTGGACGCTGCCGTGGCGCTTCTTCTTCGCCTCGTAGAGCGAATAGCCGCCGGTGAAGACGATGTCCGAGGCGTCGAGCAGCTCGCGCTCGAGGTCGAGCAGCTCGGCCGGCGCAAAGCGGAAGGCGCTCAGCTCGTCCATGCAGTCATAGACCGTCGCGACCGCATCGAGATGCCGCGAGAAAGGCAACATCATCGGGGTGTAGTACCAGCGGACGAAGCGGCCCGAGAGCGTCGCGGCATATTGGTCGAGCAGACCCTTGAGGACGGTCCGCTGCGCATCGACGTCGAGGCCGTCGGGAAGGTGCGGAGTGACAATCGTGACATCGGCCATGTCCCGGGCCGGACGGACGTCGAGCGAGGGACCCTCGCCGGCGGCGGAGGGCACGGGCTCTTCCCAGATGACGACCGGCATCGATTTGGCGAACCGGCTCATCAGATGCTGCGGCCGCTGAAACACGAAGTCCCACCGGAGGTGCGAGAAACAGATGAGGGTGGTCCCCTTCGCCACGGTCGGGGCCTGAGAAGAACCAGTGTCGTGAACGCCGACTTCCTCGAACATACGCTTGAGACCTCTTCTCAAAGGGATTTGATTACGGAACAACAACGGTCTGCCGGGATGAGATCCGCTGGGACGCGGCTCTCACGGCGGAGTGGTATTGCGGTGCAGCAAACGGAATTTGCCCCTCACCTCGCTCTGCTGAACGGATGTTCATTGGCAATGGTTCCTGCGGTGCAACAAATGTTAGGGAAATGGCGTTGGGGGCTGCCCGAGTTGACGCGCTGCAATGCGAGCGCGAAAGGCTTCGCCCCATGAGCAGCACCATCGCCGAACTCGAACGCCGCCGCGCCGCCGCCCAGATGGGCGGGGGTCAGAAGCGCATCGATGCCCAGCACAGCAAGGGCCGTCTGACCGCGCGCGAGCGCCTCACCGTGCTGCTCGACGAGGGCAGCTTCGAGGAGGTCGACGCCTTCGTCGAGCATAATGCGACCGAGTTCGGGATGGCCGACCAGCGCTTCCCGGGCGACGGCGTGGTCACTGGCTCGGGCACCATCAACGGCCGGCTGGTCTATGTGTTCGCGCAGGACTTCACCGTGTTCGGCGGCTCGCTGTCGGAGCGGCACGCGGAGAAGATCTGCAAGATCATGGATGCGGCGATGAAGGTCGGCGCGCCGGTGATCGGCCTCAACGATTCGGGCGGCGCGCGAATCCAGGAAGGCGTCGCCAGCCTCGCCGGCTATGCCGAGGTGTTCCAGCGCAACGTGCTGGCGAGCGGCGTCGTGCCGCAATTGAGCCTGATCATGGGCCCGTGCGCGGGCGGCGCGGTCTATTCGCCCGCGATGACCGACTTCATCTTCATGGTGAAGGACAGCTCCTACATGTTCGTCACCGGGCCTGACGTGGTGAAGACCGTCACCAACGAGGTGGTGACTCAGGAAGAGCTCGGCGGGGCGATCACGCACACCACCAAGTCATCGGTGGCCGATCTCGCATTCGAGAATGACATCGATGCGCTGCTCGGCGCGCGCGACTTCTTCGATTTCCTGCCGCTGTCGAACCGCGTGCCCGTGCCCGAGCGGCCGACCGAGGACGCCTGGGACCGGGTCGAGGAGAGCCTCGACACCTTGATCCCACCCAGCGCCAACCAGCCCTACGACATGCACGAGCTGATCCGGAAGGTCGCCGACGAGGGCGACTTCTTCGAGCTGCAGCCCGCGCATGCCGGCAACATCATCATCGGCTTCTGCCGCATCGAGGGCCGCACCGTCGGTGTCGTCGCCAACCAGCCGATGGTGCTGGCGGGCGTGCTCGACATCAATTCGTCGAAGAAGGCCGCGCGCTTCGTCCGCTTCTGCGACGCGTTCGAAATCCCGATCCTGACTTTCGTCGACGTGCCCGGCTTCCTTCCCGGCGTCGGCCAGGAGCATAACGGCATCATCAAGCATGGCGCGAAACTGCTCTTCGCTTATGCCGAAGCGACCGTCCCCAAGATCACCGTCATCACCCGAAAGGCCTATGGCGGCGCCTATGACGTCATGGCGTCCAAGCACTTGCGCGGGGATTTGAACTACGCCTGGCCGACCGCCGAGATCGCCGTGATGGGCGCCAAGGGCGCGGTCGAGATCATCTTCCGCAAGGACATCGGCGACGCCGACGCCATCGCCCAGCGCACGAAGGAATATGAGGAGCGCTTCGCCAACCCCTTCGTGGCGGCGAGCATGGGCTTCATCGACGACGTCATCCAGCCGCGCGAGACCCGCCGCAAGGTCGCGCTGGGCCTCCGCAAGCTGCGCGATAAGCAGCTCGAAAATCCGTGGAAGAAGCACGACAATATCCCGCTGTGAGATATTACTGGCTCCCAGTCTTCCTGTTCACGCTGGCGGCGCTCGGCTTCTGGCAGTGCTGGCGGGGGCACCGGACCGGCAAGATGTGGGCACTCGATCCGACCGGCTCGGCCTTCGGTGCCGACCGGCAGGACGGCTGTCTCTTCGTCATCGGCTGGTGGACGACATTGTTCACCGCGCTCGCGGCCACCGTGCTCGGCGGCCTATTCATCTGGAAGAGCTGAAGGCAAGGCAATGAAACTTGGACGCCTCAACCATGTCGGGGTTGCGACCTCGTCGATCGAGAAGAGTCTCGACATGTACCGCCGCCTGTTCGGCGCGGAGCCCTCGTCCCCGGCCTTCGACCTGCCCGCTCAGGGCGTGAAGGTCTGTTTCGTCGATGCGCCCAACATGCAGGTGGAGCTGATCGAGCCGCTCGGCGCCGACAGCCCGATCGCCAAGTTCCTCGAGAAAACCCCCCAAGGCGGGCAGCACCATGTCTGCTTCGAGGTTCCCGACATCGAGGCCGCGCGCGCCCATTTCGAAGGGCTCGGCACGCGGATCCTCGGTCCCACGCGAATCGGCGCGCATGGCACTCCGATCTTTTTCCTTCATCCGAAGGACATGGGCGGAATGCTGACCGAGATCATGGAAAGCCCGCGCCAGGCGCACTGAGCGGCGGCTGCGGTCAGGGATTTCAGCCTTTGTCCGCGGCGGTCTCGTCGTGGCTGCCCGCGAGGCCGGCACCGATCCCAGCACCGCCCATTCCCATTCCCATGCCCATTCCGCCGCCGCCGCCACCACGACCGCCACGATCATTGCCGCCGTCGGCCCGGCCCCGTCCGCCGCTGCCCGCTGTCCGGCTCGGTCCCTGGCTTGGCACGGCGATCCCGGCTGGAACGGGGTCGAGCCCGAGTGCCCGGCGGATGAAGTCGCGCAGCGCGACGACCAGTTCCGCAGTGTGGACTGGCCGGCCCGCGACCAACTCCTGAGCGGCGCGGGTGGCGAGTTCGACCTGCTCGTCGGTGCCGAGCAGGATGATGTCGGCAAGCGCCGCCTCGACCGCGTCCCGCATCCGCCGCGAGCGATCGGAGCCGCTGCTTTCCGCCTCGAGTTTCAGGCCCTCGTCGGCCTCGGCCGCCGCGCGGCGGCGAAGGTCGCGAAGGTGCGTGGGGTCGACCGACAAATCGCCGGTAAAGGATCCGCCGAGGGTCTTGTAGGCGGCGATCAACGTCCGCAGCCGCTCGTTGATCTGGCGGTTCTCGCGCTCGCGGCGCTGCTGGATCGTCATCATCGCGAGGAGCCGCACGCCGACCCCAATCAGCGTGATGAGGGACAGGCCGAGCAAGGTCGTGCCGATTGCCTGCCATGAACTGAAGTCGAGACCGCGCATCATCCCCTAACGTCCCAGCGTGCGCGGAGCTGCGCGCATTGGCAGGCGATGCCCCCGGCGCTAGGGCGTCGGCCATGCCGAACGACAGCAAAGACGCCTGGAAGACCCTTGCCGCGAAGGAAGCGCGCGGTGCCGACCTCTCGCGGACGACGCCGGAAGGGATCCGCTTGAAGACGGTCTACGGGCCCGAGGATTCGGCCGGGATCAATCCCGGCTATCCCGGTGTCGCGCCTTATACCCGCGGCCCCTATGCCACGATGTACGCCGGCCGCCCGTGGACCATCCGGCAATATGCGGGTTTCTCGACCGCCGAGGAATCGAACGCCTTCTATCGCCGCAACCTGGCGGCCGGGCAGAAGGGGCTCTCGGTCGCCTTCGACCTCGCAACCCACCGCGGCTACGACAGCGACCATCCGCGCGTCACCGGCGACGTCGGCAAGGCGGGCGTCGCGATCGACAGCGTCGAGGACATGAAGCTGCTGTTCGACGGCATCCCCTTGGGCGAGATGTCGGTCTCGATGACCATGAACGGCGCGGTGCTTCCGGTGCTCGCCTTCTTCATCGTCGCGGGCGAGGAGCAGGGCGTTGACCGGGCCGCGCTGACCGGGACCATCCAGAACGACATCCTCAAGGAGTTCGCGGTCCGCAACACCTACATCTATCCGCCCGAGCCCTCGATGCGGATCGTCTCGGACATCATCGCCTATACGTCGGCCGAGATGCCCAAATTCAACAGCATCTCCATCTCGGGCTATCACATGCACGAGGCCGGGGCGACGGCGGTGCAGGAACTCGCCTTCACGCTGGCCGACGGGATGGAATATGTCCGCGCGGCGGTCGCGAACGGGCTCGACGTCGACGCTTTCGCGCCGCGGCTGTCCTTCTTCTGGGGCATCGGGATGAACCTCTTCATGGAGGTCGCCAAGATGCGCGCGGCCCGGACCCTTTGGGGCCGGATCATGACCGAGCTCGGCGCCAAGTCGGAGAAGTCGAAGCTGCTCCGCACCCACTGCCAGACCAGCGGCGTCAGCCTCACCGAGCAGGACCCCTACAACAACATCGTCCGGACCACGATCGAGGCGCTGGCGGCGGTGCTGGGCGGGACGCAGTCGCTCCACACCAACAGCTTCGACGAGGCGATCGCGCTTCCGACCGATTTCTCGGCGCGCATCGCCCGCAACACCCAGCTGATCCTCGCCGAAGAGAGCGGGGTGACCGCGGTCGCCGATCCGCTCGGCGGCAGCTGGTATGTCGAGGCGCTGACCCGCGAGCTCGAGGAGAAGGCCTGGGCGCTGATCCAGGAAGTGGAGCGCCTCGGCGGGATGACCAAGGCGGTCCAGGCGGGCTTGCCGAAGCGCCGGATCGAGGAAGCCGCGGCCGAGCGTCAGGCCAAAGTCGACACGGGCGAGACGGTGATCGTCGGCGTCAACCGCTACCGGCTGCCCGAAGAGGCCGAACTCGACATCCTCGAGGTCGACAACGCCAAGGTCCGCGCCGGGCAGATCGAGCGGCTGACGCAGCTTCGAGCGGACCGCGACGCGGCCAGGGTGCAGGCGTCGCTCGACGCGCTGGAAGAGGGCGCACGGAGCGGCGCCAACCTCCTCGCGCTGAGTGTCGAGGCGGCGCGAGCCCGCGCCACGCTCGGCGAGATTTCGGATGCGCTCGAGCGGGCATTCGGCCGCTATGCGACCAAGCCCGAGCCCGTGTCGGGCATCTATGGCCAGCGCGCGGACCAGCGCTGGGAAGAGGCCAAGCAGGGGACCCGCGCCGTCGAAAACCGCCTCGGCCGCAAGCCGCGCATGCTGGTCGCCAAGATGGGGCAGGACGGCCACGACCGCGGTGCCAACCTCGTCAGCTCGGCCTTCGGCGACCTTGGCTTCGAGATCATCGCGGGGCCGCTGTTCCAGACTCCGCGCGAAGCTGCCGAGCTTGCGGTCACCGGCGAGGTCGACGTGGTCGGCGCGTCGAGCCTCGCGGCCGGCCACAAGACACTCATTCCCGAGCTGATCGGCCATCTCAAGGACATGGGCCGCGCCGACATCAAGGTCATCGCCGGCGGGGTCATCCCGGCGCAGGACTATGCCGAGCTTCGCGCCGCGGGCGTCCAGGCGATCTTCGGTCCCGGCACCAACCTCGCCGACGCCGCGGACGAGGTGCTGCGGTTGCTCGGCCACAACAAGCCGCCGATCGATGAGGCGGCTGAGTGAAGTATCGCCTCGGCTGCGGAGCCTTCGTGATCGTTGGCTTGGCGTGGTTGGGGTTTGTACTCTTCGAGCTTTTTGCAACGACGTTAGGTGACTGTGCGTCACCTGACGACGCATGCACTTTCTATCGCGGGTACGTTGAGGGCTTCATCTTCTGGCGTGGCTTGGCGGTCGCGCTGCTTCTGATACTGGCCTTCCTCGGCTTCCGTTTCTTCTACAAGGACGACGATGTTCAGTAAGATCCTCATCGCCAATCGCGGCGAAATCGCGTGCCGGGTGATCAAGACCGCGCGCCGCATGGGCATCAAGACCGTCGCGGTCTATTCGGACGCCGACGCCCGCGCGCCCTTCGTGAAGATGGCCGACGAGGCGGTGCACATCGGTCCGCCGCCGGCGGCGCAGAGCTATCTGCTCGCGGACAAGATCATCGAGGCCTGCAAGGCCACCGGCGCCGAAGCCGTGCACCCGGGCTATGGCTTCCTGTCGGAGCGCACCAGCTTCGCCGAAGCGCTCGCGGCCGAGGGCCTCGCGTTCATCGGACCGCCGGTGAAGGCGATCGCCGCGATGGGTGACAAGATCGAATCGAAGAAGCTCGCCAAGGCGGCCGGCGTCAACGTCGTCCCGGGTTTCGTCGGCGAGATCGAGGATACCGAGCATGCGGTGCGGATCGCCGGCGACATTGGCTATCCAGTGATGATGAAGGCCTCGGCCGGCGGCGGCGGCAAGGGCATGCGCCTCGCTTATTCCGAGCAGGACGTCCGCGAGGGGTTCGAGGCGACCAAGCGCGAGGGGCTCAACAGCTTCGGCGACGACCGCGTCTTCATCGAGAAGTTCATCGAGGACCCGCGCCACATCGAGATCCAGATCCTCGGCGATCAGCACGGCAACATCCTCTATCTGAACGAGCGCGAATGCTCGATCCAGCGCCGCCATCAGAAAGTGGTGGAGGAAGCGCCGTCGCCCTTCGTCACTCCGGAGATGCGCAAGGCGATGGGCGAGCAGTGCGTCGCGCTGGCCCGCGCGGTCGGCTATTACAGCGCGGGAACGGTGGAGCTGATCGTCTCGGGCAAGGACCCGACAGGACAGAGCTTCTACTTCCTCGAGATGAATACCCGGCTCCAGGTCGAGCATCCGGTGACCGAGGCCATCACCGGCATCGACCTCGTCGAGCAGATGATCCGTGTCGCGGCGGGGGAGAAGCTGCCGTTCTTGCAGGCCGACATCGGCATCGACGGCTGGGCGATCGAGAACCGAGTCTATGCGGAGGACCCCTATCGCGGCTTCCTCCCGTCGACCGGGCGCCTCGTCCACTACCAGCCGCCCGTGCCGGGCTGGACCGATGACGGCGCCGCCAACGGCCGCCGCGGCCTTGACGGGGTGCGGGTCGACGACGGCGTCTTCGAGGGCGGCGAAGTGTCGATGTTCTACGATCCGATGATCGCCAAGCTCGTCACCTGGGCTCCGACCCGCGACGAGGCGGCGGACAAGCAGGTCGAGGCGCTCGACCGGTTCCGGATCGAAGGGCTCGGCCACAATGTCGATTTCCTGTCCGCCATCATGCAGCATCCGCGCTTCCGCTCGGGCGAGCTGACCACCGGCTTCATCGCCGAGGAATATCCCGAGGGCTTCGCCGGCGCGCCGCTCGACGAACAGCTCACGGCCGACCTGTCGGCAATCGCCGCGTTCATCGCCACCGTGCATGAGGCGCGGGCCGGGCAGATCGACCAGCAGCTCAGCCGTCCCGCGGCGGCGACGCGCGATCACGTCGTCCGGCTCGACGGCGGCGCCGAGCACCGGGTTCGCTTCCATGTCGACAAGGTGGTGGTCGACGATGGCGAGCCGCTGTTGTTCGACGCGGACTATATGCCCGGGCAGCGGCTGGTCCGTGCCATCGTCGGCAAGCGCCAGCGCAACGTGCTGGTCGCGAAGGACGGCCGGTCGTGGAAGATGAAGACCCGCGGCGCGACCCACCGCGTGACGGTGATGACCCCCCAGGTCGCCGAGCTTGCCCGGCACATGATCGAGAAGGTCCCGCCCGACCTTTCCCGCCTGCTCCTCGCGCCGATGCCGGGGCTGCTGACCCGGCTCGACGTCAAGCCTGGCGACAAGGTCGAGGCCGGTCAGCCGATCGCGGTCATGGAAGCCATGAAGATGGAGAACATCCTGCGCGCCGAGAAGAGCGCGACGGTCAAGGCGACCCCGGTCGGCGCGGGCGAAAGCGTCGCGGTCGACCAGGTGATCGTCGAGTTCGAATAAGCCTCAGGCGCTGGTCCCGCCGTCGATCGTCACGCAGGCGCCGTTGGTGCCGCTGGCGGCGGGGTCGAGCAACTGCATGATGGCATGCGTGACCTCGTCGACGGTGATGAGGCGGCCATTGGCATTGGTCCTCGCGAGCCAGGCACGGGCCTCGTCGATCGACTTGCCGGTGGCGCCGGCGATGCGCTCGGCGCTGTCGTCGACCATCGGCGTATCGACGAAGCTCGGGCAGATGGCGTTGACCGTCAGCCCCGTCTTGGCGAACTCCAGTGCAAGGCTCTTGGCGAGGCCGATCGCGCCATGCTTGGAGGCGACGTAGGGCACCGCCATGGCAGCGCCCTTGAGGCCCGCGACCGAGGCCACGATCACCAGCCGCTTGCCGGGCGCCTGAAGGTCGGGGAGCGCCTGCTGCGCGCCGTCGAACAGCGCTGTCAGGTTGGTCGCGATGATCGCGTCCCACGTCTCGCGGCGCGTCCGGAGGAAGGGCCGGCTGTCGCCGATCCCGGCATTGAGGATGACATAGTCGAGCGGGCCATTCTTCGCGCGTGCCTCGGCGAAGGCGCGGGCCTGTGCCTCGGGGTCGGTGACGTCGCACGCGATGGCAAGTCCGCCGGTCTCGGTGGCGACTGCTTCGAGCGGCTCGGGTCGACGGCCAAGCAGGGTGACGGTGGCGCCGGCGGCGGCGAGGGCACGGGCGATCCCGGCGCCGATGCCGGTCCCGCCGCCAGTGATGAGGGCATGCTTGCCAGTCGCGAAGGTCATCACCCGACCCTAGCCGTGGCGCAGGCAAAGGAAAGGGGCGACCCGCTCGCGCAGGCCGCCTCCGTTTCCTCCAAGGCTGGCGCTTAGCGGACGCCGATCTTGTCGGGGTTGCCGTCGGGATCGCCCGAGACCACGCCGCCATTGCCGATTGCGCCCTGGAGCAGCAGGCCGGCGAGGTGCGGGGTCGCCATGCTGGTCCCGCTAATGGTGTTGTAGCCACCATTGAGCCAAGTCGACTTGATGCTCACGCCCGGCTCCGCGAAGTCCACCGGCGGGTTGCCGTAGTTCGAGAAGCTCGCCCACTTGTCGCCGACCGCGAAGGCCGAGACCGTGTAGATGTTCGGGCCATTGGCACGGGCCGGCGAGTGGTTGTTGGCGTTGTCGCTCTCATTGCCCGCGGCGAGGGCGAAACGCACGCCGCTCTGCGCGGCGTTGATGACCGCCGTGTCGAGGGCGCTCGAAACGCCGCCGCCGAGGCTCATGTTGGCGACATCGCCGGGCTTGCCGTTCTTGGCGACATAATCGACGCCCGCGATGACGCCCGAGTTCGAGCCCGATCCGCGACGATCGAGGACCCGGACCGCGACCACCGGAGCACCCGGGGCGACGCCGATCACGCCCACGCCATTGGCCTTGGCGGCGATCGTTCCGGCGACGTGCGTGCCGTGGCCGTTCTGGTCGGCCGGCGAATTGTCGCGGACAAAGCTCTTGCTGCGCGCGAGGTCGGCATTGAGGTCGGGATGCGAGAAGTCGAGGCCGGTGTCGATGATCCACGCGGTGGCGAAGGTGCCGGCGGCACCGCCGTTGACGCGGGCGATCCCCCACGGCGTTTCCTCGGCCTGCGCATTGAAGGTCGGCTGACCCTGCGCCGAGACCGGGCCGGTCATGACGACCTGGTCCTGCTCGCAATATTCGATCTTCGGATTGTTGGCCTTCATCCGCTCGACTGCCTGAGCCGGAAGCTCGGCGGCGAAGCCACGGATGGCGACGCTGTAGACGTGGCTCACGCGCGCACCCACGGCCTGGGCCGAGCGGTTGGCTTCGGCCTCGGCCTGGCCGCGGTTCACTTCACGCGCCTTGAACACGCAGATGTAGCTGTTCTCGATCTTGTCGCCCGGGCGCTCGGCCAGGGCCGGCGTGGCGATCAGGGCAGCCGGGACGATGGCTGCGGCAGTCAGGAAAAACTTCTTCATGGGATGGCACCCCCTCGGTTCGAACGATGTCGGCCGACGCCATAAAACTGACGCTGACATGAACGAAGCTATTCGCAAAAAACCGCGAGTCCAGAAGAAATTTCCGGTAAAAACAACGCATTAACCTCGATCAATAGGGTCGAGATCGAGGGTGCTCGACCGGTGGTCCGGTCGGGGAGGCGCCAGGTCCTTTGAAGCAGGATCTGCCCTAGCGGCCCGCACCTCCTGTCAGACCCGGCACGGCAGGGGAGGGCGCCGGCTGGAGCGGCGCCTCATTGCGGCGATGCCGCACGATCCTCGGCGTGATCACGATGTAGAGTTCGGTCTTGGCGCGGGTCGACCGCTCGTTGCGGAAGACGGTGCCGACGATCGGGATGTCGCCGAGGATCGGCAGGCGCCCCTTGGTCTTGAGGTTGTTCTCCTGGGTCAGCCCGCCAATGACGAACGTCTCGCCGTCGCGGACGCTGGCCGAGGTCTCGGCCTCGCGCTGGCTGATCGTCGGATAGCCCTGGCTGTAGCCGGTAACCGAAGAGACCACGCCATAGATCTGTGAGGTGACGAAGCCGTCGCTCGAGACGCGCGGGGCGATCTGCAGCGTCACGCCGACATTGACGTACTGAACCTGCTGGCTGACGCCGTTGACGCCGGACAAGGTGATCGAGGTGAGGATCGGAAGCGCATCGCCGGTGATGATCTTGGCCGCCGAGCCCGATTGGGCCGCGATCCGCGGCCGCGAGACGATCCGGCCCTCGCCCTTCTGCACTTGGGCATAGATGGCGGCCTGGATGACGCCCGACTTGAACGGTTCGAGCGGATCGTTGCCGAAGGGCGTGTTGCTGCCGAGCGAGATCGAGCCGACCGCGATCTGGCCGTCGCGATTGGCAAGGTCGAGCCCGAGGTTTCGGGCGCCGGTCTCGGTCAGCTCGACGAACTGGGTCTCGAGGATGACCGAATCGACCGGGATGTCGATCGCCGCGATCTGCGCTTTCACTCGTGCGATGCGGTCGGGGGTGCCGGTGATCCAGATGGCGTTGAGGCGGCGGTCGACCGCAAGCCCGCGGCCGGCGAAGCTCTGTCCGAGCGGCTGCTGGTTGGCGGGCTGCTGCTGCTGATTGTTGTTGTACTGATATTGGGTGTTGGCGTTGGCGATCGAGCCGAAGCCGGGTTCGCGCCGGATGAAGACGTTGTTGGGCTGGATCGTCTCGCCCTCGACGAGCAGGCCGATGACTTCGCTGACGTCGGCATATTTGAGCGGAACGAGCTCATAGCTGTCGCCTTCGATGCCGGGCTCGACATAGGCCGGAAGCGCGGTGGCAGGAGCAACGGCCTCGCCTTCGGACCCGATCGGACGGGCCCCGATCGCTTCGTCGCCGGACAGGCGCTGGACGATCACCTGGAGGGTCTTGTCGCCAGCCGGCTGCACGCTGACCTGCGCGGGGGCTGCGGTGTCGAAGCGCCAGAGGAGGCCGCTCTCGGTGCTTTCAAAGCTCGTGGCGCGGACGATGCCGCGATAATTGTCGCGCGGCTTGACCCGCGGGGAGCGCAGCGTCGCGCGAAGCAGCAGCTCGGGCCGCGTGGGATTATTGTTGAGCGGCGCCGCCTGCGGCTCGGCGGGCGAGAAGCGCACGAGGAAGGACGCGCGATTGTCGTCTGCGGTGACGACCTTCACTTCCTCGACAACCGATGGCACCGGCTGCGCAGGCAAGCTGGTTCCGAACGCCACGACGGCCAGTGTCACGCCAAGCCGCGCCGAAGCGCGTTGCAAATAGTTCAGCGCAAAAGCCTCCCGCCCCGTCCGGACCCCCGCCCGGAAAAACTGTTGAAGCGCGGTAACTTACGGACGGAAAAGGCGGTTGCAAGCGGATTCTGGGCGCCATTTTGGCACGCTTTGACGATACCTGCACCGGGTTTACCGGCGGGGTCGGGCTGTGCCACGAGGGCTCGCATCAGGAGAGACGATTTCCCATGAAGACCCGAGCCGCCGTTGCCTTCGCCCCCAAGCAGCCCCTCGAGATCGTGGAGCTCGACCTCGAAGGCCCCAAGGCGGGGGAAGTACTGGTCGAGATCAAGGCGACCGGAATCTGTCACACCGACGCCTACACGCTCGACGGGCTGGACAGCGAAGGGCTGTTTCCCTCGGTCCTCGGGCACGAGGGGGCGGGGATCGTTCGCGAGGTCGGCGCCGGCGTGACTTCGGTGAAGCCCGGCGACCATGTCATTCCCTTGTACACTCCCGAATGCCGCCAGTGTAAGTCGTGCCTGTCGGGCAAGACCAACCTCTGCACCGCGATCCGCGCGACCCAGGGCAAGGGACTGATGCCCGACGGAACCAGCCGGTTCAGCTACAAGGGCCAGACCATCTTCCATTACATGGGCTGCTCGACCTTCTCGAACTTCACGGTCCTGCCCGAGATCGCGGTCGCGAAGATCCGCGAGGACGCGCCCTTCCAGACAAGTTGCTACATCGGTTGCGGGGTCACCACCGGGGTCGGCGCAGTGGTCAACACCGCCAAGGTCCAGGTCGGCGACAATGTCGTGGTGTTCGGACTGGGCGGGATCGGCCTCAACGTGATCCAGGGCGCGCGCCTCGCGGGGGCCAACCGGATCATCGGCATCGACCTCAATCCGGACCGCGAGGAATGGGGTCGCAAGTTCGGCATGACCCACTTCCTGAACACCAAGGGCATGAGCCGCGACGAAATCGTCGCTAAGATCGTCGAGCTGACCGATGGCGGTGCCGACTACAGTTTCGACTGCACCGGCAATACCGAAGTCATGCGCACCGCGCTCGAATGCTGCCACCGCGGCTGGGGCACCTCGATCATCATCGGCGTCGCCGAAGCGGGCAAGGAGATCGCGACGCGGCCGTTCCAACTGGTCACCGGGCGCAACTGGCGCGGAACCGCCTTCGGCGGCGCCAAGGGCCGGACCGACGTTCCCAAGATCGTCGACTGGTACATGGACGGAAAGATCGCGATCGATCCGATGATCACGCATGTCCTCGACCTCGAGGACATCAACAAGGGTTTCGACCTGATGCATGCGGGCGAGAGCATCCGCGCCGTCGTCGTCTATTAAGAGAGGGGTACAGCCATGTTCAGTCACGTCATGATCGGCTCGAACGACATCGAGCGGTCCAAGAAGTTCTACGATGCCCTCTTCACCGCGATCGGTGGGCGCGAGGGTCGCGTCGATCCCAAGGGCCGCGTCATGTACCTCAAGGACGGCGGCATCTTCATCATCACCAAGCCGATCGACGGCCAGCCCGCGACCCACGGCAACGGCTGCACCCTTGGCTTCACCGTCGCGAACCCCGAGCAGGCGCATGCCTGGCACGAGGCGGGCATTGCCGCCGGCGGCACCCCGATCGAGGATGATCCCGGAGTCCGTTCGGGCATGGGGGTCGACCTCTACCTCGCCTATCTGCGCGACCCCGACGGCAACAAGATCTGCGCCATGCACCGGATGCCGCAGCCCGCCTGATGGTCGAGATCGTCAGCGAGGCGCGGAGCCATGGCGGGCGCCAGCTCGTGCTTCGCCACGACAGCCGGGCGACCGGCACTTCGATGACCTTCTCTCTCTTCCTGCCCCCGCAGGCGGAGAGCGGGACGGTCCCGCTGGTCACTTATCTTTCAGGGCTGACCTGCACCCACGCCAATGTCACCGACAAGGGTGAGTATCGGGCGGCCTGCGCCCGGCTCGGGCTCGCCTTTCTCGCGCCCGACACCTCGCCGCGGGGCGACGGGGTGCACGACCAGGAAGGCTGGGACATCGGTCTCGGCGCGGGATTCTATGTCGATGCGACCGAGGCGCCCTGGTCGGCGCATTATCGCATGTGGTCCTATGTCACCGAGGAACTGCCGGCGCTGGTCGCGGCCGAGTTCCCGATGATCGATCAGGGCCGGCAGGCGATTAGCGGGCACAGCATGGGCGGGCACGGCGCCCTCACGATCGCGCTTCGCCATCCCCTCCGGTTCCGGGCGGTCACGGCCTTCGCGCCCATCATCGCGCCGTCTCGGGTGCCATGGGGAGAGAAGGCCTTTTCCGCCTATCTCGGGTCCGACCGACGCGCCTGGGCAGCCCACGATTCGGTGGCCCTCCTCGACGGCGGGGCGCGGACCGCCGAGATCTTGGTCGATATCGGAGATGCCGACCCGTTCTTTGAACGCGAGCTTCGCCCCGACTTGCTCGAGCGGGCCGCACGGGCGGCTGGCCAGGAGCTGCTGCTGCGGCGGCGAAGTGGCTATGATCACAGCTATTTCTTCATCTCGACCTTCATGGCCGAGCATATCGAGTGGATGGCCGATCGTCTGAAATGAGTTTCATATCGGAGCCGAAAGTTTTCGGCTGACCCTCACCTGTATTGTAGCTAAAGTGCCACAGTGTTTTGCTTTGTCATGAAGCAAGGAAACTCGCGGCGGTAACCGTCGTTAGGAAAGTGCCGATTAAACGGGGGCGGGCGCCGTCGCGCGCGTCCTTTTCAGGGGAGTAAATAGTGACAACACGGACAACCAAGCTCGCGCTGCTCAGCACCGCGTCGGTCGCTGCGGCGGCCTTTGCCCTTCCCTCGGCCGCGGCCGCGCAGACGGTCTGCCAGGCTGCTCCGCCGACCACCACCACGGCGATCACCTGCATCAACAACACGGTCGTCGTCGCGACGGGCACGACCAATGCGACCGCCGGTCCCGGTGTGATCAATTCGCAGGGCCTGAGCCTCACCTCGACCGGTGACCAGACCACCACGCTTAACGTCACCGGCCAGTACATCACCAACGGCGACAATGCGGTGCGCGCGACCTCTGGCGGCGCGATCAACCTCACCGTCAACGGTGTCATCAAGACCGACGGCATCTCGGCTGCGGGCGACGCCTACGTCCTCAATCCGACCACCACGCTGAATGCGCAGCTGGGCGACATCTTCACCTACGGTTCGAACGCCTTCGCCGTTAACGCGTCGGGCGGCACCAACCTCAGCATCAGCACCGGCACGATCGGCACTTTCGGCGGCGACAATGCGATCGGCGTCTTGGTCACGGGCAACACCGGCACGACCAACATCACGACCGGCAATGTCGTCACGACCGGCAACGGTATTCTTGTTGCGAACGGAAGCACCGCCGCGACGACCATTAACGCTGCGGGCGTCACCACCGTTGGCGATGGCTACGACGCAATCCTGGTCAACACGCAGGGTGCGGTCTCGGTCACTGCCGGTGCGGTGAAGGCCAATGGCCTCGACGCCGATGGCGTGGACATCACGACCCCGGGTGCGGTGACCACCAACATCGCCAGCATCGAGACCACCGGTGACGATTCGGTCGGCCTGCTCATCCAGGGCGGCGCTGGCAACGTCCAGGCGGGCTACGGCACCATAACGACAGGCGGTAACGGCGCCAGCTATCCGGTGCTCATCACCACCACCAGCGGCAACATCAATGTCACCGGCACCAGCGTGGCAGCCTTCGGCACCGACCAGATCGGCATCGCGCTCAACTCGACCAGCGGCGCCATCACCGGTTCGACCGGCAACATCACCATGGTCGGCGACAATGGTCGCGGCCTCGTCGTGAACGGCGCGGGCGGCGGGATCGTCAACCTGACGACCGGCAACCTCCTCACCACCGATGACGCCGTGGTCATCGACAATGGTGCGGACGCCATCATCCTCGTGACCGGCACCGGCACCACCTCGCAGGATGATGCTCCGGTCATCACCCTGACCAGCACCGGCCCGATCACGCTCACCACCGGTGCGCTGAAGACGACCGGCGCGAATAGCTTTG
Organism: Sphingomonas sp. SP2; assembly: GCF_058313385.1. Lineage (NCBI taxonomy): Bacteria > Pseudomonadati > Pseudomonadota > Alphaproteobacteria > Sphingomonadales > Sphingomonadaceae > Sphingomonas > Sphingomonas sp. SP2. Next base: position 318,157 of record NZ_JBZFLD010000001.1, on the reverse strand, counting down.
GCGTTCTCGTCAACGGCGGTGCGGGTGCGATCAACACCAACGTTGCGTCGGTCACCACCGACGGCGCCAATGCCGACGGTATCGTTCTCAACGGCACGGGCACCATCACCTCGACCAGCGGTCCGCTGCTGATCCGCGGTGCGGATGCCGCCGGCCTCGTCATCAACGGCGGCGCGGGCGCGATCACTGCCAACTACGGCAACATCACCACGCTTGGCACCGGCGCTGCGAATGCGCTGCTGATCAACTCGACCGGTACGGTCGCGCTGAACGGCACGGGCACGCTGCGCAGTGATGGCGCGGGCGTCACCGCCGCCGTCATCAACAGCGCGGGCGTTACCGGCAACCTCGGCAACGTCGTCAGCACTGGCGCCGGTTCGGCGGGTGCGGTGATCACCTCGACCGCTCCGGTCAACCTGACCGTCGGCACCGTCACCACCACCGGTAACGCGCTGACCGTCAACGCCGGTACCAACAACGTCACGCTCACCACCGGTGCCGTGACCGCGTCGGAGCTGGGTGCGACCGGTACCGTGATCAACTCGACCGGTGCGATCGCCTTCAACGGCGGCCTGCAGCGCGCGAACGGGGCCGATGCGCTCCAGATCAACGGCGGTGCGGGCGCCATCACGGCGACCGTCGCCGGTGCGAACACCACCGGTGCGAACGCCGACGGCGTCCAGATCGCCGGCACGGGTGCGGTGACCTTCACCAACTCGGGCACGATCACCACCACCGGCGCGACCTCGCGCGGCGTCGCCATCTCGGCCGGCACCGGCACGATCGCCTGCGGCAACATCACCACCTCGGGTGCGGGTTCGACCGCCTGCGACGTGGCCGCTGCGGGTAACACCACCGTCACCGGCAGCACCATCAGCACCACCGGTGCGGGCGCCGACGGCATCAACGTGGTCAACACGGCCGGCACCACCACCGTGACCGGTGGCACCACCACCGTCTCGGGCGCGGGCTCGATCGGCATCGACGTCGCCACCACCGGCACCGGCGCGGTCACCGTCAACACGGGCGTGGTCACCTCGACCGCGACCAATGCGGCGGCGGCACCGGACTTCGCGGCAGTCCGCGTCGTCTCGGGCGGCCCGGTCACCGTCAATGCCACTGGCAACGTCTCGGCGGCCGCCGGTTCGGGCATCTGGGCCCAGTCGGCCTCGACCTCGACCGTCGTCGTCAACAGCGGCGTCACCGTCCAGGGCCCGACCGCGATCACCCTCGGTGGTGCGACCGGCAACAGCCTGACGGTCAACGGCACGATCCGCAGCACCACCACCGGTGCTCCGGCCTATGCCGTCGTCGGTGGTCCGCTGACGCTCACCCTCGGCGCCAACGGCTCGATCGTCGGTCCGCTGGCCTTCACCGCCGGCAACGACACCTTCATCAACAACAACGCCAACTATGTTCAGACGGGGACGATCGACTTCCTCGCCGGCAACGACACCTTCACCAACAATGGTGGATTCACGCACGGCGGGATCATCCAGTTCGGCGCCGGTGCTGACGTGCTCAACAACAACGGCACGTTCAACGCCAGCTCCGCGGCTGCGATCGACTTCGGCGCCGACGTGGACGTCTTCAACAACGCCGGTACGCTGAACCTGCGTGACGGGGCCCGGACGCTCGCCAACCTCGAGACGTTCAACAACCTCGCCACCGGTCTCATCGACCTGCGCGACGGGGCGGCCAACGACACGCTGACCATCAGCGGCAACTACGTCGCGACCTCGGGCGCTCGCCTCGGGATCGACGTCGTCGGCAACGGCACCGTGCTCACCGCCGACCGCCTGGTCATCGGTGGCACCACGACCGGCACCACCACGGTCCTCGCCAACATCATCAACCCGGTGGTGGACCCGACCGGTGCGCTGATCGTCGACTCGACGCTCAACAACATCGGCGCCGGTGCCTTCGTCCTCGGCAATGCGGCGAACGGGCTGATCAACTACAGCCTCGTCAACCGCTCGGGCGACGTGTTCCTCGTTTCCAACCTCGATCCCTCGACGCTGGACCAGCTGTTCGTGGGCCGTATCGGCAGCGACCTCTGGTATCAGTCGGCCGAAGCCTATCAGGCCTACGCCATGAGCCGCCGGATCGACTACGGCAACGAGCGCAAGCACCCGCTCGGCATCTGGGCGCAGCTCTATGGCTCGCGTGACAAGTATGGTGACAGCAGCCGTAGCGTGAGCGTGTTCAACACGACGCTGACCTCGAACAACCGCTTCGAGACCAACCGTCGTGGTGCGCAGGCTGGCCTCGACTTCGGTGCCTCCAACTTCCTGGTCGGCGTCACCGCCGGCTACGAACATGCCAAGGGCGACTCGTCGCTCGGCACGGAGCTGGACGCCGAGGGCTACAACTACGGTGCCTATGCGCAGTTCGGCGCGAAGCAGGGCCTCTATGCGGGCGTCCTCCTGAAGCGTGACACCTACGACCTGCGCGTCGCCAACAATGCCATCGCGCTTGGCTCGGCTCGTCCGGACGGCCGCAGCACGGGTATCGATGGTGAAGTCGGCTTCCGCTTCGGCAACCCGGGCGGGATCAACTTCGACGTTGGTGCTGGCCTGAGCTACGTGAAGAGCAAGATCGACGACTACAGCTTCGGCAACGTCAACTTCGACGACGCCGGCTACAAGAGCACTCGCGGCCGCCTGCAGGCCCGGGCCACCTTCGCGGGTGCGATCGCTCCGTTCGTGGACGGCAAGATCTTCCACGAGTTCAGCGACAACAACGCGATCACGGTATCCTCGGGCAACCTGGTCGGCGAGATCGACGACGGCAAGCGCGGCACCTGGGGCCGTGTCGAGGCCGGTCTCGGCGGCGGCGCGGGCGGTGGTCCGCTCCTGTCGGCGTGGGTCGATGTCGGCAATGTCCGCGGCTGGGGCGTTCGCGGCGGCTTCCGCTTCTAAGCGGGGTCACCAGTCCAAAAGAGAGGGCGCCGGGAGTAATCCCGGCGCCCTTTTCTTTTGCCCGATGGAAAAGGCGGCGCCGAACGGGGCGCCGCAAGTGGCCCGGTCAGGGGGCCCAGTGAATATCGATCGGCTGTTCGGCCTCGGCCAGCAGGCGACCAATCGGGAGGCGGCTCGACTGGCCGTCGCGGATCGCGCCCTCGAGCAGGGCGCGCTTCTCATCACCCTGAATGGTGATGATCAAGGTCCGGGCCGAAAGGAGGGCCGAGCGGGTCAGGGTGACGCGGGCGACCGGCGCCTCGGCAGGAAGCGGATCGGGGCGCACGCCCACCGCACGCCGGGCCTTGGGCGCGTCCAGCGCATTCTGCATATCGGGGCCGGCGAAGATCGACGCCGTGTGCCCGTCGCCGCCCATGCCGAGCCAGACGAGGTCGGGCGGCCAGGGCAGGTCCTGAAGCCGGGCGTCGGCAATATTGCCAGCCGCTTCGACGTCGTCATTCTCGCCGCCGATCGGGATAACCCGGGCGCCGGCACGCATGAAGCGCTGGGCCAGCATGCGGGCATTGCTGAGTTCGTGGTCGACCGCGACGAGGCGCTCGTCGGTCGGGATGATGGTGACCTTCTTCCACGGCAGCTTGGCGGCGACCAGCTTGTCGAAGATCGGAAGCGGAGTCTTGCCGCCGGGCAGCGCCACCAGCGATGCGTCACGCGCGTCGATTGCGCTGTCGATGATGAAACCGACGTCGCCAGCTACCGCATCGGCCATTTCGGCGACATCGTCATACTCCCACCATTCTGCCTCGATCATCGCTCCGCTCCCTAATGAAATTTGAGGCTGCCTTCGCGTCTGCCCCGGGCGGGGTCAACTGCCTTGGGCTCGGCGGGACGGCAGCTGCGACGTCAGGCGACGCTCCGGATCCGGCTCACGAGAAGACAGGCGGCGATCGCGCCCCCGGCCGCTGCGACCAGCAGGATGACGAGGCCCGCCGCCGGCAGCGCCGCCGCGGCGGCAAGCGCCAGCGAGGGCGTGATGATCGCCGGAAGGGTGTTGGTGAGGTTCATCACGCCAAGCCATTTGCCGCGGCTGGGGCTCGGCGAGAGAAGGGTCGCGACGAGCGCGCCGTCGAGCGAGAGGAAGATCGTCAGGCCGCCGCTGAACAGGCAATAAGCGAGGACCAGCCAGTGCCAGGACGGGGTCGCCGCGAGAATGACGAGGCCGATCGCAAGCGCGAGCCCGCTCGCCATCATCGGCAGTCGTCGTCGGGCGATCCGGTCGGACAGATAACCCGCGGCGAGGGTCGCGATGGCGGCGACCACTGCGGCGACGGTCAGCAGCCAAGAGAGTGCCGAGGATATGGGCATCGGCACGCGCGCACTCGCGGGAAGGCCGGCGAGCAAGACATAGAGATAATGGATGACAAGCGCGGCACCGCATTGGACGAGGAGCCGCGCGCTCCAGGCGAGCCAGAAGTCACCCAACGGGATGGCCCTTTCTCGGGCTGCGTCTGGGGACGGGCTGGCAGGAAACGCCGGCCGGGTCGGCCAGAAGATCAGCAGCGGAAGTACGCAGGCGAGGATGGCGACCGCCACTATTGCGAAGGCGGCATCGCTGTCGCGCGGCCACCAGAAAGCGAGCAGCCCCGAGGCCGCAGTCGAGACGGGGAGGGCGAGGGTCAACCAGGCGGTCACCCGGCCCTTGCGCTCGTGCGGCACGTAATCGGCCAGGAGCGCGCCCAGCGGCGCGAACATGAGGTTGAGCGCGAGCTGGAAGGCGATGACCGCGGCAAGGAGGAGCGGCAGATCGTGCGCAAGTGCAAGCGCGCCATAGCTTACCGCCAGGGCGCCGAGCCCGAGGGCAATGGGGAGGCGGCGGTTTCCCCGCCGGTCGAAGACATGATCGCTCCAGCGTCCGGCGGCGAGATGCGCGATGCTGGCGGTGATCCCGCCGACGAGCAGGGCGATGCTGAGCTGACGGATCTCGTCGCCCGGCGCGAGAGTCGCCACGCGGCGGGGTAGAAGCAGCACGAGCAGCGGCATGAAGCCGAGGTGCGCGCCGAGGAAGGCGAGGGGATAGAGAAAGGCGAAGGCGCCGTCGTTCGACCGCGCGCCGCCGCTCATCGCGGGGCCGGGCCGGTGGTTTCGCGAAGGACGAGCTTGAAGGGAATGGAATAGGAGCCGAGGCCCCCCTGGCCCGCGCTGGCGGCGATGAGGCGCTCGCAGGCTGTTGCGATCATCTCGGCGGTCGGCTGGCGGATTGCGGTCAGGGGCGGGACGCTGAAGCGGACCCCCGGCGTATCCTCGAAGCTGATGATCGACAGCGCTGCGGGGATGGCGAGATCACGCCGGCCCGCGACATGAAGCGCGGCGAAGGCCATTTCGTCATTGTCGGCAATGATTGCGGTCGGGCGGTCATCGAGGTCGAGCCACCCGCCGACGACGTCCTCCGCCGTCGCGAAGTGGAAGTCGCCGTAGCCGACGATAGACGGTGCCTCACCGACGGTCGCGAGGGCGCGCCGATAGCCCTCGATCCGGGAACGCGAATTGGCATAGGCCGGGTTGCCGGCGAGATAGGCGATCCGGCGATGACCGAGCGTCAGCAGATGCTCAGTCGCCTCGAAGGCGGCGGCTTCCTCGTCCATGAAGACGTCGACGAAGCTCTCGCCGTCGCGGCGGCCGATCCGCGCACAGGGGATGGACCGGCGGGCGAGGAGCTCGAGCAGATCGTCATTGTCGCTGTGCGGCGGGGTCAGGATGACCCCATCGGGACGAAGCGCGGCGAGAACGTCGGAGAGTTGCTTGCGGCTTTGCGCGGGATCGGTGTCCACCAGTTCGAACAGCATATGATAGCCGTGGCGCTGGCACTCGGTCATGCCGCCGAACAGCATCTGGTCGACCCAGTCGTTGCCGCGTCCGGCGGACCAGTTCTCGATCGTCCTCGCGCGGTCGTTGACGGCAAGGATGAGGTAGGAGCGACCCCCGCCCATGCGCCGCGCGCTGAGGTTGGGGACGTAGGCAAGCGCCTCGATCGCCTGCTCGACGCGCTCGCGCACCTGCGGCTTCACGTTGGGCGAGCGATTGACCACGCGCGACACCGTCTGGCGCGACACGCCCGACAGGCGTGCGACATCCTCGATCGTCGCGTTGCGCGTGTGCCTGGGTTCGCTCGTGCCTTCCACGGTGACTGGAATGCCACTCCCGGAGCGTTTTGTGAACGTTCATATTTGTGTCTTGTGAGCGCTCACAATTCGCGATAGCCATGTCTACGCTGAGAGTCGGAGACCCAGCTTGGAGGGGCACATCATGAAGAACGTTCGGCTTAGCCTGGCCGCGAGCACTGCGCTCGCCGCTTTCCTCTTTCCTGTCGCGGCGCACGCCCAGAACGCGCCCGTTGCCGAGACGGCAACCGCGTCCGAGGACAAGCCGGTCGATCAACCGACCAAGGACGACGCTGCGGACGAGAAGGATTCGACCGTCGTCGTGACCGCCGACCGCCGCCAGCAGAATCTTCAGGATTATGCCGGCACTGCCGCCGTCTTCACCGGCGACGCGCTGAAGAAGCGCGGCATCCAGAACATCTCGGACATGAATGATGTCCTCCCCGGCCTGACCGTTGCCAACAACGGGATCAATCGCGAAGTCTGGATCCGCGGCATCGGCTCGTCGAACAACACCGAACTCGGCGACCCCGCCGCCGCGACCCACTGGGACGGCGTTTACCTGCCGCGTCCGTCGGGCATCGGCTCGGCCTTCTTCGACATCCAGCGAGTCGAAGTGAACGTCGGTCCGCAGGGCACGCTTCGTGGCCGCAACGCGACCGCCGGCTCGGTCAACGTCATCACCTGGAAGCCCGGTCTCGGCGTGTGGGATGCCGAGATCGAGGGCGAGTATGGCAACTACAACCAGAAGACCGTGCGCGGCATGATCAACGTGCCGGTGGGCGACAAGATCGCCCTCCGCTTCTCCGGCCTCGCGCTCAGCCACGACAGCTATTACAAGAATGTCGGTCCCGTTTCGGACATCGACGTCGCCGAAGCCGAGGACAATGTCGCGGGCCGCGCGCAGCTGCTGTGGGAGCCGACCGACAATCTGCGGATCCTCGTCGCCGGCGACTACATGCACGAGACCGGCACCGGCTGGACGGGCAGCAACTATGCCAATCCACTCGGCGAGGGCATCGACCCCAATGACATCAAGGATCCGCGCGCGGTCGTCGCCCGGGCCTTCACGCCCGACCTCGACATCAAGCATCGCGGCATCCGCGGCGAGATCGGCTACGACTTCGGCGTCGCCAAGCTCGACTATGTCGGCAGCTACCGCCGCGTCACGTCCGACTACATGGCCGCGACACCGATCGCGCCTTACTATGACGGCATCCTCGAGAATCTCGCCGAGTTGCCGGGCACGCTGGAGGAAGAGCTCGACAATTGGTCGCGCTTCGAATCGTTCAACGATTCCAAGTCGCACTATCACGAGATCCGGCTGCACAAGGACACCGGCCCGCTGATCTGGAGTGTCGGCGCCAACTACTTCAAGGAAAACCAGTACGCCTTCCTCGGCTCGACCGGCGACCGCGGACTGTTCTTCCAGGGCATCGAATTCAACATGCCCGACGTCAATGCGAAGAGCTACGGCGTCTTTGCCGACACGACCTACTCCGTGACCTCCAAGGCGCGGGTCACTGCCGGTGTCCGCTGGACCGACGACCGCAAGAGCCGTGAAGGAACCGCGGCCCGCTACGGCTTCGCGCTGGGCGACGGCAACTTCAACTGCTGCGGCGGCGTCCGCGTCGGCACCGAAGGCTTCCAGTTCGCGATCAAGGATCGCACCATCTTCAATCCCGACACGAACAATGACGGCGTCGTGTCGGATGCCGAAGTGGTCAATTACTACTTCAATGGCGTGAAGCGGTTCGGCGTTCGCGACAATATCGACAACATCTTCGCCAACGGCCCGTTCGGCTATGTGCCGGGTGCCAACCCCCCGTGCCAGGACACGATCACCGGCGACTTCTTCACCTGCAACGGCTTCGAAGGCTCGGGCCAGTTCACCTACGGTGTGCCGTTCCAGGGGCAGATCTTCCGCCAGAGCGGAAAGATGCGCCAGAAGTTCTTCGACTGGCGCCTGCGCGGCGAATATGACGTCACCAAGGACAATCTGCTCTATGCCTTGGTGACCACCGGTCACAAGTCGGGTGGCTTCAACGACAACCTCGGCGACCTTGGCGTCGCGCCGACCTACAAGCCGGAGAAGGTGACCCTCTACGAGCTCGGCTCGAAGAACGTCTTCTATCTCGGCAGCGTCCGGACCAAGCTCAACGCGACCGTCTTCTACAACGACTACAAGGACCAGGTCCTGACTTCGTTGCTGTCGGTGGCGCAGGCGCTCGATCTGTCCAACCTGCCCGGTGCCGAGCTGCCCGAGAACAGCAGCGGTGCCCTGGTGGTGAGCTACAGCTACAATGCCGCGGACTCGCACATCTCGGGCTTCAACGTCGAAGGCGGGTTCGACCTGCCGTACAATCTCAACCTCAACTACAACCTGCTCTACCTCGACGCGAAGGTCGACAAGGCGGACCCGATCCAGGACTTCCGCTACCAGGCCGACGTGGCGCCGGACGATGCGATCTTCCGGTCCATCGACAACAAGCGGCTCCCGCGCACGCCCAAGTGGCAGATGAACGCCTCGCTCTCGCAGACCTTCGACGTCGGCCCGGGCAAGTTCGATTATGTCCTGTCGGCGGGCTATCGCTCGTCGCAATATATGACGATCTTTAATGGCGAGGACTTCACCCCGCTGACCCCGGAGCGGCGCCTCGACGACAAGGTCGGAAGCTACTGGACCTTTGATTTCGGCGCCGGCTACAGCCACGGGGCCAATGGCAAGCTGCGGATCGAGGGGTACGTCAACAACCTGACCAATGCGGTGCACGAGAGCGCGATCATCATCACGCAGTTCGACAACACCCGCTTCTTCACCCGCCCGCGCACCTTCGGTGGCCGGGTCCGGTTGAAGTTCTAGTCAGCATGCGGGGCGGCCGGGGTGACCTGGCCGCCCCTTTTTCTACGATGCGGGAGGCGCAGGATGTTTGAAGCCCTTCTCCTGACGGCAGCGGCGACCGGGGTCTCGGCCGCGCCGCCTGCACCCACGCCCCACGCCAATCCACCGGGCTACACTCTCGTCTTCGCCGACGAGTTCGACGGCAAGGGATTGCCCGATCCGGCCCGCTGGGACTTTGCGACCGAGGGCAATGCGAGCGCCTGGGGCAATCAGGAGAAGCAGCATTATACCGCGCGCCGGCTCGAGAATGCCCGGGTCGAGGATGGCCGGCTGATCATCGAGGCGCGGGCCGAGAAGCTGCCCGATGCCGCGGGCAAGGCCTATTCGTCGGCACGCCTCGTGACCCGGGGCCGCGCGGCCTGGACCTATGGCTTCATCGAGGTCCGGGCAAAGCTTCCCTGCGGCCGCGGCACCTGGCCGGCCATCTGGATGCTGCCCGAGGACCCCACGGTGAAATGGCCGCAGGGAGGCGAGATCGACATCATAGAGCATGTCGGCTTCCAGCCGGGGAAGATCCATCACTCGATCCATACGGGCGCGTTCAACTTCGCCTCCGGGTCACAGAAGACCGCCGCGTTCGATGTCCCGACGGCCTGCACTGATTTCCACCGCTATCAATTGATGTGGACCCCGACATTCATGGTGATGGGCGTCGACGACGAAGCGCGCTTCATGTTCAAGAAGGTCGCCTCGGGCCGCGATCGCTGGCCGTTCGACAAGCCGATGCATCTCCTTCTCAACGTCGCGGTCGGCGGCACTTGGGGCGGACAGCAGGGCATCGATGCCGCCGCCTTCCCGGCGCGGATGGAGATCGACCATGTCCGCGTCTACCAGCGCCAGCCCGGCCCCGAGGGCAGTGCCGCTGCTGCCAAGTGATGCGCCTCATTCCCCGCTTATTCGCCGGAGCCAGTCTATGAAGTCCCGTCGGGCGCTTGTTGCGCTTTCCCTGCTCCTTGCCGGCTGTGCGACTGTCCCGCCGGCCGCGGGTCCGACTGCGGCCCCCGCGGTAACCGCCGCTTCGAACGAGGCGAGGATCGCCGACCTGCTCGGTCGGATGAGCGTCGAGCGCAAGGTTGCGCAGATCGTGATGCCCGATATTTCGACGATCACGCCCGAGGATGTGAAGCGCTACCGCTTCGGCACGATCCTCAACGGTGGCAACAGCGGTCCGGGCGGCAATGACAAGGCCCCCGCCGCCGAGTGGATCAAGCTGGCGGACGCGATGTGGGACGCCTCCACCGCCCCGATGGACGATGGCGGGCCGATCATCCCGCTGCTTTGGGGAACCGATGCCGTCCACGGGCACAACAATGTCCCCGGCGCGACCGTCTTCCCCCACAATATCGGTCTAGGCGCGACCGGCGATGCGGACCTCGTCCGCCGGATCGGTGAAGTCACCGCCGCCGAGATTGCGGTCACCGGCATCGACTGGACCTTCGCGCCGACCATCGCCGTCACCCGCGACGACCGCTGGGGCCGCACCTATGAAAGCTACGCCGAGGATCCGGCGCTCGTCTCCACGCTCGGCGGTGCGATGGTCGAAGGGCTCCAGGGTCGCCCCGGGAGTTCCTCCCATCTCGACCAGCGCCACGTCCTTGCCACGGCCAAGCACTTCTTCGGTGACGGCGGCACGGGCGGGGTCGACCAAGGCAATACGCGCGGCGACCTCGCGGCGCTGAAGGCACTTCATGCTTTGCCTTATCCAACCGCCATCGCGGCCGGGGTCGAGACGGTGATGGCAAGCTTCTCGTCGATCAACGGCGAGAAGATGCACGGCAATCGCGCGCTTCTCACCGGCGTGCTGCGGGACGAGATGAAGTTCGGCGGCCTGACCGTCGGCGACTGGAATGGCCACGGGCAGATCCCGGGCTGCACCAACACCGACTGCCCGCAGGCGCTGCTAGCTGGGCTCGACGTCTACATGGCGCCCGAGGAGTGGCGCGGCCTCTACGACCGGCTGGTCGCGCAGGTGAAGGACGGCACCATCCCCATGGCACGCCTCGACGAGGCGGTCGCCCGGGTGCTTCGGGTCAAGCTTGCCTATGGCCTGTTCGACAAGCCGCGGCCCTCGTCGCGGGTGCTCGGCGGAAAGCTCGAGCAGCTCGGCAGCGCGGAGCATCGGGCGGTGGCGCGCGAAGCGGTGCGCAAGTCGCTGGTGCTGTTGAAGAACGACGGGGCGCTTCCGCTGCGCGCCAATGCAACGGTGCTCGTCGCCGGTGCGGGCGCTGACAATGTGCCGATGCAGGCGGGCGGCTGGTCCATCACCTGGCAGGGCGGGGGCGACCTCATCAACGCCGATTTTCCGGGCGCGACCAGCATCTATGCGGGGATCGCCGCCGCGCTCCGCGAGGGCGGAGGCCGTGCCATCCTCGCGCGGGATGGCAAGACGGCCGAGAAGCCCGATGCCGCGATCGTGGTGTTTGGCGAGGAACCCTATGCCGAATTTTCCGGCGACCGGAAGGACCTCGCCGTCCGGGACGAGGAGAGCCTCGCGCTGGTCCGCCGCCTGAAGCAAGCCGGCGTTCCGGTCACGGCGCTGTTCCTTTCGGGGCGGCCGATGTGGGTCAACCCGATGCTGGCCGAAGCCGACGCCTTCGTCGCCGCCTGGCTTCCGGGGAGCGAAGGAGCGGGGGTCGCCGATGTCCTGATCGGTGACGATAGCGGACGGCCGCGCCACGATTTTTCGGGACGCCTCTCATTCAGCTGGCCGGCGCGCTGCGATGCCGACGCCGGCAACGGGACCGACGGCCAGCCGCTGTTCCGGCGTGGCGAGGGCTACGGCTATGCCGCGCCTGCCCCGCGGAGGACCTTCGCGACCGATTGCGCCCTTCTCGTTGCCGAGCAGCAGGAAGAGCAATTGTTCGGCAAGGGCCGCCTCACCAAGCTGGCCATCGACGCCGTCGATGAGCGCGGCACGGTGGCGCTACCCAAATGGCTCGGAAGCAGCCAGGGCGGCCTCCTGACGATCAAGGGCGTCGATCGCACGGCGCAGGAAGATTCGCGCCTGCTCACCTGGACCGGTCCCGCCAGCCTGACCTTGCGCAGCGATGCGGCCGGCCAGCGAGACCTGGTAATCGATTATGCTGTCGATCGCGGACCGAGCGGCCCGGTCACGCTGGGCGCGTCGCTCGACCTGCAGCAGACGCTCCGCGTGGCCGAGGGCAAGGGCTGGCGGCAGATGCGGCTCCCGCTGCGTTGCCTCGGCACCGCACCCTGGACGCTGAAGGCGAGCGGCCCGCTGGCGATGCGGATTTCCGCCATCAGCCTCGTGCCGACCGCCGGCAGTGCCGCGGACTGCAAGGGCATTTTCTAGGAGAACGGTGAGGGTGCCGCTGCCGGACACCGGCGGCGGCGCCTGCAGCGCTGTACTGCTCTTTTGATGCAGGGGAAGGCAGCGCCATCGCGCCACCCTGGTCTCCATGGTGCCCAGGAGAGGACTCGAACCTCCACGCCCTTGCGAGCGCCAGCACCTGAAGCTGGTGCGTCTACCAATTCCGCCACCTGGGCACAGGAGCAAGTCTGCGATTTCTCGCTGGTAGGCGGCGGCCACTAGAGGGCGGGGGGATAGGCTGTCAACCTGCTTGAGCGCCTTGTCGCTCTTGGTCGGCGACGCTAGGGCGTTGCGCATGACGGCGTCGGACTGGCGAGAGCGCATTATCACCGTTTTCGGAGGCGGCGGCTTTATCGGCCGTTATGTCTGCGAAGTCCTGTTCAAGACCGGCGTTCGGGTGCGGGTCGCCCAGCGAACCCCGCGCAATGCCTTCTTCCTGCAGCCGCTGGCCGCGGTCGGGCAGCTCGACCTGGTGCGGGCCGACTTCACCCGCCCCGACAGCCTCGAAGCGGCGATCGACGGGGCCTGGGGCGTGATCAATCTCGTCGGTGCCTTCGATGGCAAGCTGGAGGAAGTTCACGGCCAGGCGCCGGGCCGGATCGCCGAGATTGCCGCCGCCAAGGGCGCCAACAGCCTCGTCCATGTGTCCGCGATTGGCGTAAGCGCCGACAGTGCGTCGCGGTACGCGCGGACGAAGGCCGCGGGCGAAGCGGCGGTGCGCGCCGCCTATCCGGCCGCGACCATCGTCCGGCCGAGCGTCGTCTTCGGCCAGGAAGACCAGTTCACCAACCGTTTCGCCGCGATGAGCCGCCTTCCGGTGTTGCCGGTCATTGGCGGCCGGACGAAGTTCCAGCCGATCTTCGTGCGCGACCTCGGCGCCGCGATCGCCAAGGCGGCGCAGGCCCCCGAGCGTTATGCCGGCCAAACCTTCGAGCTTGGCGGCCCGGATGTCATGACGATGCACGAGCTCAACCGCGCCATCGCCACCGCTGCGGGGCGCTCTCCGGAGGTCATCGACCTTCCCGATTTCATCGGCGACGCGATGAGCCGCATCGGCTTCCTCCCGGGCGCGCCGCTGACGCGCGACCAGTGGATCATGCTCCAGCGCGACAATGTTGCGACCGGACCGGGCCTCGAGGCCTTCGGTATCACCCCAACGCCGCTCGCCTCGGTCGCCCCCGAATGGCTCGACCGCTTCCACAGCGGCGGCCGCTTCGCCAGCCGTCGCTCGCAAGTCAGCGCTGGCTGACCGGTGCCGATCCTCTGGCTCGTCGTCATCCTCGGCATCGTCGAGGGCCTGACCGAATATCTGCCGGTTTCCTCGACGGGGCACCTGATCCTTGCCACCGAATTGCTCGGCTTCGATGCCGACCGCTGGGCGCTGTTCAACATCGCGATCCAGCCCGGCGCGATCCTCGCCATCGTCGTGCTCTACTGGCGGACCTTCTGGACCGTCGCGCGGGGCCTGCTCGGGTGGGAGAAGGGGGCGGTCATCTTCACCCGCAACCTCCTCGTCGCCTTTTTCCCGGCGGTGGTCGTCGGCCTGCTCCTCGATGACGTGATCGAGAGCCTGCTGGGCAACGCCGAGGTGGTCGCCTGGGCGCTGATCATCGGCGGGTTCGGGATCCTCGCGGTGGAGCGCTGGGCCAAGACCGAGCCGACCGGCGGTATCAGCGGGGTCAGCCTCAAGCAGGCCGTGGCCGTCGGCGTCGTCCAGTGTCTCGCGATGATCCCGGGCGTCAGTCGCTCGGGTGCGACCATCCTCGGCGCGATGAGCTTCGGGGTCGACCGCCGGACGGCGGCCGAGTTCAGCTTCTTCCTCGCGGTGCCGACGTTGACCGGCGCGACCGTGCTCCAGCTCGCCAAGCATCATGCTCAGCTCGATACCGGCATGGTTCAGTGGATCGCGCTGGGGGCGTTGGTGTCGTTCGTGGTCGCGGTGGTGGTCGTGAAGGCGTTCATCGCCATCGTCACCCGCTATGGCTTCGCGCCCTTCGCCTGGTACCGCATCGTCGCCGGCGCGGCGGCGCTGGCTTGGCTGTCGGTGCGCTGAACCCTCGTTCAGGCAAGGCCAAGGTGGCCATGCTAAGCTCCTCGACACATTGGCTGATTCGAGGAACAGACAAATGCGAGGCATGATCATCGGCGCGCTGCTCGGCGCGATTGCGGTGCCGGCCGCGGCGCAGACCTACCCGCAGCCCTATCCGCTCCCCCCGACGGCGAGCCTGCCGCCGGAGATCAGCGACGGGCGGACGCTGGACCAGCTCGGCAACATGGTCGGGGCGCTCACCAAGGCCTTTCTCGACATTCCGGTGGGCGAGGTCGAGGCGGCGGTCGAGAACCGTCCTGCGACCCGTGCCGACCGCGCCAAGACGGTGCGCTCGGTCACCGGCACCAACGAGCGCGAGCTCGATCAGCAGATCGAGGAAAGCAAGGTTGCGGTGAAGTCCGGTGGGCAGGCGATCGCCCGCTCGCTGCCGGTCATTCGTGACGCGCTCAACCGCGCTGGGGACGAGATTGCGCGGGCGACCGCCAATGTCCCGCAGCCGGGTTATCCGCGCCGCTAGGGACTGACGCAGGGCAAAAGAAAAGGGCCGCCCCGGAGATGTCCGGGGCGGCCCTTATTCGTTTCAGGCTGGTGCCTCAGGCGGCCAGCTGATCGTCCTCGTCGTCGGTCATGACCGGGCCCGAGTCCTGGCCCTTGGCCGAGACGTCGCGGTCGACGAATTCGATGATCGCCATCGGCGCCGCGTCCGACTGGCGGATGCCGGCCTTGATGACGCGGGTGTAGCCGCCATTGCGGCCGGCGTAACGCTCGGCCAGCACGTCGAACAGCTTCACCAGCTGGGCGTCGTCGAGGAGACGGGCATGGGCCAGACGACGGTTGGAGAGACCGCCCTTCTTGGCGAGCGTGACCAGCTTCTCGGTGTAGGGACGGAGTTCCTTCGCCTTGGCGAGGGTGGTGGTGATCTGCTCGTGCTTGATCAGCGCCGCCGCCATGTTCCGGAACAGGGCCGCGCGGTGGGCCGAGGTGCGCTGCAGCTTACGGCCGCCAACACGATGTCGCATGTGTATCTTCCTTCTTACGTTCGTTCGGGGGCCGTACGAGGTACCCCGGACCAGGCAGACTTGAGGGGCTGCCCTTCACCCTTGTGCCCCGGCACGAGGCCGGGGCGAACGGATCAGCCGAGCATTTCCTGCTCGAGCTTCTTGGCCATCTCTTCGATGTTCTCCGGCGGCCAGCCCGGGATGTCCATGCCGAGGCGCAGGCCCATCGAGGCAAGGACTTCCTTGATCTCGTTGAGGCTCTTGCGGCCGAAGTTCGGCGTGCGGAGCATCTCGGCCTCGGTCTTCTGGACGAGGTCACCGATGTAGATGATGTTGTCGTTCTTGAGGCAGTTGGCCGAACGGACCGACAGCTCGAGCTCGTCGACCTTCTTGAGAAGGTAACGGTTGAGCTGATTGGTGTCGGTGGTCTCCGGCACCGCGCCGCCGCCCATCGGAGCCGACGACGGAATTGCCTGGCCGATCATCGGCGAGGCCGCGCGGTAGCTCTGGTCGTCGAAGCCGACGAACAGGGCGAGCTGGTCCTGGAGGATGCGCGCGGCATAGCCGACGGCTTCCTCGGGGCTGATCGTGCCGTCGGTCTCGATGGTGAGCGTCAGCTTGTCATAGTCCAGTTCCTGGCCGACGCGGGTGTTCTCCACCTTGTAGGCGACCTGGCGGACTGGGCTGTAGAGCGCGTCGACCGGGATGAGGCCGATCGGCGCATCGACCGGGCGGTTGGCGGCAGCGGCAACATAGCCCTTACCGACGTCCGCGGTCAGTTCCATGTTGAGCGTCGCGCCCTGGTCGAGGTGGCAGATGACGAGATCGGGGTTGGTGATCTCGATGTCGCCCGAGGTCTGGATCTGGCCGGCGGTGACTTCACCCGGACCAGTCGCGGTCAGGTGGAGACGCTTGGGGCCTTCGCCTTCGAACTTGAGGGCGATCTGCTTCACGTTGAGCACGATGTCGGTGACGTCCTCGCGGACACCGGCGAGGCTCGAGAATTCGTGCAGCACGCCCTCGATCTTGATGGAAGTGATCGCGGCGCCCTGGAGGCTGGAAAGAAGCACCCGGCGGAGCGAGTTGCCGAGGGTCATGCCGAAGCCGCGCTCGAGCGGCTCGGCGACGAACACGGCCTTGCGGCGCGCGTCACCCGCGGGCTTGCGCTCCAGCGCGTTCGGCTTCTTCAGTTCCTGCCAGTTCTTTGCGTTGACGGCCATTTTGCTTCCTTGGCAGTGCGGGGACCGCGTCCGGTCCCCTGGAGGTTCGGTTCAGTGCGTTTGAGCGAGGCGTCGCGCGCTTAGACGCGACGACGCTTGCTCGGACGGACGCCGTTGTGCGGGATCGGGGTCACGTCGCGGATCGAGGTGATCTGGAAGCCGACGGCCTGGAGGGCGCGGAGCGCGCTCTCGCGGCCCGAACCCGGGCCCTTGACCTCGACCTCGAGGGTGCGGACGCCGTGGTCGGCAGCCTTGCGGCCCGCGTCCTCGGCAGCGACCTGCGCGGCGTACGGGGTCGACTTGCGGCTACCCTTGAAGCCCATCATGCCGGCGCTCGACCAGGCAATCGCATTGCCCTGCGCGTCGGTGATGGTGATCATGGTGTTGTTGAAGCTCGCGTTGACGTGAGCCACGCCAGCCGAGATGTTCTTGCGCTCGCGGCGCCGAAGGCGCTGAGGTTCGCGTGCCATATCCTACTATCCTTATCCGTTCGTCCTGAGCGCGAGGCTCGAAGGACGTGAAGCTGCGATGACGAAGAAGCTTACTTCTTCTTGCCAGCGATCGGCTTGGCCTTGCCCTTGCGGGTGCGCGCATTGGTGTGCGTGCGCTGGCCGCGGACCGGGAGGCCCTTGCGGTGGCGCAGGCCACGGTAGCAGGCGAGGTCCATCAGCCGCTTGATGTTCATCGCGGTCTCACGGCGGAGGTCACCCTCGACCGTGTGATCGGCGTCGATCGCTTCGCGGATCTGGAGGACTTCCTGGTCCGACAGGTCCTGGACGCGGCGCTCGGGCGCGATGTTCAGCTTGGCGGTGAGTTCCTTGGCCTTGGTGCGACCAATGCCGTGGATGTAGGTCAGCGCAATCTCGACGCGCTTGTTGGTGGGGATGTTGACCCCGGCAATACGAGCCATACGGTGTCGTTTTCCTTCGAGTTAGCTCCACGGGACGGCACCGTGCCGACCCATCTCGTCGCTCACACCCGCATTCCGGACCAAGGCTAACGCCAAAACGGCGGACGCAACGAAGCGCCGCCGGGACCGGAGGAACGGGATGGCGCGCAGATATGCTGCGGGGGGCGATGAGTCAACGGGCTCACTAGCGGCGCGGCGCAACCTCTTCTACAGCCGCCGGCAAGATGAAGCGCCTTACCCTGGCCGACGGCATTCCGGAAGCATTCCGGGACGCGGTGGTGGCCCTTGGCAATTTCGACGGCTTTCACCTTGGCCACCAGGCGGTGGTCGGGCGCGCGGTGGCACGGGCGGCGCACGAAGGCCGGCCAGCGCTGGTCGCCACCTTCGATCCGCATCCGGTGCGCTTCTTCAAGCCCGACGCCGCGCCCTTCCGGCTGACCAGCCTCGACCAGCGGGCCGAACTTTTCTCGGGAGCTGGAGCCGATGCCATGCTGGTGTTCGGCTTCGATGCCGCGCTGGCCGCGACCAGCGCCGGGGACTTCGTCCGCCTGCTCCGCGAGGAGCTTGGCGCGGCCGCCGTGGTCACCGGCGAGGACTTCACCTTCGGCGCGCGGCGCGGCGGCGATGCCGCGCTGCTGCGCTCGGCCGGGGCGATGCTTGGGCTCGACGCCGAGGCGGTCGGGCCCGTGTCGCTCGAAGGCGAGCCGATCAGCTCGAGCCGCATTCGCCGTGCACTGGCCGAGGGCGATACCGCAACCGCGACCCGGCTGCTGACCCGGCCCTTTGCGATCCGGGGCACCGTCCAGCATGGCGACAAGCGCGGGCGCGAGCTTGGCTATCCGACCGCCAATTTCGTCCTCGGCGACTATCAGCGCCCAGCCTACGGCATCTATGCGGTGCGGGTGCGCCTTCCCGACGACAGTGAGCATGCGGGCGTGGCCAATGTCGGGATCCGTCCGACCTTCGAGCCCCCCGTAGAGCTGCTCGAGGCCTTTCTCTTCGACTGGACGGGCGACCTCTACGGCCAGGAGATAGACGTGGCGCTCCACCACTTCCTCCGCCCCGAGCAGCGGTTCGAAGGCATGGACGCGCTTGCCGAGCAGATGAACCGCGACGAGGCCGAGGCACGGCGGTTGCTGCTGTAGGCGCGCACCGCTAGAGCCGCGCGCGACATGTCCGACGAGACTCCCCCCGAAAAGCGCGACTGGCGCGACACCGTCTTCCTGCCCAAGACCGACTTCCCGATGAAGGCCGGCCTGCCGCAGAAGGAACCGGCCATCCTCGCCAAGTGGCAGGAGAGCGACCTTTACGCGAAGCTGCGCGAGGCCCGCGCCGGCCGCGAGAAGTTCATCTTCCACGACGGCCCGCCCTACGCCAACGGCGACATCCACATCGGCCACGTCCTCAACAAGACGCTGAAGGACCTCGCGGTCCGCACCCAGTCGCTGCTCGGCAAGGACGCGCCGTTCGTGCCCGGCTGGGACTGCCACGGCCTGCCGATCGAGTGGAAGGTCGAGGAGCAGTATCGCAAGAAGAAGCGCAACAAAGACGAGGTCCCCGCACCTGAGTTCCGCGCCGAGTGCCGCGCCTATGCCCAGCATTGGGTCGACGTGCAGAGCGGCCAGTTCCAGCGCCTCGGCATCTTGGCCGACTGGAAGAAGCCGTACCTCACGATGAGCTTCGAGGCCGAAGCGACCATCGTCTCCGAGCTGACCAAGTTCGCCGAAAGCGGCCAACTCTACCGCGGCGCCAAGCCGGTGATGTGGAGCCCGGTCGAAAAGACCGCGCTGGCCGAAGCCGAGATCGAATATGAGGACGTCGTTTCGACCCAGATCGACGTCGCCTTCGAAATCGTCGAAAGCCCGATCCCCGAGCTGGTCGGCGCCCATGCGGTGGTGTGGACGACCACGCCGTGGACGATCCCGGTCAACCAGGCGGTCGCGTTCGGCGAGGGTATTGAGTACGAAGTGATCGAATGGGGCTTCCCCGTCCGACGCTACCTTGTCGCCTCCGAACTCAAGAACGCGCTCATCAAACGGCTTAGCGAGACGCTCGACAAGGACGACGACGCGCCCACGATCGATGTTCCGCCCGAGGATCATCTGCGGCTGCTTGCCGAATTGGAGAAATACGAAGCCGAGAATCCCTCGCCTCCGCCAACCACATGGCGCGGCGAGCAGCTCGCCGGCACCATCGCCCGCCATCCGATGCACCAACTCGGCGGCTTCTTCGCGAAGCCGCGCCCGCTGATCCCGGCGCCGCACGTCACCACAGACGCCGGCACCGGCCTCGTCCACATGGCGCCCGACCATGGCGAGGAGGATTTCGAGGCGTGCAAGGCGGTCGGAATCGACCCCGTCTTCGCGGTCGAGGGCGACGGCAAGTATCGCGAGGACTGGCTGTGGCTGGGCGGGCAGGGCTCGGTCATCAACACCAAGTTCAACGGGCCCGACGGCCCGATCTGCACCGACCTCCGCGAAGCCGGCGCGCTGCTGAGCGCGGGCGATTTCCGCCACAGCTATCCCCACTCGTGGCGCTCCAAGGCCCGCGTGATCTACCGCTGCACCCCGCAATGGTTCGTCGGCATGGACCAGCCGATCGAGGGCGGCACGACGCTTCGCCAGCGCGCCCTGTCCGAGATCGACCGCGTTCGCTTCGTCCCCGACAAGGGCCGCAACCGCATCGGCTCGATGGTCGAGGGTCGCCCCGACTGGGTGCTGAGCCGCCAGCGCGCCTGGGGCGTGCCGATCACGCTGTTCGTCGACCGCAAGACCGGCAAATATCTGGTCGACGCGGAGGTCAACGCCCGCATCGTCGCCGCCATCCGCGAGAAGGGCGTCGACGCCTGGACCGAGGAAGGCGCCGTCCAGCATTTCCTGGGCGAAGGCCGCAACCCCGACGATTTCGAGCAGGTCACCGACATCCTCGACGTCTGGTTCGACAGCGGCTGCACCCATGTCTTTACGCTGGAAAGCGGCCACTGGCCCGAGCAGCGCTGGCCCGCCGACCTTTACCTCGAAGGCTCCGACCAGCATCGCGGCTGGTTCCAGTCGTCGCTGCTCGAGAGCTGCGGCACCCGCGGCCGCGCGCCCTATGACACGGTGCTGACCCACGGCTTCACCATGGATTCCAAGGGCATGAAGATGTCCAAGAGCTTGGGGAATACGGTCAACCCGCTCGACCTGATGAAGGAGACCGGGGCCGACATCCTCCGGCTGTGGGTGGCGAGCGTCGACTTCACCGAGGACCACCGCATCGGCAAGGAAATCCTCGCCGGCGTCTCGGACAGCTATCGCAAGATCCGCAACACCTTCCGCTACCTGCTGGGCGCGCTCGAAGGCTTTGAGGAATCCGAGCGAGTCACCGACCTCGCCGAAATGCCCGAGCTTGAGCGCTACATGCTGGCGCTCTTGTCGAAGCACGACGCCGACTTGCGCGAGGCGATCGCGAATTACGACTTCAACGGCTACGCCCGCGCGCTCGGCGACTTCTGCAACAACGACCTGTCGGCCTTCTACTTCGATATCCGCAAGGATTGCCTCTATTGCGACGCGGCCACGGATCCGAAGCGCATGGCCTATCGCAGCGTGCTCGACACGTTGTTCCAGTCGCTGGTCCGCTGGTTCGCGCCAATCCTCGTCTTCACCACCGAGGAAGTGTGGGCGACGCGCTATCCGGACAGCCCGAGCG
This sequence comes from Sphingomonas sp. SP2, assembly GCF_058313385.1. Taxonomy (NCBI): domain Bacteria; kingdom Pseudomonadati; phylum Pseudomonadota; class Alphaproteobacteria; order Sphingomonadales; family Sphingomonadaceae; genus Sphingomonas; species Sphingomonas sp. SP2. The sequence continues at coordinate 296,980 of NZ_JBZFLD010000001.1, read as the reverse complement.
TCCACCTCAGCGAATGGCCCGAGCTGCCCGACGCGGCGGACGCGCGGCTGCTCGAGATCTGGGCCAGCTACCGCGCCCTGCGCGAGCACGTCACTGCCGAGATCGAGCCGATGCGGCGCGAGAAGGTGATCGGCTCTAGCCTCGAGGCGCGGGTGGCGATCGGCCTACCCGACACCGCCGACCGGCCGATGCTGTCGGGTGACGAGCTCGCCGAGCTGTTCATCGTTTCCGAGGTGCTGGTCGATACCGGCACGGTCGAGCACGGGCCCGCGGTCGTCGCGCACCGCGTCGACTATCAGAAGTGCGGCCGGTGCTGGCGGCACCTGCCCGAGGTCAAGGAAGAGGGCGACCTCTGCAATCGTTGCGAAGAGGTGGTGGCATGAAGGCCCGGAGCGGATTTGCCGTCGCGTTCCTGCTGTTCCTCGCGGACCAGCTGAGCAAATGGCTCGTCGCCGGCCCCGTCGGCCTGACCGAGCTCGGCCAGAGCGTCGACATCCTGTCCTTCTTCGCGCTGACGCGAGTGCATAATTATGGCATCTCGCTGGGCCTGCTGACGGCCGGTTCCGACCATGGCCGCTGGCTCCTGGTCGCCTTCACCGGCGTGATCGCGGGTGTCGTCGCCTGGTGGCTGACCCGCGAGGACAAGAAGTGGGACCAGATCGCGCTTGGCATGGTGCTCGGCGGCGCGCTGGGCAATATCGTCGACCGCGCGCGGCTCGGCTATGTATTCGACTTCGCCGACCTTCATTTCGGCGACTTCCGGCCATTTCTGGTCTTCAATGTCGCCGACGCCAGCATTAGCATCGGCGTCGCTATCCTGATATTGCGGGCCCTACTGGTTCGCGAACCGAACCCTTCGGAGAAGCTTGAAGATGCGTAAGTCCCTGACCTTCCTCAGTCTCACCGCTGCGGCGCTGGCCACCTCCGGGTGCGGCGTGTTCGGCGTGGGGGGCAGCGGCTCCAAGCTCGATGAGTTTCGCGTCGCCCGCAACGCGCCGCTGGTGATCCCGCCCGACTACAGCCTGACCCCGCCGCGTCCCGGCACGGCCTCGCTGTCGGCCGAAGGCGCGCAGCAGCAGGCGGTCCAGATCCTGTTCGGTGGTCCGGCCCCGCGCCCGGCGAGCGAAACTGGCCTGCTCGAGAAGGCCGGTGCCGACCGCGCCGCCCTCGGTGCCCGCTCGGTTGCCGGCAGCCCGGACACTGCGGTGGTCGACAAGGGCCCGCTGACCCAGACGATCCTGTCCGCGCCGGCTGGCGATGGCCAGGAAGCCTCGGTCCAGACTCCGTAGGGTCATCGGCAGCAGGGGAGGGCCACCAATGGCAGACGACACGATTTCCGCCCGCCTCGTCGAAGTCGAGGCGCTGCTCGAGCGCTCGCGCAAGCGGTTCGAGGAAGGCCAGAAGATGGCCGAGGAAGCGCACGCCCTCGTGTCCGAGCTGCAGCAGCAGCTGATCGGTGCCCCGGTCAGCCTGCCGCGCGACGATGCCGACGACGTCGCCTCGAAGCTGCTCGCCAGCCTCAAGGCCGCCGGGTCCGAGCTTCCGCCGACGCTGTGCGGTGGCCGCATGGCGGTCGACCAGGTCCAGCGCCTGATCCGCATCGACGGCCATCCGATCGCCATCACCGAGATGGAATATCGCGTGCTCGAGCTGCTGGCCTTCGCTCGCAACAACGTCGTCACCCGCACGATGCTGCTGAAGCATCTCTATCGCCGGGCCGACGACCAGCCGCAGCCCAAGATCATCGACGTCTTCATCTCCAAGCTGCGCAAGAAGCTCCGGCTCGCTAGCGGCGGGGCCGAATTCATCGAGACGATCCCGCAGCGCGGCTGGATCCTGCGCGACCTGGAGTCGGCCGCCGCGTGAAGCGAAGCGGATCACACCGCTTCGGGAGCAAACTTCACTTCTTCTCAACCATGCGACTTTACCAGTGAGTCGCATGATCCACTTCCAGCCCGAGCAGCCGGCCGAGCCGGCCCCCTATGTCGAAGCGGTGGCGCGGCTGCGCAGCGTGCGACAGGCGCTCGCGCTGGTGGAGATGTTCGAGGGTCGCCCGCGGCGTGATCCCGCGACCATCGAGTTCGAGGAACTGATGCCGCTCGCCCCGCCAGCGATGCAGCGCTGCATCGAAGGACGGACGATCCGCGCCGCCGGGGCCGCGGCAGCCGGGATCGAGGCTCTGCTCGGTGCGGAAAGCGCCGGCGAGACCCCGCATCCCGCAGCGCTCGATGTGCTTGGCGAAAGCCTTCGCCGGGACCTCGCGGGGATCGAAGCCCTGTTCGTCGGGCGGGCCTAACCCTTTTCTTTCGGGGTGTGGGGATCCGCCCCCCATTCGCTCCAGCTGCCGTCGTAAAGTCGCGCGTCGCGATTGCCGAGGAGGCGCGCCGCGAAGATCAGGCTGTTGGCGGTGACGCCCGACCCGCAGCTGGCGACGAACGGCCGCTCGGGATCGATTCCGGCTGCGGCAAAGGCCTGACGGATCTCCCCTTCGGAGCGGAACCGACCGTCCTCGGAATAGAGCGCGCTGAAGGGAAGGTTGCGTGAGCCGGGGATGTGCCCGGCCTCGAGGCCCGGCCGCGGCTCGGGCTCGCTTCCGGCGAAACGCGCGGCCGCACGGGCATCAGCGATCGGCACGCCCACCCCGTGCAGGAGGTCGCTCTTGCTCACGACCTCGTTAGGTCGTGCCGCGGCCGCGAAGCTGGCGCGGCGCGCAGGGGGCGGCGCGTCGGTAACGGGATGGCCTTCCGCGAGCCAGGCCGTGAGTCCCCCATCCAGGATGGCGACATTCTCCGCGCCATAATGGCGGAGCATGAACCAGGCCCGCGCCGAGGTGCGGAGGGCACTGTCGTCATAGATGACGATCCGGTCGTTGCTGCCAACGCCGAGCGCTTCCATGCCGCTGGCGAACTCGTCCGCACTCGGGAGCATGTGCGAGGTAGCGGCATCATGGTCAGCCAGCGCCGCGATGTCGAAGAAGCGCGCGCCCGGAATGTGCCGCGTTTCATATTCCTGCCTGGGGTCGCGGTTCACGGTGGGCAGGTGCCAGCTCGCGTCGAGCACGACGAGGTCGGCCGCCTTGAGGTTGGCGGCCAGCCATTCGGCCGAAACGAGATCGTTCATCACCCTCTCCCGCGATAACCCGCCACGCCCTGGTCGGGCACCCAAAGCCCTTCGGGCGGGGCGGAGGATTGCCAGAAGACGTCGATCGGGATTCCGCCGCGCGGATACCAGTAGCCCCCGATCCGCAGCCACCTTGGCTTCATTTCGTCGAACAGGCGCTGACCGATCCCGACCGTCACATCCTCGTGGAAGCCGCAATGATTGCGGAACGAGCCAAGGAACAGCTTGAGGCTCTTCGATTCGACGATCGTCTCGCCTGGCGCATAGTCGAGCACGAGATGCGCGAAGTCGGGCTGCCCCGTCACCGGGCAGAGCGACGTGAACTCGGGCGCCGCGAAGCGCACGAGATACAGGCTCCCGGCACGCGGGTTGGGGACATAATCGAGCGCTGCCTCCTCGGGCGAGGCGGGGAGGGGGCTGTTCTGGCCGAGGAACTTGGGGGTCATCGGTAGGTCGCCTCGGACGGCTGGAGCGGTTCGTCAACCAGGGGAGCGCTTCGCGCCGCGCGGCTGGTCCAGGCGTAGAGGCCGACCACCAGGGCGGTGAAAAGCAGGATTCCGAGCGGCACCGCCCACGGGAAGTCCTCGACGAGCGCCAGCACTTCGCCGGCATTCTCGCTCCCGGCGCGCTCGGCGCCGGCGACGATGGCGGCATAAAGGACACCCATCAGGCTTTCGCCGACGATGAGTCCAGTCGCCATCAGGGTCCCGATCCGCTCGGCAAAGCCCGCGTTGCGCTGGCGCAGCGCCCAGCGATTGTAGAGCCAGCCGGCAAGCGCGCCGATCGGGATCAGGAGGGTCAGGTCCATCGGCAGGTAGATGCCCATGCCGACCGCGAGCGCAGGCAGGCTGTACTTGCTGGTCGTACCGCGAAGCACTTCGTCGATGATGATCACGACGACACCGATGATCGCGCCGGTGCCGATCAGGCCCCAGTCGAGATTGCCGCCGAGCACGCCTTGCGCGATCGCGGAGATAAGCGCGGCCTGCGGGGCAGCAAGCGCGTTCGGGCCGGCACCCGGCGCACCCTGGAAACCGAAGGCGCTGTTGAGGAGCTCGAGGATCGGCGGGATCACCAGCGCGCCGAAGACGACGCCCAGCACCAGTGCGACCTGCTGCCGCCACGGGGTCGCGCCGACCAGCTGCCCGGTCTTCAGGTCCTGAAGATTGTCGTTCGAGATGGTGGCGATGCCGAAGATGATCGCGGTCACGAACAGTGCGAAGGCGACCAACGCCTTGGTGTCCGCGCCGTCGCCCGCACCTTGCCCAAACAAGGCTGCGAGGATCAGCGAGATGCCGAGCACCGAAAGGATCCCGACGCCTGAGATTGGGCTGTTCGACGCGCCGATCAGGCCCGCCATATAACCGCAGACCGAGGCGATCACGATCCCCGCGCCGAGGATGTACAGGATCGAGAGGGTGAGGGTGGTCCCTTCCATCGTCGCGATCGGACCCGACTGGGCGAAGGCGGCGAGAAGCAGGGCGATCGGGATCATCGCCACCACAATGGTGCCGCCGACGATGGTGATCGGAAGGTCGCGTTCGGTGAGGTCCAGCGCCTCGCCCCCGCGGCGGGCCCGGTTGGCGGCGAGCGCCTCGCGGATGCCCTTCACGATCGGCCCGATGATCTTGAGCAGGGTCCAGATGGCGGCGATGCCGATCGTGCCCGCGCCGATGAAGCGGACCTTCTCGCGGAAGGTGGTCGAGACGATCTCGTCGATCGCGCCGCCGGCGGACACCTGGTCAGCGGTGAGCCAGGGCAGGAGGCCGAGCCGGGCAATGAGCAGGCCGACGATCATCGCGATGCCGACGCCGAGGCCGACGAGATGGCCGACGCCGATCAGCGCCATCGACAGGCTGGCCGAGGCGCTCGTCGCGCCCGCGCCGAGGCGGAAGCTCTTTTCCGCGGCTTCGGCCACGATCCGCGTCTTGGCGAACATGAAGTAGAAGGCCGAGACGACCGAAGAGATGACGATGGCGGTGAGGCCGCGCTTGTTCTCCTCGGCCCCACCGACCCCCGCGCCGACCTTGAGCACTTCGGCCGCGGCGACGCCCTCGGGGTAGGGGAGGTCACTGCCGGTCACCAGCGCGCGCCGCAGCGGCACCGAATACATGACGCCGAGGACGCCGCCGATGCCGATCACGGCGACGCTCAGCCAGTAGGGGAAGCCTGTCCACCAGCCGACCATGATCAGGCCCGGCAGGACGAAGATGATCGCGCTCAGCGTTCCTGCCGAGGAGGCGATCGTCTGGACGATGTTGTTTTCCTGGATGGTCGAATCGCGGACGAGCTTCAGCACCGCCATCGAGATGACCGCGGCGGGGATCGAGGTCGCGAAGGTGATCCCGATCTTGAGGCCAAGATAGACGTTGGCCGCGGTGAAGAGGATCGTCAGCAGCGCGCCGAGGATGATCCCGCGGAGGGTGAGTTCCTTCATCTGGCTTACTCCCAGCCGCGCGCGAGGAAGCGGGTGGCGAAGGCGCAATGGAGCGCGACCCCGCGGGTCAGCCATTCCTCATGGATGGTCATCTTGGCGTGGTGGAGGCCGGGCCGGCTGCCCGGCTCCTCGGCATCCGGGGGGGCAACCCCGACGAAGGCCATGCAGCCGGGCACCTTCTGGAGCACATAGGCAAAATCCTCACCGCCCATGATCGGGCTCGGCATCTCGACGAAGGCGTCGTCGCCAAAGAGGTCGCGCGCGACGGACGCGGCAAGTTCGACCGCGCGCGGATCGTTGCGGCAGGCGGGATAGCCCTGGTCAATGCGGATCTCGGCGGTGCAGTCGGCCGAGGCCGCGACGTCGGTGACGATCTTCTCGAACGCCGCCTTGCCCTTGGCGCGAACGCCGTCGGACAGGGTACGAAGCGTCCCCTTCAGTTCGACGCACTCGGGGATGACATTGTAGGCCGTCCCGGCGTGGATCTGGGTGATGGTCAGGATCGCCGGGTCGAAGAAGGCGATGCGCCGAGCGATATGGGTCTGGAGAGCTGTCACCGCCTGGCAGGCGACGGGGATCGGGTCGATCGCCTCGTAGGGCATGGCGGCATGGCCGCCGCGGCCGCGGATGGTCGCGTTGAGGGCGTCGGTCGAGGCGAGCAGCGCACCGGCCCGGCTGGTCACCACGCCGCCCGGCAGGGTCGGCCAGACGTGGAGCGCGAAGGCGCCGTCGGGGGCGGGGTCGTCGAGCAGCCCGTCCTCAATCATGAAGCGCGCGCCGTGATGCCCCTCTTCGCCCGGCTGGAACATGAAGACGATCGTGCCCTCAAGGCTCGCTTGCTGCGCGCAGAGGATGCGGGCGGCGGCAGAGAGCATCGCCGAATGCGTGTCGTGACCGCAGGCATGCATCTTGCCGTCGGTCTGGCTGGAGAAGTCGAGCCCGGTATCCTCGTGAATGGGGAGGGCGTCCATGTCGCCGCGAAGAAGCACGGTCCGCCCCGGCCGCGCGCCGCGCAAGATCGCCACGAAGCCGCTGGTGCTGGTGGAGTCGCGGATCTCGAGCGGGAGGCCCTCGAGCGACGCCTTCAGCTTGGCGCTGGTCCGGGTGCAGTGAAGCCCCAGCTCCGGATCGGCATGGATCGCACGGCGAAGGGCGATCATCGCCTCATATTCGGCTTCGGCGGCGGCGTTAAAGTCGGTGTTGACGAGGGTCATGGCTCGTCGATTGCGCCGGTTCCGGCAGCGACGCAAGTCGCGGCTTGCCTCACCCGACCTTGCTGCTAGCCTTTCGCCTTCCCCCTCCCCATCTCCAGGGACTTCCATGCGTAAGAGCCTCCTTCTGATGACCCTTCCGATTGTCTCTGCCTGTTCGACCACCCCGCCGCCCGAGGCGTCCCTGACCCCGCCCCCCGCCGCCGAAGCCGCGACCCCGGCGACGCCGGCGCTGGCCTATCCGCAGACGCAGCGCGGCGATGTGGTGGAGACGCAGTTCGGAACCGCGGTCGCCGACCCCTATCGCTGGCTCGAGAATGACGTGCGCAAGGATCCGGCCGTCGCCGCCTGGGTCGCCGAGCAGAACAAGGTCACCGACGGCTTCCTCGACACGCTTCCGGGCCGCGACATCCTCAAGAAGAGGATGACCGAGCTCTACAATTACGAGCGTGTCGGCGTGCCGGTGAAGAAGGGCAGCCGCTATTTCTACCAGCGCAACAGCGGGCTCCAGAACCAGTCGCCGCTCTATGTGCGCGACAGCGTCAACGGGCCTGAGCGGCTGCTGATCGACCCCAATGGCTTCAGCAAGGACGGCGCCACCGCGCTTGCGGAATGGGTGCCGAGCGAAGACGGCCGCTACCTCCTCTACGCGATCCAGGACGGCGGTTCGGACTGGCGCACGCTCAAGGTCCTCGACGTCGCGACCGGCAAGGAAGTCGGCGACGAAATCAAGTGGGTGAAATTCTCCGGCCTCAGCTGGGCCAAGGACAGCAAGGGCTTCGTCTACTCACGCTATCCGGAAGCCGCCGAAGGACAGGACTTCCAGTCGCTGAACAAGAATCAGATGGTCTATTTCCATCGCATCGGCACGCAGCAGGCCGCCGACCGGCTGCTCTATGCGACTCCGGACCGGCCCGACCTCAATCATGGCGCGCAGGTCAGCGACGATGGCGCGACGGTGGTGATCACCTCCTCGAGCGGCACCGACGAGCGCTACGAGGTCACCCTGCTCGACTGGCAGCGCAAGGGCGCCAAGCCGCGGACCCTGATCCCCGGCTTCACCCGCGACTACAGCTACATCGGCAATCGTGGCTCGACCTACTATTTCCAGACCAATGACGGCGCGCCGCGCCTCAAGGTCGTGGCGATCGACGTCAATGCGCCGCGGGCCAACCAGCGCACCATCGTCGACGAGCAAGCCGAGACGCTGAACGGATCGAGCCTGATCGGGGGCAAACTCGTCCTGTCCTACCTGAAGGATGCGGCGACCGAGGTTCGGGTGCACAGCCTGACCGGCGCACGCGAACGGGTCATCACCCTGCCGGGTCTTGGCACCGCCAGCGGCTTCTCGGGTGACCTCGACGATCCCGAGACCTTCTTTGCCTTCACCAGCTTCAACCGCCCGACGACGATCTACCGCTATGACGTCCGCGCGAACGCGACCCAGACCTGGTTCGAGCCGAAGCTGCTGTTCAATCCCGACGACTTTACCGTCGAGCAGCGTTTCTTCGCGTCGAAGGACGGCACCCGCGTGCCGATGTTCATTGTCCGCAAGAAGGGCGTGACCGGGCCGGTCCCGACCCTCCTCTACGGCTATGGCGGGTTCAACGTCTCGCTGACCCCGAGTTTCTCGGCGACGCGCCTCGCGTGGCTCGAGCAGGGCGGGGCCTGGGTGCTCGCCAACATTCGTGGCGGCGGCGAATATGGCAAGGCGTGGCATGACGCCGGCCGCCTCGCCAACAAGCAGAATGTCTTCGACGACTTCATCGGCGCTGGCGAGGCGCTGATCGCGCAAGGAGTGACGCCCAAGGGCGGGCTCGCGGTGCAGGGCGGATCGAACGGCGGCCTCTTGATCGGCGCGGTGGTCAACCAGCGACCGGACCTGTTCGCGGCCGCCAATCCCGCGGTCGGCGTGATGGACATGCTCCGCTTCGACCGGTTCACCGCCGGTCGCTACTGGGTCGACGATTACGGCTATCCCAACAAGGAAGCCGATTTCCGGACCCTGCTAGCTTATTCGCCCTACCATAATATCAAGGTGGGGGTTCGTTATCCGGCGGTGCTGGTGACGACGGCCGACACCGACGACCGGGTCGTTCCGGGGCACAGCTTCAAATATATCGCCGCGCTCCAGCATGCCGATCCGGCGGGCGAACCGCATCTCATCCGGATCGAGACCCGGGCAGGCCATGGGTCGGGCAAGCCCACCGACAAGATCATCGAGGAAGCCAGCGACGTCAGCGCGTTCCTGGCCAAACATACCGGGCTCGAGATCAAGTAACGGACGCCAGTGCGGCCGGCGAGGGCAGGGGAAGACCCTCGCCGGCCTGACTGGTCAGCCGATGACCACCCGGTCACCGACCTTGGTCAGCGAGAAAAGCTTGGCCGCGAAGGCCGCGGGAAGGCGGATGCAGCCGTGGCTGGCCGGCTTGCCCGGATTGTGCCCGGCATGGAGCGCGATCCCATACTGATCGAGCCGCTGCATGTAGGGCATCGGCGCATCGTCATACTTGCGGCTGCGATGCATCGTCTTCTTCTCGAGGATCGGGAAGATGCCCGGCGGCGTGTCCTTGCCGGGCTTGCCCGACGAGATGGTGGTGACACCGATGAGCTCGTTGGCGCGATAGACATAGGCGCGCTGGTCCTCGAGGCTGACCACCACTTCCACATTGCCGGTCGTCGGCGCATCCTTCGCCCACCAGTAGGCACCGGGCTTCAGGTTCTTTTCGCCGAGGACGGGCGCAGCTTCGTCGCGCGCCATGGCGACCGCTACCGAGGCGGCGAGCAGCGCGCTGCTGCTTTCGTCGGGGGCCAGTTCGGCAGCGACGCACGGGCTCGCCACCGCGACGGCAAGGGCCGCCGCAAGAGTTGCTAAGCGTTTCATTTCAAAGGTCTCCGTTTGACCAGAAAACGAGCTAGGCAAACGGCGGTTCCGATTTTCGCGCCGGCGAAACGATCTTTGCACCAATGTCAAGCGGGGCCAAAAATAAATTCGTAAGGCGAGCCGTCGGCAGATTTCCCTGTCGTTTCGTGCACGGCCCGAATGCTGAACGGCAGCAAACCGCGCATTCAGTCGCGATGCAGCGCGAATCGTCCAGAAGCGTTACACGAGCGGGGAGGCCCGCTTCGACGCAATAAGGAGACGTGGCCATGAAGGCTGTTTCGAAGTTTCTCGCTGGCGCCGCTGCCGTTGCAGCAGTGACCGTGGGTGCGGCGGCTCCGGCCGCGGCCCAATATTATCCCGGCTATGGTGGCTATGGCGGTGGTGGCCTCGGTGACGTGATCACCGGCGCGATCCTAAACCAGATCCTCCGCGGCGGGACGCCTTATGGCTACAATGGCTATTACGGCACCAACAACTACAACCTCGAGCGCGCTGCGGTCGACCAGTGTGCCCGGGCGACCGAGCAGCGGCTGAGCGGCTACGGCAACAATCGTGGCTATGGGTATGGCCAGTATCGCGTGGTCCAGATCGACCGCGTCGAGCGGACCCGCAATGGCAACATGCGTGTCTACGGCCAGGCCAGCAACGCAGCCTACCAGGGCAATTATGGCTACGGCTATAATCGTGGTGGCTACAACCAGCCCTACGGCGGGTACAACCAGCCTTATGGCGGCTATCAGCAGGCGGGCGCGGAATATCGCTTCAACTGCAAGTTCGAGCGCAACGGTCGGATCACCAACCTCGACATCGACCGCAACCGCTACGGCTACCGCTACTAAGCGGTCCGTCGAGTGGACAGGAGGGCGCCGGAGTCATAGGGCTTCGGCGCCCTTTCCTTTGCGCCACGGAGCCCGACCGCCTTGACCGTCCAGCCGGCAGACACGCTGCTCATCGTCGATTTCGGCAGCCAGGTTACCCAGCTCATCGCCCGCCGCATCCGCGAAGCCGGCGTCTATTGCGAGATCGCCCCGTTCAACGCGGCCGAAGAGGCCTTCCACCGCCTCAAGCCCAAGGGAATCATCTTTTCGGGCGGTCCTTCGTCGGTGACCTGGGAGGATTCGCCCCGCGCACCGCAGGTCCTGTTCGACAGCGGCCTGCCCCTGCTCGGCATCTGCTACGGTCAGCAGACGCTCCACCAGCAGCTCGGCGGCAAGGTCGTCACCTCCGACCAGAAGGAGTTCGGCCGCGCCTTCATCGAGGTGGTCGCCCCCTCAGCGCTGTTCGACGGCCTGTGGGAAGTCGGCGAAACGCACCAGGTCTGGATGAGCCACGGGGACCGCGTCGAAAGCCTTGCGCCTGGCTTCTCCATCGTCGCCCGTTCGGAAGGCGCGCCCTATGCGATCGCCACCAACGAGGCGGACAAGCGCTACAGCCTGATGTTCCACCCCGAGGTGGTCCACACGCCCGACGGCGGCAAGCTCCTCGCCAATTTCGCGCGCCACATCTGCGGCTGTTCGGGCGACTGGAGCATGGCCGCTTACCGCGAGCAGAAGATCGCCGACATCCGCGCGCAGGTCGGTTCCGGCCGCGTCATCTGCGGCCTGTCGGGCGGCGTCGACAGCGCGGTCGCGGCCGTCCTGATCCACGAGGCGATCGGCGAGCAGCTGACTTGCGTCTTCGTCGACCATGGCCTCATGCGCAGCGCCGAGGCCGAGCAGGTCGTCTCGCTGTTCCGCGGCCATTACAATATCCCGCTGGTCCACGTCGAAGCCGAGGCGCTGTTCCTGTCGGGTCTCGCCGGGCTCAGCGATCCGGAGGCCAAGCGCAAGTTCATCGGCAAGACCTTCATCGAGGTGTTCGAGGAGGAAGCAAAGAAGATCGGCGGCGCCGACTTCCTCGCGCAGGGCACGCTCTACCCTGACGTGATCGAGAGCGTCAGCTTCACCGGCGGCCCCTCGGTCACGATCAAGAGCCACCACAATGTCGGCGGTCTGCCCGAGCGCATGAACATGAAGTTGGTCGAGCCGCTTCGCGAACTGTTCAAGGACGAGGTCCGGGCGCTGGGCGTCGAGCTCGGGCTGCCCGCGGCCTTCGTCGGTCGCCACCCCTTCCCGGGGCCGGGCCTCGCCATCCGTATCCCGGGCGAGGTGAGCAAAGAGAAGTGCGACATCCTGCGCAAGGCGGATTTCATCTACCTCGAAGAAATCCGCAACGCCGGGCTCTACGACGCCATCTGGCAGGCGTTCGCGGTGCTGCTGCCGGTCCGGACGGTCGGCGTGATGGGCGACGCGCGCACCTATGACAGCGTCTGCGCCCTCCGCGCCGTGACCAGCGTCGATGGCATGACCGCCGACGTCTATCCCTTCAGCGCCGAATTCCTCAGCCGCGTCGCGACCCGCATCGTCAACGAGGTGCAGGGCATTAACCGCGTCGTCTACGACTATACGTCGAAGCCACCGGGAACGATCGAGTGGGAATGAGGCCGCGACGCTCGCGAGGGAACTGATGACCGGGCCGGACATCGAGGACGAAGGCGACCGTGACGCAAGGCTTGCCCGAGCGGCGGTGGCCAGATGGCTGAAGGACAAGCCTCCCGAGGTCTGGCGCTGGATGATCAGCCGCCAGGAGGCCAATCACGACGAATATGGCATCCTCGACTGGATGAAGTCGCAGCCGCGATTTGCCGAAGCGATTGGGTGCTTGCCACAAAAGGATCTGCCTGAAGAATTCAGGCCTTACCGCGACGCCGGGTCGTGGAAGATGTTCGCCAAGCTTGGCGACCGACCCATCTACCCGCAGCCTGGCACCGCCGCCTTCGACGAATGGAAGCGTCAGGCCAATGCCCGCGTTCGTCATGAATATCCCGGCATCTTCGTAGGCGATGCTCGTCTCCGGCGGGATTTCTGGCTCGGGTCGGTCGGTGCCGTGCTGATCTGCGCGCTCGGTCTCTACGCTTGTGTGAAGGTCCGATTGGGCTAGCTTTCGCGCCATGGACTCGATTGGCGGCGACCTCACCTTCATGACCCCGCGCCCCTTCGCGGGCGACCAGCTTCAGGCCATTCGTGCTCGCGCAATGCCATGTCGCTACGACGCGGGCGCCATCGTGCTCGACGCGGGCGAACCGATGACCCGCTTCGTGCTGGTCGACGAGGGCGAGATCGAGGTCGTCGACCCGCTCGATGGCGGCCGGCTGATGCCGTCCGGCCTCGGTCCCGGTCAGTTTCTCGGTGAACTCAACTTTCTCTCGGGCGGCCCCATGACGCTGGCGATGCGCGCGGCGGTGCCGACCCGGACGCTGGAGATTCCGCGAGAGGACATGCTCCAGTTGATGAGCGATATCCCCGAGATCGGTGACCACGTCCTGACCGTCTTCTCGGCGCGGAGGCGGATGATCTTCGAGGAAGGGCGGTCGGGAGTCTTCATCGCCAATCCCGGCGGTGACCCTGCAATCCAGCGCGTGGCGAGCTTCCTCAGCCGCAACCGCCTGCCCTTCAAGGAAGTCGACGGCGAGCCGGGCGTCCGGTTCGGCAACCGGACCATCGAGCAGCCCAGCCCGCGCAAGCTCGCGCAGCTCTACGGCCTGGACCTCAGCCCCGACATGGATTGCGTCCGCGACCTGCTGATTGTCGGCGCAGGTCCCGCCGGGGTCGCTGCCGCCGTCTATGCCGGGGCTGAGGGACTGTCGGCGCTGGTGGTCGAGGACAATGCGATCGGCGGGCAGGCGGGGACCAGCAGCCGAATCGAGAATTACATGGGCTTTCCGACTGGCATCTCGGGTGCCGACCTGACTTTCCGCGGGCAGGTGCAGGCGATGAAGTTCGGGACCTGCTTCGCCATGCCGCGCCGGGTCGAAAGGCTGGAGCGGACCGAGGACGGTTTCTGCGCCACGCTCGATGAAGGCGACCGCGTCTGCGCGCGGACGGTACTGGTCGCCACCGGGGTCCAGTATCGGCGGCTTCCGCTCGACCGGCTCGCCGACTTCGAGGGCGCGGGGGTCTTCTATGCCGCGACCGAGATGGAATCGCGCTTCTGCAAGCAGACCGAGGCGATCGTCGTCGGCGGCGGCAACAGCGCGGGCCAGGCCGCAATGTATCTTTCGCGGGTAGCGAGCCGGGTTCACTTGCTCGTCCGCGGCACCGACCTCGCGCAAAGCATGAGCGCCTACCTTCGGGAACGGATCGAGCATGATCCTCGGGTGACGGTCCATTACGAGAGCGAACTCGCACAGCTCGAGGGGGATACGCACCTCGAACAGGTCACCGTCCGCGGCCCGGCGGGGAGCTGGGCAGTCGGTTGCCGTGCGCTCTTCATCATGATCGGCGCCGCGCCCAATACCGACTGGCTGTCGGGCCTGGTCGAGCTCGACCGGGCGGGGTTCGTGCTGACGGGCAGCGATGCGAGAGCGGGGTCGAGCTATGCGACCTCCTGCCCCGGGATTTTCGCGGTCGGCGACGTGCGCTCGGGTTCGGTGAAGCGCGTCGCGTCCTCGGTTGGCGAAGGCTCGGTGGTAGTCAGCGCCATCTGGAGCCACGTCAACGCACCGCCTGCGCGGGAAACCGGGATCGGCGGCTAAACTTCCCGTTTACCAGATGCTTGACGGTCCGCGTGGCTGCGGCAGGACGATGGCATGCGTCTGATGAGATTCGCCGCCGTTGCCGGTGCCGCCGCCCTGCTCGCCTCCTGCGCCACCGCGCCCGACCGGGCGCCGCCGCCACCTGCGCCCGTCGCCGAAGTCCAGCTTCCCTACGAGTGGACCCACGGCCATGCGCCTAAGGCGACCCGCGAAGCGCGGGCGATGTTCGGCACCGTCGCGCTGAGCGCCGGCGATTATCGCTGGGCGCCGACCATCCCCGATGCGCCGGCCAAGGTGGTGATCGACCGGCTCCAGCAGCTGATGTTCGTCTACAAGGGCGACCAGCTGGTCGGGCTGACCACGATCTCCAGCGGCAAGAAAGGGCGCGAGACGCCGCTCGGCTACTGGAAGGTCTTCCGCAAGCAGGTGAAGGGCTTCAGCCGCAAGTACGACAACGCCCCCATGCCCTACATGCAGATGTACGACGAGAAGGGCATCGCCTTTCACGGCGGCAAGCTCCCCGGCTATCCGGCGAGCCACGGCTGCGTCCGGATCCCGGTGGAATTCGCCAAGAAGCTCTACGGGCTGACCACCAATGGCACCGAGGTGATCATCGAGGGCTAGCCCTGGCCGACCACCGTCTCTTCGCCGGGGAGGGCGAAGGGCGGCATCCGTCCGCTCGACGGGGTCGGCGAGAGGAAGCGATGCTTGATCGCCGCGCCGGCATGCACGAGCAGAAGCGCGATCAGCGCGAAGGCGGCGGCCTCGTGCATCCCGCCGAACACCTCGCCCCAGGCCTTCGGAATGCCCGGGATGGTGGGAAGCATGATGCCTCCGATGAGCCTGGTCGGCTGGCCCTGCGAGAAGGCCGAGACGGCGAGATAGCCACCGATCGGAAGGCCGATCAGGAGCAGGTAGAAGATGCGGTGGTTCCACACCGCGGCGAGCCGCTCCCAGCGCGACAGGTCGGCCGGGAAGGGCGGGGGCGGATTGGTCAGGCGATAGGTCAGCCGGGCGAAGGTCAGCAGCAGGATCAGCGCGCCGATGGTCTTGTGCCAGCTGAAGGTCGGCTCGGCCGGAGGACCCTCGTCGCCCATGCTGAAGCCCAGCCAAAGCTGAAAGATTACGGCGGCGGCGGTGATCCAGTGGAAGGTTGCGGCCACCGTCGAATAGCGGCGAACGGGTTCCTGCGGGACGGCGGCGGTGCTGGCCATGGATGACACTCCTTCGCCAGCCGTAACGACCTAGGCGGAAGAATGGTCCCGGTCAGGCGTGATGCGGGCGAAAGGTCAGGGCGACGGCGGGCTGGAAGCCGAAGCCATGCTCCATCGCCGGCAGTCGTGCGCAGAGCAGGCGCCAGCGACCGTCGGGGTAAGTTGGGGAGCGGCCGACGATCATGTCGTGGAGCACCGGCCCCTGCGCACCCTCGCCGCTCATCAAGCGCTTGAGCGCAGCCCCGAGCGCCCGGTCCTCGGCCGTATTCGACAGGCGCAGCGCAAAGCCGTCCTCCTCAATCTCCTCGGCCTGGTCGAGCAGGGTCTCGGCCGCCTCGCTGACGCCGCAAATCTGTCCGGTCCGGTCGAGCAGGAGAGTGGCCTCGCCTATTCCCTCGAGGCCCCCGAGCATGAGCTGCGCGGATTCCTCGCCAAGCGCGAGCTGCACGCGCATCGCCCGCTCGGCCTGGCGGCTGAGCCAGCCGAACCGCTGGAGCACGTCGGCGTCACACGGCCCGTCGCGCCGGGTCCGGAGCAAAGCGAGGCGAGTCGTCCCCGAGCTTTCGAGCATCAGCGCCGAATGGCAGCCGTGCACGAAGTCGAGATCACTCATCGCATCGTCATAGTCGGTGACGCCGCGCTCCGCCCGGTACTGGGCATAGTGATGCTCGTGGCGGATCGTCATGGCCGCATCGGTAGTCCCGATCCGCCAATTGCCCGGCCCCAAAAGGTCCATGTTGCTCATGTGCCCATTGGGGTCGTCGGGATAGACGTTGAGGACGTTGAACGGCACGAGCAACGGCCCGCCGATCCCGACGAATTGCGCGAAGGTGGTCCGGGTCGCCGAAGAGAGGGCGTGCATCGCCGATCGCCAGCCGTCCGCGTCGAACGGCGCGTTGAGGAAGGCGAGCTCCGCCTCCTTCAAGCCAGCATCGAAGTACACGCAACTCCTTTTCGTTCGGCTCGGCGCCTAGCGCGAGGTGAACTTCTCGCCCTTCTCGGCCTTGTCGAGCAGCAAACGGGAAAAGCTGAAGTCGTCACCCATATGTTCTGCAGACCGGCGCAGGCCTTCGACGATCTTCCCGAGCCCCTCGGTATCGGCCCAGTGCATCGGGCCGCCGCGGTAAACCGGCCAACCGTAGCCATAGATCCATACCACATCGATGTCCGATGCGCGCTGGGCCATGCCTTCCTCGAGGATCTTCGCGCCCTCGTTGACCATCGTGTAGAGCGTGCGCTCGACGATCTCCTGATCGCTGATCTCGCGCGGGGTCACCCCGGCCTTGGCGCGGAAGTCCTCGATGATGCCCTGTACGGTCGGCGACGGGCTCGGGCGACGCTTCTCGTCATAATCGTAGAAGCCGGCGCCCTTCTTCTGGCCCCAGCGGTCGACCGCGCAGAGCGCGTCGCGGATGTTCTCGATCCGGTTCGGGTCGCGGTGCCAGCCGATGTCGACGCCGGCGAGATCGGCCATCTGGAACGGGCCCATCGGCATGCCGAAGTCGGTGTGGACCTTGTCGATCTGCGCCGGGGTCGCGCCCTCGAGGAGCAGCTTGGTCGCCTCGGTCTGGCGAGGGATCAGCATGCGGTTGCCGATGAAGCCGTAACAGACGCCCGCGACCACCGCGACCTTCTTGATCTTCTTGGCGAGCGCCATGGCGGTGACCAGCACGTCGTCGGCGGTCTTCGCGCCGCGAACGACCTCGAGGAGCTTCATGACGTTGGCGGGCGAGAAGAAGTGCAGGCCCACCACGTCCTGCGGACGGCCGGTCGCCGCGGCGATCTCGTCGATGTTGAGATAGCTGGTGTTGCTGGCGAGGATCGCACCCGGCTTGGCGACCTTGTCCAGTCGCCCGAAGATGTCCTTCTTGATCTCCATCTGCTCGAACACGGCCTCGATGATGAGGTCGCAGTCGCCCAGCGAATCAAAATCGAGCGTCGGATTCAAGGCACCCATGAACTGCCCGACCTGTTCGGCGGTGAAGCGGCCCTTCTTGGCGCTCGCCTCATAGTTGCGGAGCATGACCCCGGTGCCGCGGTCGAGCGCTTCCTGGCTGGTCTCGACGATGGTGACGGGGATGCCTGCCTGGAGGAAGTTCATCGAGATGCCGCCGCCCATCGTGCCGGCGCCGATCACGCCGACTTTCTTGATCTCACGCGGCTTCACGCTCTCGTCGACGCCTTCGATCTTGGCGGCCTTGCGCTCGGCGAAGAAGAAATATTGCTGCGCCTTGGCCTGGGTCCCGGCCATCAGCTCCATGAACAATTTCCGCTCGACCTGCACGCCGTCGGCATAGGGATGCTGGGTCGCGGCGCGGACCGCCTCGAGATTCTTCATCGGTGCCTCGAAGCCGCGGAAGGTGCGGGGGTTGGCGGCGATGAACTGGTCGAAGATCGCCGGGTCGGTGCCTTCCATCTTGTCGGTCCGCTCGCTGGTGCGTGGCAGCGGCCGTACGTCGGCGACTTCGGCGGCATAGGCGACCGCATGCTGCAGGAGGTCGCCCTCGATCAGCCGGTCGACCAGCCCGATCTCGGCAGCCTGCTTGGCCCCGATCGGCGTACCGCTGGTGGTCATCTCGAGCGCATGCTGGACACCCGCCGCGCGCGGCAGGCGCTGGGTCCCGCCCGCGCCCGGCAGCAGGCCGAGCTTCACTTCGGGAACGCCGAGCTTCGCGGTCGGCACCGCCACGCGATAATGGCAGGACAGCGCCACCTCGAGCCCGCCACCGAGCGCCGTCCCGTGGATCGCCGCGACCACCGGCTTGGTGCAATTCTCGATGATGTCGACCACCTGCGGCAGCACCGGCTGGGCAAAGGCCTTGGGGGTGCCGAATTCGCTGATGTCGGCTCCGGCGAAGAAGGTCTGCCCTTCGCCGATGATCACGACGGCCTTGACGCTCTCGTCGCCGTCAGCCTCCTCGATCCCCTTCACAAGCCCTTCGCGAACGGCATGGCCGAGCGCGTTCACCGGCGGGTTGTTCGACGCGATGATGAGCACCGAGCCGTGGCGTTGGGTCGAGATAGGCGAGGTCATGAGCGGTCCTTCGCTGACAATGTTGTGAATAGGTCCCTAGCCCGAGGTTGCGGAAAGGGAAGGGGGCAGCCGCTCAGATCGCGGTACGGCCATAATCCTGTCGGTTGAACGGATGGCTCGACGACAGCCCGCCATCGACCACGAGGGCGTGGCCGTTGACGTAGGAGGATTCGTCGGACGCGAGGAACAGCGCCGCGTGCGCGATCTCGTCAGGCACGCCGCCGCGGCGGAGCGGATTGAGGTGGCCGAGGCGCTCCTCCTGCCCCTTGGCCCGCGCCCGCTCGTAGACGAACTCGGTCATGCCGGTCTCGATCAGCCCCGGGCAGATCGCATTCACGCGGACGTTCGAGGTCGCAAGTTGCTGGGCGGCGGTCTTCACAAGACTGATCACCCCCGCCTTGGACGCGCTGTAAGCCGGCCCGCCCGCGCCCGAGCGAAGCCCTGCCACGCTCGCGGTGCAGATGATCGACCCGCCGCCCTGCGCCTTGATGACCGGCGCGGCATGCTTGATCGCGAGGAACGGGCCGATGAGGTTCACGCGCAGGATCTCGTTCCAGTCCTCGACGCTCTGCTCGAAGATCGAAGCGAGACCGCCCGAGATGCCGGCATTGGCAAAGAAGCCATGCAGCGCGCCATGCTCCTGGGTGGCCATTTCGACGAGGCGGACGACATCCTCCTCGCGGCCCGCATCGGCCCGGTGGTCGGCGCCTTGAAGATCGGCGGCGATGACCGTCGCGCCATGCTCGCGGAACAGGGTCGTGGTCGCCTTGCCGATCCCCGAGCCCGCGCCGGTGACGATGATGATCTTGCCGGCGAGGCGGCCGGTGGGATTGGGCGTGCTGCTCATCAGAAGCCCGCGCCGAAGGTCGAGCCGCCGTCGACGACCAGCGTCTGGCCGGTAACGAAGCTTCCTGCCTCGGACGCCAGGAACAGCGCAGCGCCGGCGATCTCGCGCGGCTCGCCGATCCGCTTCAGCGCCGAGACCTTGGTCACGGACTTGAGGATTTCCGGATTCTCCCACAGCGCTTTGGCGAAGTCGGTGCGGACGAGGCCGGGTGCGATGGCGTTGACCCGGACGCCCGCCGGCCCGAATTCGGCGGCGAGGTTGCGGACGAGCTGCAGGTCCGCCGCCTTGGAGATGTTGTAGGCGCCGATCACGGTCGAGCTGGTGATCCCGCCGACGCTCGACACGATGATGATCGAGCCCGCCTTGCGCTCCACCATCTCGGGCGCGACGAAGCTGGTGAGCCAGTGGTTGGAGAGGACATTATTGTCCATGATCTTGCGGAACTGCTCGTCGGTGATCCCGCCCATCGGCCCGTAATAAGGGTTGGACGCGGCGTTGCAGACGAGGACGTCGATCTGGCCCAATTCGGCCTTGGTCCGCTCGACCAGCTCGCGCAGCGCTTCCTTGTCCGAGATGGAGGCCGCAATCGCCACCGCCTTGCCGGCCCCACGCGCATTGATCGCCGCGGCGACTTCCTCGCAGGCGTCCTGCTTGCGGCTCGAGATGACGACATTGGCGCCATGCGCCGCCATCTCCTCGGCGATCGCCCGCCCGATCCCGCGCGAGGAACCGGTGACGATGGCGGTCTTGCCGGTGAGGTCGAAAAGATTGGTCATTCACAAACTCCGTTCGCCCTGAGCGAAGTCGAAGGGCGCTGGCGCGAACGTGCTTCGACTTCGCTCAGCACGAACGAGAAGGGATCGGGTTCAGCCCACCATCGGATCGATCGGTGGGTGCTTGCCATATTCGATCATCGCGATGCTGCGATTGTGGACCTCGTCCGGTCCGTCGGCGAGCCGCAGCGTGCGGATCCCGGCCCAGCTGTGCGCAAGGCTGGTGTCCTGGCTGACGCCCATGCCGCCATGCGCCTGGATCGCGTCGTCGATGATCTGGAGCGCCATGCGCGGCGCCTTGACCTTGATCATCGCGATCTCGGCCTTGGCCGCCTTATTGCCGGCCTTGTCCATCATGTCCGCCGCCTTGAGGCAGAGGAGGCGGGTGCATTCGATATCGATCCGCGCTTCTGCCACGCGCTGTTCCCACACGCTGTGTTCGCTGATCCTCTTGCCGAAGGCGGTGCGGCTCTGCAGCCGGCGAACCATCAGCTCGAGCGCTTCCTCGGCCGCGCCGATGGTGCGCATGCAATGGTGGATCCGGCCCGGCCCGAGCCGTCCCTGCGCGATCTCGAACCCGCGGCCCTCGCCAAGCAGGAGGTTCTCGGCCGGAACGCGCACGTCCTTCAGCTCGATCTCCATGTGCCCGTGCGGCGCGTCGTCATAGCCATAGACGGTGAGCGCGCGCTCGATCGTGATCCCGGGCGCGTCCATCGGCACGAGGATCATCGACTGCTGGGCATGGCGGCGCTCCTCGGGATTGGTCTTGCCCATCAGGATCGCGACCTTGCAGCGGGGGTCGCCCGCGCCGCTCGACCACCATTTGCGCCCGTTGATGACATAATCGTCGCCGTCGCGCTTGATCTCGCACTGGATGTTGGTCGCGTCCGAGCTCGCCACCGCCGGCTCGGTCATCAGAAATGCCGAGCGGATCTCGCCCCGCATCAGCGGTGCCAGCCATTGATCCTTCTGCGCCCTCGTCCCGTAGCGGTGGAGCACTTCCATGTTGCCCGTGTCGGGGGCCGAGCAGTTGAAAACCTCGCTCGCGAAGCCGACCCGACCCATTTCCTCGGCGCAGAGCGCATATTCGAGGTTGGTGAGCTGCTCGCCCTCGAACGGGAAGCTCTCGTCCACATGCTTCAAGGCACCGCCCGGCGGCATGAAGAGGTTCCACAGGCCCTCCGCCTTGGCCTTGGCCTTCAGCGGCTCGAGTCGCTCGAGATGGTGCCAGCGGTCGCCCGTGTTCAGCTCGGCGGCGAGTTCGGGAACCGCCGGGCGGACGTAACGCTCGATGAAGGCGCGAACCCGGTCGCGGAAGTGGGCCTGACGGTCGGTGAGGTTGAAGTCCATGACACCCCTTGAGTTTGGCTCGGGGCATGCTGTTGCAGAAAGGAAGCGGCCACGGAACCCCCGTCGCGCACCGGCCGTTCGCTGCGCGATGAAACGCTTCCTACTCCTCGCGACCTGCGCGCTCGCCGCCTGTTCCAACCAGCCCGCCGCCAATGAGGCCGCCAACGAGGCCGGGCCCGCCATCAACCTACCGGTCGAGGAAAATCTCGCCGACCCGGCCGCGCCCGCCCCGGCGCCGGCCCCCGCCGCGCCCGCCAACGGGGCCACGCCGGCCACCCCGGCCAAGCCCGCGACCCCGCCCGAGCGCGAGGTCGTCAGCGAAGCGCCCTTCACCCCGCAAAGCGCGCAGGGCGCCGCCAATGTGGTCCAGACCTATTTCGCGCTGGTCGAAGCCAAGAAGTTCGTCCAGGCTAGGGCGCTGTGGGGTCCCAATGTCGGCCAGGCGCCCAATCTCGCCAGCTACCGCGAATATCATGCCGAGGTGTACAAGCCCGGCCGGATCGAGGGTGCGGCCGGCTCGCTCTACGTCACCGTCCCGGTCAAGGCCTATGGCGTGACGGCCAAGAACGAGAAATTCGAGGAGCCGCAGGTCGTGACCCTTCGCCGGGTCAATGACGTCGACGGTTCCACGCCAGAGCAGCGCCGCTGGCACATCACCAAGATCGATCGGCCACCAGTCGAGAATTGACGCTCCCCGGCGCTTGTCGCATCGACAGGCGCGAGGAGAATCCCATGGCCGATCTGGAAGGTTTCCGTCAACAGACCCGCGCGTGGCTCGAGGCGAACTGCCCGCCCGAGATGCGCACCCCGATGCGCTCCGAGGACGACGCCTGCTGGGGCGGGCGTCATTTCAACTTCCAGTCCGAGGCGCAGGAGCGCTGGATGCGGCTCATGGGGGAAAAGGGCTGGACCGTCCCCGACTGGCCCGCAGCCTATGGCGGCGGCGGCTTGTCCCCGGCCGAGACCAAGATCCTCCGCGAGGAGATGAAGGCGATCGGCGCGCGCAACCCGCTGTCGAGCTTCGGCATCTCGATGCTCGGGCCGGCGCTGCTCAAGTACGGCACGGAGGAGCAGAAGAAGCGCTTCCTTCCCGAAATCGCCCGCGGCGAAATCCGCTGGTGCCAGGGCTATTCCGAACCGGGCGCCGGCTCGGACCTCGCCGGCCTTCAGACCAAGGCCGAGGACAAGGGCGACCACTATCTGGTCAATGGCCAGAAGGTCTGGACCAGCTATGCCGACAAGGCCGACTGGATCTTCTGCCTCGTCCGCACTTCGAGCGAATCGAAGCATGGCGGGATCAGCTTCCTTCTCTTCGACATGGAGAGCGAAGGAGTCTCGACCAAGCCGATCCTGCTGATCAGCGGCTATTCGCCCTTCTGCGAGACCTTCTTCGACAATGTGAAGGTCCCCAAGGACCAGCTCGTCGGCGAGGTGAACCGCGGCTGGGACGTCGCGAAGTACCTTCTCGGCCACGAGCGCGAGATGATCAGCGGCATGGGGCTGGGCGGCGGTTCGTCGACCCTCGCCGCATCGCTCGGCCCGATCGACGAGCCGGTGCTTGCCGCCGAAGTCGCCCTGTTCGACGTCGATTCCCTCGCCTTTGCGGCCATGAGCGAGCATTTCATCGACCAGCTCAAGGCCGGGGAGGCCCATCCGGCCCTCCCGAGCATGATGAAATATGCCGGCACAGAACTGAACAAGAAGCGCCACGAACTGATCATGGCCGCCGGCGGCTCGGACGCGCTGGAATGGGATTCGGACCGCTCGCGCGGCGGCAAGTCGGCCCGCGAATGGCTCCGCACCAAGGCCAATTCGATCGAGGGCGGCACCAGCGAAGTCCAGCTCGGGATCGTCGCCAAGCACATCCTGCAATTGCCGGGGGCCTGACGCCCGTAAGCAGCCCTCGTTCGCCCTGAGCGAAGTCGAAGGGCCCCTGCGCACCTGATCCACCCGTCCTTCGACTTCGCTCAGGACGAACGAAAGCTTCGGAATGACCCTCCTCACCGACGACCAGCGCCAGCTTGCCGACATGACCCGCTCCTTCCTCGCCGAGGAAGGCACCATCAAGAAGCAGCTTCGCCACTGGCGCGACATCAACTGCAAGGATGGCTTCGGCCATTCGCTTTGGAAGCAGATGGCCGAGCTCGGCCTCACCGGCCTGGCCATTCCGGAAAGCGACGGGGGCCTCGGTCTCGGAGTCACTGAAGCCGCGCTGGTGATGGAGGAAATCGGCCGCAACCTGACTCCGTCGCCCTTCCTCACCACCGCGCTGGTGGCGGTCGAGGCGCTCAAGGGCAGCGCGCAGGGCGAACGCTGGTTTCCCGGCATCCTCTCGGGCGACACGGTTGCGGCCATCGCGGTCGACGAGGGACGCAGCCACCGCCCGCGCCAGATCGCGATGGAGGCAAAGCGCTCGGGCAACGGCTTCTCGCTCAATGGATCCAAGCAGTTCGTCGTTCACGGCGCCTCGGCCGACGTCATCCTGGTGGTGGCCCGGACCGGCGGCTCGGCCGGCGAGCCCGAAGGCCTGACGCTCTTCGCCGTCCCCCGTGACGCGGCCGGCATGGAGATCGAGAATGTGGCCCTTGCTGACACCAGCAAGGTCGCGCGGATCCGCTTCGACAATGTCGCGGTCGATGCCGACGCGGTGGTGGGCGAGGTCGACGGCGGCTGGGAGCCGCTGCGCCGCGCGATGCGCGCAGGACGTACCGGTGCGGCCGCCGAGATGGTCGGCGTCGCGGCTGGCGCCTCGGCGATGACCCTCGACTATCTCAAGCAGCGCAAGCAGTTCGGGAAGCTGATCGGCGAGTTCCAGGTGCTCCAGCACCGCGCCGCGCACCTGTTCGGCGAGATCGAGATCGCCCGCGCCGCCACATGGAAGGCTGCGGAACTGCTCGACAAGGGGGACGAGCGGGCAGGGATCATGAGCCATGTCGCCAAGGCCAAGGCCGGGCGCGTCTCGGCCCTTGCGGTACAGGAAGGCGTCCAGATGCACGGCGGCATCGGCATGACCGACGAGCATGACATCGGCTTCTACATGAAACGCGAAAAGGTCCTCGACGCGCTGTTCGGCGATGCCAACTACCATGCCCGAATGGTGCAGGTGATGGGCGCCTGATCGCTCCTCCCCTTCAGGGGAGGTGGCGCGCAGCGCCGGAGGGGTTTGTGACAGACCTCCCGCTTGGCTTCGCCAAGCTGCCCTCCTGAAGGAGGGCGGCAAAGCTCTTGCGAACGCTTCGCATTACCATTAGCAAGAAGCTCATGATCGTCTGCGTCTGCAATGCGATTCGCGAAGAGCAGGTCCGGGAGGCCGCCCGCACCGGTGCGTGCACGCCGGCGCAGGCCTATGCCCGCTGCGGCAAGAGGGCGAAGTGCGGCAGCTGCCTGCCCTTTGCCCGCGCGATCCTCGAGGAAGAACGCACCGTCTTGGCCGCCAATCCGCCGGCCGTCGCCGCCTAGTTGCGAGCGGTTAGCGCTTCGCTCCCACTCCGCTTGAAGGTAGAAGCCACGCCATGAAGGGCGAACCACGGGTCATCGAGCTTCTCAACGAAGCGCTGAAGGCGGAACTGACCGCCATCAACCAATATTGGCTGCATTATCGGCTGCTCGACAATTGGGGCGTGCACAAGCTCGCCGAATATGAGCGGCACGAGAGCATCGACGAGATGAAGCATGCCGACCGCTTCGCCGAGCGGATCCTGTTCCTCGAAGGCCTGCCCAACTTCCAGATGCTCGGCCGGCTCCGGGTCGGCGAGACTGTGGAGGAAATCCTCAAGGCCGATCTCGAGGCCGAATATGAGGCCGCCAAGATGTACCGCGAGGCGGTCCAGCTCTGCGAAGAGGTCCGCGACTATGGCTCGCGCGACCTGTTCGCCGAAGTGCTGAAGGACGAGGAAGGCCATATCGACTTCCTCGAAACCCAGTTCGAGATGATCGCCCGCATGGGTCTTCAGAACTACATCCAGCTCAATTCGAACGCCGCCGAGGCGCACTGAGCCTCAGGCGTCGGTCGACCGGTGTCCCTCCGGCCGCAAGCTTGCTAGAAGGCTTCCGTCTCTCGCTCGGCGCGGGAGGGCGGAGGGGGCTCCCATGACTGACGCGGCCGGCGGCGAGCGCATCGCCACTCTCGACGTGATCCGCGGGGTCGCGGTGATGGGCATCTTCTCGGTCAACGTCATCGCCTTCGCGATGATCGAGGGCGCTTATTTCAGCCCTACGGCCTATGGCGGCCATACCGGGCTCGACCTCGCGCTCTGGGCGACCAACATGGTCGTCATCGACGGCAAGATGCGCAGCCTCTTCTCGATGCTGTTCGGCGCCTCGATGCTGCTGGTGATCGACCGCGCCGAAGCGGGTGGGCGGTCAGGTGCGGCGGTCCATTATCGCCGGATGGCGGTTCTGCTGCTGTTCGGCCTCGCCCACTTCTACCTCATCTGGTTCGGCGACATCCTCACCGCCTACGCGCTGATGGGGATGGTCGCCTTCCTCTTCCGGCGAAGCTCGGTCCGGACCCTGCTGATCTGGGGCAGCCTGTTCATGGCGCTCAACATGGGGCTGTTCTTCGCGCTCGTCTCCAACATGGTCGAACTCGATCGCGCGGCGCACGCTGTCGGCGCCACTGCCCGCCAGATCGCCGAGTGGAACCAGTTCGGCCTGATGCTCTATCCGACGCCCGACACGCTGGCGAAGGACGCGGCCGTCCATGCAAGCTTCCTCGGCCGGTTCCACCATATGGTGACGCAGCGTGCCTTCGAGCCGCTGGTCAGCAGCATCGTCACCGGGCCCGAGACGCTCGGCCTGATGCTGCTCGGGATGGCCGGCTACCGGAGCGGCTTCCTCACCGGTGCCTGGCCGATCGCGCGCTATCGCAGGATTGCTTTCTGGTGCCTCGCAATCGGCGCGATCGCCTTCGCCGGGGTGGTCGCCGCCGACATCGCCTCGCGTTTCTATGTGCCCATGATCTTCGGCACGTTCATGATCGCAAGCGCGCCCTTCCGGCCGATCATGGCCGCCGGCTATGCCGCGCTGATCATCGTCCTCGCGAACGGCATGGGGCCAATCGCCCAGCGCCTCGCCGCGACCGGCCGCTGCGCCTTCAGCAACTACCTTGGCACCAGCATCATCGGCGCCTTCATCTTCTACGGCTGGGGCCTAGGCCTCTATGGCGACGTATCGCGCTGGCAGGCGTGGGCGATCGCCGTCCCGCTCGTCTGGGCGCTGATGCTGCTCTGGTCTAAGCCCTGGCTCGAACGCTTCCGCTACGGCCCGCTCGAATGGGCGTGGCGCAGCCTTGCCCGCGGCGAATGGCAGCCGATGCGGCGGTCGCTGCCGGTCGCAGCCACCGCCTAGACCGGACTAGATCCGGCCGAAATTCTGGTTGCTGGCGCGACGGCCGAAGCCGGCGGACGCACCCGGGCGGCTTTTCAGCGGATTGGTCGCCTGGTCGAACAGCTCGATCGTGCGGTCGAACAGCTTGCGCAGGTTGACCACGTCGGCGACCAGTTCGTCGGGGAAGCGGCGGGTCTCGATGCACAGCCGCGCGGTATTCTCGATCAGCTCGGCGACCTTCGCCAGCGGCTCGGCTCCGAACTGGCGGGCCTCGCCCTTGATCGTGTGCGCCGGAATGACGAGCGCGATCGTGTTCTGCTCGCGCATCGCCTGCTCGATCGCGGCCACGGATTTCACCCCGTCTTCGCGGAAGTAGGACAGAATCCGGATGAAGCCCGGCCCAAGCTCGGCCCGGCTCTTCTCGAAATGTCCCCAGTCGACGACGTCGCCGCCAGTTTCGTCCACGCTCAACGTTCCTTCCGATCCACTTGGCCGGAGAGGTTAGGCGCGAGAGGTAAAGGCCGGGTTAGCGGTCGAACGGGTTCTTGGGCGCGCGGAGCGTCATGCGCAGCGGAATTGCTCCCAGATCGAAAGCTTTGCGCAGGCTGTTGAGCAGATAGCGCCGATAGCTTTCCGGAAGCTGGTCGACGCGGGTCCCGAACACCACGAACGTCGGCGGGCGCGTCTTGATCTGTGTGATGTAGCGAAGCTTGATTCGCTTCCCGCCGGGGGCAGGGGGCGGGTTCTGCTCGACCGCCGCCTCGAACCAGCGATTGAGCTCGCCCGTCGAAACGCGGCGGTTCCACCCCTCGCGAAGCACGAAGGCGGCGCCGAGCAGCTGGTCGATGCCCTTGCCGGTCGCCGCCGAGACGGTCAGCAGCGGCACGTTCTTGAGCTGGCTGAGCCCTTCCTCGAGCGCGCCCTTCACGCCGTTGAACAGCGACGAGGCATGTTCGGCGACGTCCCATTTGTTGAGCGCGATCAGCAGCCCGCGGCCTTCCTCGATTACCTGGCTCGCAATCTTGAGGTCCTGCACCTCGAGCCCTCGCGTCGCATCGAGCAGCAGCACGACCACCTCGGCCATGTCGATCGCCCGGCGCGTATCCATCGCCGACAATTTCTCGAGCTTGTCCTCGACCTTCGCGCGCTTGCGGAGCCCGGCGGTGTCGACGAGCTTGACCTTGCGGCCCTGCCATTCCCAGTCGAGGCTGATGCTGTCGCGCGTGATCCCGGCTTCGGGCCCGGTGATCATCCGCTCCTCGCCGAGCATCTTGTTCACCAACGTCGACTTGCCCGCATTGGGACGGCCGACGATGGCCAGGTGCAGCGGGCGGCTCGGATCCTCGGGATCGAGCTCCTCGACTTCCTCTTCCTCGCGCTCGACGAACGGGCGGAGGCTCTCGAACAGGTCGACCAGCCCCTCGCCATGCTCGGCCGAAAGGGCGATCGGTTCGCCAAGACCGAGCGCGAAGGCTTCCAGTCGTCCCGACTCGCCCTGCCGTCCCTCGGCCTTGTTGGCGGCGACGATGACGGGCGTGTCCTCGGCCCGGAGCCAGCGCGCAATCTCCTCGTCGAGCGGGGTCACGCCCTCGCGCGCATCGATCAGGAAGAGTGCGGCATCGGCCTCGCGGACAGCGGCCTCGGTCTGGCGCCGCATGCGGCCGGGCAGGCTCGCCGGATCCTCATCCTCGAAGCCGGCAGTGTCCATGATCTGGAATTCGAGGCCGAGCAGCGAGGCTTCGCCGACGCGGCGGTCGCGGGTCACGCCGGGGCGATCGTCGACCAGCGCCAGGCGCTTGCCGACGAGCCGGTTGAAGAGGGTCGACTTGCCAACGTTCGGACGACCGACGATGGCGACAATGGGTTGGGGCATGCGGCCCGCCTAGACGAAGATGCCGGCAATGGCGAGCGCAGGCCCGCCGCCGACCCCTCCGGCCTTAGCGATAGGCGTGCAGCCGGCCCCGGTCGTCGAGCACGTAGAGCGTCGAATTGGCGACCACCGGATCGAGGCTGACCGGAGCGCCGACATTGGTCTGGCTCTGGAAGGCACCCGTCGCCGGATCGATGTTGATCAGCACGCCATTGCCGCCCGCGACGATCAGTCGGCCACCCGCCAGCACCGGCCCCACATAGGAGATCGGCCCGCGCTTGTTCTTGGGCTTCTCGTAGGCGGGAAGCTGGTTGATCCAGCGGATCTTGCCGGTGTTGCGGGCGATCGCCATCACCTTGGCGTCGTCGGTCACCGCGAACACCCAGTCGCCGGCGACCCACGGGGTGGCAATGCCGGCGAGGTTCAGTTCCCAGATGCGCTGGCCGCTGATGAGGTCGAGCGCGACCATCCGCCCGCCCTGGCCGAGCGCGAACACCTGGCCATTGTCGATGACGGGAGAGGCGTCGATGTCCGACAGATCGGCGACGCTGGTCGAGATCGAGGTCCGCGACAAGGCGTCCTGCCAGACTACGCGGCCATTCTCGTAGCGATAGGCGTTGAGCTCGCCCGACGAGAAGCCGGCGACGACGGTGCCCTGCGCAAAGGCCGGGGCGCCGCTGCCGAACACGCCGGCGATCTCGACCGCTGCGGTCGCGGACCAGTTCTGCGTCCCGTCGGCGGTCTTGAGGCTGTAGAGCTGGTTGTCCTGGCTCATCGCATAAAGGGTGTCGCCGACGATGGTCGGCGCACCGCGCAGCGGGCCGCCCGGGCGAACCTGCCAGACCGTGCCGCCGTTCGACGTGTCGAGCGCCGCGACGAAACCGAGCCCGTTGGTCGCGTAGACGCGATTGCCTTCGACCGAGACACCGCCGCCGAACAGCGAGGGCGAATTGCCGCGCTCGGTACCGAACTGGACCGCCCAGCGCTGGCCGCCGGTGGTCGCATCGAAGGCGCGCACGGTGCTCGTGGTGTCGATCGTATAGACCGTGCCGTTGGCGACCACTGGCGCGGCGGCGAGGCGCGCGTCGAGCGTGCTGCCCTGGCCGATCGAGACGTTGAAGGCTTCGCTGACCGTGGTCCCGAGCGCGGGGTGGCCGGCCGACTTGGACGGAGTGCCGCCCGGCTGCGTCCAGCTGTCGTTGGCGCTTGGCGCGGGGATCGAGAAGGGCAAGGCGGCGGTGGTCGGATCGACCTGCACGTCGGGATCGGTCGCGAGGACCGAGACGCGTTCGCCGACGACCGGGGTCTTCGGACGGGACTTGCCGACGATGCCGCAGCCGGCAAGCAGCGAAGCGGTCAGCGACAGGATGACGACGTTGCGGATCATGGTCTGTTCAATCCTCAGCGGGCGGCGGGCGCGGCCGGCGTGGTGAGGCCCGAGGCGAGCTGCTCGGCACGGGCGCGGATGGGGGCGGGCACGGTCCGCTCGGCGACGATCGCGTTGAGCAGGCTCGCGGCTTCCTGGCGGCGGTTCGACTTGAGCATGGCGAGGGCGGTGATCTCGCCGGCCGAGCCGAACCAGGCATTGTCCTTGACCGCGAGCGGCTGGAGCCGGGCGATGACGTCCTCGGGCTTGAGGCTGTCATATTCGAGCTGAGTCATGCGAATGGTCGCGGCGTCGCGATAGGTCTGCGGCACGTCGCCGTCCTCGGCGACCTGCTTGTACTGCGCGATCGCGGTCTTGCGATCGCCGCTCTCGAGCGCGACCGCGGCGCGGGTGAGGCGCGCGGCCCCGGTCATGCTGCCGTTGGCGTCGGCTGCGATCGCGTCGAGCCGCGGGCCGACATTGCCGGTCTTCTGGCTGCCGATGTCGGTGAGGATAGCGCTGAACGCCTCGCTGTTCGCGGTAGCCTTTTCGGCCTGGCGGTTCTGCCAGAAGAGATAGCCGCCGACCGCGACCAGGATGAGCACGGCCGCGCCGATGAACCAGCGGCCATAACGGCGAACCACCGCTTCCGCCTGGTCACGGCGAAGGTTCTCGTCGACCTCGCGGATGAATGTTTCGCTGGTTTCGCCGGGAGCCAGGGCCAAGAACTAATCCTCGTGATGATCTTGCGTCGGCATCTCGCCGAGCATTGATGAACGGAAGCTTGAGTGGGGCGGGTACCTAACGGCTTTTGCGCAAAGCTTCTAGCTCTTGGGCCGGTAGGTCTGGTCGGCGGTCGGGAAGCTGCGCGCGCGGACCTCATCGGCATAGGTTTCGACCGCGCTGCCAATCCGGGTCGCAAGGTCGTCGTAGCGCTTCACGAAGCGCGGCGTGCGCTCGAACAGGCCGAGCATGTCCTCGGTCACCAGCACCTGCCCGTCGCATTCGGCCGACGCGCCGATGCCGATGCTGGGCACCGCGATCGTCCGGGTGATGTCGGTCGCGAGACCTTCGAGCACGCCTTCGAGCACGATGCAGAAGGCGCCAGCATCTGCGATGGCAATCGCATCGGCCTTGATCTTCGCCGCTTCCGCCTCGGACCGCCCGCGCGCACCATAGCCGCCGAGCGCATTCACCGCCTGCGGGGTGAGGCCGACATGGCCGATCACCGGAATGCCGCGCTCGACCAGGAAGCGGACGGTCGGCGCCATCGCCTCGCCGCCCTCGAGCTTCACCGCCGCGCAGCCCGTCTCCTTCATCACCCGCGCCGCGCTTGCGAAGGCCTGCTCGGGGCTCGCTTCATAGCTTCCGAACGGCATGTCGACCGCGACCAAAGCGTGCCAGCTGCCGCGCACCACCGCCGCGCCATGCGCGCACATCATCTCGAGCGTGACCGGGACGGTCGAGGGCAGGCCATAGATTACCTGGCCAAGGCTGTCGCCGACCAGCAGCAGGTCGCAATGCGGATCGAGCAGCTGCGCCATCCGCATCGTATAGGCCGTCAGCATCACGATCGGCCGCTCGGTGGCGCCGTCGACCTTGCGCCCCTTGAGGCCGGGCACGGTCATCCGTTTGCCCGGGACGGGCGAGGGGGTCGCCCGGCTGGTCGCGGTGTCGAGGGTAAAGGTACTCACTTAAGCCAGCCTCGCTGTGCACTATGCCGGCCGAACCAGAAGCTGGTCCAGCACAGGGCGATGACGATGATCGCCGCGACGCCATTGCTCTCGCTGGCGAGCTCGCGGACCTGCGGGATCACCGCGAAGGGAAGGAAGGTGCCGATGGCGCCGATCAGCGACAGCAGCAGCAGCGGAATCGCCCAGCGGCGCCGAAGCAGGAGGCCGATCGCCCCGACGAGGCCCGACCAGACCGCGACCGCGTAGACGGCCGTCTGCCACTGGGGCATCGCCTCCATCAGCGCGCGCTGGTCCGCCGGGACCTGGTCGATCGGAGTCATCACGGTCGCGAGATAGCCGGCCACGCCGACCAGCATGAACAGCAATACGCTGATGGCGCCGGCCCAGAACCAGCCCCTGAAGGGCTGCGGTGCGAAACGCGAGTCCGCCATGGTCATTCTCCCCGCCTGTTCGCTGCCAACCATAGCGCCCTGCGGCGCGGGCACAAAGGCCGCTCGCCGTCAGGCCGCTTCGCCGGGTCCGTGCCTGGGGAGCAGCCACAGCATCACGCCGGCCGCGGCGGCGATGGCGGCCGAGGCGAGGAAGGTCGCGGCCGAACCGTCGCGGTCCCACAGCATCCCACCGCCAAGGCTGGCCAGCAGCAGGCCGATCCCGGTCGCGACATGGAACAGGCCGAAGGTGGTCGCCCGCAAATGCGTCGGCGCGGCGTCGGCGACGAGCTTGGCGAACAGGCCCTGGGTCAGCGCCATGTGCGCGCCCCACAGCCCGACCCCGACGACCAGCCCGGCGAGCCCGGTGGAGGAGGAGAGGACGATGTTGCCGACCACGAGGAGCGCGATCCCTGCGGTCAGGATCAGCCGCGGGTCGCGCCGGTCGCCTAGCGCGCCGGCAGGATAGGAGAGGAGCACGTAGGAGAGGTTGAAGACCACCAGCACCAGTGGCGCGGTGGCAAGGGTGAGCCCGGCCTCGGCGCCCTTCAGCACGAGGAAGCTCTCGGAGAATCGGGCGAGCGTGAACAGGAAGGCGACGAGGATGATCCGGCGGCAGTCCTTGTCGACCTCGCGAAAGCCGCTCAGCAGCGGCTGCGGCTTGGAGTCGGCTGCGCGCTGCTCGGGCTCCTTCAGGAACAGCCACAGGATCGCCACCGCGACGAAGGCGGGGATGACCGCGATCCAGAAGATGGTGCGGATGTCGCCCGCCAGCCAGATCATCAGCAGCGCCGCAGCAACCGGTGCGAGGAGGGCGCCAATCGTGTCGAGGCTCTGGCGAAGGCCATAGGCCGCCCCGCGCTGGTCGGGCGGGGTGTCGTCGGCGATGAGCGCATCGCGCGGCGCACCACGCAGGCCCTTCGCCGTCCGGTCGACCAGCCGCGCGCCGAGCACCGTCCAGGGACCCGTCGCCAATGCCATCAGCGGCTTGGTCACCGCGGCGAGACCATAGCCCAGCACGATCCACGGCTTTCGCTTCTGCTGCCGGTCGCTGAGGCGCCCGCCGGCGAGCTTGGCAAAGCTTGCGGTCGCCTCCGCCACCCCGTCGATCGCACCGAGGATCGCCACGCTCGCACCCAGGGTCACCGTGATGAACAAGGGCAGCAGGGCGTGGATGATCTCGCTCGACAGGTCCATGAACAGGCTGACGAAGCCGAGGACCCAGACGGAGCGGGGGAGGGCGCGGCGCGCGGTGGAGGTGGT
This sequence comes from Sphingomonas sp. SP2, assembly GCF_058313385.1. Taxonomy (NCBI): domain Bacteria; kingdom Pseudomonadati; phylum Pseudomonadota; class Alphaproteobacteria; order Sphingomonadales; family Sphingomonadaceae; genus Sphingomonas; species Sphingomonas sp. SP2. The sequence continues at coordinate 263,588 of NZ_JBZFLD010000001.1, read as the reverse complement.
CACACCTTATTTCTTAGCGGCGCGTTTCCGCCGAGTCTCCCAGCCCTTCTTCGCCGCCGCCGACCGGTCGCGCGACCGGCCGGAGCCCGCCTCCTTGCCCCCGCCGTCCTGCTTGTTGACCGTCGCCCAAGCGCGCCGTTCGGCTTCCTTGGCGCTCAAACCGCGCTTCTCGTAGCCCTCCTCGATATGCTCGGCCTTGCGCTTCTGCTTGTCGGTGTAAGCCCCCTTGTCTCCTTGCGGCATGGCATTTCTCCTGCTTCCCATTGCTGCAACGCACCAATTCGACTAAGGGCGCCGGCGAACCTCTCCCAAGGAAAACCGATGGAACTCCGCAACGTGGCGATCATCGCCCACGTCGATCATGGCAAGACGACCCTCGTCGACCAGCTCTTCCGCCAGTCCGGCACCTTCCGTGACAACCAGCGCGTCGAAGAGCGCGCGATGGATTCGAACGACCTCGAAAAAGAACGCGGGATCACCATTCTCGCCAAGTGCACGTCGGTCGAATGGGCCGATGCCGAGGGCAACAACACGCGAATCAACATCGTCGACACGCCGGGCCACGCCGACTTCGGCGCCGAGGTCGAGCGTATCCTCTCGATGGTCGACGGCGTGATCCTGCTCGTCGACGCCGCCGAAGGCCCGATGCCGCAGACCAAGTTCGTCACCGGCAAGGCGCTCGGCCTCGGCCTCAAGCCGATCGTCGTCGTCAACAAGATTGACCGTCCCGACGGCCGCCCGGCCGAAGTGCTCGACGAGGTGTTCGACCTGTTCGTCAGCCTCGACGCCAACGACGAGCAGCTCGACTTCCCGGTGCTCTACGCCTCGGGCCGCGCGGGCTATGCCGGCCGCGACGATTCGGTCCGCGAGGGTGACCTCACCCCGCTGTTCGAGACCATCGTCAGCCACGTCCCCGCGCCGGGCCTGCCGATCCACGGCGAATTCCAGATGCTCGCGACGTTGCTCGACCGCGATCCCTTCCTCGGCCGGATCCTCACCGGCCGCGTCGAATCGGGCACGCTCCACATCAACCAGCCGATCCGCGCGCTGGACGTCGACGGTCACAAGATCGAGGACGGCCGCGCGACCAAGATCTTCGCCTTCCATGGCCTCGAGCGCGTGCCGGTCGAGCAGGCGCAGGCGGGCGACATCATCGCCATCGCCGGCCTGATGAACGCCACCGTCTCGAACACCATCGCGACTCCGGCGGTCACCACCCCGATCAAGGCCCGTCCGATCGATCCGCCGACGCTCGCCATGAGCTTCGCGGTCAACGACAGCCCCTATGCCGGCCGTGACGGCGACAAGGTCCAGAGCCGCGTCATCCGCGAGCGCCTCGAGCGGGAAGCCGAGACCAACGTCGCGATCCGCGTCACCGTCGCCCATGACAACGACAGCTACGAAGTCGCCGGCCGCGGCGAACTCCAGCTCGGCGTGCTCATCGAGACGCTCCGCCGCGAGGGCTTCGAACTGTCGATCAGCCGCCCGCGCGTGCTGTTCCAGGACGGCCCCAACGGCAAGGAAGAGCCGTACGAGACCGTCGTCATCGACGTCGATGACGAATTCTCGGGCACCGTCGTCGAGAAGATGAGTCTCCGCAAGGCCGAGATGACCGACATGCGTCCGTCGGGCGCCGGCAAGACCCGCCTGACCTTCAGCGCTCCGTCGCGCGGCCTCATCGGCTATCACGGCGAGTTCCTGTCGGACACCCGCGGCACCGGCATCATGAACCGCCTGTTCGAGAAGTATGGCCCCCACAAGGGCGTCATCAGCGGCCGCCAGAACGGCGTCCTCATCTCGATGGAGAAGGGCAAGGCCCAGGCCTATGCGCTGAATGCGCTCGAAGACCGCGGCATCATGTTCATCTCGCCCAACGATGACCTCTACGAGGGCATGATCATCGGCGAGAATGCCAAGCCCCAGGACCTCGAGGTCAACCCGCTCAAGAGCAAGCAGCTCACCAACTTCCGCGCCAGCGGCAAGGACGAAGGCATCCGCCTCACTCCGCCGCGCAAGATGACGCTCGAGCAGGCGATCGCCTACATCCAGGACGATGAGCTGGTCGAGGTGACCCCCAAGGTCATCCGCCTGCGCAAGCGCTTCCTTGATCCGCACGAGCGCAAGCGCCAGAGCCGCAAGACCGAAGCGGCGTAAGGCTGCCGCGACTCCGTTAGCGAGTCGCACGATTGCTGACTTCGCCGCGGCGGCGATGGATTTCGGTCCGTCGCCGCCGCAGCTCGTTTCATCCAAGCCATTGTCCCGGAACGAGAATTGTTCCTGCATTTCATCGCAGGACTCGCTCCGTTCGCCGGTACCGACCTTCCTTACCCGGCAATGTGCCGTATCTGGGCCCGGTAAGACGAGAGCGACGAGGCCGACCCTTCGGCCCGCAGGCAAGTCGGACGAGGGCTTTAGCCACCACATCCCCACGGGACGGCACCATAGGCCGGAGGTGGCTGGACCGCTCGACCGCCCAGGATAGAGTATCGATTGATCAACCGACCGACGTTCGGCGCGAAGCCGACGCATGCCTTTCTGTTTCTTCTCGCCGGACTGGCGAGCCCCGCATCGGCCCAGCTGGCGACGATCGCCGCGACCCCGGTTGCCCCCGCCGCCGTGAAGCCGAGCATCACCGCTCCCTTCGGCAGCACCGCCATCACCCCCAATGCCGCGACCACCGCGGCCTCGGTCCTCCAGCCCGCCGCCCCCGGCCGCGCCGCCGTCCTGTCGACGACACCGCGCCCCGTCACCGGCACCACGCCGCCCGCCGGCGCGCTCGAGGTTCGCCCCGCCATCACCCATGCGGCTTTGTGGCCGCTGATGTACGCCCGGATGACTGGCGCCGCCTTGAACGAGCAGGAAGAGTGCATCGCCGTTGCGGTCTATCATGAGGCCCGGGGCGAGCCGTTCGACGGCCAGCTCGCGGTTGCCGAAGTAATCATGAACCGCGCCGCCTCGGGCCGCTATCCTGCGTCCTGGTGCGAGGTGGTGAAGCAGCCGTGGCAGTTCAGCTTCGTTCGCGGGGGTCGCTTCCCCAAGGTCGACCGCAGCAGCAACGCCTGGTCCTATGCCCAGGCGATCACCCGGATCGCGGTGACCAATGCCGCCGACGCCCTGCCGTCCGACGTCCTCTGGTACCATGCCGACTATGTCGCTCCGAGCTGGGGCCGGCGCCTGTCGATGGTCGAAAAGATCGGCGCGCACCTCTTCTACCGGGCCAGCGCACGCAGTTAACCGCCACTAATCTGGCGTCTTGGCGTCAAAACGAGTCGCTTCACCGATAATCCGCTGAATCCGGGATTCGCAGCGGGTTTGCGCTTTGCAACCTTATCCACAGGTGCGGCCTCGCCGCCTGGAGGGTTGGAAGTGCTGAAGATCCTGATCGTGGAGGACGAGCGGCCGCTGGCCGAGACATTGCGCTATCTGATCGAGGATAATCCGCGGTACCGGGTCGTCGGGATCGCCGAGGATTTCGGAAGCGCGATGGAATTGCTCGAGCGCGACGAACCCGACCTTGCCCTCGTCGACCTCCATCTCGCGCGCGGCTCGACCGGTTTCTCGGTCGCCGTCCGCTTGAACGATGCCGGCGTGCCCTGCCTGTTCGTGACGGGCCGGGCGCCGGGCTTCGCCATGCCCGACCTCGCACTTGGCCTCCTCCTCAAGCCCTTCACCGGCAATGACGTCCACCGCGCCCTCGCTCTCGCCGAGGACGTGATGCGCGGGCGCGAAACTCTTCGCCCCAAGATTCCGCGCAATCTTGAGCTCTACGATCCCGACGCCGAGATTAAGCCCGAGGCGGCTCCGGTGTTCGTTCCCCCGCGGCGCGGGTTCAAGGCCCGCATCGAGCGCTGGATCGGCGGGGCAGCCCACTGAAACTCAACGGTTAGTTGAACGTTAATCGCGGCAAGAACCAGTTTCGCGAGTTTTTGCCGTGCTTCATCGTCGTCTTATGGCGGCTGCCCTTGCGGCAGCCCTAGGCGGAGCTTTGCCCGCCGCCGCTTCGGCTTCCACCGCCATCGAGGTCGAGCGCCTTGCGCCGGCCATGGCGGTCAGCCAATTCTATGCCAGTCGCCAGGCCCCGCTTTGGCTGTCGTCGCCCGAGGCGACCCGCAACCTGTTGGCGGCACTGAAGACCTCGCCGATCGACGGCTTCAACGACGGGCCTGACCTCGCCGGCGCAATCGAGCAGCAGCTTGCCGCGGCGGACGCCGGCGAGCCCGGCGCAGCGGAGCGCGCCGAGAAGCTGATGAGCAATGCCTTTGTGCTTTATGCGCAGGCGATGCGCTGGCCGGGATCGGCGCGGATGATCTTCGCCGATCCCTCGCTCGCGCCTCGCGTCCCCACGCCGAGCGAGGTCCTCTCGGAAGCGTCGAATACGCCCGACCTTGCGAGCCTTGTCCGCCGGACCAGCGAAGTGAATCCCATCCACGCGGCCCTCCGAAAGGCTGCCGCGGCCGACCTGCCGTTCCTTGGCGAACCCGGCCGGGCTCTCAAGGGTAGCCTTGATCGCTCGCGGCTGCTTCCGTCCGACGGCCGCTATGTCCTGGTCGACATCGCCAGCCAGGAGCTGATGATGATCAGCGACGGGCAGATCGTCGACCGGATGAAGGTCGTCGTCGGCAAGCAGGAGATGCGCACGCCGCTGATGGCAGGCACGCTCCGCCAGGTGACGTTCAATCCCTATTGGAACGTGCCGGTCGACCTTGCTCGCAAGAACATCGCGCCCAACGTGCTCCGTCAGGGCGTCGGCTATCTCAAGGCCAAGAATTACGAGGTGCTCTCAGGCTGGACCCCGGACGCGCAGGTGATCGATCCCGCGACCGTCGACTGGAAGGCGGTCGCCGAGGGTCGTGCCGAGGCGCGCGTTCGCCAGCGGCCGGGCTCGGGCAACATGATGGGTGCGATGAAGTTCGAGTTTCCGAACGAGCTCGGCATCTACCTGCACGACACGCCCAACCGCGAACTCTTCTCGGAAGCCGAGCGGACCTTCAGCTCGGGCTGCGTGCGGCTTGAGGACGCGGCCCGGCTCGGCCGCTGGCTGATGGGCCGCGATCCGGTCGCCGCCAGCGCCCAGCCCGAACTGCAGGTGGCGCTCGGTGACGGCATTCCGGTCTACCTCACCTACCTGACCGTGCGTCCCGAAGAAGGCGGCAAGCTCGCCTACGCCCCCGACGTCTACGGCCTCGACGACCAGCGCGCCGAGGTTGCCGCCCGCTGATCGCGTGCTGCTTCGGTCCGGTGCTGGGAAAAAATGGTGGATGCCCGACGTGGATTCGAACCACGATTGACGGAGTCAGAGTCCGTAGTCTTACCATTAGACGATCGGGCAAGGACCGAATGCGCTCGCACGGCCGAGCCGTGGGGCTGGGCGGTCAGCTAGGGGCAGCGCTTCGGCCTGTCAATGCCAAGCCGCCCAACTTGCGCTGGTTCGGCAATCTGGCTTAAGCCTGTCGGCAAGTCAGCCGGGCGGTATTGGCCCCCCGGTGCCGTATATTGGACCATTTGCGCCATGGCGTCCCATTCAGCCAGCGCGCCTGCGCCGGGTCATCCGGCAAGGCCCCAGCCATCTTCGCCTCGCCGGCAGGCGAGCGCGCCCCCGCAGCAGACCTATGCGGCGATCGACCTCGGCACCAACAATTGCCGACTCCTGATCGCGCGGCCGACCCAGGATGGCTTTACCGTCGTCGACGCCTTCTCGCGCATCGTCCGGCTGGGCGAGGGGCTGGCGACGAGCGGCCGGCTGACCGATGCGGCCATGGACCGTGCGGTCGATGCGCTGGGAGTCTGCGCCGACAAGCTCCGCCGCCGCCGGGTCGGGCTGGCCCGCTCGGTCGCGACCGAAGCTTGCCGCCGCGCCGCCAACGGCCGTCATTTCGCCGAGCGGGTGCGCAAGGAAACCGGGATCGTCCTCGAGATCATCCCGCCGCAGGAAGAAGCGCGCCTGGCCGTGCTCGGCTGCCACAAGCTGCTCGAGCCCGGCGATGGGCCGGCGATCATCTTCGACATCGGCGGCGGCTCGACCGAACTGGTGCTGGTGGAGCCCGGCGGCGAGGACGGGACTCCGCGGATCAAGGCCTGGTGGAGCGCGCCCTGGGGCGTCGTATCGCTGACCGAAAGTGAGGGCCGGACTGCGATCGAAGGCCCCGATCGCGTCGCCGCCTACAGCCGGATGCGCGAGCGGGCGCGGCACGCCTTTGCCCGCTTCACCGAGCTGCTGCCCGAGAAGAAGGAGAATATCCGCCTTCTCGGGACCAGCGGGACGGTGACCACGCTCGCCTCGGTCCATCTCGCGCTGCCTAGCTACGACCGGCGGGCGGTCGACGGGCTGCACGTGCCGATCGGCGCAATGCGCGACATTTCGACCATGATCGCCGAGATGAATTTCGAGGAGCGCTCCGGCCTGCCCTGCATCGGGGCCGAGCGGGCCGACCTGGTGGTGGCGGGCTGCGCCATCCTCGAGGCGATCCTCGACATCTGGCCGGCCGAACAACTGGGGATCGCCGACCGCGGCATCCGCGAAGGGATATTGAGAAGCCTGATGGCGCGCGACGGACATCTGCTGTGAACACGAGGGTGAAGACCGCCAAGGGGCGGAAGGTCGGCTCGACCAAGTGGCTGCAGCGGCAGCTTAACGACCCCTACGTCAAGAAGGCCAAGGCCGAGGGCTACCGCAGCCGCGCGGCCTACAAGCTGATCGAGCTCGACGAGAAATTCGGGCTGCTGAAGGGCGTGGGGGCGGTGGTCGACCTCGGCATCGCGCCGGGCGGGTGGAGCCAGGTGGTCCGCAAGAAGGCGCCCCGCGCGGCGGTCGTCGGGATCGACTTCCTGCCGGTGGACCCGCTCGACGGGGTGACGATCCTCCACATGGACTTCACCGACGAGGATGCCGACCTGAGGCTCAAGGAGGCGCTTGGCGGGCCGGCGGACCTGGTGCTGAGCGACATGGCGGCCAATACGGTCGGCCATCCGCAGACGGACCACCTGCGGACCATGGGCCTCGTCGAGCTTGGCCTCGAATTCGCCAAGGACGTGCTGAAGCCCGGCGGCGCCTATGTCGCCAAGGTGCTGGCAGGCGGAACCGACAACCAGCTTCTGGCCGAGCTCAAGAAGCATTTCGCGACCGTGAAGCACGCCAAGCCGCCCGCCAGCCGCAAGGATTCGAGTGAATGGTATGTGGTTGCCCAGGGCTTCAAGGGCCGCCCCGCCGACCCCGCCTAAGTTGACGAAGTTAACATAGGGCGGGGTTCGTTACCCTTGTCTTTCCCCGCCGGAAAAGCCGAACGAATCTAGTGGGTTAGTTCAAGCATCTTTTGTCCTACAGCGCAAGCGTTAGAGGGGGGCGCTCCCGCGCAGCCGGCGGCCGAGCTCGGCGAGCGTCGGGCGCTGGCCGGTAGCGAGCAGGCTGGCGCGGAACAGGCGGCCGAGCAGCACCAGTTCGAGCGCGACGAAGGCGGCGAGCAGCAGCCCCGCGCCAATCACCTCCCACGCCGAGATCCCCGAGCCCAGCCGGGCGAGCACCGCGAACGGGGTCCAGATCGGCACCCAGGTGAGGATGGTGATCCCGATCCCCCCACCGCCGGCGACGATCCCCTGGATGAGGATGGTGATGGGCAGGAGGATGATGAGGATCACCGGCATCAGATAGCCCTGCGCATCGTTCATCGAATCGCTGAAGGCGCCGATCGCGAGGAAGAAGATCGAGATGGCGACATAGCCGATGACGAAGAAGTAGATCATCGCGGCGATGGTCCCGGGCGCGGTCAGCGGGGCCAGGGCGGGGCGGATCATGTCGGCGATCGCGCCCTGGGTCGCGAAGGCGGCGACCATGCCGCAGCCGATCCAGGCCGCGATCATCGTCAGCCCGACCGCGACGGTGCCGAGGAGCTTGCCATACATGAGCTGCTCGGGGCTGACGGTCGCGAGCACGGTCTCGAGCAACTTGTTCGAGCGTTCCTCGATGGTCCCCTGGAGCATCCAACTGCCCGACAGCATCAGCGCCATCATCAGCAGGTAGGAAGCGGCGAGCGGAAGGATCGAGCGGACCAGCAAGGCCTCCTTGGCGCCGCCGCCGGGCTTGGGCTGGGTAACCGCGATCGCCGGGGTGACGGTCGCCGCGGCAAGGGCGACGTCGGAGGGAACGCCGCGCGTCGTCAGCAACTGCTGGCGAAGGTTGCGGGTGAGCACGTCCTGGACGGTGGCGACGAAGGACGGATTGACCCGGCCCGCGGACCACAGCCGGACCGCGCCGGTGGCGGCGAAGTCGGCGGGAACGAGGAGGACATAGTCGACCGGCCTGGTTTCGTCGTCGGCGGGCTTGAGCAGCCGGTCGACCTCGCGGTCGAGGGTCGGGCCCGATGCGGCGGCGAGGGCCGGGGCGGTGGGAACGGTCTCGAACCAGGGTTCGGGCGGATCGAAGTCGGGGGTCCCGGCGGGGATCGCGGGCTTGAGCTGGCGAAGCGCGGCATCGGCCCCGCCCGAGGCGGCGAAGCGGGCGACCTCGGGGTCGGTGAACCAGCGATCGGTCTGCGCCCAGGGCGCGGCAGGATCGGCCGCAATCTTGTAGCGCTGCACGTAGCGGGCGAGCTCGTTCAACGTCCGGCGCTGCTCGTCGAGCCGGAGACGATCAGCGACCGCCGCGGCCGAAGCGCCGCCGCCCTGGTCGATGATCATCACCCGCGCCGTCCGGTCGGGGCTCATGAAGCGCTGGGTGAGCGGGGCGAGGCCGAAGGCGATCGGCAGGATCAGGAGCGTCAGCCAGAAGCTGCGCATCCGGGTGATCTGCCGATATTCGCGGCGGGCGATGAGCAAGATCTGGTTCATGGCCGTTCCTCCTGGGGACCAACAAGGTGGAGGAAGACGTCGTGGAGGCTCGGCCGGCGCTCCTCGAAGCGGCGCAGGCGGCGACCCGCCGACGAGCAGCGATCGAGGACGTCGCCCGGCTCGACCCCATGATCGAGGGTCAGGCGATATTCGTGCCAGCCGTCGCCCGCGGGGGCGAGCGGTTCGGCGCTGGCGACGCCCGGGACATCGGTCAGCGGGGCTTGGGCGACGACGTTGAGCTGGGCCGGGAGCAGGCGGCGGGCCTCGTCGACCGTCCCTTCGAACCTCTTGTTGCCCTTGGCGAGAAGAAGCAGCCGTTCGCAGAGGCGCTCGGCATGCTGCATCACATGGGTCGAGAAGACGACGGTCGCGCCGCCCGCGGCCGCGCGCTTGATCTCGTCCTCGAGCAGGCCCTGGTTGACGGGGTCGAGGCCCGAGAAGGGCTCGTCGAGGATGAGCAGGCGAGGCTGGTTCACCACCGCCGCGGCGAGCTGGACCTTCTGCGCCATGCCCTTGGACAATTTGTCGAGGGTCGATTTGGCATTGGCGCCGAGCCCGAAGCGGTCGAGCAGGGCGAGGCCGTCGCGACGCGCGTCGGCGGGGGTCATGCCCTTCAGCCGCCCGAAATAGACGATCGTGTCGATCGCGGTCATCGAGCGGTAGAGCCCGCGTTCCTCGGGAAGGAAGCCGAGCAGGGCGCTATTCTCGCGGCCCGGGGCCCGGCCGAGCACCGAGATGCTGCCCGAGGTCGGGCGGATGATGTCGAGCACCATGCGCAGCGAGGTCGTCTTGCCCGCGCCATTGCCGCCGAGAAAGCCGAACACCTCGCCCTCGCGGACCGAGAAGCTAAGGTCGTTGACCGCGGTGACGTCCCCGAAACGCTTGGTGACATGGTCGAGGCGAAGCGCGTCGCCGGCGTGTCCGCCCTTTTCCCCCTGGTTCATGGCGCGAAGTGGAGCCGAGCGGGGAAGGCGGGTCAATCAGCCGAAGCGGTGCCGCTTGTCGTTGGCAGGACGGGCCTGGTCATTGGTCGAAGCGGAGGGTCAGGCACCGCCCGAGGCGAGCAGGTCCATGAGGTTGCGCGCGGCGTCGCGGTCGGCCGGGTCGGAAAAGGCGACATCGAGGTCGGGCGCTTCCCCGAGCATGTAGAGCAGGGCCCAGAGCGCGAAGCGGCGGGGACGGTCCCGCTCCAGCCCGAAGTCGACCCGGAGGCGGTCGATCCCGGCCTCAAGCATGGAAGGGCCCACCGCGGCGAGGTCGGTGGTGTCGAAGTAGCGGAGCAGGAGATCGTCGAAGTTCACGGCCCGCCTTCTAGCAGGGCAGGCCTTTTGAACTGTGGCATTCGTGCATCAGTTTTGGGGGAAAGACCGAAGGGTGGTGCGATCGGCGGCAACCTTCGCGCCGGGCGCCGGTTTCCACGGACGTTGCCTAGGCGACAGAATGAAAAAGGACTCACAATGAAACTGAAACTGCTTGTCGCGACAGCGGCAACTGCGATGGCTGCTCCGGCGCTCGCGCAGACCGGCGGCTACGCCGGCATCGAAGGGGGCATCCTGTTCCCGAAGCGCGTCAACGGGAACACGACCGCCGTCTTCACCCAGACGACGCAGTCGCCGGCCGCCGGCACCACCGTCGCCGCTCCGGGCGTTGGCGTCGTCGGCACCCTGCCGACCACCCTCACCACGGTTCCGACCACCATCACCGGTGACAGCAGCCTGAAGTACAAGCGCGGCTACGACGTCGACGCCGTCGCCGGCTACGACTTCGGCATGTTCCGCCTCGAGGGCGAGCTCGGCTACAAGCGCTCGAAGCTCAAGTCGTTCAATGAGGACGCGACCTTCACCAACGGTGTCGCGACCGCGCTGAACCCGGCTGGCACCACCGGCACGACCTTCGTCTATCCGGTCGGTGACACCAACACCTTCGATCTCGGCAGCCACGTCAGCGTCCTCTCGGGCATGGTCAACGCGCTGCTCGACATCGGCGGCAACGGTGGTCCGGCCTTCTACGCCGGCGGCGGCTTCGGTCGTGCCCGCGTCAAGGCGCTCGGCGACCGTGACAGCGCCTGGGCCTACCAGGGCATCGCCGGCGTTCGCTTCCCGATCAGCGACAACATCGATCTCGGCCTGAAGTATCGCTACTTCCGCACCGGCAAGCTCGATCTCGTCCCGACGGGCGCCGCCTTCACCTCGACCCGCACCGCCGCCGTGGCGAACGTTGCGGCTCCGGGTGGTCCGGCCGCGGTCGGCACGACCAACGTCTCGTTCACGCGCACCGGCACCCTCGTCGGCGACTACAACGACCGTTTCTCGTCGCACAGCCTGCTGCTGAGCCTGCTGTTCAACTTCGGTGGTGCTTCGGAGCCGGCTCCGCCGCCGCCCCCGCCCCCGCCGCCCCCGCCGCCCCCGCCGCCTGCGCCGCCCCAGACGCAGACCTGCCCGGACGGTTCGGTGGTCCTGGCGACCGACGTCTGCCCGGTGCCGCCGCCCCCGCCGCCGCCGCCGCCGCCCGCTCCCGAGCGCGGCTAAGCGGACGGGAAGTCCACGGAGCGCGCCCCGGCTCGCTCCGCGGATTTCGCGGATTGCAAAAAAGGAATGGCTCGACCGAAAGGTCGGGCCATTTCTTTATGTCGAAGGGGAAGGGGCGGCCCCGGCGGGCCTAGCGGCTGGCGGCCGTGCGGGCGTCGGCGATCGCGGCCTTGAGCGCCTCGTAGCCGACCGCGCCATTCATCACCTTGTTGCCGACCACGAACAGCGGGGTGCCGGTCGCGCCGAGCTGCTGGGCGAGCTGGTAGTTGCGGCGAAGCTCGGCATCGAATTCGGGGCTCGAGGGAATGGCGGCGGGAAGGCCCGCGGCCGCGGCGGCCCTGGTCAGCGTGTCCTGGCTCGGCCGACCGGCGGCGTAGAGCGCATCGTGGAAAGTCATGAAGCGCCCGGCCTTGCTGGCGGCGAGCGCGAGCCGGGCGGCGGCCTCGCTGTCGGGGCCGAGGATCGGGAATTCGCGGTAGACGACGCGCAGCTTGGGGTCTTCCTTCAGCAGCCGGTCGATGACCGGGAGCGAGGCTTTGCAATAGCCGCAGGCGTAATCGTAGAACTCGACCAGGGTGACGTCGGCGTCCTTGGCGCCCTCCCAGGACGAGCCGAAGGGCGTCTCGAGCGCCTGGCGGTTGGCGGTGAGCGCGGGGAGATGCTGCTGGTCGCGCAGCGCGTCGGCGGTCTCCATCAGGATCTGGGGATTGTCGAGCATCGCCTTGCGGACGAGCCGGTCGCCCCAGCCGCCCTGCACCGCGACGAGCGCGAGGCCGATGGTCGCGATGGCGCCGCCGGCCGCCCCGGCGAGGACCGAGGTCCAGCCGCTTCCCCCCTTGCCCTCGCTCACTGGTCGCGCTTGCCCTTCTTCTTTTTCTTGTCGACTTCGGCCTTGGATACCATCGCAATGTCCTGGGCGCGAATGTAATCGGGGGTGCCGCCGGGGATCCCGCGGAGCGCGGCCTCGGCGCTCGACAGCGCGAGCTTGGCATTGCCCTCGAGATTGTAGCGCTCGGCGGTGGCGAGGGCGGCGCGGGCGGTGTCGCCCTTGCGGTCGTAGATCATGCCGAGCTGGTACCAGGCGAAGGGCTGCTCGTTGTCGCGGCCGATCGAGGCCTTGAGCACCTTCTCGGCCTCGGTCAGGTTCTCGCTCTTCTCGGTCGAGAGGAGGGCGTGGCCGAGCATCGCCTGGATCATCGGCTGGTCGGGGGCCTTGGCGACGGCTTCGCGGAGCGCCGGAATGGCCTCGGCCGGACGCCCGCTCTCGAGCAGGATCTGGCCCTTCAGTTCGAGGTAGAAGGGGTCCGCCGGTGCGGTAGCGAGGAGCGCGTCGGCCTCGGCCAGCGCTTTGTCGCGGTCGCCCATGCGGTGATAGGCATAGGCGCGGGCATAATGGGCCGGCACGCTCTGGTCGGTGACCGGATAGGTGCGGAGCACCGCTTCCTTGTCACTGATGTAGCCGATGAGCTTCGCCCGGACGCGCTGGAAGCGGGCTTCGAGCGCGGGGTCGGTCGGCCGGTTCCAGGCCGGGTCCTTCTGGTAGATGGTGGTCAGCGAGGCGATGCGCTCGGACGACAGGGGGTGGGTCCGGTTGTAGCTGTCGGTCGCATAGACCGCGAGGCGATATTCCTGGTTCTGCAGCTTCTTGAAGAATTCGAGCGAACCCTTGCCCGAAATGCCCGCCTTGGTGAGGTAGGAAGCGCCGGCGAGGTCGGCGCTGGTCTCTTGCGCGCGGGTGAAGGCGAGGAAGGAGCCGAGCGCGGCCTGCTGGCCGATCGCCAGCGCGCCCATCGCCGCATCGCCCGCGCCGGCCGCCATGGCGAGGCCGCCGAGGACGAGGCTGAGGATGGTGATTCCGGTCGCCTGCTTGGCCCCTTCGCCCGAACGGATCGCATGGCCGCCGGCGACGTGGCCGAGCTCGTGGGCGATGACGCCCTGAACCTGATTGGCATTGTCGGCCGCGGTCAGCAGGCCGGTATGGATGTAGACCGCCTGGCCGGTCGCGACGAAGGCGTTGATCTCGGGATCGTTGATGAGGACGATCTTGACATTCTTGGGATCGAGCTGGGCCGCCTGGATCAGCGGCTTCGACATGTCGGCGAAGAGCTTCTCGGTTTCGCTGTCGCGCAGGATCTCCTGGGCAGCGGCAGGCTGGGCCGCGGCGAAGACCGCCGCGAGGAAAAGCATCAGCCAACGGCTGACCGGTTTCAGGCGTCGCATGGGCGTTCCCCTCCGGCACAGCGGCTGAACGGGGGGTGACTGTCACCGCATCTCTGGCGTAAGGGCATGTCCCTTCCTGACACAATTGATACGATTGCCAAACGCTTGAGCATCTTCGCGACCTTCACCGACCATGTGAACCAGGCCCTCGACCAGCTGGCCGCGGCCGGCTCGCTTCCGCCCGGCTTGCCGCGCAAGGCGGTCACCGTCGAGCCTCCGCGCGACGCGAGCCACGGCGACCTTGCGACCAATGCCGCGATGGTCCTCGCCAAGCCCGCCGGGACCAACCCGCGCGCGCTCGCTGGCCAGCTGGTGCCGCAACTCGAGGCATTGCCCGGAGTCGCCGGGGTCGAGATCGCCGGGCCCGGCTTCATCAACATCCGGCTGACCGACGACGTCTGGCGGGCCGAGCTCGGCCGCATCGCCGCCGAGGGTCGGCGCTACGGCCTGTCGAGCGTCGGCAAGCGCGAGCGGGTCAATGTCGAATATGTCTCGGCCAATCCGACCGGGCCGATGCACATGGGCCATTGCCGCGGCGCGGTGGTGGGCGACGCGCTCGCCAGCCTGCTCGAGGCGGCGGGCTATGCGGTCACCCGCGAATATTATGTCAACGATGCCGGCAGCCAAGTCGACACGCTCGCCCGCTCGGCGCACCTGCGCTACCGCGAGGCGCTCGGCGAGGACATCGGCGAGATCCCCGAGGGGCTTTACCCGGGCGACTATCTGAAGCCGGTCGGTGCGCTGCTGGCGGCCGAATATGGCTCGTCGATGGTGGCGGCGCCCGAGGCCGAGTGGCTGCCCGCCTTCAAGCAGAAGACCGTGGCCGCAATGATGGACCTCATCCGCCACGATCTGTCGCTGCTCGGGATCACCCACGACAAGTTCAGCTCGGAAGCCGAGCTGCAGGCGTCGGGTGCGCCCGAACGCGCGCTCGAGACGCTCCGCGCCAAGGGCCTCGTCTACGAAGGCGAGCTCGAGCGGCCCAAGAGCATCGACGAGCATGACGCCTGGGAGCCCGTGTCGCTGACCCTGTTCCGCTCGACGCAATTCGGGGACGACCAGGACCGGCCGATGAAGAAGTCGGACGGCAGCTGGACCTATTTCGGTGCCGATGCGGCCTATCACCTGCAGAAAGCCGAGAGCGCCGACCATCTCGTCAACATCTGGGGCGCCGACCATTCGGGGACGGTGAAGCGGATCAAGGCGGCGGTGCAGGCGCTGACCGACGGCAAGGTCGACCTCGACGTGAAGCTGGTCCAGATGGTCCAGCTGCTGCGTGCCGGCGAGCCCGTGAAGATGAGCAAGCGGGCGGGCAATTTCGTGACGCTCGCCGACGTCGTCCGCGAGGTCGGCAAGGACGTGGTCCGCTTCATCATGCTGACCAAGCGCGCCGACACCCCGCTCGACTTCGATTTCGCCAAGGTGGTCGAGGCGTCGAAGGACAATCCGGTCTTCTACGTCCAATATGCCCATGCCCGGATCGCCAGCCTCAAGCGCAAGGCGGCCGAAGCGGGGCTCGATGCGGGCAATGCCGATCTGTCGCTGCTCGACAGCGAGGAACTGGCGCTGGTCCGGCTCGCGAGCCACTATCCGCGCGTCGTCGAAAGCGCCGCCACCGCGCACGAGCCGCACCGGATCGCTTTCTACCTCTACGAGCTGGCGGCCGCCTTCCACGCGCTGTGGAACCGCGGCAACGACGATCCCAGCCGGCGCTTCCTGATCGAGGGCGAGCCGGGCCTCAGCGCTGCCCGTCTCGCATTGTCGAGCGCGGTCGCGCAGGTGATCGGGAACGGTTTGGGGCTGATGGGCGTCGAGGCCGCGGAGGAGATGCGTTAGGCGATGCCAGTATCGAGCGAGCGCCTGCCCTGGCTCGACGATGAACCGGCCCCGGCCGGATCGCCGACGACGGCGCGCGCCGCTCCGGCGAGGATCCGCACCGGCCGTGCGCTTCTCCCCTGGTATCTGCTGCTCGCCCTGGTGATCGTGGGCGTCGGGGTCGGGGCCTGGTGGCTCGGGACCCGCCAGCGCGAGGCCGCCCCGCCCGAACTGCCCGCCGAGGCGACCGTGCCGATCCCGGTCAACGAACCCGAGCCGCTTGCCGTCGATGGCGCTCCGGCGACCGCCGAGGCGAACAGCGTCGAGGGCAATGGCAGCGCTCCGGTCGCCGAGCGGGCCGCCCCCCGTCCGTCGTCGCGGATCGCCCGCGAGGCTGCCGACGTCCGCAGCCGCAGCAGCGCGGCGCGGAGCGAGGACCGGGCCCGCCGCCCGACCTTCCCCGCCGACGAGCCGGTGATCGCGCCGCCGCCGACCGGGCCCTCGCCGATCGCCGTCTATCGCCCCAATCCCGATCGCGGCCGCGTCGTCCAGCTCGGCGCCTTCCCGAGCCGGACCCAGGCCGAGAGCGCGTGGAAGAAGGTGACCCGCCGCTATCCCTATCTCGCGACCAAGCCCAAGATGGTGAACACGGTCGACGTGCGGGGCCTGGGCGGCGGGCGGCCGACAAGAATGTACCGGTTGCAGCTCGGCACCTCTTCGCAAGCCCAGTCGGTTGTCATATGCCAGCAGCTCGAACGAGCGGGACAGTCTTGCGTGGTGGTGTACTGAAGATGGCAACGTCGCGGAGCGTGTCGGGCGAGCCCTTGCCGTGGCTCGAGCCTGTCGATGACGAGGACGAGCCGCCCTCGCTGTCGGCGCGCAAGATGCTGGCCGCCATCCTGGTGGTGCTGCTGGCCGCGGCGGTGGTCGCGGGGACGCTCTACTGGCTCGGCAAGCGCCAGGCCGAGGAAGGCAGCGGACCGCCCGAACTGATCCGCGCCGAGCCCGGACCCTACAAGATCAAGCCGACCGATCCGGGCGGGATCAATGTCGCGGGTGACAGCGAGACGGCCTTCGCGACCGGCGCGGGCGAGCAGGTCGACGGCCAACTCGATCTCGACGCGGTGCCCGAGGAAGCGATCGCCAAGCCGCAGCCCAAGCCCGCCACCCCGGCCCCGGCCGAGGCCGACAGCGCGGCGGCCGAGCCGGCCCCGGCGCCCGAGCCTGCGGGTCCGGCCGGGAGCACGGTGCAGCTCGGCTTCTACGACAATCCGGCGCAGGCCAATGCGGCCTGGGCGACGCTCGCCGGGCGCTTCCCGTCGATCGGCGCGGCGACCAAGATCATCGTGCCCTACCAGAAGGGACAAAGGCTCCGCGCCAGCTTCGGCAGTGCGGCCGAGGCCCGCCAGGCCTGCCAGCTGCTGAAGGCGGCAGGCGACGCCTGCTTCGTGGCACGCTAGGGGCGCCGTCATGCAGGCAGCAATCTATGGGATGTCGGGGCTTTCGCTCACCGACGACGAACGGGCTTTCTTCCGCGAGGTGGACCCGGCGGGCTACATCCTGTTCGCGCGCAACTGCGGCGATCCCGAGCAGCTGAAGGCGCTGACCGCCTCGCTCCGGGACCTGCACGGGCGCGGCGACCTGCCGATCCTGATCGACCAGGAAGGCGGGCGGGTGATGCGGATGAAGCCACCGGCCTGGCCGGCGCTTCCCGCGGGCGGGGCGTTCGACCGGCTCTATCAGGCGGCGCCATCCTCGGCGATCGAGGCGGCGCGGATGAACGCCCGCGCGATCGGGCTGATGCTCGCGGGCCATGGAGTCAACGTGAACTGCGTGCCCAATCTCGACGTCCGCCAGCCCGACGCCGACCAGATCGTGGGCGACCGCGCCTATGGCAGCGAGCCGATGCAGGTCGCGGCGATTGGCCGCGCGGTGCTCGAGGGCCTCGCCAGCGCGGGTGTGATCGGGGTGGTCAAGCATATGCCCGGGCACGGCCGGGCGACGGTCGACAGCCACAAGGAGCTGCCGCGCGTGAGCGCCTCGGCGGCCGAGCTGGAGATCGACCTCGAGCCGTTCGAAACGCTGCGCGAAGCCCCGATGGGGATGGTCGCGCACATCCTGTTCGAGGCGTGGGACCCGGTGCATCCGTCGAGCCAGTCGCCGTTCGTGATCGAGGAAATCATCCGCAAGCGGATCGGCTTTGCCGGGCTGCTGATGACCGACGACATTGGGATGGAGGCGCTGTCGGGCTCGGCCGGGGAACGCTCGGCGGCGGCAATCGCGGCGGGTTGCGACCTCACGCTCCACTGCTCGGGCAAGTTCGACGAGATGGTCGATGTCGCGCGGCACGTCGGGCCCATGACGCTCGAGGCCGAGGCGCGGCTGGCGCGGGCGATGGCCGGCGCGATGGTCGGCGGCTCGGACGGCCCCGACTTCGCCGCGGCCGTGGCGGTCCGGGACGAACTGCTGGCGCTGGCCTGAGACCGGGGGCGGGGGTGACGGACAGGGCCAGCCTCCTTCCCGACGCCGACGACAGCCTCCAGCTTCACCTCGGGGCGTGGGAAGGGCCGCTCGACCTTTTGCTCAGCCTTGCCCGCGCGCAGAAGGTCGACCTCAAGCACATCTCGATCCTCGCGCTGGTCGAGCAATATCTTTCCTTCCTCGACAATGCCGAGGCGCTGAAGCTCGAGATCGCGGCCGATTATCTCGTGATGGCGGCGTGGCTGGCCTATCTCAAATCCTGCCTCCTGCTGCCCAAGGACCCACAGCAGGATCCGAGCCCCGAGGAATTGGCGGCACGGCTCCAGCTGCGTCTGCAGCGGCTCGACGCGATGCGCGAGGCGGGGGCAAGGCTGATGGCGCGCGACCGGCTTGGCCGCGACGTCTTCGCGCGCGGCGCTCCCGAGGGGCTTCGCCAGATGCGGCGGAGCAAGTGGGAAGTGTCGCTGTTCGAGCTTGCCGCCGCCTACGGCCGGGTGCGGGCCCGGACCGCGCCGGTGATGCACGTGGTCGCGCGGCGGGCGGTGCTGACGCTCGAGGAAGCGATCGAGCGCGTCTCTGCGCTGGTCGGGAGCGCGATCGACTGGACCCGGCTCGAGGCGTTCGTGATGCCGAGCCAGGATCCCGAATTCGCCAGATCGGCGCTCGCCTCCTCCTTCGTCGCCGCGCTCGAGCTGGCCAAGCAGGGGCGGGTCGAGCTTCGCCAGGACGAAGCCTTCGCGCCGCTCGAACTGCGGGTCGCCGCGCGATGAGCGAGGACTTTGCCCGCGCGGTCGAAGCCGTTCTGTTCGCGGCCGCCGAACCTTTGAGCCTCGCCGATATCGCGGCTTATGCCGGGGAAGGCGACCTTGCCGCCACGCTCGAGGCGCTCGCGGATCATTATGCCGGACGCGGGATCAACCTCGTCGAGCGCGGCGGGCGGTGGCATTTCCAGACCGCGGGCGACCTGGCGCATCTGCTTCGCCGGACCCGCGAGGAGCCGCGACGACTGAGCCGGGCGGCGACGGAAACGCTCAGCATCATCGCCTATCACGAGCCGGTCAGCCGGGCCGAGATCGAGGCGATCCGCGGGGTGCAGACCGCCAAGGGCACGCTCGACGTCCTGATGGAAGCGGGCTGGGTCCGGCCGGCAGGACGGCGCGAGGGGCCGGGGCGGCCGCTGCTCTATGCGACCACGGCCGAGTTCCTGACCCACTTCGGTCTCACGAGCCGCCGCGACCTTCCTGGGATCGACGACCTGCGCGCCGCCGGGCTGCTCGATCCGGTCGACGAGGCCAGCCTGATGCTGCAACTGGAAAGCGGCGGCGAAGACGACTAAGTAGCCCGCCAGTTCAACGGAGTAGAACGCATGGGCGGGTTCAGCCTCATTCACTGGATCATCTTGGGGGTCCTGATCCTGCTGCTGTTCGGCGGCAATCGCTTCTCGGCGATGATGGGTGACGTGGCCAAGGGGCTGAAGAGCTTCAAGCAGGGCCTCGCCGACGATGACGACGAGCAGAAGCGCAAGGCCGAGGAAGAGCGCCGCCGGCTGGGCAGCGTCGACCGGCCGATCGACGTGACTCCGAACCGCTCCGCGCCCGATCCGGTCGCGCCGCCGCCCCCGCCGCCGTCCGACCAGCAGCCGCGCTAGGCGGCCGCGGGACCATCGCCGCATGTTCGGCGTCGACAGCACGGAATTGTTCATCGTCGCGGTGCTGGCGCTGATCTTCATCGGCCCCAAGGAACTGCCGACGACGATGCGCACGGTGGGCCGCTGGGTCGGCCGTGCCCGCGCCCATGCGCGCCATTTCACCGCGGGCATCGAGAATATGATGCGCGAGGCCGAGCTGGAGGAAATGGAGAAGCGCTGGCGCGAGGAGAATGAGCGGATCATGCGCGAGCATCCGGTCGCGCTGCCCTATGCCGGCGCGAGCGAGGAGCATGGCGCGGTGATGCGGCCGATGGACGGACCGTTGGCGGACAGCTCCCCGGCCCAAAGCGACCGCGCCTCGTCGTCGCCCGTCACGAACGAGAGCGCGGAGACCGACGAGCCGCCGCTGCCGCTGCCGGTCCCCGAGCATCACAAGCGCGAACTGCCGTGAAGGACCTCGACGAAACCAAGCAGCCCTTGTTCGACCATCTGGTCGAGCTTCGCCGGCGTTTGCTGGTGAGCCTCGCCGCGCTGGTCGGCGCCTTCTTCCTCTGCCTCTACTTCGCCAAGCCGATCCAGGCATGGCTGGTCCAGCCCTTGCGCGCCGCTGGACAAGGCAAGCTCATCTACACCGATGTGTTCGAGGCTTTCTTCACCGAGGTGAAGGTCGCTTTGTTCGCCGCCCTCATGCTCTGCTTCCCGATCATCGCGACGCAGATCTGGCGGTTCGTCGCGCCGGGGCTCTACGCCAAGGAGAAGAAGGCCTTCCTGCCCTTCCTGGTGATGACGCCCTTCTTCTTCGGCGCGGGCGCGATGTTCGCTTATTTCGTCGCCATGCCCTGGGCGCTCAAGTTTCTGCTCGGGTTCGAGGGCAATATCGGCGGCGTCGAGCAGGAGGCGCTCCCGGGCGTCGGCAATTATCTGGCCTTCGTCACCCGTTTCCTGTTCGGCTTCGGAGTCGCCTTCCTGACCCCGGTATTGCTGATGATCCTCGAGCGGGCGGGGCTGGTCACCCGCGAGCAGCTCGCGGCGAAGCGCCGCTATGCGATCGTCGTCTGCGCGGCCGTGTCGGCAGTGCTGACCCCGCCCGACGCGGTGTCGATGCTGCTGCTGCTGGTGCCGCTCTACCTGCTCTATGAATTCGCCATCATCGCCATCCGGCTGACCCACTGGCGGGCTGCCCGTCGCGAAGCTTCCGACGCTGGACGCAAAGCGGGCCCGAAATCGTCACCGGGGGGGGGGGAGGGTTGACGACTTCGGGCCCGTGTAAGCGGACAGCGAGAGCGGGGGGGCAAAAGGTCGCTATCCGAAGTGTAGAACGGCGCTGTCGCCCCGGGGTTCCAACTCCTCCAGAAATTTTTTCAACGTGGCGGAAATACCGGGATGTCGACGCTGTATCGGCCCGGTTCGCGGTCGAGAGTCGAGCGTAGCTGCTTCGCCAGCCCGCTGATGATCCGCTCGAACTGCTGGTGATCGGCCTCGCTTTCCGACGGCGCCGATGACGTGCCAGTGGCGAGCGTGAACCGCGCCACCGTGTCCGAGGTCCGATGGAGCGTCAGCGTGACCAGCGCCTCGGGCTGGGTCAGCATGGCATGCTCGACAATCTCGGTCGTGAGGAATGCCGTCGCCACGGCCACGTCCTGAATGACGTTGAGGCTTTCGAGATCGAGGGTGATGTCGATCGAATGGGATCCCTGCGGCGCGCTGCCGCGGAGGTTCGAGGCGAGCTCGCTCAGCAGCGGGCGCAGGGCAATGCCGCGATTTTCCTCGAGCTCGGCATAATGGTTGCGGTGGACGACGGCGAGCGCGTCGACCCGGCGGCCGATCGAGGAATAAGCGTCCTTGGCATCGTCCGACTTGGCGCTGCGGCGGTGGATATTGAGCAGGGACGCGACCACCTGAAGATTGTTCTTCACCCTGTGGTGGACCTCACGGACGAGCTTGCGCTGGCCCTCGAGGGCCTCGGCCATCTCCATCTCGCTCTTCTCGATCCGCGCGACAGCGCGCGAGAAACTGTTGCCGAGTTCGCGGATCTCGACCGCCGAACCGAGCCGGTCAGGAAGCTCGAGGGCACCGCTGCCAGGCTCGTGAAGCGTGATGGCGCGCTGGATCCGGCCGAGCGGCGCGAGCAGGAAGACCCGCACCACCACCCAGCTCAGCACTGCGGCGACGATCCACATCAGGAGCGGAAGAAGGATGATGAGCTGATCGACCTGCGCCACCTGCTCGGTCGCGACGTCGGCCTTCACCCGCAGCTGGCCGCCCGCGATCGCCTGCTCGACGGTATAGATGGCCTGCTGGAGGCCGGTGCCACCCTCGTTCGGGCCCGAGGAGCCGACCTGGATCTCCGCGCGATCGTCCGACAGGAGCACGGTGCCGGTCCCGACCCGGGCCGAGACGAGGGCCGAACGGAACTGCTCGCGGTCGATCCACGCGGTGGCCGAGCCGCCGATCACCCCGACCCGATAGTAGAGCCGGTTGCGGCTTTGCGAGAGCCAGACCCGGACCTGGCCGGGAGCGACGAGCAGGGTCGGCCGCTCACCGTCGTCGGCATCGCCGCGGGTGCAAAGGCGGGTCCCGACCTCGTCGCTGAGCATGAAATTGAAGGGCGTGCCCGGCGCCGAGCGAAGCGAACGCTCGACCCGCTGGCAGGGATCGGGCGTCCCATTCTCGATCGCGCCATTGGCGGCGACCCGAAGGGCAAGGATGTTGCGGGCAATGAGGCTGTCGATCGCGCGGAGCGCGAGCCGACCCTGGTCCTGGGCGCGGGCGGAAAGCGCCTGGTTGGCCTGGCCGATGCCGTTGTTGGCGGCGGCGACCAGCACCAGGCCGAGCGGGAGAATGGCGGCAGTGAGCAGCAGCAGCAGCTTGCTTGCGGTAGGGAGCTGCTGGAACCAGGACCGGAGTCGAGACATCTTGATGTCAGGGGCAGCGCTAGGCGCCCGGCTCAACTCAGCTTGCCGAGCAGGTCAAGAAAGTCGTCGGGAACGTCCTCGCGCAGCGCCTCGTCATAGGCACTGCGAAGCGCGCGCCCGACATCGTCAGGCGCGGATCCCCGCTTCTTCGGCGCGGGCTTCTTCACTTTCGTGTCGGCCGGGGACGATTGTTGATTGCTATTGTCCGCACTCAACCCCTGATCCCCCTCGCGACGCTGCGTGGCTTGGCGCAATGCCTATTCCTCGATGTACCGGGCGAATTTAACGCCATGGGCCCCCGTAAAAGTCAGGCAGCCGACTCGTCAACCGAGAGGCTGCCCGCAGTGGAAACCAAAACGACACATCTTTGTTCCGCGAACCGTAACAAAGTCATTCGGAGGTTGCCTGTGGCGCTTCGGGCCCACCCGCGTCAGGGTTGCAGTTTCGCGACGCGGCTCCCAATAGGGGCGTCAAATATTCTGATTAGGAGCAAAGCACCCTCATGTCGCTAGGCCAGGAACTCGCGCCGCATCTGCCATTCCTGCGGCGCTATGCCCGCGCGCTCACCGGAAGCCAGACCCATGGCGACGCGTTCGTCCGGGCGACGCTGGAAGCGATCGTCGCCGCGCCGGACAATTTCCCCCGCGAAGTCGAGCCGCGGCTTGGCCTCTACCGCACCTTCCACGCGATCTGGTCGACCGCCAACATCGAGGAAGGCAGCGACTATGATGACGGGAACAGCGGCAATCCGGAAGCGATTGCGCAGGCCCGCCTCAGCCGCATTACCCCGCTATCGCGCCAGGCGCTGTTGCTGACCGCGCTCGAGGGCTTCTCCTCGTCGGACGCGGCCTATCTCATCGGCGCGCAGCCGAACGAGGTCGACAATCTCGTCCAGGAAGCGCTGAGCGAGATCGAGCGCCAGACCCTCGCCGACGTGCTGATCATCGAGGACGAGCCGATCATCGCGATGGACATCGAGACGATCGTCCGCGACCTCGGCCACAATGTCACCGGCGTTGCGGTCACCCGTGACGAGGCGGTGGCGCAGGCCCGCGCGCACCCGCCGGGCCTGGTGCTGGCCGACATCCAGCTCGCCGACGATTCGAGCGGGATCGACGCGGTCCGCGACATCCTCGCCGAATTCTCGGTGCCGGTGATCTTCATCACCGCCTTCCCCGAGCGGCTGCTCACCGGCACCCGTCCGGAACCGACCTTCCTCATCACCAAGCCCTTCCAGCGGGCGACGGTGAAGGCGGCGATCGCGCAGGCGCTCTTCTTCGACGCGGCGACGGTTCCGGCGGGCTGAAGCCCTCCACGAACGGTGGGAACAACGGTTCCCATCGTTGCGTTGGCGCTTCAAACCTAATCGGAGTGCCGACGTAGATGATCGACAACCAGCCGGAGCATTTGACCGGGACGGAAGCGCGCGCCGGGACCACCCCGGGCGTCGCGCGAGTGGCACTGATCGGCGGACTGGTGCTTGTCATCCTGGCGTTCGCCATCATCTATTTCGTTGCCGGCTGAGGGCGGACGGCGCATGAACCATATGACGAGCGCTGCCACGATGCGCAGCGCCGAGGGGCGGGATGGATTGAGCGACGATCTGGATCAGCAACCGGCCGAAGCGGCCCGGGCCGAACCGGTCCCGCTGTCGGACCCGGAATTCAAGACCCAGCTGGCGCAGGTCATTCCGCACCTGCGCGCCTTCGGCCGTTCGCTGTCGGGCAGCCGGGACCTTGCCGATGACCTCGTGCAGGAAACGCTGCTCAAGGCGTGGGCGGCGCGCAAGCGCTTCCAGGCGGGCACCAACATGCGGGCCTGGACCTTCATCATCCTTCGCAACCTGTTCCTCAGCCAGATGCGGCGCGCCCGCTTCAAGGGCGAGTGGGACGAACTGACCGCGTCGAAGATCCTTGCCGCGCCGGCGAGCCAGGACCGTCACGTCGAACTCGGCGACATGCAGCGGGCGCTGATGCACCTACCGCAGCCGCAGCGCGAGGCGCTGATCCTGGTCGGCGCGGGTGGGTTCGCCTACGAGGAAGCGGCCGAGATCTGCGGCTGCGCCGTGGGCACGATCAAGAGCCGCGTCGCGCGTGGCCGGGTCGCGCTCGAGCAGCTCCTGTCGGGCGGCAAGCTGCCCAGCCGGCGCCAGCACAAGACCGATCCCAACCACAGCGCGCTTGCCCAGATCATGGGCGAAGTCGACGAACTGGCGGGTGGCCGCGGCTGAGGCCGCGCCACGTCGCCAGTCAGCCATATCGAAAAGGGCCGGACGGTCGGGACATCACCCGTCGTCCGGCCCTTTTCTTGTTTGTGGTGGGTGGCCTTGGCCTGCCGGCGAAATCCTCAGCCCAGGCGGGCGAGGAGATCGTCGAACGCGCGGTCGTCGGTCGGCGCCTGCGTCGTCGCGAATGCGCGGCGCAGGGCGGCGGTGACACCGGCGTGTGCAGGCGGTAGCTCGACCCGGATGATGCGTCGATCCATGGAGTCGCTCTTTGCTGCCGCCGCCGCCTTCGAGGAAGGTGCGGAATTCATTTGGCTGGTCAACGCAGAAGCCAGTGCTTCGTTGCTATCAATCTGGTCCAAAGCCGAGGTGTCGGCATGAGCGCGGCCTCCGGGACACAGGTTCGCGCCGAGGCGATTGAGCGGGCGCGGCGCTGGTCGCCCTTCCTGAGCGGGCTGCTCGAACGTCATCCGCAGATTGCCGGGATTTTCGAAAGCGACGGCAGTCTTGCGGCCCTTGCGGCGATCCGGACCGAGGACGGGACCCGCGTCGGCGAACGCCTGCGGCGCGAGCGCCAGCAGCTCGCGCTCGCGACCGCTCTCGGCGACCTTGCCGGCGAATTGTCGCTCGAGGACGTAACCGCGGCGCTGTCGGCCTTTGCCGACCGGGCGATCGACGAGAGCCTCCACGCCGCCATCATCGAGCGCGTGCCCGACGCGCCGATGATCGACATGACCGTGCTCGCGCTCGGCAAGCTTGGCAGCTGCGAGCTCAACTATAGTTCGGACGTCGACCTCATCCTGCTGTTCGATCCCGAGACCTTGCCCAAGCGGGCGCGCGAGGAAGCCGGGGAGGCGGCAGTGCGCTACGGGCGGCGGCTGATCGAACTGCTCCAGACCCGCGACGAGCATGGCTATGTCGCGCGGGTCGACATGCGGCTTCGGCCCTCGCCCGAGGTCACCCCGATCGCGCTCCCGGTCGATGCCGCCATCTCTTATTATGAAAGTTCGGCGCTGCCGTGGGAGCGGGCCGCCTTCATCCGCGCGCGCTGCTGCGCCGGCGACAGGGCGCTCGGGCAGCGCTTTCTGCGCGAGATCCAGCCCTTCGTCTGGCGCCGGGCGCTCGACTTCGGCGCGATCGACGAGATCCGCTCCATCTCGCTGCGCATCCGCGATCATTATGCGCAGGGCCAGGCGTTCGGACCGGGCTACGACCTCAAGCGCGGACGCGGAGGGATCCGCGAGGCGGAATTCTTCACCCAGGTCCAGCAACTGGTCCATGGCGGGCGCGAACCGGCGCTGCGGGCGCCCGCGACGCTCGATGCCTTGCGCGCGCTGACCGACGCCGACCGGCTGGAGCCCCATGTCGCGGCCGCGATCGGCGAGGGCTATCGCGCGCTGCGCACCGCCGAGCATCGGGTCCAGATGATCGACGACCGGCAGGAGCATCGCCTGCCGCGAGGGGAAGCGCTCGAAGCCGTCGCCAGGCTCGCGGGCGAAGCCGATGGCGAGGCCTTGCTGAGGTCGCTTGCGCCGCATGTCGAGGCGATCGGCCTCTCCTTCGACGGCTTGGTCAGCAGCGATGAAACGCGGCTGTCGAACGATCCCGACCGGCTCCGCGCCGAACTGACCGCGCAGGGCTGGCCCGAACCCGAGGAGGCCGCGCGGAGAGTCGCCGACTGGCGCACCGGCAAGGCCCGCTCGCTGCGATCTCCGGCGGCGCGGCAAGCGTTCGAGGCGATGCTCCCGGGGCTGATGCCGCGGATCGCCGCCGCGCCCGAGCCGATGCGCGCGCTCAACCGTTTCAGCGACATCGTCGAGCGGCTGTCGAGCGGGGTCAATTTCTTCCGCCTGCTCGAGGCCCGCCCGGCGCTGGCCGAGATCCTGGCGCTGATCCTCGCCCAGGCGCCGGCCCTTGCTGACCAGCTGGCGCGGCGGCCGACCCTGCTCGACGGGCTGATCGACGACAGTAGCTTCGCGCTTCCGCCCGACGCCGACACGCTGGCCGACCGCTTCGCCGCGGCGGTGGCGGGGGACGGGCTCGACCAGGCGCTCGACCGCATCCGCCGCCTCGTCGGCGAGCGCCGCTTCGCGCTCGGCGTGCAGTTGATCGCCGCGCACCGCGATCCGATCGCCATTACCAAGGGCTACAGCGACCTTGCCGAAGCGGCGGTCCGGACCCTGTCGGACAAGGTCGCCGAGGAATTCGCCGCGGCGCACGGGACGATGCCGGGCGGCGAGTTCGGGATCGTCGCGCTCGGCCGCTTCGGCGGGCAGGCGCTGACTGATGCCAGCGACCTCGACCTCATCTTTCTCTGGTCCTGTCCCGACGAATGCCGCTCGAGCGGCGCGCGTTCGCTGACCGGCACCGATTATTACAACCGCCTGGCGAGCCGGATCGTCGCGGCGCTGTCGGTCCAGACCGCCGCCGGGCCGCTCTACGACGTCGATACGCGGCTTCGGCCGCAGGGCGAGAAGGGGATGCTCGCGGTCAGCCTTGCCGGCTTTGATCATTACCAGCGAAGCGACGCCTGGACCTGGGAGCATCTCGCTTTGTGCCGGGCGCGGCCACTGACCGGCAGCCCGGCTTTCCAGACGCGGCTCCGCGACGCGATCCATTCAATCCTGACGATGGAGCGCGACCCTGCGGCGGTCCGGGCCGATGCGGCCGAGATGCGGGCGCAGATGGCGCAGCACAAGCCCGCGGTCGGGCCGCTCGACGTGAAGCTCGGCCCCGGCGGGCTGGTCGACCTCGAATTCACCGTCCACACGCTCCAGTTGACCAGCGGCATCGGGCTCGATCCCCGGCTCGAGAGCGCGATCGCGGCGCTGGTCGCGGCCGGGTTGCTCGACGAGGCGACCGATCCCGACCTTCGCCTGCTCAGCCGCTTCCTCGTGGTGATGCGGCTGGTTGCGCCGGGGGCGGTCGCGCTCGCCGAGGCCAGCCGGCCCCTCGTCGCAAGCCTGTGTGGACAGGCGGACTGGGATGCGCTTCTGGCGGCGATCGACGAAGCCCGGGCGCGGATCGCCGGGCGCTGGGAAAAGGTAAGGAGCGGGACATGATCGACGAGGGCAGCAAGGCACCGGCACTGACGCTGGCGACGACGGGGGGCGAGACCGTCGACCTCCAGGCGCCGGGCGGCAAGCTGGTCGTCTATTTCTATCCCAAGGACGATACGTCAGGCTGCACCAAGGAAGCGCAGGAATTTACCGCGCTCGCCGACGATTTCGCCGCGGCCGGGACGCGCGTGATCGGCGTGTCGCGCGACGATGCCAAGAGCCACGATAAGTTCATCGCCAAATATGATTTGAAGGTGCCGCTCGCGGTCGACGACGGAAGCCTGAGCGAGGCCTTCGGCACGTGGGTCGAGAAGAGCATGTATGGCCGCAAATATATGGGCATGGAGCGCTCGACCTTCCTGATCGGCGCCGACGGATCGGTGGTGAAGACGTGGCGCAAGGTGAAGGTGCCGGGCCATGCGGCGGCGGTGTTGAAGGCGGCGCGCGAAGCCTGAGCCCAAGGGCCTAGCATCGGCCTTGATATTTGTTAAATTGCAGAGGCTTCTGACAGGCTCCATAAAGGATGCGTCTGGATAGGCGCACTTCCACTACGGAGTTTTCGGCGCAGATGGACTTGAATGACGACGGTGTCGGGACCTCTGCCGATGCCGAAGCCGGAGTGCCCGCCCTCGACGGAATGGGGGCGGATGCCGCGGCGCTCTGCGCGCTCGAGCAGATCCAGTTTCTCGGCGAGATCCAGCCGCACGGTTTCCTGATCGAGCTGGCCTCGGACTGGCTGGTCCGCCGCGCCTCGGACAATGTGATCGACTATTTCGGCCAGCCGAGCGAGGCGCTGATCGGGAAGAGCGCCGCCGACCTGCTCGGCGCCCGCGCGCTTCACGACCTGCGCTCCGAGCTCCAGATCAACCAGGGGATGAGCCCGCACATCCTCGCCGATGCCAAGGTCGATGCCTGCGCGCAGCGCCTCGACCTCAACGTCCATCGCCTCAACGACAGCGTCATCATCGAGGGCGTGCCCGCGTCCCCGCGCGACGAGCGGCTCCAGCTCAACATCCAGGCGATGCTGACCCAGATCCGCGAGCTTCCGACGGTCGACATGCTCGCCAATCTCGCGGTCCGCCACGTCCGCGCGCTGACCGGTTACGACCGGGTGATGTTCTACCGCTTCCATGCCGACGACAGCGGCGAGGTCATCGCCGAAGTCCGCCGCCGCGACCTCGATCCCTATCTCGGCCTCCATTATCCGGCGAGCGACATTCCCGCCCAGGCGCGCGCGCTCTACCTGCGCAATCCGATCCGGCAGATCGCCGACGTCCATGCGCGGACGGTGCCGGTCAGTCCGCGGATGGGGGCGAACCGCGAGCCGCTCGACCTGTCGATGAGCATGCTCCGCGCCGTGTCGCCGACCCATATTCAGTATCTCAAGAACATGGATGTCGCCGCGTCCATGTCGCTTTCGATCATCGTCGAGGGGCGCCTCTGGGGACTCTTGAGCTGCCACCACCAGACCGCGCGCTCGCTTCCGGCGCCGGTCCAGCAGTCGCTCGCCTTCTACGCCAACATCCTGTCGATGACGCTCGAGACGGCGGTGCGCGGGAAGGTGGTCGAACGGCAGAAGGCGGCGCGCGACCGCCACGCCCGGATGCTGTCGCAGGTATCGACGAAGAATGGGTCGATCGACGACCTCTTCAGCCTGCTCATGGAGCTTGGCGAGGAACTGGGCGCGACCGGACTTGCGACCTATGTCGACGGCCGGCTGCGGCTCGGCGGGGAGACACCGACCGAGCGCGAGACGCTCGACCTGATGCGCTTCCTCAACGGCGCGGCGGCGAGCCGGGTCTATCACACCAATGCGCTCTCCTCGGTGCATCCGCCCGCGGCCGATTATGAGGCGAATGTCTCGGGCATCCTTGCTATCCCCGTGTCGCGGCGGCCGCGCGACTATGTCGCTTTCTTCCGTCCCGAGGTGGTTTCGACCGTACGCTGGGGCGGGCAGCCGACCAAGGCGGTCAAGCGCGACGTGCATGGAACGCTCCGCCTGAGCCCGCGCGAAAGCTTCGAGGAATGGCGCGAGACCGTCCGCGACCAGTCGCGCCACTGGTCCGACATCGACCTCGAGCTGGCCGAGGGGCTGCGCGTCACCTTGCTCGAGATCATCCTCCAGCTGACCGACCAGGCGGAGAAGAGGCGCAAGGTCTCGAACGACCAGCAGGACCTGCTGATCGCCGAGCTCAACCACCGGGTCCGCAACATCCTCAATCTCATCGTCGGGCTGGTCCGCCAGTGCGCCGAAGGGGCGACCGACGTCACCGTCTTCGCCAATGACGTGAACAGCCGCGTCCATGCCCTGTCGCGGGCGCACGACCAGCTGACCAGCAGCGGCTGGGGGGCGCGCTCGCTGACCAACATGATCCGGGTCGAGGCGGGCGCCTATCTCGGCAGCGGGGCCGACCGGGTCGAAGTGATCGGCGAGGACATGGCGGTCCAGCCCGACGCCTTCGCCACGGTCGCGCTGGTGATGCACGAACTGATCACCAACGCCGCCAAATATGGCGCGTTCAAGGATAATAGCGGGACCGTCCGAATCCGGCTCGAGAAGGCGCCGGACGGCGGGCTCTCGATCCACTGGAAGGAGCAGGGTGGCTCTCCGGTGGTTGCGCCGACCCGCCGCGGCTTCGGCTCGACCATCATCGAGCGGGCGATCCCGCACGAGCTCGGCGGCGAGGCGAGCATCGCCTTCGAGCCCGATGGCCTGCGCGCCGATTTCCGCCTTCCGCCGCACCTGGTGACCGCCGGCGACAGCTTTGACGTCCAGATGCAGGACCGGATGGCGATGGGCCTCGCGACCAAGGCGATCCGCGATCGCATCACCGGTTCGGTGCTGCTGGTCGAGGACAATCTGCTGATCGCGCTCGAGGCCGAGGCGATGCTCCAGTCGCTTGGCGCGAGCGACGTGCAGGTTGCGTCCAATGTCGCCAGCGCGCTCGATTTCCTGGCGAGCCAGAAGCCCGACTTCGCGGTGCTCGACTACAATCTCGGGCGCGAGCAGAGCACGCCGATCGCCGAGATGCTCGAGGAGATGGGCGTGCCGTTCGTCTTCGCGACGGGCTATGGCGACACCTCGATGATCGACGAGCGCTTCCGCCGCCGGCCGATCCTGACCAAGCCCTACAGCGCGGCCAACGTCATCGCCGCCTATCGCGAGATGATGGACTAAGGCGCGTCAGCCGAGCGTCCGGCGCCCGGCCCGTTCGAAGGCCGCAAACACCGTCCGGGCGCTGTCGATCGCCTGCGCGAGTACGTCCGGAGTGGAAAGCCGCCGGTCGAGCTCGCCGACGAAGCTGCGCCAGCTTGCCGACCGCTCGCCGGCGAGGAAGCGCCTGGGGAGGTCCGCGCCGACCTCGCGGGCGAGGAGGGCGCCGCCCAGCCGCGAGCCTTCGAGGACATAGGCCGCACCGATCACGGCGGCGGGCGTCTCGGGCAACGTCACCGGCTCGGGCTCGGACAGGTCCTCGCCCAGCAGGGCAAGATCGTCGCGCAGCAGATCGGCACGGCGCCGCTCAGGCCAGTCGGCGAGGAGATCGGCGGCGCCATGCGCGTCGAGCCATGCCTCGAGCGGCAGCAGGACCGCGGCCTGGGCGGCAAGGAAGCGCGCATAGTCGCCCCGCTCGCCGAGGTTCAGCGGCGCGAACAGCCGGTCGACCCGGTCATGGTCGTCGGCGGTCGCCGCGCGCAGCTGCATTCGGGGGCTCGCACTCATGGCGACGGCGTTTCGCAAAGCCGTACGCGGCTGGCAATGACCATCTCGCGCACGAAGGGATACGGTCCTTCGCCAAGGGCTGGCCTTTCGCGTCCGACGCTCCTATTTCGCGGCCAGCGCTAGAGGAACAAGATGGCTGAGTTCACGCTTCCCAAGAACAGCAAGATCACCGGCAAGCCCCGCCACTACAAGGCCGAGGCGGGCGCCAATCGGGTCAAGAGCTTCAAGGTCTACCGGTACGATCCCGAGACGGGCGAGAACCCGCGCTACGACACGTACGAGGTCAATCTCGACGAATGCGGGCCGATGGTCCTCGACGCGCTGATCAAGATCAAGAACGAGCTCGATCCGACGCTGACCTTCCGCCGCTCGTGCCGCGAGGGCATCTGTGGATCCTGCTCGATGAACATGGATGGCCGCAACGGGCTCGCGTGCACCACCGCGATCGAGGACGTGAAGGGCGAAGTGCGGATCACCCCGCTGCCGCACTGCGACGTGATCAAGGACCTCGTCCCCGATTTCAGCCACCTCTATGCGCAATATGCCTCGATCCAGCCCTGGCTGAAGACCGCCACCCCGGCGCCTTCCGGCAAGGAGCGGTTGCAGTCGCCGGAGGACCGCGAGCATCTGAACGGCCTCTACGAGTGCATCCTGTGCTTCTGCTGCTCGACCTCGTGCCCGAGCTACTGGTGGAACGGCGACCGCTTCCTCGGCCCGGCGATCCTGCTCCAGGCCTATCGCTGGCTCGCCGACAGCCGCGACGAGATGACCGGCGAGCGGCTCGACCAGCTCGAGGATCCGTTCCGCCTCTATCGCTGCCACACGATCATGAACTGCGCCAACGTCTGCCCGAAGGGGCTGAACCCGGCCAAGGCGATCGCCGAGACCAAGAAGCTGATCGCCGAGCGCGCGGCCTAGGGTTGTCGTTGCGCCTACCCACGTCGCCGACTAACCCCGCGCGCATGGACGCGCCCGAAGATGTTCCCAATCGCCCGTCGGGCGCCCGCGAGGACCCGGATCATCCGGGCTGGTACAGCTGGATCGACCTCGATCCCGACAGCTTCGCGGCGCAGACGGGGAAGATGATCTTCCGTCCCGACGGGCCCGGCCGTGCGGTGGTCCGGATGTTCCCGACCGAACGCCACCTCAACCTCGGCGGGTCCTTGCACGGCGGCATGGTGATGAGCTTCATCGACATGGCCTTGTTCGGCGGCGGGCGCTGCGCGGGCATGCGGCGGGCGCATTATGTGACGCTCGACCTCACCACCAAGTTCATGGGTCGCGGCCAGGCGGGCAAGCCGCTCGACGCGCATGTCGAGCTGATCCGCCAGACCCGCAGCCTCGCCTTCCTCCAGGGTGTGGTGCTGCAGGACGACGAGGCCTGCTACAGTTTCTCGGGCACGCTGAAGAAGCTTCGCGACATTTCGTGAGCGGACCGGTTGCCGAAGCCTACCAGCGGCTGCTCGCGGCCGGGGAACTGAGGCCCGACGCCGACCAGGCGCAAGCGGCGGCGGCGCTTGACCGGCTGGGCGACGAACTGGCCCTCCGCCGCGGCTTCTTCGCCCGCCTGCTCGGGCGCAAGCGCGACGTGTGCGGGCTCTACCTGTGGGGCGGGGTCGGACGCGGCAAGTCGATGCTGATGGACCTCGCCTTCGACCATATCCCGGTCGAGCCCAAGAGGCGGGTCCATTTCCACGCCTTCATGATCGAGGTCCACGAGCGGCTCCGGGCCGAGCGCGCGACGGGGGAGGGCGATCCCATTCCCGCGGTCGCCGAAGCCATTGCCGAGGGCGCGACCCTGCTCTGCTTCGACGAGATGGTGGTGAACAATCCCGCCGACGCGATGATCCTGTCCCGGCTCTTCACCGCCTTGCTCGAGGAAGGGGTGGCGGTGGTGACCACCTCCAACCGGGCGCCCAATGACCTCTACAAGGACGGGCTCAATCGCGACCTCTTCCTGCCCTTCATCTCGCTGATCGAGAAGCGGCTCGAGGTGCTGCCGCTGAACGGGCCGACAGACTATCGCCTCGACCGCCTCGAGGGCGTGAAGACGTGGCACGTGCCGAACGGCATCGAGGCTACCGCGGCGCTCAGCCGGGCCTTCTTTCAGCTGACCGACTATCCCCCCGAGGACCGCGCCAACGTGCCCTCCGAGGAACTGGACGTTGGCGGCGGGCGGACCCTGCACGTGCCCAAGAGCCTCAAGGGCGTCGCGGTCTTCTCCTTCAAGCGGCTGTGCGGCGAGGCGCGGGGCGCTGCCGACTATCTCGCCATTGCGCGGCGCTTCCACACGGTGATCATCGTCGGGATCCCGGTGATGGGGCCTGAGAAAAGGAACGAGGCGGCGCGCTTCGTGACCCTGGTCGACGCGCTCTACGAGCATCGCGTGAAGCTGCTCGCCGCCGCCGATGCCGAGCCCGAGCAGCTCTATCCCGCGGGCACCGGGGCATTCGAATTCCAGCGCACCGCGAGCCGGCTCGAGGAGATGCGCAGCGCCGACTATCTCGCGTCGGGACACGGCCTCGGCCAAGATTAGGCGCGGCCGGGCCGGGCCGGGCGAGGGCTCTCTATGATGGGGAAAAGACCCTCAGCGAAGGCCTTTCTCCAATGTCCATCAACCGACTGGTCAGGATTGCGATCGGTGCGCTGCTCGGCGTGGTCGCGCTGAGCGCGATCGTCTTCTCGCTCGGCATCAACGCGATCCGCGTCGGCGGCGAATATGAGCAGGAGATCGCGCTCGCCTCCGAGCTCCAGGCCGACATCCTGCCGCCGCCTTTGTTCATCGTCGAACCCTATGCGGTCGTGATGGAAGGCCTCGCCCAGGAAGAGCATCGAGCCCAGGCGCTGAAGCAGCTCGAGACGCTTCGTCGGACCTACAACGAGCGGCGTGCGCGTTGGGCATCGGCCGAGCTCGATCCGACGCTCCGGGCCAATCTCGACAGCATCGTGCGCAATGCCGACCTGTTCTGGAAGGTGGTCGAGGAGCGCGCGATCCCGATGCTCCGAAGCGGCGACCGAAGCGGTGATGCCGCAGCGCTGCGGGTGATGTTCGAGGCCTATCAGAACCAGCAGGCATCGCTCGCGGCCGGCCTCGCCCAATCCAATCGTTACAAGGAAGACGCCGTGGCGGCGGCGGGAAGCGCGCTGCAGGTGACGACGGCGGTGCTGGTCGCACTCGGCCTCGCGCTGTTCGGCGGTGTCATGTGGTTTGGGTCGCTGCTGCGTCGGCGGGTCGTGTCGCCACTCGGCGAGCTGACCGGCGCGGCGCGCGATCTTTCGGAAGGGCGCGACGTCCCCGTCCCCCATCTCGGCCGTGCCGACGAGCTCGGCCAGCTCGCGGCCGCCTTCGACCATTTCGTGCAGACCTCGGCCGAGCGCCAGGCCGCCGAACGGCGCGAGGCCGAGCAGAAGAAGGCGATGGTCGACGTCCTTGCCGGAACGCTCACGCGCATGTCCGAGGGCGACCTGCGCAAGATCCTCGAATCCGAGTTCGAAGGCGAATATCGCGCGCTCGGCGAGAACCTCAATCGCGCCATCCTGTCGCTCCGCGACATGGTCCAGCAAGTCTCGACCAGCGCCGGCTCGATCCGTCTCGCCGCGAGCGAGATCGCCGATGCCTCGTCCGACCTGTCGAGCCGGACCCAATCCAATGCTGCCGCGATCGAGCAGACCACCGCGGCGCTGACCGATGTCGATCGCCGGGTCACCTCTACCAGGGACGCGGCGCAGAGCACGGCCGAGTCCGCCGATCGCGCCAAGAACGCGGTCGAAATGGGTCTCGACAAGGCGCGCTCTGCCGCCGCGACGATGGAGGAAGTGCGCGAGGCCGCCGCCAGCGTCGACGGGGTGATGGAGGCGCTCGACCGAATCGCCTTCCAGACCCGGGTGCTCGCGATGAATGCGGCGGTCGAGGCCGGTCATGCGGGCGAGGCAGGCAAGGGCTTTGCGGTGGTCGCGGACCTCGTTTCGCAGCTCGCCAGCCGGGCCGAGCAGGAAGCCCGCAACGCCCGCGAGCAGCTGACCGCGACCAGCGAGCGGATCAGCCAGGCGGTGACCAGCGTCGGCGAGGTCGAGGAGCAGTTCAGCGGGATCGTCACCGACGTCGCCACCGTCACCGAACTGATCGACCGCCTGTCGGAGGATGCCAGGGCTCAGGCCGGGGCGATCGCGGAAATCTCGGCGGCGATGCGCCAGATGGACGTCTCGACCCAGCAGAATGCCGCGATGGTTGAGCAGACCAGTGCCGCAGCGGCCAATCTGCTCGGCGACGCGCAGGACCTTGTTGAGCGCGCCGACAGCTTCAAGTGGAACCGCCGCGAGCGCGACCAGCCGATCACGGTCGAGCGGCGCGGGGCCGGACCGGAGGGTCTCTACCAGGCCGCCGCCTGAGGGCCCGGCCTCCCGCGCGGACTCAGAAGCGCATCGTCATCTCGACCCCGCCGCCGTGATGCTCGGCCCAGGGCAGCCACTCGACCTTTTCGTCATGGCGATGGTTGAGGAGCCAGCCCCCGGCGGTGCCGATGACGGCGCCGGCCATCACGTCGTGGACATAATGCTTGTCGGCCTCGACCCGGGCGAGGCCGGTGAAGCTCGCCAGCGCATAGGCCGGGAGGCCGGCCTGCCAGCCGTAACGCTTGTGGAGGCTGGCGGCGGCGGCGAAGCTGATCGAGGTATGGCCCGAAGGAAAGCTCTTGCGGTCGCTGCCGTCGGGGCGGGTCTCGGGA
The DNA here is from genome assembly GCF_058313385.1 of Sphingomonas sp. SP2. Classification (NCBI taxonomy): domain Bacteria; kingdom Pseudomonadati; phylum Pseudomonadota; class Alphaproteobacteria; order Sphingomonadales; family Sphingomonadaceae; genus Sphingomonas; species Sphingomonas sp. SP2. Next base: position 227,433 of record NZ_JBZFLD010000001.1, on the reverse strand, counting down.
ATGGCATATTTGAGCGCGGCGGTGGTCGCTCCCGTGGCGCCGAGCGCGAGCGCGGTCCCGCCGAGGCCGCGCCAGTCGCCGCGGATCGCGGGGACCGCGAGGCTCGCGCCGACGACGAGGTCGCGCGAGATGTCGCTCGCCCTGGCCCAGCCGCGCTTGCTCGCCTCGGCGGGCGTCGCGGTGACGAGGAGGGTGGCGGAGACGCTGGCGAGGAACAGGGCGCGCATAAGGGAGATGCCTCTTGAGTCGGACGCTGGGTGCAGCCTAGCCTGCCCGGGCAATCACGAGGAACCCGGCCATGCGTCCCTGTCTCGCTTTCCTGCTTGCCGCCGTCGCCGCGCCCGCGCTGGCGGCCGGGCCGGTCGACCAGCCCTCGCGCCTGCCGGCCCCGTGGCAGGTCAAGGTGAAGACCTTCCTCCAGCAGGCGATCGAGATCCCGACGGTGGTCCAGCGCGGGCAGGTGCCGCGCATGGCCGAGCTGGTCGCGGGCCAGCTGCGCGCCGCCGGCTTTCCCGCGAGCGACATCGAGATCCTTCCTTATGAGGGGCTCCCCGGCGACAAGACCGCCGCGCTCCTGTTCCGCTGGAAGGCCGAGCGGCCCACCGCCAGGCCGATGATGGTGATCGGCCACATGGACGTGGTCGAGGCCAAGCGCGAGGACTGGAAGCAGGACCCCTTCGCCTTCATCGAGAAGGACGGCTATTTCTACGGCCGCGGCGCGTCCGACATGAAGACGGGGATCGTCGCGAGCACGCTCGCGCTGGCCAAGCTCAAGGCCGAGGGCTTCAAGCCCAGTCGCGACATCATCCTCTTCTTCACCGGCGACGAGGAAACGCAGCAGAATGGCGCGCTCAAGGGCGCGACCGAGTGGAAGAGCAGGCTCGATGCCGAATTCGCCCTCAATGCCGATGGCGGGGGCGGGGCCTTCGACACCGCCGGCCGCCCGCTCGGCTTCGCGCTCGATGCGGCGGAAAAGACCTATCAGAGCTATTTTCTGACCGTCCGCAACCGCGGCGGGCACAGCAGCCGTCCGCGCCCCGACAATGCCATCTACCAGCTCGCCGACGCGCTGAAGAACCTCGAGGCCTATCGCTTCGAGCCCAGGCTCAACGACGTCACCCGCGCCTATTTCCAGGCCCGCCAGCAGGACGAGAAGGGCGCACTCGGCGATGCCATGCGGCGCTGGCTCGCCAATCCCGCCGACGGCGAAGCGGCGGACGCGATCGAGGCGAGCGAACTGGAAGTCGGCAAGACCCGCACCCGCTGCGTCGCGACGATGCTGGCCGGCGGCCATGCCGACAATGCCCTGCCGCAGATGGCGCGGGCGACGGTCAATTGCCGGATCCTCCCCGGGGTCGAGCCGACCGCCATCCAGGCCGAGCTCCAGCGGCTGGTCGGAAGCGGGGTCGAGATCACCCCGGACCCGAGCTTCATCGGCAAGCCGACCCCGGTGCCCGCCATCCGTCCCGACGTCCTCGCGGCCTACACCAGGGCGGTGCAGGGGCTTCAGGGCCGGACGATGCGGGTGATTCCGAACATGGCCACCGGGACCACCGACGCCAGCTTCTTCCGCTCGGCCGGGATCCCGACCTACGGCGTCGACGGCGGCTGGGGGATCAGCCCCGACGACGAGCGCGCGCACGGCCTCGACGAGCGAATTCCGGTCCGCGCGGCCTATGACGACGTGCTCCACTGGGAAGCGATGATCCGCCAGCTCGCCGGGCGCTGAGCCGACGTACGAAAGAGGGCGCCCCGGCCGAAACCGGAGCGCCCTCATTTCCTTTCGGATCTCCTAGCGGATCAGCGCCTGAATGATCTGCTGGACGACCATGGTGGTGGGGTCGACGCGATAGAGCGAGCCCTGGTCGTAATAATAATTATAGTTGTCGTAATAGTCCGGACGGCCGTCGAAATAGCGGTCGCGGACATAACTCGGAAGCTGGTAGTAGCTGTAGCTGCGATAGCCATAGTCGCCGACGTAGCGCTGGCCGACGCGCAGCTTCTTTGCCTGGCCCGGCGGCAAACAGCCATTGTTCTTCTTGGCGAGGCCCGGCGGGCAGCCGCGGGCTTCCTGGTAGCCGTAGCCACCACGATAGTCCTGGCTGTAACCGCCATGCTTGCCGCCATTGCCGTGGCCATGGCCATTGCCGGGCTTGGCGTCGGCCGGAACCGCCACCGCGAAGGCGAGCGCTGCGCTCGCGAGCATAAGTGCCTGTTTCATGGCATTCCTCCTAGGGCAGGCGCGCTGAACCGGGGGTGACGCCTGCGTTCATCGCGATCAAACGCGAATGGCCTCTTGCGGTTGCCGGATGCGGTCCATCCGGCTAGAGGCCCGGACCGACCCGGCCGTCTCCCGGCGGCCCCCCAAGTCAGACCCGACGGAGACCCATGGCCCGCAAGAAGATCGCCCTCATTGGCGCCGGCAACATCGGCGGCACCCTTGCCCACCTCGCAGCGCAGAAGGAACTGGGCGACATCGTCCTGTTCGACGTGGTCGAGGGCGTGCCCCAGGGCAAGGCGCTGGACCTCAGCCAGTGCGGCCCGATCGAGGGCTTCGATGCCAAGGTGACCGGCTCGAACGACTATGCCGACATCAAGGGCGCCGACGTGATCATCGTTACCGCCGGTGTCGCCCGCAAGCCGGGCATGAGCCGCGACGACCTCATCGGCATCAACCTCAAGGTGATGAAGGCGGTCGGTGAAGGCATCAAGGCGAACGCGCCCGACGCCTTCGTCATCTGCATCACCAATCCCTTGGACGCGATGGTCTGGGCGCTGCGCGAATTCTCAGGCCTTCCGCACAACAAGGTCGTCGGCATGGCCGGCGTGCTCGACTCGGCCCGCTTCGCCCACTTCCTCGCCGAGGAATTCGGCGTGTCGGTCAAGGACGTGAACGCCTTCGTGCTCGGCGGCCACGGCGACACGATGGTCCCGGTGACCAGCTACACAACGGTGAGCGGCATCCCGGTCGACGACCTCGTCGCCATGGGCAAGTCATCGAAGGAAAAGATCGCCGAGATCGTCAAGCGGACCCGCGGCGGCGGCGGCGAGATCGTCGCCCTGCTCAAGACCGGCTCGGCCTATTACGCCCCGGCGACCAGCGCGATCGCGATGGCCGAGGCCTATCTCGGCGACCAGAAGCGGATCCTCCCCTGCGCGGTCTATGTCGACGGCAAATATGGCCTCGACGGTCTCTATGTCGGCGTTCCGGTCGTGATCGGTGCCGGCGGCGCCGAGGAAGTGATCGAGATCGCGCTCGACGACGAAGCCAAGCAGAACCTCAAGGTCAGCGTCGACGCGGTCAAGGAGCTCCTCGACGCCTGCAAGCAGATTGACCCGAGCCTCGGCGAGTGATCCTGCTTGCCCTCAGTTTGGCGATCATACAGGCGCAAACCACGGATGGCATCCCGTCGCCGTCGGCTGTTGTGCGCTATGTAAATGACTGCATCGCTGCCGTCGGCCCAGCTGCGACTGACCTGCAGATGCTGGAAGGTCGAGGTTGGAACTCGATGAATATGCGGGCGAAAAGTGGCGCGCCTCTTCCTGTGGCCTCATATTCTCGCGCAGAGGATATGACGATTGTGGTGGCGTCGACGGCGATTGCCAAGTCACCGTCCTGCATGGTGATGACGCCGACCAATGGGCAGTCACGAGCAGATGTCGTCAGAAGCGCTTTGTACGAGGCATTTGGCTCGGCGGCCCCAAGTGCAGCCAACTCGCCTACGCTCTGGCGTGTCGGCAATCATCGGATCGCCGTGAGCCCGATGCCGAGCTCCAGCAATCCTATGGGTCTGAAAATCGAAGTGGTTTTGGAGAAGTAATGTCCATCCTCGTCAACAAGAGCACCAAGGTCATCACGCAGGGGATGACTGGTGAGACTGGCACCTTCCATACGCAGCAGGCGATTGCCTACGGGACCCAGATGGTCGGCGGCGTGACCCCGGGGAAGGGCGGCACCACCCACCTCGACCTGCCGGTGTTCGACACCGTCCACGAGGCGGTCGAGCGGACCGGCGCCGACGCCAGCGTCATCTACGTTCCGCCGCCCTTCGCGGCCGATTCGATCCTCGAGGCGATCGACGCCGAAGTGCCGCTGATCGTCTGCATCACCGAGGGCATTCCGGTGCTCGACATGGTGAAGGTGAAGCGCGCGCTCGACGGGTCGAAGTCGCGGCTGATCGGGCCGAACTGCCCGGGCGTCCTCACGCCGGACGAGTGCAAGATCGGCATCATGCCGGGCAACATCTTCAAGAAGGGCAGCGTCGGCGTCGTCTCGCGCTCGGGCACGCTGACCTACGAGGCGGTGTTCCAGACCTCGAACGAGGGTCTCGGCCAGACCACCGCGGTCGGGATCGGCGGCGATCCGGTCAAGGGCACCGAATTCATCGACATGCTCGAGATGTTCCTTGCCGACGACGCGACCAAGTCGATCATCATGATCGGCGAGATCGGCGGCAGCGCCGAGGAAGAGGCCGCGCAGTTCCTCGCCGACGAGGCGAAGCGCGGGCGTTCCAAGCCGACCGTCGGCTTCATCGCCGGCCGCACCGCGCCTCCGGGCCGCCGCATGGGCCACGCCGGGGCGATCGTCTCGGGCGGCAAGGGCGATGCGGAATCGAAGATCGCCGCCATGGAAGCCGCTGGAATCCGCGTGTCGCCGAGCCCATCTGAGCTCGGCAAGACGCTGAAGGAACTGCTGCAGGGCTAGTTCTCCTGCAAAAGCAGGAGCCCAGTTCTTCGCTCCTGCTAAAGAACACTGGGCCCCGGCCTGGCGCCGGGGAACAAGAGGATGTGATGGACGACTACGAGATCGAGCAAGGACCGAGCTGGCAGCGGGCGAACTGGCCGCTGGCGGAGCTGGACGACCTCAATCTCGGGCTCGATCCGACCACGGCGGCGCTGGAGAAGGTCGCCAAGGGTGCCAAGGACAAGGCCGCCGCGGCCGGTGCGTCGGACGCCGACGTCCGCCGCGCGGCCGAGGATTCGATCCGCGCGATGATGCTGATCCGCACCTACCGGGTGCGCGGCCACCTCGCCGCCGATCTCGATCCGCTCGGCCTCACCAAGCGCGACCTTCCGGCCGACCTGACGCCCGAATATCACGGCTTCACCGCCGCCGACATGGACCGCCCGATCTTCATCGGCGGCAACCTCGGGCTCGAGACGGCGACGGTCCGTGAGATCGTCGGGATCCTCCGCAAGAATTACTGCGGCAAGATCGGCCTCGAATATATGCATATCAACGATCTTGGGGAGCGCCGCTTCCTCCAGGATCGGATGGAAGGCCGCGACAAGGGCGTCAGCTTCACCCCCGAGGGCAAGCAGGCGATCCTCGAGAAGGTCATCCACGGCGAGCAGTGGGAGAAGTTCCTCGCCCGCAAGTATGTGGGCACCAAGCGCTTCGGGCTCGACGGCGGCGAAAGCATGATCCCGGCGCTCGAAGCCGTGATCAAATATGGCGGGCAGGCCGGGGTCGAGGAAGTCGTCGTCGGCATGGCCCACCGCGGCCGCCTCAACGTCCTCGCCAACGTCATGGGCAAGCCCTATCGCGCGATCTTCAATGAGTTCGCCGGCGGCAGCGCCAACCCGCAGGACGTGGGCGGCTCGGGCGACGTCAAATATCACCTCGGCACGTCGAGCGACCGCGAGTTCGACGGGATCAAGGTGCACCTCTCGCTCCAGGCCAATCCCAGCCACCTCGAGGCGGTCAATCCGGTCGTGCTCGGCAAGGCGCGCGCGGTCCAGGTGATCAAGGCCGACGCCGAGGGCGACAAGGTCCTTCCCGTGCTGCTCCACGGCGACGCGGCCTTCGCCGGCCAAGGCATCGTCTGGGAGTGCCTCAGCTTCTCGGGGCTTCCGGGCTACGGCACCGGCGGCTGCATCCACTTCGTCATCAACAACCAGGTGGGCTTCACCACCAGTCCGCAATTCGCGCGTTCGTCGCCCTATCCGAGCGACGTCGCCAAGGGCATCCAGGCGCCGATCCTCCACGTCAACGGCGACGATCCCGAGGCGGTCACCTTCGCCTGCAAGCTCGCGACCGAATTCCGCCAGGAGTTCAACCGCGACATCGTCATCGACATGTGGTGCTATCGCCGCTTCGGCCACAATGAAGGCGACGAGCCGAGCTTCACCCAGCCGCTGATGTACGACGAGATCCGCAAGCATCCGCCGGTCAGCAAGCTCTACGGCGACCGCCTCGTCGCCGAGGGCGTGGTCGACCATGCCTGGATCGACGGGCGGACCAACGAATTCGTCGCGCATCTCGAGCGCGAATTCGAGGCGGGCGCCACCTATCTGCCGAACAAGGCCGACTGGTTCGAGGGGCGCTGGGCCGGATTGAACCGTCCGGCCGAGCCGGTCGAGGGCCGCCGCAACATCGGCACCGCGATCAGCGACGCGGAAGTGAAGCGCCTTGGCGAGCTGCTGACCAGGGTCCCCGCCGACCTCACCGTCCACAAGACGCTGCAGCGCATCCTCGACGCCAAAAAGGCGATGTTCGAGACCGGCGCGGGCTTCGACTGGGCGACCGGCGAGGCATTGGCGTTCGGCGCGCTGATCGCCGAGGGTCACAATGTCCGCCTGTCGGGTCAGGACAGCGGCCGCGGCACCTTCAGCCAGCGCCACGCCGTCTGGACCGACCAGAAGGACGGCCACAAGTTCGTGCCGCTGACCACGATCGAGGGCGGCCGCTTCGAGGTCCGCGACAGTCCGCTGAGCGAATTCGGCGTGCTCGGCTTCGAATATGGTTACAGCCTCGCCGATCCGCGGACTTTGGTGCTGTGGGAAGCGCAGTTCGGCGATTTCGCCAACGGCGCGCAGGTCATCATGGACCAGTTCATCGCCAGCGGCGAAGCCAAGTGGCTGCGCGCGAGCGGGCTGGTCCTGCTGCTTCCGCACGGCTTCGAGGGGCAGGGGCCGGAGCATAGCTCGGCCCGGCTCGAGCGCTACCTGCAGCTTTGCGCCGAGGATAATATCCAGGTCGCCAACTGCACCACGCCGGCCAATTATTTCCACCTGCTTCGGCGCCAGCTGCTGCGCGATTTCCGCAAGCCTCTGGTGGTGATGACGCCCAAGTCGCTGCTTCGCCACAAACTGGCGGTGTCGGCGGTTGCGGACTTCACCGGCGAATCGCACTTCAAGCGGATCCTGTCGGACCTCAATCCGCCGGCCGCGGGCACCCGCCGCCTCGTCCTCTGCTCGGGCAAGATCGCCTACGAGCTGATGGAGGCGCGCGACGCCGCGGGGCTCGCCGACGTCGAGATCCTCCGGATCGAGCAGCTCTATCCCTTCCCGTCGGAGCCGCTGGTCAAGCGGCTGGCGGCGATGGACGGGCTGCAGGACGTCATCTGGTGCCAGGAAGAACCGCGCAACAACGGCAGCTGGTTCTTCGTCGAAAGCTATATCGAGGACGCGCTGCGCGCCGCCGGCAAGGGCTTCCGCCCGCGCTATGCGGGCCGCTCGGCCTCGGCCTCGCCGGCGACCGGGCTTGCCAAGCGGCATGTCGCCGAACAAAGCGCGCTGATTGCCGAGGCACTCGGCACCGGCGCGGCAAGGGATGAAGCGGCGGAAGCGGCGGTCGATACCGTCCGCAAGGCCGGCCAGGCGAACGCCTAGGCGATTGCGGGCTTAAGGGAGAAGCATGGGCAGCGAAGTCAAAGTCCCGGCATTGGGCGAGAGCATCACCGAAGCGACGCTGGGCGCGTGGCTCAAGAAGCCGGGCGACGCGGTCGCGCTGGACGAGCCGGTCGCCAGTCTCGAAACCGACAAGGTCTCGGTCGACGTCCCGTCGCCGGTCGCCGGCGTGTTCGGCGAGGCGCTGGTCGCCGAGGGTGACACGGTCAATGTCGGCGCGGTGATCGCGACGATCAGCGAAGGCGGTGCCGCCGCCGCGTCGCCCGCGCCCACGGCTGCCGAGCCGGCCGCTTCGGCGCCCGCTCCGGCCGCCGCCCCAGGTCACGAAGTCACCGACGAGCAGGCCCAGGCGCTGCGCCTCTCCCCGAGCGTCCGCCGCGCGGTGCAGGAGAGCGGGGTCGATCCGTCGGGCCTGACCGGCACCGGCAAGGACGGCCGCCTGACCAAGGAAGACGTCGCCAAGGCGCGCAGCGCCCCTGCGCAAGCAGGGGCCCAGTCGTCTTCGGCGCCGCAGCAAGGCACTGGGCCCCTGCCTGCGCAGGGGAACAGGTCGGAGGAACGGGTCAAGATGACCCGCCTTCGCCAGACCATCGCGACCCGCCTCAAGGACGCGCAGAACACCGCCGCGCTGCTGACGACGTTCAATGACGTCGACATGACCGAGGTGATCGCCGCGCGCGCCCGCTACAAGGACCTGTTCGAGAAGAAGCACGGCATCCGCCTCGGCTTCATGGGCTTCTTCACCAAGGCCGCCGCGCTCGCCGCGCGCGACGTTCCCTCGGTCAATGCCCGGATCGAGGGCGACGAGATCGTCTACCACAACTATCTCGACGTCTCGGTCGCGGTCTCGGCTCCCAAGGGGCTGGTGGTGCCGGTGATCCGCTCGGCCGACCAGATGAGCTTCGCCGAGATCGAGCGCACGATCGCCGACTTCGGCGCCCGCGCCAAGGCCGGCACGCTGACCGCCGACGACATGAAGGGCGGCACCTTCACCATCTCGAACGGCGGCGTGTTCGGGAGCCTGATGAGCACCCCGATCATCAACCCGCCGCAGTCGGCGGTGCTCGGCCTTCACCGGATCGAGGAACGGCCGGTGGTCAAGGACGGGCAGATCGTCGCCCGCCCGATGATGTATCTGGCGCTCTCCTACGACCACCGCCTGGTCGACGGCCGCGAAGCCGTCACCTTCCTGGTGCGGATCAAGGAAGCGATCGAGGATCCGACCCGGCTCCTCATCGATCTCTAGGATTTGAACATGGCTGATTACGATTACGACGTCCTGGTCATCGGCGCCGGTCCCGGCGGTTACGTGGCCGCGATCCGCGCCGCGCAGCTCGGCCTCAGGACCGCCTGCGCCGAAAGCCGCGAGACGCTCGGCGGAACCTGCCTCAACGTCGGCTGCATCCCGTCGAAGGCGCTGCTCCACGCGTCCGAGCTCTACGAGGAAGCCGCCCATGGCCACATGGCCAAGTGGGGCATCACGGGCGAGTTCCGGATCGACATCCCGACCATGCAGAAGGGCCGCCTCGAAGCGGTCGGCGGGCTGACCAAGGGCATCGAGTTCCTGTTCAAGAAGAACAAGGTGACCTGGCTCAAGGGCCTCGCCAAGTTCACCGGCAAGGACAGCGTCGAGATCGCCGGCCAGCAGGTCCGGGCCAAGAACATCGTCATCGCCACCGGCTCCTCGGTCACCCCGCTTCCGGGCGTCACCGTCGACCAGGAGCGGATCGTCGATTCGACCGGCGCGCTCGAGCTTCCCGAAGTGCCGAGCCACCTCGTCGTGATCGGCGGCGGCGTGATCGGGCTAGAGCTCGGGTCGGTCTGGCGCCGGCTCGGGGCGAAGGTCACGGTGGTCGAATATCTCGACCAGATCCTGCCCGGCATGGACGAGGAAATCCGCAAGGAATCGAACAAGATCTTCAAGAAGCAGGGCTTCGAATACAAGCTCGGCACCAAGGTCACCGGCGCCGAGCGTCAGGGCGACAAGGTCGTGCTGACGGTCGAACCCGCCAAGGGCGGCGCGGCCGAGCAGATCGAGGCAAGCCACGTGCTCGTCTCGATCGGTCGCCGGCCCAACACCGACGGCCTCAACCTCGAGGCGACCGGGCTCCAGCTCAACAACCGCGGCCAGATCGAGACCGACCACAGTTTCCGCACCGGGGTCGAGGGCATCTGGGCGATCGGCGACGTCATCCCCGGCCCGATGCTCGCGCACAAGGCCGAGGACGAGGGCATTGCGGTGGCCGAGAATATCGCGGGCCTGACCGGCATCGTGAACCACGCGATCATCCCGTCGGTGGTCTACACCACGCCGGAGATCGCTGGCGTCGGCCTCACCGAGGAGCAGGCCAAGGCCGGCGGCGAGATCAAGGTCGGCAAGTTCCCGATGATGGCCAACAGCCGCGCCAAGACCAACGGCGAGCCCGACGGCCTCGTCAAGGTGATCGCCGACGCCAAGACCGATCGCGTGCTCGGCGTGTGGATGATCAGCACGGTCGCCGGCACGATGATCGCGCAGGCGGCGCAGGCGATGGAATTCGGCGCCACCTCCGAGGACATCGCCTACACCTGCCACGCCCACCCGACCCACGCCGAAGCCTTCAAGGAAGCGGCGATGGCGGTGCAGGGCAAGCCGATCCACATCTGACGTCGCTGTTCTCCTGCGAACGCAGGAGGACAGTGCCTTTCGCGCCGGCGCCTGAGAAGGATGGGCTCCGGCTTTCGCCGGGGAACAGGGGATGAAGGTTCGCGCCACGCTGCGCCGCTGGCACGTCTGGCTTGGCTGGGCGGTCGGCGTGCCCTTGCTGTTCTGGACCCTCTCGGGCCTCGTCATGGTGTGGAAGCCGATCGACGAGGTGCGGGGGAGCGACCTCCTCCGGCCAGTCGATCCCGTCACGCTGACCGCGCCGGCGTTGCTTCCGTCCGAAGTCGCGGGCCTGCCGCTCGCCAAGGTCAGCCTCGAGACACGCGCCGCGGGGCCGCGCTGGGTGCTCGAGGTGCGCAACGGCCCGACCCGGCTCGCCGACCCCGCGACCGGCCGTCTCCTTCCTCCGCCGAGTGCCGCCGATGCCGCGGCCGAGGTCTCCCGCCGCTATCTCGGCGAAGCGCGGATCGCCTCGGTCACGCGGACCAGCGCCGACGCCCCGCCGATCGAGCTCCGCCGCCCGGTCGCGACCTGGCAGGTGAACCTCTCCGACGGCACCCACCTGTTCGTCGATGCCGCCACCGGCGGGATCATCGCCACGCGTACCCGCTGGTGGCGTTTCTACGACTGGATGTTCGGGCTCCACGTCATGGACCTGAAGGGCCGCGAGGACACGCATCATCCCTTCCTGATCGGCTTTGCCGCCCTATCGCTGCTGACCGTCTTGCTCGCTCTTGCCCTGCTGCCGCTGGTAACCCGCAAGCGCCGCGCCTAAATAGCGCCGCATGGGATATGAAGCCGAGCTCAAGCTTTTCATCGACGGCGCCTGGCGCCAGGGGGAGGGCGATCGCGCTCCCGTCATCAACCCCGCGACCGGCGACACGATCGCCGAGCTTCCGCTGGCCAGCACGGGCGACCTCGACCAGGCGCTCGACTCCGCCCAGCGGGCCTGGCCGGGCTGGCGCGAGATGGACGTCGAGAAGCGCGCCGCCATCCTCCACAAGGCTGGCGACCTGCTGCGCGAACGCTCCGAGGCGATTGGCCGCCTGCTGACGCAGGAGCAGGGCAAGCCGCTGCCCGAGGCGATCGGCGAAGTCATGGGCGCGGCCCAGATGTTCGACTATTTCGCCGAGGAAGCGAAGCGGCAGGGCGGCCGTGTGCTGGTCCGTCCGACCGGGCAGCGCTCGATTGTCATTCCGCAGCCGGTCGGCCCGACCGCCACCTTCACCCCGTGGAACTTCCCCATCTACCTTCTCGCCAAGAAGGTCGCGGCGGCGCTCGCCGCGGGCTGCCCGGTGATCGCCAAGCCGCCCGAGGAGACCCCGGGCTGCACCGGCGCGCTGGCCAAGGCGCTTGACGATGCCGGAATCCCCAAGGGCGTGTTCCAGCTCGTCCACGGCGTTCCCGACACCGTCTCGCGCCACCTCATCGGCAGCAACGTCATCCGCAAGATCAGCTTCACCGGCTCGACCGCGGTCGGAAAGCATCTGATGAAGCTCGCCGCCGACGGCATGAAGCGCATCACCATGGAGCTTGGTGGCCACGCCCCGGTGCTGGTGTTCGACGACTGCGACCTCGACAAGACGCTCGACATGCTGGTCCCGCAGAAGTTCAGGAACGCCGGCCAGGTCTGCGTCTCGCCGACCCGCTTCTATGTCCAGGAAGGCATTTACGACGCCTTCGCCAGGGGCTTTGCCGAACGCACCGCCAAGGTGAAGATCGGCAACGGGCTCGAGGCCGATACCCGCATGGGTCCGCTCGCCAACCAGCGGCGGCTTCCGGCGATCAACAGCCTCGTCGAGGACGCCAAGTCGAAGGGCGCGCGCGTCCTCGCCGGGGGTGAGCCCGGCGATGCGGGCTATTTCTTCCAGCCGACCGTCCTCGCCGATGTCCCCAACGAGGCCGAGGCGATGAACGTCGAGCCGTTCGGCCCGGTCGCGCTGATGCGCTCGTTCAAGACCGAGGACGAGGCGCTGCACGAGGCCAATCGCCTGCCGTTCGGCCTCGCCGCCTTCCTCTTCACCGAGAATGGCCGCCGCGCCAATCGCCTCGGCGACGCGATCGAAAGCGGGATGGTGGGGATCAACACCTTCGCCATCTCGGTCGCCGACGCGCCGTTCGGCGGGATCAAGGAATCGGGCTTCGGCTCCGAAGGCGGGGTCGAGGGGCTGCAGAGCTACCAGGTCACCAAGGCCATCCACCAGGCGTGAGCGACACCTCGCCGACCGACAAGCTGACCGCTGCCGGCGCCCTGCTGGCAGCGGTCGCGGTCGGGCTCGGCGCATTCGGCGCCCATGCGCTGAAGGGCCGGCTCGGTCCCGTCGAGCTTGGCTGGTGGGAGACCGCGGTCGCCTATCTCCTGCCCCATGCCGTGGCGGCCGTGGGGATCGGCCTCTCCGCCCGCCCGCGGCTCGCGAGAGCCGGCTGGCTGCTCGCGCTCGGCAGCCTGCTCTTCGCCGCGACCCTCGTCGCCATGGCGCTCGGCGCTCCGCGCTGGCTTGGCGCGATCACGCCGCTTGGCGGCGCCGCGATGATCGCGGGCTGGCTGCTTCTCGCCTGGCGGGCCTTGAAGGAGGGGTGAGGGCCCGCTAGTCCGGCGCCGCCCATGTGCTCGGGCGAACGCACTCCCTATCGAGGAAGCGAATGCCCGAGCTTGCCATAATCTACGAACATCCCCTGTGGTTCGAGCCGCTGTTCGCCGCGCTCGACGCCCACGGCATCGAGCATGTGAAGATCGCGATCGGCGACCATGGCTTCGATCCTGCGGGATCGCCGCCGCCGGCCCCCGTCGTCTTCAACCGCGTCGCCATGTCGAGCTTCCTGCGCGAGCCCGAGCATCCGCTCTATTACGCCATGGCCCTGCTCGATCACTGGCGGGGGCAGGGGGCGACCATCCTCAACGGCCCCGAGGTGATGGCGGTCGACAGCAGCAAGGCGCGCCAGCTGAGCCTGCTCCACCGCCTCGGTCTCGCCACGCCGCGCACCCGCATCGTCCACCGCACCGCCGACCTCGTCCGCGCCGCGCGCGACATCGGCTATCCCCTGCTGGTGAAGGCCAATGTCGGTGGTTCGGGCGCCGGCATCATGCGCTTCGACAGCGAGGCCGAGCTGTCCGCCGTGGTCGCGGCGGGCGAGGGGCCGAGCTCGGTCGACCGGGTGCTCCTCGTCCAGGAATCCATTCCGGCGCGCGACGGCGTCATCTGGCGGATCGAGACTCTCGGCGGCCGCTTCCTCTACGCCATCCGGGTCGACGGCGCCGGCCAGTTCGACCTCTGCCCGGCCGACGCCTGCGCCGACGATCGGGGAACGCCCATCGCCATGACCGCCTTCGAACCCCCGGCCGACATCATCGCCGGGGCCGAAGCCGTTGCCGCCGCCATCGGCATGGACATCGGCGGGGTCGAAGTGATGATCGACGACCGCGACGGCGCGGCCAAATTCTACGACATCAACGCTCTGTCGAACTTCGTCGCCCGCCCGCGCGACGTGCTCGGCTGGGATCCCCACGACCGGCTGGTCGAGTGGCTCAAGACGCGCATCGCAGAGGCACGCAAATGAGGTTCGGCTACTGGATGCCGGTGTTCGGTGGCTGGCTTCGCAACGATCCCGACGAAGGCCCCGCGGCAAACTGGGAAGCGGTCAAGGCCCTCACCCTTCGCTCGGAAGAGACGGGCTGGGACCTGACGCTCATCGCCGAGCTCTTCCTCAACGACATCAAGGGCGTCGAGCAGCCCGCGCTCGATGCCTGGAGCACCGCCGCGGCGCTGGCCGCAGTGACCCGCTCGATCGAGCTGATGGTCGCGGTCCGGCCCAACTTCCATCACCCCGCCTTGCTCGCCAAGCAGGCCGCGAACATCGACCGCATCGCGAACGGCCGGCTCGCGCTCAACGTCGTCTCGAGCTGGTGGAAGACCGAGGCCGAGCAATATGGCCTCGCCTTCGACGAGCATGACGACCGCTATGCCCGCACCGCCGAATGGCTGACCGTGGTCGACGGGCTGTGGCGCGAGGAAAGGTTCAGCCATGCCGGGGAGCGCTACCAGCTCAAGGACGCGCTCCTCTCGCCCAAGCCGGTGCGCCGTCCGATCGTCTATGCCGGAGGTGAGAGCGAGGCCGCCAAGATGCTCATCGCGACCCAGTGCGACGCTTATGTGATGCACGGCGACACGGTCGAGGCGATCGCGCCCAAGATCGCCGACATGCGCGCGCGGCGGGCGCGGGCGGGCGGGCCGCCGATGCCCTTCGGCATGGCCGCCTATGTGATCGTCCGCGACAGCGAGGCGGAAGCCGCCGCGGAGCTCGCCCGGATCACCGCCATGCCGGCGACCCCGCCGCCGGGCTTCGCCAATTTCGACGAGTGGCTGTCGGGCACCCAGCTCGAGCGCACGCTCAAGCTCCAGGAATATAGCGTCTCCAATCGCGGGCTCCGCCCCAACCTCGTCGGGACCCCGGCGCAGGTCGCCGAGCGCATCCGCGCCTATGAAACGGCCGGGCTCGATCTCCTGCTGCTCCAGATGAGCCCGCAGGCCGAGGAAATGGACCGCTTCGCCGAAACGGTGATGGCGCCGATGCGGGCCGGCCGGCTGTAGCGCTGACCCGAAGCGGTACAGTCTTTGGTCTTAACCATTTTTGCCGGGGAGCGGGGACTTTCCATGCGCGTTGGTCGAGCGCATAAACACTTTCGTAACCATTTCTGACCCGAAGGCCCCGGCTTGAGCGCTCCGTTCCGCTTCCCGAAATTCTTCGTCACCTCGCCCGCCCCTTGCCCGTACCTGCCGGACAAGATCGAGCGGAAGGTGTTCACGGAGCTGTCGGGCCAGCATGCGGGCGAACTCAACGAGGCGCTTGGCCGGATCGGCTTCCGCCGCTCGCAGTCGGTGGCCTATCGCCCGAGCTGCATCGACTGCCAGGCCTGCGTCTCGGTCCGCGTCTCGGCCCACGAGTTCGAGCCCTCGGCGACCCAGCGCAAGCTGATCCGCCGCCACGCCGACCTCGAAGTCACCGCCTGCAAGCCCTGGACCACCGAGGAACAGTTCGACCTCCTCCGCCGCTATCTCGCGGTCCGCCACCCCGGCGGCGGCATGGCCGAGATGGACGAGAATGACTTTGCCGACATGGTCGAGCAGACCCCGGTCCGCACCTATGTCGTCGAATATCGCGAGCCCTCGGTCGACGGCCGCCCCGGCCGGCTCGTCGGCGCCTGCCTCAGCGACCAGCAGAGCGACGGGCTGAGCATGATCTACAGCTTCTACGATCCCTCGCTGAGCGACCGGAAGGGCCTCGGCACCTTCATCATCCTCGACCACATCATCCGCGCCGCCCGCGCCGGCCTGCCCTATGTCTATCTCGGCTACTGGGTCGATGGCTCCGACCGCATGGCCTACAAGGCCAAGTTCCGCCCCATCGAAAAACTCGGCCGCGACGGCTGGAAAAGGTTCGAGCCGGGTGCGGTCGTGTCCGGCACGCCCCGGGTCGAGGGCGCGGGCCTCACCAAGGTCTGAGCGTCTAGCCGACCGCAGTCCCGAACAGGCGGCCGACGCCGGCGGTGACGAGCATGGCCATGGCGCCCCAGAAGAAGACCCGCAGCACCGACCGGCCGAGCGGCGCGCCGCCGAGGCGGGCGCCGGCTGCGCCGAGGATGACGAGGCACAGTAGGGAGACGGCGACCACGGCCGGGATCAGCATCGCCGCGGGCGCGAAGGGCACCGCCAGGAGGGGCGCGGCGGCGCCGGCGGTGAAGGTCAGGGCCGAGGTGATCGCGGCCTGGAGCGGCCTTGCGGTGGTGATCTCGGAAATGCCGAGTTCGTCGCGGGCATGGGCGCCGAGCGCGTCATGCGCCATCATCTGCCGCGCGACCTCGAGCGCGAGGGGCTTCTCGACCCCGCGTGCCTCGTAGATCCGGGCCAGCTCGAGCGTCTCGGCTTCGGGGATGGCGGCGAGCTCGGCCCGTTCGCGGGCGAGGTCGGCCTGTTCGGTATCGGACTGCGAGCTGACCGAGACATATTCGCCCGCGGCCATCGACATGGCACCCGCGACCAGCGCGGCGATGCCGGCGATGAGCACTTCGTTCCGCCCTGCGGCCGAGGCGGCGACGCCGACGATCAGGCTCCCGGTCGAGACGATCCCGTCATTGGCGCCGAGCACGGCCGCGCGCAGCCATCCGATCCGCTCCATGGCATGGCGCTCGCCATGCCGCGGAGCAATCTGGTCAGGCAACCGCCGCTTCGGGGAGGTCCATGCCGGCCTCGCCCGCGTCGCGCAGGACGTAGCCGCGGCCCCACACCGTCTCGATGTAATTGTCGCCGCCGCAGGCGAGGCTCAATTTCTTGCGCAGCTTGCAGATGAAGACGTCGATGATCTTCAGCTCGGGCTCGTCCATCCCGCCGTAGAGGTGGTTGAGGAACATTTCCTTGGTGAGCGTGGTGCCCTTGCGGAGCGAGAGCAGCTCCAGCATCGCATATTCCTTGCCGGTCAGGTGCACCCGGGCGCCGTCGACCTCGACCGTCTTGGCGTCGAGATTGACCGCCAGCTTGCCGGTGCGGATGACCGACTGGCTGTGGCCCTTCGAGCGGCGGACGATGGCGTGGATGCGGGCGACCAGCTCGTCGCGGTGGAACGGCTTGGTGACATAATCGTCGGCGCCGAAGCCCAGGGCCCGGACCTTCGAATCCATCTCGCCGATGCCCGACAGGATCAGCACCGGGGTCGCGACCTTGGCGGTGCGCAGCTTCTTGAGCACGTCATAGCCGTGCATGTCCGGCAGGTTCAGGTCGAGCAGGATGATGTCGTAATCATAGAGCTTGCCGAGATCGAGGCCTTCTTCCCCGAGGTCGGTCGTGTAGACGTTGAACCCCTCGGTCCCGAGCATGAGCTCGATCGACTTGGCGGTGGTCGGCTCATCCTCGATCAGCAGAACGCGCATTTCTCAATTCCCCCGTTCAAGGAGCAGCCAAGCGTTACGACGGCTTAACGGCCCTGAAGCGTGCATTAACCATTCGCCGTGTCGCCTGAAAAGGTTAACATGACCTAAACATCTGGATTCCAGCGGAATCGTTGCTTTGCGGCATCAGTTGTCCACAGGCCCCGCGGCGCGGCCTCCCGGCGTTCCATCATTGCCCATCATAGGCGCACCCGGCCGGGCGGGCGTCGGAAGCCGCCGAAATCTCCTCGCCGCGGCATTTCCCCAAGCGCGGCGGATCGGGTAGGGCCCGGCGATGCTGCTCAGCGACCTCACCCTCTTCATCGACGGCGAAGCCCTGGTGATCGACAAGCCCGCAGGCCTTCCCGTCGACACGCCCAAGCGCGGAGGGGAAAGCGTCGAAAGCCGCCTCGACGAGCTCAAATGCGGCTTCAAGCGGCTGCCGACCGCGATGCACCGGCTCGACCAGGACACGTCGGGTTGCCTCCTCTTCGCCCGCCACCCGAGCGCCCGCGCGCTGTTCCAGCAGGCCTTCGAAAGCGGCGCGGTGGAGAAGACCTATCTCGCGCTGGTCGCGGGCGAGATCGCCGAGGCCGAGGGCGAGATCGACCTGCCGCTGGCGAAGAAGAGCAGCGCCGAGGCCGGCTGGCGAATGGTCGGCGATCCCAAGGGACAGCGCGCGGTCACCCGCTGGCGCCGGCTGGCGAGCCGCGACGGCCGTACCCTGATCGAATTCCGCCCGCTGACCGGCCGGACCCACCAGATCCGGGTCCACGCCCGCGAAGGGCTCGGCGCGGGGATCGTCGGCGACCGCGTCTATGGCGTCCCGGGCGGCCCGATGCTGCTCCACGCCGCGCGGCTGGTCATTCCCCGCCCGAAGAAGCCCGCGATCGACGTCAGTGCGCCGCTCCCCGTCCACTGGGGCGCGTGGGCCGACCTCGCGCCCGCCTCCGCACCGGCGCCGGCGCTGCCGGACGCCGAACTGCCGGAAAGCGGCGGGGAGGACGATGCGGCCTGACGAGATCGTCCTGCCCGAGGAGGCCCTGTCCGAGACCTTCCTCGCCTCGACCGGCCCCGGCGGGCAGAACGTCAACAAGGTCGCGACCGCCTGCCAGCTGCGCTGCGACGTCTATGCGCTCGGCCTTGCGCCCTATGCCTATGAGAAGCTCAAGGTCCTGGCGGGCTCGAAGCTGACCCAGGGCGGCGAACTCGTGATCACCGCCCGGACCCACCGCACGCGCGAAGCCAATCGCGAGGAAGCCCGCCGGCGCCTGCGTGACCTCCTCGCCGAGGCCCACCACCGCGACGCCCGCCGCCGCCCGACCAAGCCCAGCCGCGCCGCCAAGGCCAAGCGCGTCGACACCAAGAAAGGCCGCGGCGCCGTCAAGGCCATGCGCGGCAAGGTGTCGCTGGACTGAGCGGGGAAGAGATCAGGCCTAGCCCGGCCAACGTCGAACCTGCCGGATTACTCACTGGGAAGAGCTAAAGTGAGTCCGGACCGCATCGATGGAAGTTGTAGTCCGACTCGGCCTGGTCTTGCTTTCCGAAGCAAATACCATCGGCTCGCAACTCCTGCTGAATATCTCCGGCCTCGCTGCAGGCAGGTTCGGATCCATCTCCTCCTAAGTCGAGGCTCCCTCGGCACTTCTCGTTGACCGAAATCCACCGTTTTACACGCGCATCTTCGTAGAAGTCTTCGCTTGGGCCGGTTATGGGAAGCGGTGTCGGTTCGACCACCTCTTGTGTTTCCGATGAGGCAGCATCGCCGCTGCCCAGACCCTTAGCCTTCAAGGCGTCGGCCACGGCGATCATGATAGCCAAGTTGGCTTGGAGTGGGGTTACAGACGCCTTAGCATTAACGACCACGTCGTCGCCTTTTGCTGCCGGTCGGATGACATAGTCTACCATCGAACCGCTAGGCAGCGTGCCCGAACAAGACACCTCTCTGATGTCCTGATTTCGGGCCGTCATGCTGCTGTTGCTGAGCACAATGTCACCGCCTGCATCCAGCAATCTGCGATATTGAGCCTTCGTTTCGCCAAGCGCGAGCGTTCCGATCACGGTGCGATTGATGAGAGTGTCCGCGCAAACACTGGCGTCGCCGGCCGCAAGTTTGTCGAGCACGCTTGAGATGCCATCCTTTGCGGAAGAGCCCTCATTTGCGTCGCCGCTGCCTGCCCCTTGGCAGCCTGCCATTGCGAAGGCGATAAGTACGCATACAAAATTACGCATCCAAGCTAGTCCCTGTTGATCGAAGCTGCGAGCTTCCCCGCTCGCGGGGCCTTCTCCAATACCGACCTTAAAAATTGCCCTTATTTGACGCTGCGATTTCCTCAAGGGAGATCAATGGGCGCGTGGCGTATGCGGAGGGAAGGGGCGGTGGTCGCTGGCGCAGTCTTGGACGAACAGCCACCGCGCGACCAGCGCACCGGCCGCCGCGCCGCCAAGCTGCGCGAGCACGAACATCGGCACGTCGCCGGGGGCGATGCCTGCGAAACTGTCGGACAGGCTCCGCGCGACGGTGATCGCGGGATTGGCGAAGCTGGTCGATGAGGTGAACCAGTAAGCCGCGGCGATATAGAGCGCGACGGACGGGGCGACCCATTCCCGCCGGTGACGGACGGTCCCGAGGATCGTCAGGACAAGCCCGAAGGTGGCAACCGCCTCGCCGGTCCACTGGCCCAGTCCCGATCGGCCCTTGGCCGAGATTTGGAGCAGCGGGAGGTCGAACATCAGGTGGGCGGCCCAGACGCCAAGGATCCCGCCGACGAGCTGCGCAAGGATGTAGACGCCTGCGTCCCGCCAGCGAAGCTCGGCTCGCGCCGCCGCGACCAGGCTCACCGCGGGGTTGAGATGCGCGCCCGAGATCGGCCCGAGCATCGTGATCAACACGAACAGCATCGCGGCGGTGGCAAGCGTATTGCCGAGCAGGGCGATAGCGACGTTCCCGCCCGACAGGCGCTCCGCCATGATTCCGGACCCGACGACACAGGCGAACAGCAGGAAGGCACCCAGCCCCTCGCTGGCGAGCCGCCGCACAAGCGGAGGTTCAGCCGCCGTCATCGAACCCGCGCTTCGTCGCCGCATCCCGGCCGTATCATGAGCATGACCCGCATCGTCTCCCGCTAGCGGGACAACGTTACGGACCCGCGACGTTGTCCGGCAAGTCCGCGCTCTCGCATGGGTGCGGCATTGCCTTGTAGGACATTTGCGTGCATTTGAACCCATGTGGTTCATTCCGGCTCGCTGCACTGTTATTCCGGCATCCGATAGAGGTCGAATGCCCATTGCAGGGGCGGGGGAAGACACACCCCGCGAGTGTGTCAACTTCGTCAACTTCGCCCCGCGGCCAGCGCGGCTTCAGGCAGAGAAAATGCCTCTCGCCATCGCCCGTGCATCCACCGCGCGGCTGCTTCCGTATCTCCCACGCATGCGCCCGACCACGGGCAAAGACAGGGAGAAAAGACCATGCGCCGACTGATCGTCACGGGCCTTCTGGCCATGCCCTTCGCTGCCGCCGCCACCCCCGCTGCCGCCCAGGGCGCGGCAAGCTGGACCGGCTTCCATGTCGGCGCGCGCGCCGGGATCACCGACGTCCGCGGCGGCAATGAGCGGATCGAGTTCGATACCAATCTCGACGGCAATTTCGGCGACACGGTCCGCACCGCCGCGGGCGCCGACGCCTTCTCGCCGGGCTTCTGCAACGGCGCCGCGCTCGACCGGGTGCCGACCGCGGGCTGCCGCAAGGACAAGGAAAAGGGCGATTTCGCCATCCAGGCGGGCTATGACCAGCAGTTCGGGTCGCTGGTGGTCGGCCTCGTCGGCGAGGTCGGGCGCAGCTCGGTCCGCGACGCCGTCTCGGCCTTCAGCACCACGCCGGCCTTCTACACGATGGAGCGACGGCTGCGGACCAATGCCGCGCTTCGTGCCCGCGCCGGCGTCGCCATCGGCGACACGCTGCCGTTCGTGACCGCGGGCATCGCCACCGGCAAGATCCGCCATCGCTTCGCCACCAGCAATACCGCCAACACCTTCGTCGAGCGCGGCACCGACAGCAATGTCACGGGCTTCCGCTACGGCGCCGGTATCGAGCAGCGCTTCGGCCGGCTCGCAGTGGGCGCGCTCTATCTCGGCACCCGCTACAACGACAATGACTATCGCGTCCGCGCACAGGGGCCGGCGCCCGCGACCAACCCCTTCATCCTGACCAACGCCAACGGCACCGACTTCCGCCGCAGCGACGACAAGCTCACCACGCACAGCTTCAACCTGACGCTGAGCTACCGTCTCTGAGCCAGGGCCGTCCCGCCGCGCCGCGCTTCGAGCGCGATTCCCGCGAGGTTCTGCGTTCTCGGAACCCAGCGGAGTCGGCGGGGCGGTCCCGCCGCGGCCGCTTCGTCGAACCGGGCCTTGTGCACGATCGACGAGGCGGCCGGGCGAACCGCGCCGCGGGCCTGGTAGATGATGCTCCGGCTGTCGCCGAGGAGGTCGAAGGCCGTCGCGCCGCTTTCCTGCGCGAGGCGAAGGGCGCAGGCGAGCGCCAGCCACTCGGCCTCGCTGCTGCTGCCCATCCCGAGGTCGTCGAAATAGTGCACCGCGCCGCGAATCACGACCGCGACCTCGATCGGGCCGGGATTGGGTCGGCAGCCCCCATCGAAATAGACCTTGAGCGGCCGGCTCACAGGAATTGGCCGGGGGCGCCGAGCAGGCGGCGGGCGCCTTCGTGGAAATGGTCGACCGCGGGCGACTTGAGGCGGAATTCGCGCAGGACCGTCTCGCCCGGCGCCTTGCCGAGCCGGACATTGCCGCTTTCGAGAAGGTCGGCGATCCAGCCGAGGAAGCGACCGAGCGACGGCGCGAGCACGACCTTCACGTCCTCGTCGCGGCCGAACAGGATGACCTGCCCGATCCGCCCGCCGGGCCATGGCGCGAGATCGATGCCGATGCTGTTGCCCGAGCCGTCGGCGGTGAGCGGGATCCAGCCGGGATTGGCATAGGCCGGGTCGACCGCGCCGGCGGGCCAGCTTGCGCCGCGCACGACATAGGGATTGTCGCCGAACTGGGCGATCACCTTGCGCCAGGTCTTCCACTCGTTCGCAGCGGCCTCGAGCGACAGGAAGGGAAGGCCGTAGAGATGGCCCCAGCGGTCATTCTCCTCGCCGTCGTGCCACCGGTAGAGCTGGCGCCAGGCGCGGGGGAGGGGACGGCCGACCAAAGCCTCGAACCGCGCGATCGCCGCGTCGCCGGCGGGTGGGTTGAAGGCGTAGCGGGGATCGCGAAGGTTCTTCGCATACCAGGCGTCAAGCCGCGCGAGGACGGGCGCAATATCCTCGTCGAGCATCGGCTTGGGCCGGCCCGGCGGGCGGGTCGGGCGGGGGAGGTCGGCGGCCTGTTGCGACACGGGCCGGCGGGCACAGGCGAGGGGCAGCAGGCCCGACAGGATGGCGCCGCCGGCGAGCGAGCCGCCAAGGATGATCATGCGCCGCGTCGGATCCATCGCCGCCTGTCCCTAGGGCCCATTCCCTAAGGAGCGGTTTGCCCGAGCGCCGCGGGCGTTGAAAGAAGCGTCATGGCGACGAGCGACGCACTGGCCGGCGGAACGGTCCACGAATTGCCGGCAGACCTCGAGGGCGCCCTCCGCGCCGCCCCTGCCGCGCTCGCGACCTGGGCCGACATCACCCCGCTCGCCCGCAACGAGTGGATCTGCTGGGTGACCAGCCCGAAGAAAGCCGAGACGCGCCTCAAGCGCATCGCCTGGGGCATTGAAAACCTGACCGACGGCAAGCGCCGTCCCTGCTGCTGGCCCGGCTGCAAGCACCGCTAGGGAGCGGGCTTTCAGTCCTGCTCGCCTTCCGCGCGGAAGGGGACGACGGGGCGGCCGACGTCGCCCTGGCCGACGGTGCGGCCGGCCATTTCGAGCATCCGCTCGAGCGGCACGCGGGCGCGGTCCATGAGGTCGGGGTCGAGTTCGATCCGCGGCTCGAGGTCGCGCAGCGCGACGTAGAGCTTCTCGAGCGTGTTCAGCGCCATGTAGGGGCACATGTTGCAGTTGCAGTTGCCGTCGCCGCCGGGGACCCCGATGAAGGTCTTGTGCGGGGCGGCCTTCTCCATCTGGTGGATGATGTGCGGCTCGGTCGCGACGAGGATGACGTCGCTGGGGCTGTTGATCGCGAAGTCGAGGATCGCGCGGGTGCTGCCGACATGGTCGGCATGGTCGACGATGTGCGGCGGGCACTCGGGGTGCGCGGCGACCGGGGCGCCGGGATATTGCGCCTTCAATTTAAGCAGCTCGGTCTCGCTGAAGGCCTGGTGGACGATGCAGATGCCCGGCCACAGCAGCATCTCGCGGCCGGTCTTGCGGGCGAGATAGCCGCCGAGGTGGCGGTCGGGGCCGAAGATGATCTTCTGCTCCTTCGGGATCTGGCTGAGGATTACGTCGGCGCTGGACGAGGTGACGATGATGTCGCTCTGCGCCTTCACCGCCGCCGAGCAGTTGATGTAGGTCAGCGCGATATGGTCCGGGTGCGCGGCCCGGAACGCGGCGAACTGGTCGGGCGGGCAGCTGTCCTCGAGGCTGCAGCCGGCGTCCATGTCGGGCAGGATCACGGTCTTCTGCGGGGACAGGATCTTGGCGGTCTCGGCCATGAAGCGCACGCCGCAGAAGGCGATGACGTCGGCGTCGGTCGCGGCGGCCTTGCGGCTGAGGTCGAGGCTGTCGCCGACGAAGTCCGCGAGGTCCTGAAGCTCGGGCTTCTGGTAGTAATGGGCGAGGATGACGGCGTTCCGCTCCTCCTTGAGGCGCTGGATCTCGCCGAGCAGGTCGACGCCCTTGAGGCTCTGTGCGGGTGCGGTCATGCGCCCGAGATAGGCGGCGCGTCAGGCTCCGGCAATGCCGGCGGCGACCTCCTGGAAGGCGGGCATCCGCGACAGCAGTTCGGTGCCGAGGTGGGTGATCACCAGCACCAGCGCGATGACCAGCGTCGCGGGGTGGACCCGGCCCAGCACCTTGCGGTCGTGGCGGGCGATGATCGCGACCATGCCGAGCTGGATGACCATGGCGACAAGTTCGCCCACGGTCTGTCCGGTGAGGGGCATCGGAATGAGGCGGCCGAGCGCCGGTTCGGAGATGAGGATGCCGCTGCCCACCATCAGGCGGCGATGCCATTCGACCTGGCGGCGCTTCGCGATGGCGAGGCCGATCACGCCGGCGAAGGCGATCACTCCGACGACGTTCAGCGCGAGGAAGAAGGCCGAGGTGAAGAAGGGCGGGACTCGCCCGATCGCGATGGCATGGACCCCGGTAAATGCGCCGACAGCGACCACCGCCATGGCAAGCAGGAGGGCGACCCAGCCGGTCTTGCGATGGATAGCGACCTGGCCCGCGCTGACGAGCCAGCTCTGCACGACATACATGCCGAGCCAGGCGACCATGACGGCACCGTGGACGTGAAGGAAGGCGGGCGCGGTCATCACGTTGGTGAAGCCGCGCAGCTGGAATTGGATGAAGCCGAACAGGATGAAGGCGGTCAGGAGGACCGCGAACCGGGTGAAGAAGGCCTGGTCGGCCATGAAGCCGCGAGTCGCGCCGGCGGGCATTACTGTGCTTGCCATATCGGATCCCCTGTTCACCGCTCCCCTGCGGCTACCGGGCTCCGGCTATAGCGGATTTAGCGCCGGAAGTCAGTTCCCCTGGCGATCCTTGAGGACCTGGTCGATCGTGCGGCTGACGTCCCAGCGCTCGCCGTCCTGCGTGCCCGAAGTCGGAGTGATGACCCGCACGGTGACGGGACCGAGGCCGGCCGCATCGAGGGGCGAACGGGCGAGGTCGGCGACGACCTTTTCGGCATTGGCCTGAGCGCGGGCGAGGTTGGTGGGTTCGGCCGCGACCTCGTTGGCCTTGGCGGTAGCGAGCTGCGAGGCGCGCCGGGCAAGATTGGTCGAGGCGCCGCGGGTGACGAATACGCCGCGGGTGCCCTCGACGGCGCGATTGGCCTCGTCGATGTTGGGGGCCTCGGGAGTGACGATCGGGACCCGGATGGTGAGCGTCCGGCGCTCGGGCTCCCAGCGATAGTCGTCGGCGCCAATGCCCGAGAGGTCGAGCGTGTAGCCGACGCTGTAGGGGATGGTCGCCTTCTGCGAGGAGCGAAGGAAGGAGACGGCGCCGGGATCGACGGTGGTCACGTCGAGCGTGCCGCGGACCTCCCCGACCTTGAGCGCGGCCTTGTTCGAGAAAGTGGCGGAAAGGACGCGGACGATGCCCTGCGCCTGCGCCAGTTCCTCTTCGACCCGGCGCTTGTCGGCCTGGCGGTCGGCCCACCAGAAGATGCCACCGAGAACAAGCGCCGCGATCAGCAGCAGCGGCCAGTAACGTTTCAGACCTTCCATGTGTCGCCAACGCGGGTGACGGCGCCGCGCTCCTCAAGGGTGATGAGATGGGCGAGCGCGGTGGCTTCGGCAGCCGGGACGAGGCGCGGATCGAGCGCGGGGTAGGCGCGGGCAGTCAGTTCGGTGACGGTGCCGGGCGTGTCGCCGGCAAGGCGGAGAAGCTGGTGCTCGCGCTGGACGCGGTGGGTGAGGAGGCCGCGGACCAGTCGCTGCGGATCCTCGACCGGCTCGCCATGGGCAGGATGGTAGATGGTCTCGGACCGGCGCTGAAGTTTCTGGAGGCTGGCCATATAGTCGCCCATGTGGCCGTCGGGCGGAATGACGACGGTCGTCGACCAGCCCATGACATGGTCACCGCTGAATAGGCGTTCGCCAGCCGCGAAGCAGAGGTGGTTAGAGGTGTGGCCGGGGGTGTGCACGGCCTCGACCTCGGTTCCGGCAAGCGCGATCCGCTCGCCGTCGGCGAGGATGCGGTCGGGCGCATAGTCGGGATCGAAGCCCGCTTCCTGCCGTCCCGGCACGACCAGCGGCGCGCACCCGACGATCGGCGCGCCCGTGGCGGCGGCGAGGGGGGCGGCCCCCGGGCTGTGGTCGCGGTGGGTATGGGTGACGAGGATGGCGTCGACCGGACGGCCGGCGATCGCGGCCAGCAGCGCATCGATATGGCTGGGGTCGGCGGGGCCGGGATCGATCACGGCGAGCCGATCGGCCCCGACCAGATGGACCCAGGTGCCTTCGCCGGTGAAGGGCGAGGGATTGGGTGCAAGCACCCGCGCGAGATCTGGCCCGAGCGGGTAGAGGCGGCCGGGCGCGTGGGTCACACGGGCGTCAAAGCAGAGGAGCAGCCTTGCGGCAACTCCTCTGCTCCTCCCTGTTATTTCTGGCCCGACTTCAGCTGCGCGATCCGAGCGTCCATCTGGGCGAGCACCTTGGCGCGGACGTCGTCGGGAATGTCCTTGTTTTCGGCAATGCGCTGGTGCGCACGCTCGAGCGCTTCGAGCTGATTGCCACCCTTGGTGCAGACGAGGATCCGGGTTTCGGACTTCTTCCCGTCCTTTTCGCCCGAGGCCTGCGAGTCGAAACGCGAATCCTTGTCGCAGTCGGCGAGCATGGTCGCATTGACGCCCTCAATGCGGCGGACATGCTCGTCATGCATGGCGCTTCCGGGCGCGGCCTTGCCGTCGCGGATGATCATGATCTGGCGGCGCTCGACCTTGGCCTTGGGATTATCCCTGGAGTCGCCCGAGCGAAGGATGACGACCTCGTTGACGACCTTCTGGCCGGGCGTCGGTGAAGGCGGCGCCGGCGGTTCGGGATGAAGCGCGGCGGCGAGCAACAGCATGGATAGCACGGTCAGTCCCCCTGATCGTTCGTGGTGTCAAAGGGGTGCCGAATTCCCGCTAAACCGCGGATGAACGAGACGTCAGGCTTCGACCAACGACCCGCTGGCGACCACCGGCGTATGGCTCTGCGCAATGCGGCGGTGGGCAAGCGCCGCCGGGACGATGGTCCCGAACAGCTGCTCCATGCTGTGCGCCCAGCTATATTCGCCGGCGACATAGGCGCGGCCCTTCTCGCCCATGGCGCGGAAATCCTGGCCGAGGACGGCCTGGATGTTGCCGGCCATGGCGATGCTGTCGCCGACCGGGCCGAGCAGGCCCATGCCGGGAAGGATCCGATCGGGCATCGCGCCGCCATCCACCCCGACCACCGGCAGGCCCGAGGCCTGCGCCTCGATCACCGAAATGCCGAAGGTCTCGTTGGGCATCGCCGAGACGTAGAGGTCCGCGCTGGCGAGCCAGCGGGCGAGTTCGCTGCGATCCGTGACGAAGCCCGGCGTGATGATGCGCGGGTCGCCAAGTGCCTCGAACTGCTCCTTCTGCGGACCCTGGCCGAGGATGACGAGCTTCGCGCCGAGGCTCTCGGGCAGGCGGCGGAAAGCGTCGACGACGATGTCGGGCCGCTTCTCGATGTCGAGGCGGCCGACGTAGATGAGCAAGGGCTGGTCGTCGGATAGGCCGAGCGAGGCCCGCAGGGCAGGGTCGCGCCGCTCAGGCCCGAAGTCCGACAACTCGACCCCGAGCGGGAGCAGACGGACGTCCTCGACCCCGAGCGAGCGGAGCAGCCGCGCGCCGCCGCTTTCGGACAAGGCGTAGACCGCGTCGAACTGCCGGTAGAGGCGGCCGCAATAATTGTAGCAGAGCCGGCCGGCGGCCTGCGCCAGGCTGTCGGGCATCACCTTGGAGAAGGGCCGTTCGACATAGACGGTCGGAAAATCGGTCATGTAGCCGGCGATCAGCGCGCAATCGGGATGATCGCGGCGATGGCGGAGCGCGGCCCACGGAAGATTATAGGCGTCCTGGCACTCGACGACATCCGGGCGGAAGCTGGCGAGTGCCTTGCGGACCGCGCGATTGCGCAGGAGCAGCCGGTAATTGGGGCTGAAGGGGACGCTCGGGCTCTTGAGCCAGACGGTGATCGCCCGCCCGCCATGGCTTTCCTCGATGACGTCCTCGGGCCCGGGGAGGATCATCAGGTGCGTGTGCGGGGTATTGGCAAGGATATGCGCACGCTTCGCGCGCAGATAGGTGCCAACGCCTCCGCCCACCGCCGACCAGCTCTGGGTCAGATCGGCGAGAAGAAGCGGGCGCTCGGGCGAAAAAGGCGGCTGAAGGGCGTTCACGTAGCGGGGCAATGCTTCTCGGGGCACAAAGTGCCGTAGGCGACATTCGGTTCGGCGCGATGTGTCGGATCCGTTGACACTCTTGCCGACGATCTCAGCCCTCTAAATATCAAAAATGGCAGAAAACAGGCGCCGAGACCAAAATGGCACGAAGGCTGCTTCTTGTATGCCGTCCACTTTGGTTCCACGCCAAACAGAGGGGCGGCAAGACGGTTTCTGGTCCCGTCTCGCCGCCCCTTCTTGTTTCCGCCGAGGGTGGAGAGGCTCAGGCGCCCGCTCCGACCAGGGTCATCAGTTCGCCGCTCTCGAACATCTCCATCATGATGTCCGAGCCGCCGACGAACTCGCCCTTCACGTAGAGCTGGGGAATGGTCGGCCAGTCGCTGTACGCCTTGATGCCCTGGCGGATTTCCTGGTCCTGGAGGACGTCGACGGTCTCGTAGGGAACGCCGAGATGCTCGAGGATGGCGATCGCGCGGCTCGAGAAGCCGCACTGCGGGAAGAGCGCGGTGCCCTTCATGAAGAGAAGGACGTCATTGCCCTTCACCAGGGCGTCGATGCGCTCGTTGGCGTCGCTCATGTTCTTACTCCTGTGGGGCGGCGGTGGTCAGCTGGAGGGCATGCAATTCGCCCCCCATGCGATCGCCGAGGGCCCGGTAGACGAGCTGGTGCTGGCGGACCCGGGGCAGGCCGGCGAAGGCGCTGCTGACCACGGTCGCGGCATAATGGTCACCGTCGCCGGCAAGATCGCGAATCTCCACCCGGGCGTCGGGCAGGGCTTCGCGGATCAGGCGCTCGATCTCGGCGGCGGGCATGGGCATCGGATCAGCCCTGCGCTTCCATCAGCTGGCGGCGGGCTTCGCTGGTCTTGTCGAGCAGCGCCTGGCGGATCGCCGCATCGTCGATGTCGATGTTGGCGGCGGTAAGGTCGCCAAGCAGCTTGCGGATGACGTCCTCGTCGCCGGCTTCCTCGAAGTCGGCGCGGACGACGTCCTTGGCATAGGCTTCGGCTTCGACCGGGGAGAGCTTCATCAGGCCGGCGGCCCAGTGGCCGAGCAGCTTGTTGCGCCGGGCGATGACCCGGAACTTCATTTCCTCGTCATGCGCGAACTTGGTCTCAAAGGCGCGTTCGCGGTCGTCGAAGGTGGTCATGCAAGCTCCTGAGCCTTGGTGTGACCGGCGAAATAGGGGCTTGGCGTCAACTCGTCCAGCGGAGGCGGCGGTCCGAACCGGCCGCCGCCTCCGCCGGGCGCATGGATCAGGGCATGACTACGCCGTCGATCGCGTGGATCACGCCGTTCGAACCCTGAATGTCGGCATTGATCACATGGACCATGCCGCCCTTGGCATCGGTCAGCATCACGGTGCTGCCCATCAGGCTGGCCTTCAGCGTGCCGCCCTGCACGGTGGTCAGGGTCGCGGTGCCGCCGCCCTGCTTGATCAGCTCGAGGATGCGCGCGGCCGGATAGCGACCGGCGACGACATGATAAGTGAGGATAGACTGGAGCTGCGCCTTGTTGGCGGGCTGCACCAGCGTGTCGACGGTCCCAGCCGGAAGCTTGGCAAAGGCGCCATTGGTCGGCGCGAATACGGTGAACGGACCCTTGCCGCTCAGCGTCGTCGCGAGGTCGGCAGCCGTCACCGCGGTGACGAGCGTGGTGAAGTCCGGGCTGGCGGCGGCGAGTTCGACGACCGAGCGGCCCGGCTCGGACTTCATGTGGTGATCGAGCGCGGCGGCGGGGCTGGCGGCAAGGGCGAGCCCGGCGGCGGCCGCGAAGAGGGTGGTGAAGCGCATTCCTGTCTCCGTTGTGCGTTCTGGCCGGACGGAGATGGGCGCGCATCGCCGGGAGTGGAGGTGGGCTTTGGGCCGTGCCCTCAGATCTCCACCACCAGCTTCCCGATCACCTGCCGCGCGGCCATGGCCGAGATGGCCTCCCCGGCACGCTCGAGCGGGTAGGTGGCGCTGACCCGCGGCGCGATCTTGCCGGCGTCCCACTGGGCGAACAGCTCGTCGACATGGGCCTGGTTGGCCTTGGGATCGCGGGCAGCAAAGGCGCCCCAGAAGACGCCGCGCACGTCGCAGCTCTTCAGCAGGGTGAGGTTGAGCGGAAGGCGGGGGATTCCGGCCGGGAAGCCGACCACGAGATAGCGTCCCTCCCAGGCGATCGAACGGAGCGCAGGCTCGCAATAGTCGCCGCCGACCGGATCGTAGATGACGTCCGCGCCCTTGGGGCCGACCGCGGCCTTGAACTGCTCGGCGAGCGCCTTGCTCGATTCCTTGTCGAACGGGCCACGCGGGTAGACGATCGTCTCGTCGGCGCCGGCTTCGCGCGCGGCGGCGGCCTTGTCCTCGCTCGAGGCGGCGGCGACGACCCGGGCGCCGCGCGCCTTGCCGAGTTCGACCGCGGCAAGCCCGACCCCGCCGGCGGCCCCCAGCACGAGAAGGGTTTCGCCGGCCTTCAGCTGGCCGCGATCCCACAAGGCATGGATCGAGGTCGCGTAGGTCAGGAGGAGGGCCGCGCCATCGGTGAAGCTGCGGCCGGCGGGGAGGCGGAAGGCGCTCTTCGCCGGGAGAACGATTTCCTCGACCAAGCCGCCGAAGCCGGGCACCGCGATCAGGCGGTCGCCGACCGACCAGCCCTCGACGCCCTCGCCGAGCCCGATGACCTCGCCGGCGATTTCGCCCCCCGGCGCGAAGGGGCGGGGCGGGCGCATCTGATATTTGTCCTCGATGATGAGGACGTCGGGATAGTTGATCGCCGCCGCACGGACCCTGACCAGCAACTCTCCGGGGCCGGGGGCGGGGGAGGGGAGGTCGGACAGCTGGAGCGTGTCGGGGCCGCCGGGTGCGGTGCTGAGCAGGGCTTTCATGGCACTCCTTGTAGCTGGGCCCGGGCCGGGGTCCAGTTCGGTTGCGGCGGCCGGTTCAGCGCTGGCGCTGGCGATAATCCTCGACCACCTCGGCGGCGGTCATCTTGTCGAAGGTGGTCCGGCGAAGCTGATCGGCGTCGCTCGCGCCGAAGCGCCGGGTGGGGACGGTCGCCAGCGCGCGGTCGAAGTCGAGCCGGTCGCCAGCGGGAAGGTCGCGCCGGGCCATGACCGCCGACTGCTCGAACGCCTCCTGCGACGAGCCGTCGATCACCGTCGGCCCGGACGGCCCGCAGCCCGCGAGGAGCGCGATCGCCAGCAGCGGAAGGACGGTCGCCTTCACGTGCGCGCGCTGGCGAGGGTCGGCACCCAGCGTTCGAGGGTGCCGGTATCGTCGATGTCGCCAGGGAAGCGGAAGCGGGGGATGGCGGGTTCGTTGGAACCGCGCTTGCGGCCGCGATAGACTTTCATCGGGACGCTGATGCTGGTCAGGCCCGAGGGCAGGGTTCGGTCGCGAATTTCCATATACAGGGTGTCGGCGCTGG
Organism: Sphingomonas sp. SP2; assembly: GCF_058313385.1. Taxonomy (NCBI): domain Bacteria; kingdom Pseudomonadati; phylum Pseudomonadota; class Alphaproteobacteria; order Sphingomonadales; family Sphingomonadaceae; genus Sphingomonas; species Sphingomonas sp. SP2. The sequence goes on along the minus strand of NZ_JBZFLD010000001.1, from coordinate 195,757 downwards.
TCGGACGTCCGATCTGGATGGCGCCGAGCGACGTCCAGAGGTCGACGGCATCGAGGCAGGCCGAGGCGCAGGACGCGTCGGTCAGGACGTAGACGGGGTGGGGAAGGGGCGCGGGAGCCGACGTGGCGGCCGGCGCTGCCGGCGGAGTGGCGGCAGCATCGATATCGACATGGCGCCACAGCGCCTGCCGGCGCGCGACGGCCATGCCGAGCCCGCCAATCACCGAGCGGAACCAGCTGTCGGCCTCGGGCGAGAAGCCTTCGGTGCCATGACGTTCCTCGTAGGCGGAGGTGATGGTGACGAGATTGGCGGGCGAGGCGCGCCAGTCGACCTGGACATCACTGCCCTTGAGCGCGGCGAGCGCGAGCGGGCCCCATAAGGCGTCGGCCATCTGGCGCGACCAGTCCGACGAGCCGCCTCCGTTGCCGCGGAGGTCGAGGACGATGGCGGGCGAGGCGAGCAAATGTTCGCGCTCGGTTCGGAGCCGGGCGATCAGGGAGGGAAGGGCCTTCGCCGCGGCGGATCCGCTGTCGCCGCTGAACGAGGGCGCCGAAATCCACTGCACGCGGCCTTCCGTTTCGCGAAGGCCGAAGGGACGGTCCGACGCGCGCCGCATCTTGCCGAGAAGATCGCCGACCCGCGCCGGCGCAAGCGGCCGCCAGTTGAGCACGACCTTCCGTGTCTTGCCTTCGACCCTGAAGCTGCATTGGCGGGCGCGGGGGATGAGCTTGCTGCTTTCGTCGATGAACAGCAGCGCGCCCCAGCGCTGGCGCTGGGCTTCGAGCTGCCAGCGGCCCCACATCGTTCCCAGCGTCGCTTCGGCATAGCGCTCGGCGATCATGCCGTCGCAGGCGACCAGTTCGGCGCCGCTCGGAACGGACTGGTTCGGCTCGGCGGTCGCGACGACGATCCGGCCGCGGCCGTCATAACGGGTCGCGAAACCGGGCCAGCTTACCTCGTTCGGCGTGTCGCCGCGCGCGCCGAAGCCGAGGTGTCCGTCGTTGAAGGCGGACACGTAGATGCGGAGGGGGAAATAGTAATCGGCGTAGCTTCGGGCACTCTTCGCCCGTTCGAGAGCGATCGCCAGCTGCCGGTCGTTGGTCGCCGCAAAGCCGGGGTCGAGCGGGTTGACCGGCCCCGGGTGATTGGCGGCGATGTCGTCGTGCAACGCCTTTGCGTCGGCGGCTAGGGCGGCCCCCCAGTCGCGTTCCGCGGGCGGGGCGGCAAGGATCGGCGCCGCAAGAAACAGGGCGGCCGAAGCGGCCATCCACTTCACGTCACGCAGCATCCTTGCCCCCTCCCGCCGGCTGTCAGCTCTCGTAATGCGCCGTGGTCTTCTCCCGCACCTCGTCGGCGGTGACGCCCGGGGCGATCTCGACCAGCCGGAACGGGCTCTGGTGATCGGGGCGCTGGAAGACCGCGAGGTCGGTGATGATCATGTCGACGACATTCTTGCCGGTCAGCGGGAGCGTGCAGGACGGGATGAACTTGGGGCTGCCGTCCTTGGCGTTGTGCTCCATGACGACGATGATCTTCTTGACGCCGGCGACGAGGTCCATCGCGCCGCCCATGCCCTTGATCATCTTGCCCGGGATCATCCAGTTGGCAATGTCACCGCTTTCGCTGATCTCCATCGCGCCAAGCACGGCAAGGTCGATGTGCCCGCCGCGGATCATGGCGAAGCTGTCGGCGCTCGAGAAATAGCTCGTCTTGTCGAGCTGGCTGACGGTCTGCTTGCCGGCGTTGATGAGGTCGGGATCGACCTCGTCGTCGTAGGGGAAGGGCCCGATCCCGAGCATCCCGTTTTCCGACTGGAGGGTCACCTCCATGCCCGCGGGCACGTGGTTGGCGACAAGCGTCGGAATGCCGATGCCGAGGTTGACGTAGAAGCCGTCCTGCAGCTCCCGCGCGGCGCGCGCGGCCATGTCGTCACGAGTCCAGGGCATTATGCGGCCTCCCGTTCGCGGACCGTGCGGAATTCGATCTTCTTGTCGTAAGGGCTGCCGAGGATCAGGCGCTTCACGTAGATCGACGGCAGATGGATGGCGTCGGGATCGAGGCTGCCGACCGGGACGATCTCCTCGACCTCGGCGACGCAGATCCTGCCGCAGGTGGCCGCGGGCGCGTTGAAGTTGCGTGCGGTCTTGCGGAAGACGAGGTTGCCCGCCTCATCGGCCTTCCAGCCCTTGATGATGGCGAGGTCGGCGCGGATACCCCGCTCGAGGATATAGTCTTCAGGCCCATTTGGGCCGTCGAAGCTCTTCACTTCCTTGCCTTCGGCGACCTTCGTGCCGACGCCCGTCTTCGTGTAGAAGCCGGGGATGCCGGCGCCCCCGGCGCGCATCCGCTCGGCGAGCGTACCCTGGGGGCAGAATTCGACCTCGAGCTCGCCCGCAAGATACTGGCGCTCGAATTCCTTGTTCTCGCCCACGTAGGAGGAGATCATCTTCCGGATCTGGCGCGTGCGGAGCAGCTTGCCGAGGCCCTCATTGTCGATTCCGGCATTGTTGGAGGCGACGGTCAGGTCCTTGACCCCGCTGGCGACGATCGCGTCGATCAGCCGCTCGGGAATGCCGCACAGGCCGAACCCGCCCGCGGCGATGGTCATGCCGTCGTGCAGCAGGCCGTCAAGCGCGGCCGCGGCATCGGGATAGATCTTCTTGGCCATCAATCCTCCATGGTGCCCGAGCGCCGCTACGCAAAGTTGAATCACTTTTCAACTTTGGCTGGCGGTGCCGGTGGGCCTGGCGGTCCTGATGATATGGGGAAGGGCCGAGGGCAAGCCGCTTTGCCCCTTCTGACGGCGCAATCCCGAGGCCGTGATTCAAAAGTCCCGGCGCGCCTCCGTGAGGCGGCCGGGACCTTGAAAGAGTGTCGGTGGGATCAGCGCAGCTTGGCGAGGACGCCCTGGAGCTGCATCGCGTTCGACATGTCGCCCTCGACCTTGAGCTTGCCGGTCATGAAGGCGGTCATGCCGTCGAGCTGGCCGGCGGCCATGGCTTCCCAGTCGGCCCAGCTGACCTTGAGGGTGGTGTCGGCGGCGCCGTCGTCCTCGGTCACCTGATTGTTCTGGCCGTCGAGCATGATCGCGCCTTCGTCGCCGAAGTGAAGCTTGACCTTCTTGCCCGGCACGAACGCGCCGGCGTCCTGCATCTTCTGAACCAGTTCCTGCTTGGTCATCGCCTGTGTCCTCCTGACATTGTTGTAGGTAAGCCGGTAACGGGCGGTTCGGGACGGGGCAAGGCTGCCCCTCAATCCATGTGCTTGAGCCCGATCCGAAGATAGTCCCAGCCGGTGATGACGGTGAGCGTGGCCGCCGCCCAGAGGCTGGCGAGGCCGGTCCAGTGCACCCACTCGGCCTGCGGGACGGCGCCGGCGAGGATCAGGGCGCCGAGCGCGACCAGCTGGAGGGTCGTCTTCCACTTGGCGAGGCGCGACACGGGCATCGAGACATGCAGCGGGGCAAGGAATTCGCGGAGCCCCGAGACGATAATCTCGCGCAGGAGGATGATGAGCGCGGGGACGATATGGAAGCCGTGGATGATGGGCTCTGCGCCGATCTGGCGGGTCGAGACCAGCATCACGATCACCGCGGCGACCATGATCTTGTCGGCGATCGGATCGAGGAACTGGCCGAGCCGGCTGATCCGGCCCTGCGCACGGGCGAGATAGCCGTCGAAATAATCGGTGATGCCGACGATGCAGTAAAGGACGAAGGTCACGAGATAGTCGAGCGGCGCCGGAGTCCACAGCAGGAACACCAGGATCGGCACCGCGAAGATCCGCGACAGGGTCAGGAGGTTGGGCAGCGACAGCATTGCTCGGGCGCCTGTCTAGCTTGGCTTGGCCACTTTGCCAAAGCGCGGCATTTGGCGAACCCGGGATGGCGGGCTAAGGCCGGGCCAACCCCTTCCAGCCAATAGGCTTCTCCTTGATCCAGAACGTCACGCACCTGCTCAAGACCCGGCGCTTCGTGCCGTTGTTCGTCACGCAATTCCTCGGTGCCTTCAACGACAATCTGTTCCGGACCACGATGGTCCTCCTCGTCATCTACGGCATCTACCGGTCGGCCGAGCAGGAAGCGGCCTTCTCGGCCCTCGCGGGCGGGCTGTTCATCCTGCCTTTCTTCCTGCTGTCGGCCCTGTCGGGACAGCTTGCGGACGCGACCGACAAGGCGCGGATCGCGCGGGCGGTGAAGAGCGCCGAAATCCTTATCATGCTGTTCGGCGCCGCCGGTCTCTACCTGCTCAACATCCCGCTGATGCTGGTCGCGCTGACCGCCATGGGGATTCACTCGACCTTCTTCGGGCCGATCAAATATGCGATCCTGCCGCAGCATCTCGAGCGCGACGAAGTGCTCGGCGGGACCGGGCTGGTCGAGGCGGGGACCTATATCGCGATCCTCGGCGGGACGATCCTCGGCGGCATTCTCGTCGTGCAGGACGCCGACGGCCGCTATCATGCCGAATATGCCGCGGTGGCGGTGCTGCTGGTCGCGATCGCCGGGCGAGTTGCGGGGCAGTTCATTCCCGCGGCCCCGCCGTCGACGGAGGACAGCGGGACGCTCAACGACCCCGACCTCCCCAAGCCCGGGCTCGACTGGCACATCCTGCGCGCTTCGATCAATCTGGTGAAGGCGACGATGCACGTGCCCAGGCTGTTCGTCGCTATCATGGCGATCAGCTTCTTCTGGGCGATCGGCGCGGTGCTAGCGGCGCAATTCCCGCCGCTGGTGAAGAATGTCTTCGGCGGCGACCAGAGCGTCGCAACCCTCTTCCTCGCCATCTTTTCGGTCGGCGTGGCGGTCGGATCGGTGATCATCAACCGGCTTCTGAAGGGTGAGGTATCGGCCCGCTATGCGCCGATCTCGGCGCTGCTGATGGGCGTCTGCGTCCTCGCGCTCTGGGCGCTGAGCCTCGCCTGGACCCCGTTCACGCCGCTTGCGGGAATGCACCAGTTTCTTGCCGAACCGACCGGCTGGCCGGTGGTGATCGCCTTGTTCGGGGTAGCGACCTTCGGCGGCATGTTCGTGGTGCCGCTCTACGCCTTTCTAACCACCACCGTGCCCAAGTCGGAGACGGCGCGGACGGTGGCGGCCAACAATATCGTCAATGCGGGCGCGATGGTCCTCTCGACGGTACTGCTGTTCGGCCTCGTACAGGCCGGCGTGTCGGTCGAGCAGACCCTGCTACTGGTCGCGGTGGGGACGTTGGTCTCGGCCTGGCTCGGCCGGAAGCTTGACCTGGCGTGCCGGGCAGCCGGCTGTCCCTGAGCGTCAGGCGATGAACAGGCTAACGGCAAAGAAGCCGGCGACATAGGCGCCGGCAAAGAGCTTCGCATTGTCGCTCCAGCCAGCCGGCAGCTTCTCGGCCCACTCGAGGAGCCAGGTGCGGCCGCTTCCGAAGCGGAGCGGGTGGGGTCCGCCGAGGCGGACCGAGAAAGGCAGAGCCACTGCCGAAGAGCGACGCATGAGCAAACCCTAACGCTGAATTTACCATCTTCAACGGGGGTCGAGCGAATGCGGTTGCCAGTTGTGCCATATCGGGATGGCGCAGCGGCGGGCCAGTGATTGCGTGGAAGTGGCGTCAGCCGATGCGGCGGGCGGCGGGCTCGCTGGAGACTCGTCGGCGGGCAAGGAGGTCGGCGACCCCGTCCGCGTCCATCGGCTTGCCGATGAACCAGCCCTGCCCGGTGCGGGCGCCGAGGCCCAGCACCATCTCGTAGGTCGCCGCGTCCTCGAGGCCCTCGGCGGTTACCGGGATGTCGAGCGCCTGGGCGAGGGTGGTCACCGCCTTGACGATCGCCGCGCTCTCGCGGTCGACATGAAGGGTGGCGACGAAGCTGCGGTCGATCTTGATCATGTCGAGCGGCAGCAATCGAAGATGCGACAGGCTGGAGAAGCCCGTGCCGAAATCGTCGAGCGCCAGCCGAACGCCCTGGTTCTTGAGGCTGATCACGAGGTTCCTGGCGAGGTCGAGATCGCTGAACAGCGAGCTTTCGGTCACCTCGACGATCAGGCGGTCAGCCGGGAAGCCATGCTCGGTGAGCAGGCGGACGACGCGCTGCGCGAGCCAGAGGTCGGACAATTGCGCCGGCGATATGTTGACCGACAGGCTGATGTCGGCGTCCCAGTCGCGGCCAAGGTCGAAGGCCTGCGCGATGACCGCTTCGGACAGCGGCGCGATCAGGCCCATCTCCTCGGCGACTGGAATGAAGACTTCGGGGCCGAGGAGGCCGCGGTTGGGATGCTGCCAGCGGGCGAGCACCTCGAAGCCGGTCAGCTTGCCGGTATGAAGGTCGACCTGCGGCTCGAACACGGGGACGAACTGGCCGTGGTCGATGCCGACGCGGATCGCCTGCTCAAGCTCGCTGCGTTCGATCAGCGCGCGTTCCATCCCGCTGTCGAACCAGGTCGGGCGTGCGGCGCGGGCGCTGCGGGCATGGTCGAGCGCGATGTCGGCGCGGCGAAGAAGGTCCGACGCGCGGCAGGTCATCCCCGGCGGCGCGCTGGCGATCCCGGCGATGGCGCCGACCTGCACATAGGTGCCCTGGATGTCATAGGTCCGGCTGACGTCGCGAAGCAGCGCCTCGGCGAGCGTCTCGGCGCTGGCGAGGTCGGCGGTGCGGAGGCAGGCGGCAATGGCGAATTCGTCGCCGGACAGGCGCGCGACCACCGCCTTCTCGGGCACGTCGGCGCGCATCGCCTCGGCGATCTCGCGCAGGAGCGCGTCGCCCATGTCGTAGCCGAAGCGGTCGTTGACCCGCTTGAAGCGCTGCATCTGGAGCGAGATGATGACGAGGCAGTGGTCGCTGTCGATCGCCGTGTCGCAAAGATGCTCGACCGCTTCGGCGAAACCCTTGCGGTTGGCGAGACCGGTGATGCTGTCGGTGGCGGCCTGCTGGGCGGCGCGGCGCTCGCCGTCGGCGCGCAGCTCGGCCTCATGCTGGAGGTCGGCATAGCGGCGCCAGCCGAACAGGATCAGCGCGACGTTGAGGACGAGGGCCGCGGCGGCGACCTGGACGCTGCTGTCGAGGCCGCTGACCTTGTCGCGCGCGATGAGGTGCAGCAGCCCGCTGCCGTTCCAGACGAACGCGCCCACCGCAGCGACGAGAAACAGGACGATCGACCATTCGGTCCGGGCAACCGACAGTCGGTCACGACGCGGTGACAGGGCAGGAAACGGGCCGAGCATTGACCGAGGTTAGGCGCAAAGGGCTTAATAAATTGCTCCGCTATGGAGCGATCCTCTCCCGACTTGCGGGCCATTGGTGCGGACGGCGGGACTTGAACCCGCACTTCGTTCCCGAAAGCCGATTTTAAGTCGGCAGCGTCTACCATTCCGCCACGTCCGCACGTGCCGAGGGCTTGCCCGCCGGGGAGCGCTTCGGTCAAGCCGCGCGACCCTCGCGACACGCAGGCGAGAAAATAACGCCTCCGTCATGGACCCGCGTGGCCCTTTCGGCGTTCGTTCAGCCGCAAGACAGGAGAAGAACGCATGTTTCGCAAGGTAATGACCCTGGCTCTGATCGGTGGCTCGCTGGCGATCGCGGCCTGCAACACGGTTCGTGGTGCTGCGGCGGACGTCAACTCGGCGGCTAACGCGGTCGACAATCAGATCTGATCTGAGGCATGGGTCGTTTCGCTATCATAACGGAGTAGACCCATGCGGAAGTTCGTGACCCTGGCGCTGATCGGCGGCGCGCTGGCCATTTCGGCCTGCAACACCGTCCGCGGCGCGGCGTCGGATCTCAACTCGGCAGCCAATTGCACCGAGAACACGATCAACGGCGCGCGCTGCTGAACGCAGCGAAGGGCTGAAACAGGAAACCCCGTCGGCTCCGTGCCGGCGGGGTTTTCTTTTGCCTGCGATGGTGCGGGGCCAGGCAAGCAAAAAACCCCGCCGGCGCGATGCCGACGGGGTCTCCTGTTGTTTCGGGCTGCTCGCTCCTCCCGCGGGCAGGAGGGGCTAGCGCCGATTAGTCCTGCAGATAGTCGCCGGCGTCGGCATCGGTCCCGTGGCCGCTGGCGACGACGTCGCCGAGCGGGTCATGGCCCGAAGCCGAAGCGTCGCGGGTCGACTGGGCGAGCTCGGCGGCGCGGAGTTCTTCCGCGCTGTCCGGAGCGACCAGCGCCTCGGCGAGCTTGCGCTGCGCCGCACGAAGCGAGGCATCGCGGCTCGACGCGGCGACCCGGAGGCGGTTCATGCCCGCGCCGGTACCGGCGGGGATGAGGCGACCGACGATGACGTTCTCCTTGAGACCGTTCAGCGTGTCGATCTTGCCCTGGACCGAGGCCTCGGTGAGCACGCGGGTGGTCTCCTGGAAGGAGGCCGCCGAGATGAACGACCGGGTCTGAAGCGACGCCTTGGTGATCCCGAGGAGGATCGGCTTGCCCGAGGCCGGACGCTCGCCCTTGCCGAGCTTCGAGTTGATCTCGTCCATCTCCTCGCGATCAACCTGCTCACCCTTGAGGAGGGTGGTGTCGCCGTCGTCGGTGATCTCGACCTTCTGCAGCATCTGGCGAACGATCACCTCGATGTGCTTGTCGTTGATCTTCACGCCCTGCAGTCGATAGACCTCCTGGATCTCGGTGACGAGATATTCGGCCAGGGCGACGACGCCGAGCGCCTCGAGGATGTCGTGCGGATCAGGCGAACCGCCGACGAGGTTGTCGCCGCGCTTCACATAGTCGCCCTCCTGCACGTCGATGACGCGGCTCTTGGGGACCAGTTCCTCGTGCGGCTCGCTGCCGTCGTCCGGAACGATCGCGATCTTCCGCTTCGCCTTGTAGTCCTTGAGGAACTGCACGCGGCCCGAGACGCGGGCGATGATCGCCTTGTCCTTGGGCGTGCGGGCCTCGAACAGCTCGGCGACGCGCGGCAGACCGCCGGTAATGTCGCGGGTCTTGGCGGCTTCACGCGGCATGCGGGCGAGCACTTCGCCGGCTTCCACGGTGGCACCGTCCTCGACCGCGACGATCGCGCCGGCCGCCAGGCGATAGACGCCGGCTTCCTGCGAATTGTCGCCGAGGAGGGTCAGGCGCGGACGCAGATCCTCCTTCTTCGACTTGGCCATGTCCTCGGTGACGACGCGCTGGCTGATGCCGGTCGCTTCGTCGGTCTGCTCGGTCATGGTGCGGTTCTCGATCAGGTCCTGGAACTTGATCGTGCCGGCCTTCTCGGTGATCACCGGGCTGAAGCTCGGATCCCACTCGGCGATGCGATCGCCCTTCGAGACGATGTGACCGCTCTCGCACAGCAGGTGCGCGCCGTAAGGCACGCGGTGCGTCGACAGCTCGCGCCCGTCCATGTCGAGGATGGCGAGCTCGCCCGAGCGCGACAGCGAGATGTGCCGGCCGCGCGGGTCGGTGATCGTCGGCATGTCACGGAACTCGATAGTGCCGTCGACCGGCGCCTCGAGGTTCGACTGCTCGTTGAGCTGCGCCGCACCACCGATGTGGAAGGTGCGCATGGTCAGCTGCGTGCCCGGTTCACCGATCGACTGGGCGGCGATGACGCCGACCGCTTCACCGATGTTGACCGGCGTACCGCGGGCGAGGTCACGCCCGTAGCACTTGCCGCAGACGCCCTGGCGGCTGGCGCAGACCAGCGGCGAGCGGATCTTGATGCCCTGGAGGCTGGCAGCCTCGAGCTTCGCGACCATCGGCTCGTCGAGGAGGACGCCCTCTTCGATGAGCAGCTCGCCCGTCTTCGGATCGACGACATCCTCGGCCGTGGTGCGCCCGAGGACGCGGTCGGCGAGGCTGGCGATGACCGAACCGCCCTGGACGATGGCACGCATCTCCAGTGCCTGGTCGGTGCCGCAATCCTCCTCGATGATGACGGCATCCTGCGACACGTCGACCAGACGGCGGGTCAGGTACCCCGAGTTCGCCGTCTTGAGCGCGGTGTCGGCCAGACCCTTGCGGGCGCCGTGGGTCGAATTGAAGTACTCAAGGACGGTCAGGCCTTCCTTGAAGTTCGAGATGATCGGCGTTTCGATGATCTCGCCCGACGGCTTGGCCATGAGGCCGCGCATGCCGGCGAGCTGCTTGATCTGCGCCTGGCTACCACGGGCACCCGAGTGCGCCATCATGTAGATCGAGTTGACCGGACGCTCACGGCCGTCGTCGCCCTTCGGCGTGGCCGATATTTCCTTCATCATCTCCTGGGCGACGCGATCACCGCAGCGCGACCAGGCGTCGATCACCTTGTTGTACTTCTCCTGCTGCGTGATCAGGCCGTCCTGATACTGCTGCTCATAGTCCTTCACGAGCGCGCGGGTTTCCTCGACGAGAGGATCCTTCGCCTGCGGAATGACCATGTCGTCCTTGCCGAAGCTGATGCCGGCCTTGAACGCGTGGCGGAAGCCGAGACCCATGATCGCGTCGGCGAAGAGGACCGTGTCCTTCTGGCCGGTGTGACGATAGACCTCGTCGATCACGTCGCCGATGTCCTTCTTGGTGAGAAGGCGGTTGACGGTCTCGAACGGCACCTTGTGGCTCTTCGGGAGCGTCTCGCCGAGCAGCATGCGGCCCGGCGTCGTCTCGAAGCGCTTCATGTAGGTCTTGCCCTCCTCGTCCGTCTGCGGGACTCGGCTGACGATCTTGGTGTGCAGGGTCACGACGCCGGCGGCGAGGGCCTGGTGGACCTCGGTCATGTCGGCGAGCAGCGAACCCTGGCCCGGCTCTCCGTCCTTCTCCATCGAGAGATAGTAGAGACCAAGCACCATGTCCTGCGACGGAACGATGATCGGCTTGCCGTTGGCGGGCGAGAGGATGTTGTTGGTGCTCATCATGAGCACGCGCGCTTCCAGCTGGGCCTCGAGGCTCAGCGGGACGTGCACGGCCATCTGGTCACCGTCGAAGTCGGCGTTGAACGCGGCGCAGACCAGCGGGTGAAGCTGGATCGCCTTGCCCTCGATCAGAACCGGCTCGAACGCCTGGATGCCGAGGCGGTGAAGCGTCGGGGCGCGGTTGAGGAGGACCGGGTGCTCGCGAATGACTTCGTCGAGGATGTCCCAGACTTCCTTGCGCTCCTTCTCGACCCACTTCTTGGCCTGCTTGAGGGTCATCGAGAGACCCTTGGCGTCGAGGCGCGAGTAGATGAACGGCTTGAACAGCTCGAGCGCCATCTTCTTCGGCAGGCCGCACTGATGGAGCTTGAGCTCCGGACCCGTGACGATGACCGAACGGCCCGAATAGTCGACGCGCTTGCCGAGGAGGTTCTGGCGGAAGCGGCCCTGCTTGCCCTTGAGCATGTCGCTGAGCGACTTCAGCGGACGCTTGTTCGCACCGGTGATGGTGCGGCCGCGGCGGCCGTTGTCGAACAGGGCGTCGACGGCTTCCTGAAGCATGCGCTTTTCGTTGCGGACGATGATGTCCGGCGCGCGCAGCTCGATCAGCCGCTTCAGACGGTTGTTGCGGTTGATGACGCGGCGATAGAGATCGTTGAGATCCGAGGTCGCGAAGCGGCCGCCGTCGAGCGGCACCAGCGGGCGCAGTTCGGGCGGAATGACCGGAACGACGTCGAGGATCATCCACTCGGGACGGTTGCCCGATTCAAGGAAGCTCTCGACGACCTTGAGCCGCTTGATGATCTTCTTGGGCTTCAGTTCCGACTTGGTGACCGCAAGCTCCTCGAGGAGCTGCTTGCGCTCGCCCTCGAGGTCGAGGTCCATCAGCATGATCTTGACGGCTTCGGCGCCGATGCCGGCCGAGAAGGCGTCCTCGCCATGCTCGTCCTGCGCCTCGAGGAGTTCGTCCTCGGTCAGCAGCTGATACTTCTCGAGCGGGGTCAGGCCCGGCTCGATGACCACGTAGGACTCGAAGTAGAGGATCCGCTCGAGCTGCTTGAGCTGCATGTCGAGCAGCAGGCCGATGCGGCTCGGCAGCGACTTGAGGAACCAGATGTGCGCGACCGGGGCGGCCAGCTCGATGTGGCCCATGCGCTCGCGGCGGACCTTCGAGACGGTGACTTCGACACCGCACTTCTCGCAGACGATGCCCTTGTACTTCATGCGCTTGTACTTGCCGCACAGGCATTCGTAGTCCTTGATCGGACCGAAGATGCGCGCGCAGAAGAGGCCGTCACGCTCGGGCTTGAACGTGCGATAGTTGATCGTTTCGGGCTTCTTGATCTCGCCGAACGACCAGGAACGGATCTTGTCGGGCGACGCGATGCCGATCTTGATCTGGTCGAAGGTCTCCGGCTTGGCCACCGGGTTCGCGAAGTTGGTCAGCTCGTTCATTACTTACTCCTGAGCCCCTGCGGGCCTCGAGGTCATATTCTGGGGCGACGGGAGGAGGGCCGAAGCCCTCACTCCGCCGCCAGCGCCGGCGGCTCGTCCTGGTTGTCGACGCTGTCGAGCTCGACGTTGAGGCCGAGCGACCGCATTTCCTTGACCAGCACGTTGAAGCTCTCCGGAATGCCGGCCTCGAACGTGTCGTCACCCTTGACGATCGCCTCGTAGACCTTGGTCCGGCCGATCACGTCGTCCGACTTCACGGTCAGCATTTCCTGCAGCGTGTAGGCGGCGCCGTAGGCCTGGAGCGCCCAGACCTCCATCTCACCGAAGCGCTGGCCGCCGAACTGCGCCTTACCGCCCAGCGGCTGCTGGGTGACGAGGCTGTACGGCCCGATCGAACGCGCGTGGATCTTGTCGTCGACCAGGTGGTGGAGCTTGAGCATGTAGATGATGCCCATGGTCACCTTGCGGTCGAACGGCTCACCGGTGCGGCCGTCGTACAGGGTCGACTGACCCGAGGTGGCGAGGCCGGCCTTGGTCAGCATGTCCGACACGTCCTGCTCGCGAGCACCGTCGAACACCGGCGTGCCCATCGGCAGACCGCCGACGAGGTTGCGGGCCAGTTCGACCACGTCGTCGTCCGAACGGGCGTCGACGTCACCGTGATACTGCTCGCCGTACAGCGCCTTCAGCTTCTCGCGGATCGCACCGACGTCCTTGCCGGCGAAGTCCGAGCCACGGTTGTGCATGTCCTCGAGCATCTCGCCGATCTGCTTGCCGAGGCCGCGGGCGGCCCAGCCAAGGTGGGTCTCGAAGATCTGCCCGACGTTCATGCGCGACGGCACGCCCAGCGGGTTGAGCACGATGTCGGCGTGGGTCCCGTCCTCGAGGAACGGCATGTCCTCGATCGGCAGGATCCGGCTGATGACACCCTTGTTGCCGTGACGGCCGGCCATCTTGTCGCCCGGCTGAAGCTTGCGCTTCACGGCAACGAAGACCTTGACCATCTTGAGCACGCCCGGGGCCAGCTCGTCGCCCGCTTCCACCTTCTGGATGCGGTCCTCGAGCTTGCGGCGGATGGCCGCCTCGGCCTCGTCATACTGGCCCTTGAGCGCCTCGATGTCCGCCTGGCGGGCATCGTCCTTGACGGCGATCTTCCACCAGTCGTGCTTCTCGGTGCCCTCGAGCATGTCGACGTCGAGGGTCGCACCCTTCTTGATCGTCTTGGGCGCGGCAGTCGCGACCTGGCCGACCAGCATCTCCTGCAGACGCGCGAAGGTCGCGCGGTTGAGGATGCGGCGCTCGGATTCGGCGTCGCCCTTGAGGCGGTCCTTCTCCTCGGCCTGGATGCCGCGGGTACGGTCGTCGATATCAATGCCGTGGCGATTGAAGACGCGGACGTCGACGATCGTGCCGGCAACGCCCGGCGGCAGACGCAGCGAGGTGTCGCGGACGTCCGAGGCCTTCTCACCAAAGATGGCGCGGAGGAGCTTCTCTTCCGGCGTCATCGGACTCTCGCCCTTCGGGGTGATCTTGCCGACCAGGATGTCGCCCGGCTCGACCTCGGCACCGATGTAGACGATGCCGGCCTCGTCGAGATTACGGAGCGCTTCCTCGCCGACGTTGGGGATGTCGCGGGTGATGTCTTCCGGCCCGAGCTTGGTGTCTCGGGCCATGACCTCGAACTCCTCGATGTGGATCGAGGTGAAGACGTCGTCCTTCACGATCCGCTCGGAGATCAGGATCGAGTCTTCGTAGTTGTAGCCGTTCCACGGCATGAACGCGACGAGCACGTTCCGGCCGAGCGCCAGCTCGCCGAACTGGGTCGACGGGCCGTCAGCGATGATCTCGCCGGCTTCGACCACGTCACCGACCTTCACCAGCGGACGCTGGTTGATGCAGGTCGACTGGTTCGAGCGCTGGAACTTCATGAGGCTGTAGATGTCGACGCCGCTCTCGCCGGGCTTGAGCTCGGAGGTGACGCGGATGACGACGCGGGTCGCATCGACCTGGTCGACGATGCCGGCGCGGCGGGCCGCGATGGCGGCGCCGGAGTCGCGGGCGACCGTCTCTTCCATGCCGGTGCCGACCAGCGGCGCATCGGCCTGCAGGAGCGGAACCGCCTGGCGCTGCATGTTCGAGCCCATGAGCGCGCGGTTGGCGTCATCGTTCTCGAGGAACGGGATGAGCGAGGCCGCGACCGACACCAGCTGCTTGGGGCTGACGTCCATCAGGGTGATCTGGTCACGCGGCGCGATCAGGAAGTCGCCGTTACGACGCGACGAGATGATCTCCTCGACGAAGGTGCCGTCGGGAGCGATCTCGGCGTTGGCCTGCGCGATTGTGTGCTTGGCCTCTTCCATCGCCGACAGATAGACGACCTCGTCGGTCACCTTGTTGTCGACGACCTTGCGATACGGGGTCTCGATGAAGCCGTACTTGTTGACGCGGCTGAACGAGGCGAGGCTGTTGATCAGACCGATGTTCGGGCCTTCCGGCGTCTCGATCGGGCAGATGCGGCCATAGTGGGTCGGGTGGACGTCACGGACTTCGAAGCCCGCGCGCTCACGGGTGAGACCGCCCGGCCCGAGCGCCGAGACGCGACGCTTGTGCGTCACTTCGGAGAGCGGGTTGGTCTGGTCCATGAACTGCGACAGCTGCGACGAGCCGAAGAATTCCCGCACCGCGGCGACCGCCGGCTTCGCGTTGATGAGGTCGTTCGGCATGACCGTCGACACGTCGACCGAGCTCATGCGCTCCTTGACCGCGCGCTCCATGCGGAGGAGGCCGACGCGATACTGGTTCTCGAGCAGCTCGCCGACCGAACGCACGCGGCGGTTGGCGAGGTTGTCGATGTCGTCGATCTCGCCCTTGCCGTCCTTGAGGTTCACCAGCTCCTTGACGACCGCCAGGATGTCCTCGCGGCGCAGCGTGGTGACCGTGTCCTCGGCGTCGAGGCCAAGGCGCATGTTGAGCTTGACGCGGCCGACGGCCGACAGGTCGTAGCGCTCCGGATCGAAGAACAGGCCATAGAACAGCGCGTCCGCGGTTTCGCGCGTCGGCGGCTCGCCGGGGCGCATGACGCGATAGATGTCGCTGAGCGCATGATCGCCGTCCTCGGCCTTGTCGGCCTTGAGGGTGTTGCGGATCCAGGGGCCCGTGTTGACATAGTCGATGTCGAGCAGCTCGAGGCGGTCGATGCCGGCCTTGTCGAGCGCTTCGAGGTTTTCCGGAGTGATCTCGTCACCGGCCTCGACGTAGATCTGGCCGGTGCCCTCGTTGATGAGGTCATAGGCCGAGAAGCGACCGAAGATGGTCTCGGTCGGGATGATGAGGTTGGCGAGGCCTTCCTTGCCGGCCTGGTTGGCGCGGCGCGGGGTGATCTTCTCGCCCGCCTTGAACGCCACTTCGCCGGTGTCGGCGTTGACGATGTCGAACATCGGCTTCTGGCCGCGCCAGTTTTCGGCGACGTAGGGGATCTGCCAGCCGTTCGGGCCGCGGACATAGGTCACGCGGTTGTAGAATTCGTTGAGAATCTCTTCCGAGGTCAGGCCCAGCGCGTGCAACAGCGCGGTGACCGGCAGCTTGCGCTTGCGGTCGATGCGGACGTTGACGATGTCCTTGGCGTCGAACTCGAAGTCGAGCCACGAGCCACGATACGGGATGACGCGGGCGGCGAAGAGATACTTGCCCGACGCATGGGTCTTGCCGCGGTCATGGTCGAACAGGACGCCCGGCGAGCGGTGCATCTGGCTGACGATGACGCGCTCGGTGCCGTTGACGATGAAGGTGCCGTTCTGCGTCATGAGCGGCATGTCGCCCATGTACACGTCCTGCTCCTTGATATCGATCACCGACTTGGCCTCGGTGTCGGGATCGATCTCGAAGGAGGTGAGGCGCAGGGTCACGCGCATCGGCGCGGCATAGGTCAGCCCGCGCTGGCGGCACTCGTCGGTGTCGAACTTGGGGTCCTCGAGGACATAATGGTCGAAGTCGAGGTGCGCGGTGCCCGCGAAATCCTGGATCGGGAAGACCGAGCGGAGGGTCTTCTCGAGGCCCGACACATAGCCGGTCGACGGATCGGAACGGAGGAACTGCTCGTAGCTTTCGCGCTGAACCTCGATGAGGTTCGGCATCTCGCTGATCTCGTGGATGTTGCCGAAGATCTTGCGGATGCGGCGCGTCTTGGTCGAGCGCCCCGAGGAAGTGTTGTGCGGAATTTCGATCGACTTGGTGGCCATGGTCGTCCCTGCGCTTGCACGGGACGGTGTCACCGCCCCGCGAGGTCCCCGCGGCTGCAGGGACCCAGTAAATCCAGCCCCGGCTCGCACCGGAGGGCATCAGTGAGGCGCTGCTCCTGCTGATCTCTCCTATTCGTTCGGCCCGCGCGCTCTTCGGACCCTGTCCCGGAGAGGGCAGGAAAGGCCCCAGGCGCACGGATAGCCGTGCGGCGGAGCCGGTATGTTTGTCGGATAGGAACCGCATATAGCCAGCTGCGTCCGAATCGCAAGAGGGCAAGGCAACCAAATGGCCGCCCTGGGCATTGACCCGACCCGCCTTTCGCCGCTGCCCGAGGCCGTCCCATGCGCCTGCTGCTCGTCTCGCCCGGAGACCCAGCCGCAACCCACCGGCTGAGCCGCGCCACGTTAACCATCTCGTGACCTCCGCCCGGTAGAGCAGCGTCGCAGGCGATCGACGCAGGGAGCATCACGACAAGATGGCAACGGTTACGGCGGGGGGCTGGTGGCAGCGGGCAAGAGCGCGGCTCCTGGCTGACGCGCGGGCGAAGAGTGAGCCCTCCACGATGGAGAACGCCCAGGCCTGGCAGGCAGCGATTCCGCTTTTCTTCACCATCTTCGTCGCCTTTCGTGGCAATTTGTTTCTCGACGGGGACACCGGCTGGCATCTTGGAACAGGGCGCTGGATCGTCGAGCAGGGGGTAGTCCCGCTGACGGACCCGTTCAGCCACACGATGCCCGGCCAGCCGTGGATGGCGCACGAATGGCTTTCCGAGGTCCTGATGTTCGGCGCTCATGCGGTCGCCGGCTGGGCGGGTCTGGCGGCGCTGTTCAGCGCCCTCTTCGGCCTCACGTTGCTGATCCTCGCGCGGGAGGCCTTCCGGGCGCTGCCCGTCCGTTGGGCCGCGACGGCCGTCATCGTGTCCGGCGGGATATTGCTGAATTTCGCGCTGGCGCGCCCCCATCTGCTCGCCTGGCCACTCTTGGCCTTCTGGACCGTGATGCTGTTGCGGGCGCGGGAAGAGCGGCGAGCACCTCCCCTGGCTTGCGCGGCGCTGCTCACGATTTGGGCCAATTTGCATGCGAGTTACATCGTCGCCTTCGGGCTGGCCGGCCTGTTCGCGCTCGAGAGCCTGATCGAAAATCCACGCGACCGGCGGCTGCTTGGCCGCTGGGTGCTTTTCGGGGCGCTGATGCTTGTCGCGGCGCTGCTTACACCCTTTGGCCCGCAGCACTTCCTGTTTCCCTTCCAGGTAAGCAACATGGAGGCGCTGAACGTCATCGGTGAATGGCGCCGCTCGACGATCACGAGTGAGACGCTTCTCTTCGTCTGCGTTTTCTCGCTCCTTCTGTTTGTCATCGCGCGGTGGCGGACATTGCCGCCTCTTCGCGTGCTTCTGCTCGCGGCACTATCGGTAATGGCCATCCTTCATGTCCGCCATCAGATGCTTTTCGTCATCATCGGCCTGCCTGTCTTCCTGACGATGATTGTCGGGAAGGAGCCATCGAAGGCGTTCGTGAAGCAGCCGGGGTGGCTCGCTCCCGGCCTGCTCGCGGTGGTCGTCCTGCGCCTGCTGACCCCGTACAGCTTCGAAGACACCAGCATCTATCCGATCAGCTTGCTGTCGAAGGTTCCTGCCGAAATCACGCGCGAACCGGTCTACAATGAGTATAGCCAGGGTGGACCGCTGGTGATGCTTGGGATCAGGCCGTACATCGACGGGCGGGCCGACATGTATGGCGACGAGCGAGTGCTCCGGTCCAAGGCCATCACGAACGGCGACATCGTCAAGTTCCGCGAGGATGCCGACCGCTACAAAATTCGCTGGGCGGTGCTCGAGAACGACAATGGGCTCACACCGAAGCTCACCCGCGAGCCCGGCTGGCGCGTGTTACGCCGCGATGCCCATGCCACGGTGTTCGTCCGCACCAACTGAGGGCAACGAAAAAGGCGACCCCTTGCGGAGCCGCCTTTCCCGATCACGGGCGCTTCAAGACACCCGCGAAACTGGTCAGAAGCTTACTTGAGCTCGACGGTGCCGCCGGCTTCCTCGATCTGCTTCTTGATCTTCTCGGCTTCGTCCTTGCCGATGCCTTCCTTGAGCGGCTTCGGAGCGCCTTCGACCAGCGCCTTGGCTTCGCCCAGGCCCAGGCCGGTGATGGCGCGGACTTCCTTGATGACGTTGATCTTCTTGCCACCGTCGCCGGTGAGGATCACGTCGAACTCGGTCTTCTCTTCGGCGGCCGGAGCGGCAGCGCCGGCGGCCGGGCCAGCGACGGCGACGGCAGCGGCGGCCGAAACGCCCCACTTCTCTTCGAGCGCCTTGGCGAGGTCAGCGGCCTCGAGGACGGTGAGCGCCGACAGCTGGTCGACGAGGTTGTTGATGTCAGCCATTTTCTACTCCTGTGCGGGGCAGTGCCCCTGATTGTCGTGTGTCTTGTAAACCGAAGAACCTCAGGCGGCTTCCTGCGCAGCGTAGGCGCCGAAGACGCGGGCCAGCTGAGCACCGGGCTCGTTGATGGTCCGGGCGATCTTGCTCGCCGGGGCCTGCATGAGGCCGACGAGGGTCGCGCGGAGTTCATCGAGGCTCGGAAGCTCGGCGAGCGCCTTGATCCCATTCACGTCGAGGACGGTATCACCCATTGCCCCGCCGACGATCTCGAGCTTGTCGTTCGTCTTGGCGAAGTCCACGGCGACCTTGGCGGCCGCCACGGGATCGATCGAGGTGGCAAGGGCCGTGGGGCCCTTGAGCAGCTCGCCGATGGGCTGATAGCGCGTGCCATCGAGCGCAATGAGAGCCAGACGGTTCTTCGCAACCTTGAACTGGGCCCCGGCGTCGCGCATCCGCAGGCGGAGATCGGTGGACTGGGCCACCGACAGACCGAGATTGCGGGTGATGACCACCACGCTGGTCTCGGTAAAGACCTGCTTCAGCTCGGCAACGAGGTCCGCCTTTTGCGAACGATCCATGCCAACTCCAAACATATGGCCGATGCCCGAAGGCAGCGACCGGCTTCATGACCCGCAGGCCTGATGGCCAACGGGAGCTCATGTCCGTGGGGTTGGGAGGCGCGTGCGTGGTTTGACGCACGACAGAGCGGAGCAAGGCTCCACTTGAAACTCTCTTCCCCGTCTAGGCCGGAAATTAAGGGGCAAGGCCCCACCAGCTGTCTCGGACGGTGGCCGGGCGAACCCGGCACGGGCGGCCCAATAGCAGAAAGTGCCGGGAGATCAAGGCGGCGACGCGCTGCCGTCCCCAAGCTCGCGCTGGAGATAGACGCTGTCGAGCCAGCGGCCGTGCTTCCAGCCCATGCCGCTAAAGCGACCGACCTCGCGGAATCCTAGCGCCTCGTGGAGCGCGATCGACGCCGGCTCGGCCCCGCCCACCACCGCCAGCATCTGGCGAAAACCGTGCGCCTCGCCGGCCTCGATGAGCGCGCCAAGCAGCGCCTTTCCGATCCCCCGGCCAACGAGGGCCGGCGCGACATAAATGCTGTCCTCGCAAGCCCAGGTATAGGCCGGGCGCGGGCGATATTGGGTCGCATAGGCATATCCCGCGACATCGCCGTCGAGCTCCGCAACCAGCGCTGGCCAGCCCGCCTCGACCACCGCCGCAAGCCGCCGCGCCATCTCGGCCTCGCCCGGCGGCTCGGTCTCGTAGGAGGCGGTGCCGTGGAGGACGTGGTGGCCGTAGATGGCGGCGGCCGCGGCGGCGTCGCTGTCTTGGTAGGGTCGGATGAACGGGCTCACCTTCGCGGCATGCAGCGGTCCGCACGCCCTGCCAAGGTGAAGTGCTGACCCGCGTTCCGCAGCCCGATGCGGCTTCCAAGCGTTGTCATGGCGGACAGCCAAGGAGGAACTGATGTCGGACACACTGGGTGATCATGACGAACCGCGCGGCGCGCTTCACGGCAACCTGTTCGGGCGAGCCGAGCATGATGCCGCCGCGGCCTTCCGGAAGCACCGAGACGGCGACGATCCGCGCGCCCGCGCCGCGGCGGACGACTGGAACCAACACTTCGGGCGCGAAGGCCATGAAGGCAGCTATGCTCCTCACGACCCCTATGAGCGCTATCGCGAGCGGTATCTTGCAGAGATGGACCGCGACTATGACGAATGGTGCCGGACCCGCGAGGAGGCATTCCACAACGAGTTCGACGACTGGCGCCAGCGTCGCCGTCAGGTGCCCGCAAGCAACCAACCCGGCGGCGACGAGATGATCCTGTCGGACCGGGTCGCCGACAGCCTCGAGCAGCCGACCGACGCTGCCCCTCCGGCCCGGGCCAGGCGGCCGCGCCGCTAGTCGAACATCGTCACGAGATTGCGTAGCATCGCATCGCCATGCGTGGTGAGGATGCTCTCGGGATGGAATTGCAGTCCCGCCTGGAGCGCCTCGGGGTCGCTGAACGCCATGGCCATGCCGCCGATCGCGGCGTGGACGGTGAAGCGAGCTGGGAGGTCGCGGGTGCAGAGCGAATGGTAGCGCCCGACCCGGGCGGGGCTCTCGATCTCCGCGAACGGACCCCGGCCGTCGTGGGCGAGAAGGATCGACTTTCCGTGAACCGGCTCGTCCGCCCGGTCGACCCGTCCGCCGGCCTGCTCGACGATCGCCTGATGGCCCAGGCAGACCCCGATCACGGGGACCTTGCCCTTCGCAAGCGCGATGAGTTCGAGGCAGCAGCCCGCGCCTTGGGGCGAGCCCGGACCGGGGGAGATCATGATTGTGGCGCCCAGTGCCTGCGCCTCGGCGAGGGCGACTGCCGCCGGGACCGAATTGCGGCGCACGGTAACGCGGATCCCGAGCCGTTCGAGGCTTTCGACGAGGTTGAAGGTGAAGCTGTCAAGATTGTCGATGAGGAGTACGGGCTTCACTGGCTGAGCACTCCAAGGAGGGCGGAGGCCTTGGCGCGCGTCTCCGCCGCCTCGGCGTCGGGGATGCTGTCATGGACCACGCCCGCGCCCGAGCGGACCGCAGCGACGCCGTCGCGGACGAGCGCCGAGCGGATCACGACGGCGGTGTCCATCCGGCCGTCCCCCGCGATCCAGCCGATCGCTCCGCCATAGGCACCGCGCCGGGTCGCCTCATGGGCACGAAGCAACTGCATGGCGCGGATCTTGGGGGCGCCGACGAGCGTCCCGACGTTGAGGCAGGCCGCGAGCGCGTCGAAGGCGTCATAGCCCGGCCGAAGCGTTCCCGTGACCGAGGAAACGAGATGCATGACCCGCGCGAAGCGCTCGACCGTCAACAGCTTCGCCACCCGCCGCGTGCCGGGCAGCGAGACCCGCGCGACGTCGTTGCGGGCAAGGTCGACCAGCATCATGTGTTCGGCCAGCTCCTTGCCGTCGAGGCGCATCTCGGCCTCCATCCGGTCATCGGCATCGGGACTGACGCCGCGCGGCCGCGTACCGGCGATCGGCTTCACCTCGACCGTCCGTCCGCCCGGCCCGCCCGAGGACAGGCGAACGCTGGTCTCGGGGCTCGCGCCGAGCAATGTCCAGTCGGCGGTGGCGAGGTAGAAGCGATAGCTGGCCGGCTCCGCGGTGCGGAGGCGGGCATAAGCGCCGAGCGGCTCGGGGCAGGGGCCGGTGAAGGTCCGGCTCGGCACGATCTGATAGACCTCGCCTGCGGCGATCTCCTCCTTGAGGCGCGCCACCAGCGCCGCAAAGGCGCTATCGTCGAGGTCAGGGGTGAACGCCGCCTCCCTGTTGCCTTCGCTGCGAGCGACGGCGCCGGGCGCCTCGCCCGCCAGCGCGGCAAGCCCTTCCTCGAGCCGCCGCGCCGCGTCATGCGCGTGGCGTTCGTCGGGCCCGAAGGCGGTGCAGAGCAGTCGCGCCGATCCGCCGGGCGCGATGGTCAGCAGCGTATCGGGCACGAAGAAGAGATATTCGGGAAAGTCTGCCGCCGGGCCCGTCGGCATCGCCTCGCCCCAGGCAGCGAGATCGAAGCCCGCGACGCCGAGGAGGACGGCGCCGAACGGCTCCCCGCGCGGGGCCGCGGCCGCGTCGAGCAAGGCGCGCAGGGCGTGGAGCGGCTGCGGCCCGAGGAGCCGCTCGGCCGCGTCGGTCCCGTCCGGCTGGCGATAGGTCAGGAGCAGCCGGTCGATCCGCCGCTCGCTGATCGCCGGGCTGTCGACCGCCGCGAGGAGCGCTTCGCCATTGGGGTTGAGCGCTTCCAGCGTCACCGTCCCGTCGCGTGCCTCGGCCCGGACGCAGGCCCGCCCCATGACCAGCACCTGGCCGTCGGGCGCTTCGAACAGTCCGGTGTCGGTCGTGTCGTCGGCAAGCGCCCGATAGGCGGCGAGGGGATCGAGACCCGCGGGCAGTCGCCGGGCGAGGACCCGTGCCTCGACCTTCACAGCTGTCGGCCGACCGCCGCGGCGACCGGGGCAAGCGCCGCCATCAGCGCCTCGAACTGCGCCGGGTAGAGCGATTGCGCGCCGTCCGACAGGGCCACCGCGGGATTGCGGTGGACCTCGATCATCAGCCCGTCGGCGCCGGCCGCGGTCGCGGCGAGGCTCATCGGCGGAACGAGGTCGCGCGCACCCGTGCCATGGCTTGGATCGACCACGATCGGAAGATGGGTCTTGCCCTTCACATACGGGACCGCGTTCAAGTCGAGGGTGTTGCGGGTCGCGGGCTCGAAGGTCCGGATGCCGCGCTCGCACAGGATCACCTGGTGGTTGCCCGCCGCCATCAGATATTCGGCCGCCAGCAGCCATTCCTGGATCGTCGCCGACAGGCCGCGCTTGAGGAGCACTGGCCGACCCGCCGCGCCGACCGCGCGGAGAAGCGCGAAATTCTGCATGTTGCGCGCGCCGATCTGGAGGCAGTCGGCGGCCTCGGCGACGCGAGCGACGTCGGCCGTGTCCATCACTTCGGTGACCACGGGAAGACCGAGGTCGTCGCCGACCTCGCGGAGGATCTTGAGCCCGTCGGGGCCATGACCCGAAAAGCCATAGGGCGATGTGCGCGGCTTGTAGGCGCCGGCCCGCAGGAGGGTCGCGCCCGCCGCCTTCACCGCGCTCGCCGTCTCGTGCAGCTGCTCGGCGCTCTCGACCGCGCAGGGTCCGGCGATCACCGCTAGCCGGTCGCCGCCGATGCTCACTCCGCCGACATCGACCACCGTGTCATGGGCCTGAAGTTCGCGGCTGACGAGCTTGTAGGGGGCGAGGATCGGCTTGACGCTCTCGACCGCGGGATCGCTGTCGAGCGCCAGTTCGGCGAGCACGCGCTCGTCGCCCAGCGCGCCGAGGACGACACGCTCGGCGCCAGGCATGTGGAGAGGCTTCAGCCCGGCGTCGGCGATCCGGGCGATCAGCCGATCCGCGCTGTCGGCGGGGGCTTCGGGCTTGAGTACGATGATCATCGAAATTGTCCTGTCGGTCGGAAAGAAGGTGCCGGCAGGAGCATCGCGACCAACGAAAAACCCGCCGGGATGCGGCGGGTCGGTCAGTCAGCGCTTAGGGAAAGATAGCGCTATTGGCCGGCACACCGCGACAAGGTCTGCCAGCGCCACCAATGGCGAAGGTTGGACGTGAGGGTGATGCGAACCATGGCCTCACGCAAACCGGAAAGAGTCCAACAGGTCAAGCCCAAAGCCGCGACATGGGCCATGCGCGGTATCGCGAGGAGACCGGCGCATGGCCCTGTTGGCGCGGGCGAGCCGTCACTCGGCCTCGGTCCCGACGACCGCGAGGGTGGTCTCGATCCGGCTCGGCATGCCGGCGGCCGCGAGGCGGGTTGCCCGCTCGCGAAGCGCGGCGACCTGGATGACGGTCGAGGCCTGGGCGACGGCGCGGCAATTGGCTTCCTCGATGAGGACCCGGCCGGCGCTCAGCGGCGCACAGACGAAACGGGCGGCGGAGCGGATTCGGCCTTCGAGGCGGCGAACATCCTTCGCCTGCGTTAAGTCGAGGTCGCCGACCGAGACGCGCCTGGTCAGCACGTCGTCCTCCTGCGCGGTGATCCGCAATTCCGTGGCGGCGGCCGGCTGCGAGACGGTCGCGGCGACGAGGCCGAGCGCGATCGAGAAAGCGAGCGCGGCAAAGCCGGTACTCTGCAATGTCCGTGTCATGTGAATAAACCCCTTGTCGCACCGCCGGGACCATCCCGCCGGGCTTGGAAAAGGGGCCTAGATCGCGGCGCAATGGAGCGCGCGGGCGGTTCGACGCCGCGCCACGCGGGGTCGACTCAGGGGCGAACGGCCGCTCGCCCTCGACCATTCGGCGAACGGCGGGCGAAGGCCTTGCAAGACCTCGCCCGCCGCGGATTTCCGCTTGTTTTAGAAGCTGCTGCTGCCACCACCGCCGGTGATCATTTCGTCGCGACGACGGTCATCGCCCATCGGGGTCTGGCCGAACTGGCCCGTCCCGGGATCGTTGGGCTGACTTCCCATCGGCTGGCGGTCACTCTGCTGGCCTTCCATTCCGCCGGCTTGCGCGAACTGGTCCGAACCTCCTTCCGTCTCGCTCGAGGCGAAGCGGAAGGCGCTGCCGTCCTCGCGCGCCTGCTCGAAGCTGTGCGACTGGCCCATCGCCGGCGAGGACATGCCCGCCGACGAGGACTGGCCCATGCCGCCCTGCTGCTCCTTCATCAGCGCGTCGTGGAGCAGCCGCTTGGCCTGCTCGGCAAGCTGCTTCTGCGCGTCGCAGGCCTGCTGGAAGAACTGGCGATGCTCCTGCTGGCCCTGGGCGTCGCCCATGTAGATCTGGCAATTCTCCACGCCCTGGAGCGCATGATAGAGCACTGCCGTCAGGTCGTAAGTGCTGTCGCGGGTTCCGGTATTGCTTCCGCCCGTCATCGATTGATCATTGTCCATCTGCTCATTCCTCCTTGTCGACCGGCGCACCAACGCCTGGCGAAGTGGAAGCGGGCCCTCCGTTCGCCGCAGTCGGGCCGCGACCAGCCGAGCGTGGCTGCGTCGAGCCCTGCGACCGTTCGTCGAAGGCGGCTTGCCGGGCAGGGGCCAGTCTCCAGACTTGCCCGGCCATTTCGATCAAGGGGATATTTCCGTGACCAAGTCGTTCCGAGTTGCGCTTGGCGGCGCACTCCTGACCAGCGCCATTGCCCTGCCGGTGGCGGCCGCTGCGCAGACCAGCCGCCTCAGCGCGCCCACCATCCCCTTCACCGAACGGCGGCTCGCCAACGGCCTGCGGGTCATCGCCATCCGTGACACCAGCACGCCCGACGTCACCACCTCCATGTGGTACGAGGTGGGCTCGAAGCATGACCCCGAGGGCCGCTCGGGCTTCGCGCACCTGTTCGAGCACATCCTCAGCCGCAAGACGGTGAACATGCCCTACAACACCATCAACAAGATGGTGGACGATATCGGCGGCACGCGTAACGCCAGCACCTGGTACGACCGGACCAACTATTACGAGACGGTCCCGGCCCAGTATCTCGAGCGGATGCTCTGGACCCATGCCGAGCGCATGGCCCGCCCGGTCATCGACAAAGAGGTGTTCGAGACCGAACGCAATGTCGTGAAGGAAGAGCTCCGCCAGCGCGTGCTCGCGCCGCCCTACGGCCGGCTCTACTCCTTCGCGCTCGGCGAGAATGTCTACAACGTGCTGCCCCATCGCCGCCCGACGATCGGCAGCATCGCCGACCTCGACAGCGCCACGCTCGACGATGCGCGCGCCTTCCACGAGGCCTTTTACGGCCCGGATTCGGCGACCCTCGTCGTCAGCGGCAATTTCCAGCCGGCGCAGCTCGACGCGCTGGTGAACAAATATTTCGGCGCCATCCCCAAGCGGGCGCGGCCGGCGAGCCTCGTCATCAAGGGCAAGGACCGTCCGCTCGACGGTCGCCGGGTCAATGCCACCGGCCCGAACGTCCCGCTGCCGGTGGTCGGTGCCGCCTGGCAGACGCCGGGCGCGGCAAGCAGCGACATGGCCGTGCTTGAGGTGCTCGACGCCATCCTCACCCGCGGCGACAGCAATCGGCTCGAGACCGCGCTGGTGAAGACCGGCCTTTCGACGCAACCGATCAGCCAGCTCAACGACACAGAGGAGCAGGGCTATTACGCGCTGATGGCGATCGTCGCGAGCGGCAAGGAGCCCGAGGTCGTCGCCACCGAGCTCGACCGGGCGCTCGACGCGCTGCGCCGTCAGGGTCCGACCGCGGCCGAATTGTCTGAAGCCAAGAACGAGCTTCTTTCCGCCGGTCTCCAGGAGCGCGAGGTGGCGAGCAGCCGTGCCTTCACGCTCGGCGAAGGGCTGGTCCGGACCGGCGATCCCCGCGCGGCCGACAAGCGGCTGGCGGCGGTCACCCGGGTCACCGCGTTCGACGTGCAGCGCGTCGCGCGCACCATCCTCGATCCCTCGCGGCGGATCGAATTGCGCTACGCCAA
The DNA here is from genome assembly GCF_058313385.1 of Sphingomonas sp. SP2. NCBI lineage: Bacteria > Pseudomonadati > Pseudomonadota > Alphaproteobacteria > Sphingomonadales > Sphingomonadaceae > Sphingomonas > Sphingomonas sp. SP2. Next base: position 168,918 of record NZ_JBZFLD010000001.1, on the reverse strand, counting down.
GGGGGACGGCGACGCGAAGGGCTGGGCCAATCCGACCCCGCTGCCCCGCTTCAGCAGCCCGCCGCCGGCGGCACAGGCGCCACTCGCTTTGCTTCCCGAAGGCCAGCGCCAGGCGCCGCCCGCACCGGGCACGCCGGCCCCGTTCAAGGTGCCGGCGCTGACCGAGGCGACGCTCGCCAATGGCCTGAAGCTGGTAACGGCGCGGACCAGCAACGTGCCGCTCGCGACCCTCACCGTCGCGATCCGTGCGGGCAGCGCGGTAGAGCCGCGCGCCAAGGCCGGTCTCGCCGGCATGGTCGCCAGCATTGCGAGCAAGGGCACGCCGACCCGCTCGGCCGACCAGATTGCCGCCGGGCTCGAGCGACTGGGGGCGGAACTCTCGACCTCGGCCTCGCTCGACGGGACGGTCCTGTCGGTGACCGCGCCAGTCGCGACCCTGCCGCAGGCAGCCGAAATCCTCGGCGACGTCCTCGCCAATGCTTCCTTCCCCGAGGCCGATTTCACCCGCGAGAAGAAGAGGTCGCTCGACGGCCTCCAGGTCGCGCTCAAGGACCCCGGGCAGATTGCCGGTCTGGCGCTCGCGCCCGTGGTCTTCGGAAGCGCGCCTTATGGCACTGTCGCAAGCCCCGGCACCATCGGCGCGCTGTCGCGGGAGGATCTCGCCCAGTTCCGACAGACCTGGTGGCGGCCCGACCTCGCCACAGCCTTCGTCTCGGGCGGTATCGATGCCGCGCAGGCCCGTTCGCTGGTCGAGCGCGCGCTCGGCGGGTGGAAGGCAAGCGGCGCGGCGCCGGCGCTACCGGCGGATGTCGCCGGGGCCGAGCAGGCCCCGCGGACCCTGGTCATCGACCTTCCGGGTGCCGGCCAGGCGACGGTCGTCGCGGCGATGCGCGGGATCGCCCGCTCGGACGCGGGCTATTATGACGCGCTGCTCGCCAACAGCATCCTCGGCGGATCCTCGACCGGACGACTGTTCCAGGAGATCCGGGTCAAGCGCGCGCTGAGCTATGGTGCGGGGAGCTCGCTCGCGGCCGGCCTCGGCAGCGGCTCGCTGTCGGCCAGTGCCTCGACCAAGAACGAGAGCGCGGCCGAGGTGGCGAAGGTGTTCCTCGACGAATTGCAGCGGATCGGCAGCGAGCCGCTCAGCGCGACCGACGTCGAGAACCGCAAGACCTTCATGATCGGGAGCTTCCAGCGTTCGCTCCAGAGCAGCGTCGGCTTCAACGGCCAGCTGGCGGGGGCGGCGCTGCGCGGGCTGAGCCCGGCCGACCAGCTTGCCTATGTCGAGCGGGTGCGGGCGGTCGGCGGGACTGCGGCGACGAGCGCGATCGGGAAGCTCGTCGCACCGAACCGGATCAGCCTCATCATCGTCGGTGACAGCGCCAAGTTCATCGACAAGGTGCGGGCGATGCGGCCCGACGTGGTGGTGGTTCCGGCCGACAAGCTCGACCTCGCGACCCTCGGCATGATGCGCTGAGCTAGAGGGCCTGGGCGGCGGCCACCCCGCTCGCCCAGGCCCACTGGAAATTGTAGCCGCCGAGCCAGCCGGTAACGTCCACCGCCTCGCCGATGGCGTAGAGACCGGGGACCTTGCGCGCTTCCATCGTCTGGGAGGAGAGGTCGGCGGTGCTGATCCCGCCGACGGTCACCTCGGCCTTGGCGAAGCCTTCGGTCCCGCTCGGCTGGAATTGCCAGTCCGCCAGCCTTTGCTCGGCCGCGGTCAGCGCCTTGTCGGACGCATTGCCGAGTTCGGTGGAGAGGCCGAGGCGCTCGGCCAGCGTGTCGGCAAGGCGGCCGGGGAGATGCTCGCCGAGCACCGTCGCGAGCCTGGCCCGGGGCCGCTGCCGCTTGGCCTCGCGCAGCCAGCCGTCACCGCTTGCCGGGAGGAAGTCGATCGCGATGGCCTGGCCATGGCGCCAGTAGCTCGACACCTGGAGGACCGCCGGGCCGCTCATGCCCTTGTGGGTAAAGAGCGCGGCCTCGCGGAAGGCGGCCTTGCCGCAGCGCGCCTCGACCGGCGCGGCGACGCCCGACAGCTCGCGGAACAGCGCTTCGTCCCCGCCGAGGGTCAGCGGGACGAGGGCAGGGCGGGGCTCGACCACCTTGAGCCCGAACTGGCGGGCGAGGTCATAAGCGAAGCCGGTCGCGCCGAGCTTGGGAATGGAGGGCCCGCCGGTGGCGATGACGAGGCTCGGCGCCTCCGCGTTCCAGCTTCCCGCCTCGACCCGGAAACGGGCGTCGGCATGGCTGACCGAACGGATCGGCGCGTCGAGCGCGAGGGTGACCCCGCCGGCGCGGCACTCCTCGAGGAGCATGCCCACGATCTGTCGGGCCGAGCCGTCACAGAAGAGTTGGCCGAGGGTCTTCTCGTGCCAGGCGATGCCATGCTTCTCGACCAGGCCGAGGAAGTCGCGCGGCGTGTAGCGGGCGAGGGCCGAGCGGGCGAAATGCGGATTGGCGGAGAGGTAGCGGTCGGGGGCGGTGCCGAGGTTGGTGAAATTGCACCGCCCGCCGCCCGAAATGAGGATCTTGCGGCCGGGCTCGGGGGCATGGTCGATGACTAGCACCCGCCGGCCGCGCTGGCCCGCGAAGGCGGCGCACATCAGCCCGGCGCCACCGGCACCGAGAATGATCGCGTCGAACTGGCGGGTCCCCCGGGTCAGCCTTACTCGCCTTCGAGGGGCAGGGTGTCGACCTCGTCGCCATCCTCGAGCGCGGCACCGCTGGCGGCGCCTTCGGCGTCAGCGAGGTCGCGGGCGGCGAATTCGAGCTCGAGACCGCTGGCGGCGTCGCCGGCAAGTTCGTTGGGCGAGGCGAGCGGGTGGTCGTTGCTGAACTGCTCTTCCTCGGCGTCCAGTCGGGTGTCTTCGTCACGGGGGCGGTCGGTCATAATCATGTCTCCTAGACCCGCCCAACGTGAAAGAGGCCGCGACGTTTCCGCCGCGGCCCCCTCATTCGACCCAGAGGTCAAAGCCTTCAGGCGACGCCTTCTTCGAGCGAGACCTTGATGCCCGGGCCCATCGACGAGCTGATCGCCGCCTTGCGGAGATACTTGCCCTTGGCGCCGGCCGGCTTGGCCTTGGTGATGGCGTCGACGAACGCGTCATAGTTGGCGCGCAGGTCTTCGGCGGCGAAGCTCGCCTTGCCGATGCCGGCGTGGATGATGCCCGCCTTCTCGACGCGGAACTCGATCTGGCCGGCCTTGGCGTCGGTGACGGCCTTGGTGACGTCCATGGTGACGGTGCCGAGCTTCGGGTTCGGCATCAGGCCCTTCGGACCCAGCACCTTACCGAGACGACCGACGACGCCCATCATGTCCGGGGTCGCGATGACGCGGTCATAGTCGAGCTTGCCGGCCTGCATCTCTTCCATCAGGTCCTCGGCACCCACGCGGTCGGCGCCGGCGGCGGTGGCCTCGTCGGCCTTGCCACCCTTGGCGAAGACGGCGACGCGGACGGTCTTGCCGGTGCCCTTGGGGAGGTTGACGACGCCGCGGACCATCTGGTCAGCGTGGCGCGGATCGACGCCGAGGTTCAGCGCGACTTCGATCGATTCGTCGAACTTGGCGGTGGCGAGGGTCTTGGCGAGCGCAATGGCTTCATCGACGCCATAGAGCTTCTCGCGGTCGACCTGGTCGGCCTGGCTCTTCTGCTTCTTGGTCAGCTTGGCCATGTCTTAGCCCTCCACCACTTCGAGGCCCATCGCGCGGGCGCTGCCTTCGATGATCTTGGTCGCGGCCTCGATGTCGTTGGCGTTGAGATCCTTCATCTTGGTCTCGGCGATCTCGGCGAGCTGCGAACGCTTGATCTTGCCCGCGCTGACCTTGCCCGGCTCCTTCGAGCCCGACTTGAGGCCGGCGGCCTTCTTGATCAGGAACGACGCCGGCGGCGTCTTGGTGGCGAAGGAGAAGCTGCGATCCGCATAGACGGTGATCACCGTCGGGATCGGCATGCCCTTTTCCATCTCCTGCGTCGACGCGTTGAACGCCTTGCAGAATTCCATGATGTTGACGCCGCGCTGACCCAGCGCAGGGCCGATCGGCGGGGACGGGTTGGCGGCGCCGGCGGGCACCTGCAGCTTGATATAGCCGGTAATCTTCTTGGCCATGTCACTCTCTTGCTCGGGCCCGCGCGAGGCCGGCCCGGTTTCAGTTTAGCGGTACAAGCGCCCGGACACATGGCCCAGGCTCCCGCGGCGGCTCCAACGATAGCTGGAAGGCGGCGCCCCTAGCAGAGGTGGGCGCCGGAGGGAAGGGGCGGCGAAGTTGACGAAGTTGACACACTCCGCGGGTGGTTCGCCGCTTCCTTCCCGCGCGCCGCGATCACCGGGCGAGAAGAGAAAGACGGATGAGCGAACCACGGAGGTTCGTTCTCGCATTTCCGATCCTACATGGCAAGGGCGGTGGCGCTAGCGCCCGAGTTGCCGGTGGAGGAAGGACGCGCTGTCGGCAAGGGCCGGGCTGGTGCCACGGAAGGGGCGCGACAGCGACTTGGCGAGGTCGACATGGCTCTTGCCGGGATAGACCTTGAGCTCGACCGGGACGCCCGCGCTCGAGAGCTTTTCGGCGAGGACGCGGCTGTTGCGCGGATTGACAACGGTGTCGGCGCTTCCGGTCGCGAGCAGCATCGGCGGCGCAGCGCGACTGACGAAGTTGATCGGCTGCGTCTCGGCCGGGCGCGGCCAGGCGCCGAGCGCGTCGCGGCCGCGCTGTTCGGTGAAAGGGAGGAAGTCGTAGGGGCCGGAGAGGAGGGCGGCAGCCTTGATCGTCCCCGCCGGTGCCCCGGCGTCGCGCAGGAAGTGCGGGTCGAGGGCCAGCATCGCGGCATTATAGGCACCGGCCGAATGACCAGCGACCGCGATCCGGTCGGGGTCGCCGCCGTAGCGGGCGATGTTGTCGCGGGTCCATTTGACCGCCAGCGCGCCGTCTTCGACGAAGGCGGGGAAGCGAACGCTCGGCACCAGCCGATAGTCGGGCACGACGGTGACGAAGCCCTGGCCGGCAAAGCCCGACCCTGCAAAGGCATAGCCCGAGCGCGAGCCCGCGACCCAGCCGCCGCCATAGAGGAAGACCACCACCGGCAGTTTCCGGTTCGCCGTCCGCGGCGCCCAGACGTCGAGCTTCAGCCCTCGGTCGCGCGCGAAGGTGATGCCCTCCGCCACGCGGTGCGCGCCATTGTCGCCGGGAAGCAAGCCGTTGATCGAACTGAGGAGGTTTGGCGGCGAGCAGGCGGTGAGGGCGAGGATGGCGGCCGCAATGGTGAGCTTCTTCATGGCGGGATAACGCTGCCGGGGCAGCGTGGACGCAATCAAACCGCCCGACCCTGACCTTCGGGCGGTAGCTGCATCCGTTGGGCCAACGCGCCCGTAACTCCTCCCGCAGCCGATGCGAGGCTGTTCGAGACAGAGGAGTTTCCTTCGATGAAGTTCGTCCGCCTGACTGCCGCCATCCTGGCCGTTGCCGCCGTTCCGACCGTCGCCGTCGCCAAGCATCCGACCGTGGGCGGCGCGCCCATGTATCCGAACAAGACGATCGTCCAGAATGCGTCGACCGCGCCCAACCTCACGACACTGGTCGCGGCGGTGAAGGCCGCCGGACTCGTCGACACGCTGAGCGGGACCGGGCCCTTCACCGTCTTCGCGCCGACCAACGACGCCTTCGCCAAGCTTCCGGCGGGCACCGTCGACACGTTGCTCAAGCCCGAGAACAAGGCCGCGCTCCAGGGCGTGCTCACCTATCACGTGGTCGCGGGCCGGATTAATGCCGCGCAGCTGATGGCCAAGATCAAGGCCGGCGGCGGCAAGGCGACGCTCAAGACCGTCGCCGGCGGCACGCTGACCGCGCGGATGATGGGCAGCCGGATCATGCTGATCGATGCCAAGGGCGGGATGAGCCATGTGACGACCGCCAACGTCTATCAGAAGAACGGCGTGGTCCACGTCATCGACAGCGTCCTGCTGCCTTAATCGCATTCGATCAGGCGCGGGGGTATGCCTCCTGTCCCCATGCGCCGCCCGGCGGAGCCAAGCGAATGATGAGCCCGTACGTCGTCCGCAACAGCTCCGCCGGGTTTCTCTTTTCAGGTCCGCGCGCTTGCGTCATGACGGGGGCGATGGATCGCCCGGCAACGACTTCGACCCTTGCGCGCGAGGAACTGGTGTCGCTGCTGGCGCGGGTCGGCGCGGGCGACCGGATGGCGCTTCGCTCGGTCTACGAGCGGACCAGCGCCAAACTCTACGGTATCTGCCTGCGGGTACTCGGCAGCGAGGCTGAGGCGCAGGACGCGCTCCAGGATTGCTATGTCACCGTGTGGCGGCGCGCGGCGACCTTCGATCCGTCGCGGGCGAGCCCGATCACCTGGCTGGCGCTGATCGCGCACAGCCGCTCGATCGACCTCAAACGGCGTAAGGGCGGGGGCGGGGAACCGCTCGAGCTGGCCGGCGAGGTCGCCGACGAGCGCGAGGATGCGGCCACGGCGCTGCTTCGCGCCGACGAGGAGGCGCAGCTTCACCGCTGCCTCGACACGCTCGAGGCGCGGGCGCGAACCGCGATCCGCTCGGCCTTCATGGACGGGCTGACCTATGCCGAGCTGGCGACCCGGGACGGGGTCCCGCTCGGAACGATGAAGAGCATTGTGCGGCGGGGGCTCATCCGCCTCAAGGGATGCATGGAAGGATGATGGGCGAAGGCGACACCGAACGCGATGCGCTGGCGGCCGAGCTGGCGATGGGCCTGCTCGACGGCGAGGAGCGGCGCGCGGCCGAGCGGCTGGCGGCGCGTGATCCCGAGTTCGCGGCCGAGGTGCAGCGCTGGGGCGAGCGGCTTGCGCCGATGCTCGACGAGGTCGCCGAGGTCGCGCCGCCGGCCGGGCTGTACGAGCGAATCCGGCCCGAGGGCGCGAGCGCCAACGACAATGAGGCCGGCGCGAGCGGGAAGCTGCTTTTCTGGCGGGGCTGGTCGGTCGCTTCGACCGCGGTCGCCGCCGCGCTCGCTTTGTTCATCGCGCTGCGCCCGGCCAGCGAGGTGGTGGTGGCCCCGCCGCCGGTGGTAGCCGCAAGCGCGCCGATGGTGGCGGCGATGAGCGCCGACGGAAGCCCGCTCAAGCTGGTCGCGACCTACGATCCCGACCGCCGCAGCCTGGTGGTGGCGGCGGCGACCAATGTCGGCGATCCCGGGCCGCACAGCCATGAATTGTGGGTCATTCCGGCCGACGGCAAGCCGCGCTCGCTGGGCGTTTTGTCGGGCACCGGCCGGATGCACGGCGACCTGAGGCCCGATCAGGCGCGCCTGTTCGAGCAGGGCGCGACCCTGGCGATCTCGGTCGAGCCGCTGGGCGGGTCCAAGACCGGGCTTCCGACCGGGCCGGTGGTGGCGGCGGGCAAGCTCGAGACGACCTGAGTGCATCCGCAGGCCAGCCGGGCGCGTAGCTAGGGCCGGCCTTCGAGAGGAGAAGAAGCGATGGCGATCGACCGGCGGACGATGTTGGCGGGGGCGGGGCTTGCGGGTGCGGGCCTGCTCGCGACCGGGCTCGGCGGACGCGCGGACGCGGCCTTTGCGGTGCAGAAGAGCGCGGCGCAGTGGCGCGCGCAGCTCGGCCCGCAGCGTTATGCGATCCTGCGCGAGGCCTCGACCGAGCGGCCTTATTCGAGCCCGCTCAACAAGGAGCATCGCAAGGGGATGTTCGTCTGCGCGGGCTGTGCGCTGCCGCTTTATTCCTCGGCGACCAAGTTCGACAGCGGGACCGGCTGGCCGAGCTTCTGGCGCGCGCTTCCGGGCGCGGTGCTGACCAAGAGCGATTTCAGCCTGGGGATGAAGCGGACCGAGGTGCTGTGCAAGCGCTGCGGCGGGCATCTCGGGCATGTCTTCGACGACGGGCCGCCGCCGACGGGGCTGCGTTACTGCATGAACGGGCTGGCGATGCTGTTCAAGCCGGGGGCGGCGTGATGAAGAGGCTATTGATCGGGGCCGCCGCCTTGCTTGGCGCCGCCTCGCCCGCCGCGGCGCGCGAGGAGACGGCGGTGCTCGCGGGTGGCTGCTTCTGGGGACTGGAGGGCGTCTTCGAGCATGTGAAGGGCGTGACCGACGTCACCTCGGGCTATGCCGGCGGCGCGGCGGCGGACGCGACCTATGCCAGGGTCAGCAGCGAGCGGACCGGCCATGCCGAGGCGGTGCGGATCCGCTTCGATCCGGCGAAGGTCAGCTACGGCCAGCTGCTGCAGGTCTATTTCACGGTGGCGCATGATCCGACGCAGCTGAACCGGCAGGGACCGGACGAGGGGCCGAGCTATCGCTCCGCAATCTTCCCGCAGAGCCCGCAGCAGCTGGCACAGGCGCGGGCGTTCATGGCGTCGCTGTCGAAGTCGGGGGCCTTTCGCCGGCCGATCGTGACCAGGCTTGAGCGCGGCGGCTTCTATCCGGCCGAAGCCTATCACCAGGACTTCATGCGCAGGAACCCGACCTATCCCTATATCGTCGTCAACGATGCGCCGAAGGTGGCGGCGCTGAAGCGGCGCTACCCGGCGCTCTACAAGGGCTGAGGCCGCAAACGGAAAAGGCCCGCCGGTTCGTCGCCGGCGGGCCTTTTCGTTTGTGCGAATGAGGCAGGCGGATCCCGGGTCGAGCCCGGGATGACGCACCTACCGGCGCGTCACTTGACCCGCTCGACCTGCTCGAACTCGAGCTCGACCGGGGTCGCGCGACCGAAGATCGACACGCCGACCTTGACCCGGCCGCGGTCGAAATCGAGTTCCTCGACCACGCCGTTGAAGCTGGCGAAAGGACCGTCGAGGACCTTGACGCTGTCGCCGATCTCGTAGTCGACGTTGATCTTGGCCTTGGGCGCGGCGGCGGCGGCTTCCTCTTTGGTGTTGAGGATGCGCGCGGCTTCGGCCTCGCTGATCGGCTGCGGCTTGCCGTTGGGGCCGAGGAAGCCGGTCACCTTGGGCGTGTTCTTGACGAGGTGGTAGACGTCGTCGTTCATGCCGAGCTTGGCGAGCACGTAGCCCGGGAAGAACTTGCGGTCGCTGGTGACCTTCTTGCCGCGGCGGATTTCGGTGACCTTCTCGGTCGGCACTTCGACCGACTCGACCAGCTGCTCGAGGCCGAGGCGCTTGGCCTCGCTCACGATCGACTCGCGGACCTTGTTCTCGAAGCCCGAATAAGCGTGGATGATGTACCAGCGGGACATAAGGTCTCTCTACTTCAGGAGGCCGAGAAGATACTGCACGATGGCGGCGAAGCCGCTGTCGACAGCGAAGAAGAAGAGGGCGAGGATCGCGGTCAGGATGAAGACCATGATGGCGGTCACCCAGGTCTCGCGGCCGGTCGGCCAGACGACCTTGCCAGCTTCCACGCGAACCTGGCGGATGAATTCGCCGGGGGATGTCTTGGCCACTAGCGCCTCTTCAAGTGATAGAAAAACGAGGTCCGCGGATGGCTCCGCCGGACCTCGGTTGAACGGGCATGTAGCGTGGACTGCCGCTTCGTTCAAGCACAGCGCCCCGTCCCTCGAGGGAAGACGGCGCCAGGCGCCGGATGCCGCTGCCGGGAGTGGCCGGTCCGCCCGTCAGCCGACGCGGCCGGCGGAGTCCCCGAAGGAAAGGATGGACCTGGCAGGGGCAGAGGGACTCGAACCCACGACCCTCGGTTTTGGAGACCGATGCTCTACCAACTGAGCTATACCCCTAGGCCGGCGGGCCGGGTAGCCCGACCGCCCCGCAGTTGCAAGACGAATGCGAGTTTCGGCGTGGCGGGGGCAGCCAGACAACCGGCGATCGGTAGCGCATTGCCACCTTTCGCAGTTGCACAAAAACACCTTCGCACTTGCAAAATGGGTCCGGTGCGCAGATGCGCCGCACGGTTGCCGCAGCCTTAACCTACGGCATTGACGGTAATGTATCCGGATTGGGATTTAATGTTCCCGTCAAGGTTTTGACGCTGGGCTCCTGATCAGGCTTCATCCGTTACGGTGATGTTAAATGACTTGCCCCATGCGACCTTTTCCCAAGGTCGTCGGTTGCGTGAAGTGCAAGCAAAGACAGGATAATCGGCCGCGAGGCCCAAGTGGGGATGACTATGATCAAGGGCAATGTACCGCCCGATGACCGCGGGCATGAAATGGTGATGTTGTCGGCCGAGGAAGCCGAGCTTGCGCGGACCCTGCTGGCCAAATTGCTGACGGTCGACGCCCGCGAGAGCCAGCCGGCCCCGGCGGCGGACGAGCCTGCTTCAGCGCAGCAAATCATGTCGTTGGCCAAGTCGGTCTATCAGAGCCGCCGTCGCCGCGCTGAGCATTTCGGCCCCGCGATCTTCAGCGAGCCCGCCTGGGACATGTTGCTCGTGCTCTACATTTACGGCAATCGCGGCGACCAGATGTCGGTGACCCGCCTTGCGGAGTTCAGCCAGTCCCCGCTGACCACCGCGATCCGCTGGCTCGACTATCTCGAAAGCCAGCGCCTGATCATGCGCAGCCAGTGCAACCACGACCGGCGCAAGTTCTTCGTCAGCCTGAGCGAGAAGGGTCAGTCGATGATGACCGACTATTTCCGCAGCCTGCTCGACGGAAAGACCCGCATTCCGCTGACCTGAGCCCGAAGGCTCAGGCGGCGAGGGGGACGATCTCGCCCGAGAGGTAGAGGTTGCGGGCCTTGGTCCGCGACAGCTTGCCCGAGCTGGTGCGCGGCAGCGACCGCGGCGGGATCAGCTCGACCACCGGCGACATGCCGATGATCGCGCGGACGCGTTCCTTGATGTCGTCCTTGAGGCGGCCGCGCTCGACCGGGTCGGAAACCCGGCAATGGACCAGCACGGCGGGCTGCTCCTCACCGGTCGGACCGGTGATCGCAAAGGCGGCGATGTCGCCCGACTTGAAGCCGGGGAGCTGCTCCACCGCCCATTCGATATCCTGCGGCCAGTGGTTGCGGCCGTTGATGATGATCATGTCCTTGGCGCGGCCGACGATGAAGATGTAGCCGGCCGAGAGATAGCCCATGTCGCCCGTGTCGAGCCAACCGCCGACCATGCAGGCGTCGGTCGCTTCCTGGTCGCGATAATAGCCGACCATCACGCTCGACCCGCGGACCCAGACCTTGCCGATCTCGCGGTCGGGAAGGATGTTGCCGGCGGCGTCGCGGACCTCGATCTCCATGCCCTCGATCGCGCGCCCGCAATTGACGATGGCGCGGTAGCGCTTGGGCCGGTCCTTGCCGTCCTCGGCGGCGGCGCCCGAGAGCTGGCTTTCCTCGACCAGTTCGAGGCGGATGCCTTCGCCGGGCGGCATCAGGCTGACCGCGAGGGTCGCCTCGGCAAGGCCGTAGGAAGGGCAGAAGGCGCTGGCCTTGAAGCCCGCATCGGCGAAGCCGTCGACGAAGGCCTGCATGACGTCGGGCCGGATCATGTCGGCGCCGTTGCCCGCGATCCGCCAGCGCGACAGGTCGAACCGCTCCCCGGCCTTGATCTGGCTCGACATGCGGCGGGCGCAGATGTCGTAGCCGAAGGTCGGCGAATAGGAGAGGGTGGTGCCGGGATTGCGGCTGATGAGGTCGAGCCAGGCGAGCGGACGCCGGGCGAAATCCTCGGTCTTCATGTAGTCGGTGCTGATCTGGTTGGCGATCGGCGACAGGAAGCAGCCGACGAGGCCCATGTCATGATACCAGGGCAGCCAGCTGATCACCCGGTCGCTGTCCTGCATCTGGAGGCCGAGCGCATGGCCGCGCAGGTTCTGCAGAAGCGCATGGTGGGTGACGGCGACACCGTGCGGGAAGCGGGTCGAACCGCTCGAATATTGGAGATAGCCGATATCGTCCGACGAGGCGGTCGGAAGGACGGCGGCCGGGTCGAACGACTGTTCGGCCAGCGTCTCCCAGCTGATCGCGCGGACCGAGCGGCGCTCGGCGGCGGCATCGCAATAGTCGGCGAGGTCGGCCGGGTAGAGGAACAATGCGGGATCCGAGCTGCCGAGCATGACGGTCAGCTGCTCGATATAGGCTTCGCGGCCGCCGAAGCTGGTCGGAAGGGGCAGCGGAACGGGCCACAGGCCGGCATAGACCGCGCCGAAGAAGCAGGCGGCGAATTCGGCGCCGGTTTCGGCGACCAGCGCCACGCGGTCGCCCTTGACGAGGCCCATGGCGACGAACCGGCGGGCGTGGAGCAGCGCGTCCTCGCGCAGTTCCGAATAGCGGTAGGCCCGGGTCAGGGTGCCCCGAGGATCATGGAAGTTGAGACCCCGATCGCCCTTGGCGGCATAGTCGAGCGCGTCGCCGAGGGTGGCGAAATCCGCCATCCGGCGCGGGTGCGCGTCGAGGGTGGGAGTCGCGCCGGGGGGCGCGAGCGTGGTCTTGTCCATGACGTCCGGCACGCTTCGTCGATCCTGCTTCAGCCTGAAATACGGGGCCAATCCGCGGCCCTTGCCGCCTTATGCTGGCGGATGGTTGTTCGCGGTTGAGTGTGGCACAATCAAGGCGTGAGCGCCCTTGAACCTGAGCGGAACGGCCCCGGAAAGCGGCGCGGGCGGGCCCCTCGGCCGCTCGATCCGGCAAGTTTGCAGGAGCTGGCGCTGGGCTATGTCGCGCGCTTCGCGACCAGCCGCGCCAAGCTCGCCACCTATGCCCGGCGCAAGCTGCGCGAGCGCGGCTGGGCGGGCGAGGGCGAACCCGACGTCGACGCGCTGGTCGAGAAGATCGCGGGCTATGGCTTCATCGACGACCAGGCTTTTGCCGGGATGAAGGCGGCGAGCCTGCTGAGGCGCGGCTATGGCAAAGGACGGGTGCGCTCGACGCTCCAGGCCAGCGGGATCGGCGAGGAGGATGGCGCGCCGGCGCTGGAAGCAGCCGAGGCGGGCGCGCTTGCGGCGGCGCTGCGTTTTGCCGAGCGCAAGCGGATCGGACCCTATGCGACCGCGCCGGCCAGCGATCCCAAGCAGCGCGACAAGGCCTTGGCGGCGATGCTTCGGGCCGGACACAGTTTCGCGCTCGCCCGGCGGGTGCTCGCAACGAGGCCCGAGGAACTCGAGGAAATCCTAACTCAGGACAGCTAATGTCGTTAAGTCGACGTAACTTCCTACGCCGTTAAAGCTGTGGTATGCGTAGCCTCGTGCAACGGGAGTATGCGTCAGGCTCGGAAGAACCGCAGGCGGCCGATCCCACCGAAATGGTGGAAGCGGCCAACGACTCGGGCGTGCGCGTCACCGGCCGGATCAAGTGGTTCGACGCGACCCGCGGCTTCGGCTTCCTCGTCAGCGACGACATCGAGGGCGACGTCCTCGTCCATTTTTCCCTCCTTCGCGAGCATGGCCGGCGCAGTCTGCCCGAAGGAGCGGTTGTGACTTGCGACGTGCTGCGGCAGGATCGCGGCCTGCAGGCGGCCCGGGTGCTGTCGATCGATCTCAGCCAGGCCGTGGTGGTTCGCCCGCCCGCGCCGGCATCCGAAGACCGATCGGACCGTTCCGCCTTGCTGGACGGCGCTGGGCCGTTCGAGCCGGTGGAGGTCAAGTGGTTCAATCGCGTCAAGGGCTATGGGTTCGTCAATCGGCTGGAAGCCCCCGAGCAGGACATCTTCCTGCACATGGAAACGGTGCGCCGGGCGGGTCTGGGCGAGTTGCAGCCGGGGGACCGGATGACCGCCAGGATCGCCGAGGGCCGCAAAGGCCTGACCGCCGTCGATCTCCGCACGGCCTAGGCCGGCTTGCCCTGCTGGCGGTGCTCCCGCTGGCGCTCACTGCCGCCGCCTGCCAGCCCGGGACCGGGGAAAGCCCGCAGCTCGAGCGCTCGGCCGCGGGGCTCGAGCAGGTGCCGCTGACCATCCGCAGCGCCGGCGGCAAGGTGCACAAGTTCACCGTCGAGGTCGCGCGCACGCCCGAAGAGCAGGCGCAGGGGCTGATGAACCGCTCGACGCTGGCGCCCGACCGGGGGATGATCTTCCCGCACGAGCCGCCTCGCCCGGCGAGCTTCTGGATGAAGAACACGCTGATCCCGCTCGACATGATCTTCGTCCGTGCGGACGGGACGATCAGCAGCATCGCCGAAAATACGGTGCCGCTCAGCCTCGAGCCGGTGATGAGCATGGAGACGGTTGGCGCGGTGCTCGAGATTCCGGGCGGCCGGAGCGCCGAACTCGGCATCAAGGCTGGCGACAAGGTCGAGTGGGTCCACGGCCAATAGCGGGTCCGAGGCCCCGAAGGTGGTTGCACCGCCGGGGCCTCACCCGCTAGGGCGCACAGCCATGGGTTTTCTGGCGAGCATTTTTACCTGGTGGAACGGGGCGGGTCTGACGACTCGCGCCTTCACCAAGCGGCATGGCCGCGAAGTCGGCCGCGACGAGGCCGGGAACCTCTATTACCAGCACAAGGACGATCCCCGCCGCCGGTGGGTGATCTACAATGGTCCGAACGACGCGAGCCGGGCGCCGCCGCAGTGGCAGAGCTGGCTGCGCGGGCAGATCGACGACGTGCCTGAGAAGTCGCTCCCGCCGCGCCGCAAGTTCGAGAAGGAAGGCCTGCCCAACCTGTCGGGCACGGGCGAGACCTACCGACCGCTGGGGTCGCTGTCGCGCGGGGGCAAGCGCCCGGCCGCGACCGGCGACTACCAGGCCTGGACCCCCGACTGAGGTGAGCTGGCGGACCGCCGCCTGTCTGACGTTGGGACTGCTGGCGGCCGGCTGTGACCGGCTGCCGGGCAATCGCGACGCGCAGAAGCCCGAGAATTCGGTCCCGCTGGCCAAGCCCGCGGCGGCGCTTCCGGGCACGACCCCAATGAGCGAGCGGGTGGCGGTGCTGGGCTTCCTCAACAAGCGCAACGGGATCGCTCGCGACCTTCGGCTGAAGCCGGGGCAGGCGGTCCGGATCAACGACGTGATCGTCCGGCTCCGGGCCTGCGAAAAGACCCCGCCGTGGGAGTTCGACCAGCTGACCGGCGCCTTCGTCCAGGTCGACGTCCAGCAGCCCGACAATACGTGGGACCGGGTCTTCTCGGGCTGGCTCTACAAGGAGAGCCCGTCACTCAACGTGGTCGAGCACCGCGTCTACGACGTCTGGCCCAAGAGCTGCGAGATGAACTTCCCGGCCGCGGCCGAGGAGGCCGGCGCGCCGAGCGACGACAATGCCGTATCGAGCGATGCCCAGTCGGGCCGGGGCTCGTCCGAGGCCGAAGCGAGCGACTCGCCGAGCAACTGAACGTAGCGGGCGCGGGGAATGTCGACCGCGCCGAGCGAGGCCAGGTGGCTGGTCATGAACTGGCAGTCGAGCAAGCTGAAATGCCCGTGGGCGAGCCGCGCGACGAGGCTGGCCAGCGCGACCTTCGAGGCGTCGCGGGCGCGGCTGAACATGCTCTCGCCGAAGAAGGCTCGGCCGAGCGCCACGCCATAGACCCCTCCGACCAGCGCCTCGCCCTCCCAGACCTCGACCGAATGGGCCTGGCCGCGCTCGAACAGGGCGAGCATCGCCTGCTCGATCGGGCGATTGATCCACGTCTCGTCACGGTCGGCGCAGCCGAGCAGCACGCCGGCGAAGTCCTGGTCGGCGGTGATGCGGTAGCGACCCGAGCGGAGCCGCTTGGCGAGGCTCCGCGAAAGGTGGAAGCCGTCGAGCGGGATGATCGCGCGGGTGCGCGGCTCGACCCAGAAGAGCTCGTCGCTGTCGCGGCTGTCGGCCATGGGGAAGACCCCGGAGGCATAGCCGCGAAGCATGAGGCTGGGATCGAGCGGATGGCTCATGACGGCGGGATAACGCGCCGACGGGAAAAGCGATACCGCGTCGCTGTCGCTGCCCGGCGACGTCGGGGCAGCGCCGTGCCCGAGCGCCTAGACGTCGCTCGGGACGGACGGCCTGCTGCTACTCCGCCTTCTGCTCCTCGAGCCAGCGCTCGAGCCACTTGATCGTATAGTCGCCGCTCTGGAAGGCCTCCTCCTTGAGGATGCGCTGGTGGAGGGGGACGTTGGTCTTGGGACCGTCGACCACGAATTCCTCGAGCGCGCGGCGGAGGCGAGCGATGGCTTGTGGCCGGTCCTCGCCCCAGACGATCAGCTTGCCGATCATGCTGTCGTAGTAAGGCGGCACCTTGTAGCCCGAATAGAGGCCGCTATCGACGCGGGTCTGGAGACCGCCGGGCGCGACGAAATTCTTCACCAGCCCCGGCGAGGGGGCGAAGGTCTCGGGATCCTCGGCGTTGATCCGGCACTCGATCGAATGGCCGTTGAGGCGGACGTCGTCCTGCGTGACGCTGAGGCCCCGACCTTCCGCGATGCGGAGCTGCTCGGCGACGAGGTCGAGGCCGGTGATCATCTCCGTCACCGGATGCTCCACCTGCAGGCGGGTGTTCATCTCGATGAAGTAGAATTCGCCATTCTCGTAGAGGAACTCGATGGTGCCGGCGCCACGATAGCCCATGTCGGCCATGGCCTTGCGGACCCGCTCGCCCATCTGCGCGCGCTGTTCGGCCGAGATGACGGGCGAGGGAGCTTCCTCGATGACTTTCTGATGGCGGCGCTGGATCGAGCAGTCGCGCTCGCCGAGGTGGACGGCCTGGCCGTCGCCGTCGCCGAACACCTGGAATTCGATGTGCCTCGGGTCGCCGAGATACTTTTCCATGTAGACGGTCGGGTCACCGAAGGCGGCATTGGCCTCCGACGAGGCCTGCGCCATCAGCGTTTCGAGCTGGTCGGGTTCGGGCACGACCTTCATGCCGCGGCCACCGCCGCCCGAAGCGGCCTTGATCAGCACCGGATAGCCGATTTCCTCGGCGATCGCGCGGGCTTCCTCGACGCTGGTCAGCGGGCCGGGCGAGCCCGGGACCAGCGGCAGGCCGAGCTTGGCGGCGGTGCGCTTGGCCTCGACCTTGTCGCCCATCACGCGGATGTGCTCGGGTTTGGGCCCAACCCAGATGATGTTGTGGAGCTCGACGATCTCGGCGAACTGGGCGTTCTCCGAGAGGAAGCCGTAGCCCGGGTGGATGGCGTCGGCGTGGACGATCTCGGCGGCCGAGATGATGTTGGGGATGTTGAGGTAGCTGTCACGCGCGGCGGGCGGGCCGATGCAGACGGCCTCGTCGGCGAGCCGGACGTGCATGGCGTCGGCGTCGGCGGTCGAGTGGACCGCCACGGTCCGGATCCCGAGCTCCTTGGCGGCCCGCTGGATACGCAGCGCGATCTCGCCGCGATTGGCGATCAGGAGCTTGTTGATCTTGGGCATGTCAGTCGATGACCACCAGCGGCTGGTCGAACTCGACCGGCTGGGCGTTGGAGACCATCAGCTGGGTGATCTTGCCGCCGCGCGGAGCGGTGATCGGGTTCATCACCTTCATCGCCTCGACGATCAGCAGCGTGTCGCCGGCCTTGACGGTGTCGCCGACCGCGACGAACGGCGCGGCGCCGGGCTCGGCGGCCATGTAGCAGGTGCCGACCATCGGCGAGCGGACGATGTCACCGGTCGGCTCGGGCGCGGCGGCGGGCGCGGCCTCGGCGGCCGGGGCGGCACCGGCGGCGGCCTGAGCGACCGGGGCGGCGACGAGATGCTGCACCGGCGCGGCCGCGACCGTCAGCTCGCGCTTCACGCGAATCTTGCGATCGCCGTCCTCGACCTCTATCTCGCTGAGCTCGTTCGCGCTGAGCAGTTCGGCGAGCTCGCGCACGAGGCCGGCATCGATCCGCATCTGCTTATGTTCGTCGGACATGCAAATTTCCCTGAAGTCTGTCGCGGCGCGCTTTGTCAGAGCCGGGCGGCGGCGTCCAGCGCAAGCGTATAGGAAGAGGCCCCAAAGCCGCTGATGCTGCCCTTGCAGACGCCGCCGATGAGGCTTCGCCGGCGGAAGGATTCGCGGGCCGCGGGGTTGGAGAGGTGGACCTCGATCACGGGCACGGGGATGGCCGCGATGGCGTCGCGGAGCGCGACCGAGGTGTGGGTGAAGCCGCCCGCATTGAGGATGACGGCTTGCGCCTGTTCGTCGGCCGCCTCGTGCAGCCAGTCGATGAGGTGGCCTTCGTGATTGGACTGGCGAACATCGACCTCCAGTCCGAGGGCGGCGGCCTGCTCGTGGAGCCGACCGGCGATGTCGTCGAGCGAGTCGCGGCCATAGACCTCGGGTTCGCGGGTGCCGAGCCGGTTGAGGTTGGGGCCATTCAGGACAAGGATGCGCTTCACCGATCTTCTGTAACCGTTTGTGCGGAGCGAAGTCGAGGCACGCGGCCATGCCCCTCGACTTGCCTCGGCGCGAGCGGGTAGGGGCGATGGCGATGAGCGAGACCGAAACGCACAGCATCAGCGTCAATGGCGAGCATCGCCGCGTGCCCGCGGGCACCAGCGTCGCCGGCCTGGTGCTCGAGCTCGGCCTCGACCCGGCCCGGGTCGCGGTCGAGCGCAACCTCGAGATCGTGCCCAAGTCGACGCTGGCCGAGGTCCAGGTCGAGGATGGGGACGATTATGAGATCGTCCATTTCGTCGGGGGCGGTTGAGCGACTTTTTTCGTTCTCCTGCAAAGGCAGGAGCCCAGTTCTTGATGGCGAAGGCGGAAGGGACCCGGTCCCTGCCGTCGCAGGGAAACAGTGAATGACCGACGACCAGTGGACCGTTGCCGGACGCACCTTCAGCTCGCGGCTGATCGTCGGCACGGGCAAGTATAAGAGCCTCGAGCAGAATGCGGCGGCGGTGGCGGCGAGCGGGGCGGAGATCGTCACCGTGGCGGTGCGACGGGTGAACCTCACCGACCCCAATGCGCCCAAGCTCACCGATTACATCGACCCGAAGGTCACGACCTATTTGCCCAATACGGCAGGTTGCTTCACCGCGGAGGAAGCGATCCGGACGCTGCGGCTGGCGCGCGAAGCGGGTGGCTGGAGCCTGGTGAAGCTCGAGGTGCTGGCCGAGGCCAAGACGCTTTATCCCGACATGATCGAGACCGTGCGCGCGACCGAGCTCCTGACCAGGGAGGGGTTCGAGGTGATGGTCTATTGCACCGACGATCCCATCATGGCGCGGCGCTGCGAGGACGCAGGCGCGGTGGCGATCATGCCCTTGGGCGCGCCGATCGGCTCGGGGCTGGGGGTGCAGAACCCGGTGACCATTCGCCTGATCGTCGAAGGCGCCAAGGTCCCGGTGCTGGTCGATGCGGGTGTCGGCACAGCGAGCGACGCGGCGGCGGCGATGGAACTCGGCTGCGACGGGGTGCTGATGAACACCGCCATCGCCGAAGCCAAGGACCCGATCCTGATGGCGCGGGCGATGAAGGCGGCGGTCGAAAGCGGCCGCCTCGCCTATCGCGCGGGGCGGATGGGCAAGCGCATGTATGCCGATCCGAGCAGTCCGCTGGCGGGGCTGATCTAGGCGAGCGGGCCCGCGAGGGCGTCGGCGAGCACGCGTTCACAGGTGGCGAAAGTGGCCGCCACGCGATCCAGTTCGTCCAGCGTCCACTGGTCGCCATCGCGAAACAGCGCCTGGGTCCCGTCCGGCGCGCGGCCGGGCCGGGCGTGGACTAGGTTGTTTCTCGTCCCGACAAGTAACTCGAAATCGCGCGCGGCCTTTTGCACCGGTTCGGCGACCGGCGGCGCCTCGGGGCGGCCGAGAAGATGGATCAGCGTGTCGGCGATCCGGCCCGCGGTGCGGTCCGACAGCTCGTCCAGCGCGCCGGGCCGAAGGCGCTCGCAGCATTGGACTGCCGTCCATTCGAGGCAGGCGAAACCGTAGATCGCCCGGCCGACGGCTGCGGCGTAAGCGTCGGCCAAGCGGTGGTCGCTCACCCGGTTCAACCCTTCGCCTTGGCCCGCAGCGCCGAGATGGTCGTCTGGTTGGTGATCACCTCGACGTCGGTCTTGCAGTGGAGGAGGCGGATGCCCTTGCGAGTCAGCGCTTCGTCGATGGCGGGGCCGAATTCTTCCGTGCTCTCCACCGTCGCGGCCCAGCCGCCGAAGGCACGGGCGAGGGCGGCGAAGTCGGGGTTGGCGAGGGTGGTGGCCGACAGGCGCTCGGGATAGTCGCGCTCCTGGTGCATGCGGATGGTGCCGTAGCTGCCGTTGTCGACGACGATGACGAGGAGGTCGGCGCCATACTGCGCGGCGGTGGCGAGCTCCTGCCCGTTCATCAGGAAGTCGCCGTCGCCGGCGACGCACAGCACCTGCCGGTCCTTGAAGCGGATCGCGGCGGCGACGGCGGCGGGGAGGCCGTAGCCCATGGTGCCGCTGGTCGGCGCGAGCTGGGTCGGCATGGCGGCGTAGCGCCAGTAGCGGTGGAACCAGCCCGAGAAATTGCCCGCGCCGTTGCAGATGATCGTGTCCGCAGGGAGACGCTCGCGGAGGAGCGCGACGCAGGGGCCGAGGTCGAGCTTTACGCCCTCGCGCGGCGCCGGCGTGGTCCATTCGAGATAGTCGGCGTGGGCCTCGCGGCCGGCGCCGAAGGGCAGGAGGTCGGGATCCTCCCAGCTGTCGAGCGCCTGCGCGAACTCGCCCATGTCGGCGCAGATGGGGAGGTCGGCGTGATAGACACGGCCGAGCTCGTTGGGATCGGGGTGGACGTGGACGATCGTCTGGCCCGGATGGTCGGGGGTGACGAGCGTATAGCCCTCGGTGGTCGATTCGCCGAGGCGGGCGCCGACGACCAGCAGCAGGTCGGCGTCGCGGACGCGCTCGAGCAGCTTGGGATTGGGGCCGTAGCCGAGGTTGCCGGCATAGACCGGGCAATCATT
Source organism: Sphingomonas sp. SP2 (assembly GCF_058313385.1). Taxonomy (NCBI): domain Bacteria; kingdom Pseudomonadati; phylum Pseudomonadota; class Alphaproteobacteria; order Sphingomonadales; family Sphingomonadaceae; genus Sphingomonas; species Sphingomonas sp. SP2. Next base: position 148,260 of record NZ_JBZFLD010000001.1, on the reverse strand, counting down.
GGCGACGGCATCCTGGCGGCGGAAGGCCGCGGCCACGGGAAGGCCGACGCGGCTCGCCCAGGCAGCGAAATGGTGCGAGGCGCAGGGGCTCCAGTCGGCGCCGCCGACGATCGCGAGCGGGGCTGCGGCATCCTTCAGCAATTCGTGGACGGTGGCGATGGCCGCGGGATCGGGATGCTCGACCAGGGGCGGGACCGCCGGGCGGTCGAGCGTCTCCACCACGTCGCGGAGCATGTCCTCGGGGATGGCGAGCACGACCGGGCCGGGACGGCCTGCACTGGCGACACGGAAGGCGCGCGCGACATATTCGGGAATCCGGCGCGCATCGTCGATGCGGGCGGCCCATTTGGCGATGGGGGCGAAGAAGGCCGGGAAGTCGATCTCCTGGAAGCCTTCGCGGTCCTTGTCGCGGCGGTCGAGGTCGCCGACGAAGAGGATCATCGGGGTCGAATCCTGGAAGGCGACATGGACTCCGGGGCTGGCATTGGTCGCGCCCGGACCGCGGGTGACGAAGGCGACGCCGGGGCGGCCGGTCAACTTGCCGTCGGCCTCGGCCATGTAGGCGACTCCGCCCTCCTGCCGGCAGACGATCGTCTCGATCTCGGGCGTGTCGTGAAGCGCGTCGAGGACGGCGAGGAAGCTTTCGCCGGGGACGGTGAAGAGCCGGTCGCAGCCCTGGATGCGAAGCTGGTCGACGAGGATCCGGCCGCCGGTGCGGGGGGAGGGGGTGGTCATGCGTGGCGCTTTAGCTTGCGCAGCCACGCGCACAAACCTCTCGTTCGTGCTCAGGGCGAACGAGGCTAGAGTTTCTGCTTCACCAGCCGGATCGCCTCGGCCAGCGCGGCGTCGGGGCCGAGCGCGGTGGTGTCGAGGAGCATGGCGTCCGCGGCCTGGACCAGTGGGGCGGCGGAGCGGTGCGAGTCGCGTTCGTCGCGGGCGCGGATGTCGATCAGCACGTCGGCGAGATGCACCGGGAGGCCACTGGCGGAAAGCTCGGCGTGGCGGCGACGGGCGCGTTCCTCGCTCGAGGCGGTGACAAACAGCTTGGCGACCGCGTCCGGCGCGATGACGGTGCCGATGTCGCGGCCGTCGAGCACCGCGCCGCCGTCCTGGGCGGCGAAGTCGCGCTGGCGTTCGAGGAGGGCGGCACGAACGGCGGGATAGGCGCTGATCCGGCTGGCGATCCCGCCGACCATCTCGCTCTTCAGTTCGGGGTCGTCGAGCAGGCTGCCGATCTCGTCGCAGGCGCGCAGCGCGGCGAACTCGCTGTCGGGATCGCCGCCCCAGCGGAGCAGGGAAAGAGCGACCGCGCGGTAGAGCTTGCCGGTGTCGAGGTGGGGCAGGCCGAAGTGGCGGGCGAGGCCCTTCGCGATGGTGCCCTTGCCGCTCGCGGCGGGGCCGTCGACGGCGATGACGAGGGGGGCGGAGACCATGGGCGGGCTTTGACAGTGACCCCTCGCTATGGCAAGGCGCGCGCCGACCGGCCGGGGCAGCGATGCCGCCGGCCTCCTTCCTGTTGGAGACCATCATCTCATGGTGAAGCCCGAGTGGGGCGCCAAGCGCACTTGCCCCAAATGCGCGACCCGATTCTACGACCTCGGCAAGGATGACCCGGTCACCTGCATCGAGTGCGGCACGACCTTCGTTCCCGAGCCCGTGCTGAAGTCCAAGCAGCCGATGCCGTTCGAGCAGGTGTCGACCACCGCCGCTCCGGCGCAGCAGGCCGACAGCGATCTCGGCGCCGAGGACCTTGCCCTGCCCGACGAGGACGAGGAGCCCAGCGCCGACGACGAGGTCGATCTGTCGACCGGCGACGACGACCTGGGCGTCGAGACCGCGGGTGACGAGGACGACAACGGCTGATCCTTCAGCCGATCGACCAAGCGAGAAGAGGGCGGGGCCGCTGGCTCCGCCCTTTTTTCATGCCCTCGGCGGGGCCTCAGCGGAAACGAAAAAGGCCCGCCAAAATGGCGGGCCTTCAAGGGAATGGTGGAGCCGAGGGGGATCGAACCCCTGACCTTCGCAATGCCATTGCGACGCTCTCCCAGCTGAGCTACGGCCCCGTTCCGCGGCGGCCTTTAGGGGGTCTGCGCGAAGCTGCCAACCCCTTTGTTGCCGCTTTCTTCGCCTGACGCAAAAACGGCGCCGGTTTACCGGCGCCGCCTGATGCGAACCGGCCAGCGATTACTTGTTCAGATTGTCGCTGACATTCGTGAAGGTCTTGTTGAGGTTGCTGCCGATGTTGGTCAGCGCGGTGATCGCGGCAACCGCGATCAGGGCGGCGATCAGGCCATATTCGATGGCGGTCGCGCCATCGTCATTCTGCAGCATCTTGGTGAAAATGGTCATCGCTCTTCTCCTGACATGGGAACGCTAGACCCGGCTCCCCCGGAACGGCATCCCCCGACACCCATGGTGTCAGGACAAGGTTCACAAAGGGTAAAAGCCATGCCGGCCGTGCCGGCGTCCGGCGCGCGTCGCCGGAAACGAGAAGGCCCCGCCCTCACCTCCGCCTGGGAGGTGAGCGACGGGGCCAACGTGAGCAGTCCTGAAGCTTACTTGTTCAGGTTGTTGCTGACGTTCGTGAAGGTCTTGTTGAGGTTGCTGCCGATGTTGGTGAGCGCGGTGATCGCGGCAACGGCGATGAGGGCGGCAATCAGGCCGTACTCGATCGCGGTGGCACCATCTTCGTTGTTCAGCATCTTGATGAAATTGGTCATGTCCGGTCTCCTAGTTCCACTTTGTCCCCGGGGCGCGCCCCGCACCGCCAGACGAGAGCCCGTCGGTCAGGAGTGTTTCTAGGAGGAAGGGGTTAAAGAGTTCTTGCACCCCCAGGTAAACGGAAATTCACGATTTTCGATGGCGGAAATCAGCGCCCGAACAGGTCCTGCGCGGCCTTGACCATGTCTTCGATGAACGAGTTGAGGTCCTGGTCGGAGGCCGATTTGCTGCTCGGCGGGGCGCGGCGGGGGACCTGGTATCCGGCCGGAAGCGCCGACGCGCTGCGGCCGTCGACCGAAAGGGCAGGGGCCACGAAGCTCCGCCAGATCTGCGCCGGGAGAGTCCCGCCCGACACCTTGGAGCCGAGCGACTTGTTGTCGTCGCGCCCGACCCAGACGCCGACCACGAGGTCGCCTGCGAAGCCGACGAACAAGGCGTCGCGATTGTCCTGGCTGGTCCCGGTCTTGCCGAAGGTGGCCGTGGCGAGCGCGGCGCGCTTGCCGGTGCCCTCGTTGGCCGCGGCCCAGAGGAGGTCGAGCATGGGGCGCCAGTCGCGCCGTTCGTCGAGCTGGCCGCCGCGGCCGAACAGCGCCGGGATGAAGCCCGGCTCATTGTCCTTGAGGGCGAGCGGGGGAAGGCCGGTGGCGGCGACGGGATAGCGGCCGCCCGCGACCGCGGCATAGGCGGAGGTCAGTTCGAGGAGGCTGACGCCCGCGGTGCCGAGCGCGACGCTGGGCGAATCGGGAAGCGGCGAGCTGATCCCGAGTTCGCGCGCGGTGCGCAGGACATTGCCCCGCCCGACCGCTTCGGACAGGCGGACCGTGGCGGCGTTGCTCGAGCGGGCGAAGGCGGCGCGCAAGGGGACGGGTCCGCGATAGACGCCGTCGCTATTGGCCGGGGTCCAGCCGTCGATGGTGATCGGGCGGTCCTCGACGATCGAGTTGGGCGTGTAGCCCGCGCGCATGGCGGCGAGGTAGACGAACAGTTTGAAGGCCGAGCCCGGCTGGCGGCGGGCCTGGGTGGCGCGGTTAAAGCTGCTGTCCTTGTAGGAGCGGCCGCCGACCATCGCGACGATCCGTCCGTCGGGGCGCATGGCGACGAGCGCGGCCTGGACCCCGGGAGCGAGCGGCGCATTGGCGACGGCGCGGGTGGCGAGGCGCTGGAGGTCGGCGTCGAGCGTGGTCCGCACCTTCACTTCACCAAAGTCGCTTTCGAACGCGGCCGAGGCCTGCGGCGCGACCCAGTCGGCGAAATAGGTGCCGGTCGGGACCTTCTCGACCTGGCGGATTGGGCGGGCGGGGGTCGTCGCAGCGGCGCGCGCGGGCGTGATCACCTTGGTATCGGCCATGGCGGCAAGGACCAGCTTGGCCCGCTTCTGCGCGCCGGCGAGATTGCGGGTCGGCGCGAGGCGGCTCGGGGCCTGGACGAGGCCGGCGAGCATTGCCGACTGGGCGAGGGTCAGCTTGTCGGGCTCCTTGCCGAAATAGTGACGGGCCGCGGCGCGCAGCCCGTAGACGCCATCGCCGAAATAGACCGACGACAGATAACGCGAGAGGATCTCATCCTTGGTCAGCCAGCCTTCGAGCCAGAAGGCGATGATCACCTCCTGCGCCTTGCGCTTGAGGCTGCGGTCGCCGTTGAGGAAGCTGGTCTTTGCGAGCTGCTGGGTGAGGGTCGAGCCGCCCTGGCGAACCCCGCCGGCCTGGAAATTGGCGACCATCGCCCGGCCGATCGCGCGCGGGTCGATCCCCCAGTGGCGGTAGAAGCGGCGGTCCTCGATCGCGACGAAGGCGGCGGGGGTGAGCGGGTTGAGCTTGGCGACCTCGACGGGCGCCAGCTTGATCGCGCCGCGGCGGGCGATCGGCCGGCCCTCGCTCGACACGATCAGCATGGCCGGATCGGGCAAGGGCTCGAGCGCGCGGCCGAGGGGCGCGGTGATGACCAGCCAGAGGAGGATGACGAGGAGCAGCCCGGCAAAGCCGGTGAGGCCCCAGCGCAGCCACGGCCGGCGCGGCTGGGCCGGCGGCGGCGGGACCTCGTCGATAAAGAAGGGCGGGGTGTAAGCGGGCTCGACCGGAATCCCGGGCTGCGGGGGCTTCTCCCGCCGCTGCCACCATCGTCGGCGGCGCACGGCGGGCGTTCCGCCGAACAGGGGCGCGGCAAAGGGATCGGGCAAATCCTCGATGTTGCGCCCGTTGCGCTGCCAGGGTGAGTCGCGGTCCGCCATTCGATCCCGTCGCTGCAGGTGACCTAGAGCCCTAATACAGCCAATGGGCCGTGACTAGGGGGCCGATGCTGAACGCTTGGTGTCGGCGCGCCGCCTCGTCTAGTGAGGCAACAGCATGCGGTTCGGACTTCATCAGCATCAGAATAGAGGAGCGAGGCTCGTCCTGCTCGCCGCCGCGGCGATGGGAATGGCGAGCTGCCGGCCGAGCGGCACGGGCGATGTCGACGTGGTGGTGATCGGCGACGCGCTTCCGCAGCTCGCCGATCCGGTCGCCAAGACCCTGTCGCCGCCCGACCTCCTGCTGGTCGCCAATGTCGCACAGGGGCTGGTGCGGTTCGACGCGGCCGGCAACATCGCGCCGGGGCTGGCCGAGCGCTGGGCAGTCAGCGACGACGGGCTGAGCTACGTCTTCCGGCTGGAAAAGGCCGAGTGGAGCGATGGCAAGAAGGTCCGCGCGCGCGACGTCGTCCGGCTGCTGCAGCGGCAGCTCGATCGGCGCGGCCGCGATCCCCTGCGCGATTCGATCGGTGCGATCAGCCAGATCGTGGCGATGACCGACCGGGTGGTGGCGATCGAACTGAGCTCGCCCCGGCCGCACCTCCTGCAACTGCTCGCCCAGCCCGAGTTCGGGCTCGTCAACGGCAAGGGCGGGACGGGGCCGTTCCGGAGCGAGCGCGACGGCGACCGGCTGCGGCTGACCCGGACGCTGCCCGGTTTCGACGGTGACCGCGACCTGAAGGAGCGGGTGACGCTTGCCGCCGCGCCCGCCGCCCAGGCGGTGAAGCAGTTCCTTGCAGGCGACACCGAGCTGGTGCTGGGCGGGACGGTCGCCGACCTTGCGGTGCCGCTCGGGGCCAAGCTGCCGCGCAATACGCTGCGGATCGATCCCGTCGCGGGCCTGTTCGGGCTGGTCCCGGGGCGCAAGGATGGGCTGATCGCCAATCCCGAGGTGCGGGCGCTGCTCGACGAGACGATCGACCGGGCCGCCTTGGTCGCCGCGCTCGGCGTTCCGGACCTCCAGCCGCGCTCGACCCTGCTCCAGCTCGGGCTCGATGGCATCACTGCCCCGGCCGAGCCGGCATGGAGCGGAGTGCCGCTCGCCAACCGGCGCGACTCGATCGTCGAGCGGGCGCGGACGTTGTTTCCAAGGGCGAGCGGCGCGCAGGAGCCGCCGACGCTCGAGCCCGCGCCGGTGCTGCGGGTGGCGCTGCCCAAGGGGCCGGGCGGGGCGATCATTCTCGAGCGGCTGCGTGCCGATTGGGGCCCGCTCAACCTCCAGGTGGTCGAGGCCGCTGACGGACAGCCGGCGGACCTCCGCTGGGTCGATTCGGTCGCCCCGTCGAGCTCGCCGGCCTGGTTCCTGCGCAGTTTCCGGTGCGAGTTCGTGCCGATCTGCGCGGAAGAGGCCGACCGCCTGCTCGATGCCGCGCGGCTGACCGGTTTCGCGCCGCAGCGCAGCGCCTTCTTCGCCGATGCCGAGCGGATCATGCGCGACCAGATCCTCTTCATCCCCGTCGCCGCGCCGGTTCGCTGGTCGCTTGTCGCGCGGGGAATCGACGGTTTTGCCGAGAATCGCTTCGCCGCCCACACGCTGATGGACTTGCGTGCGCGCAAGGACGCACGAGATTAGGGGCATGAACGTCCGCCCCCAGCCCTATCGTCCGCAGATCGCGCTCGGCAGCGACCCGCATCTGGTCCGCCAGCGGATCGAGGCGCTGGAGCATGCGCTCGAGCGGCTGGTCACCATTCCCGGCACCAGCAAGAAGGTCGGGCTCGACGTGCTACTCGACTTCGTCCCCGGGATCGGCCCGACGGTCGCGGCGGGGCTCGGCGCCTATCTGGCGTGGGAGGCGCGCAACCTCGGCATGTCGAAGTGGCAGATCACCCGGATGGGGACCAACATCGGGGTCGACTGGCTGCTCGGGCTGATCCCGTTCGTCGGTGCCATTCCCGACTATTTCTTCCGCTCGAACAGCCGCAACCTCAGGATGATCAAGCGGCACCTCGACAAGCATCACCCGGCGAGCCGAACGATCGACCTCGACCCGCGATAGGACTGCCTTTCCCATGTACGACTTCAAGATTGCGGCCGCCGACAAGGCGACGCTCTATGCCGACCTCCTTGCCGCGCTCGACGGCCTGACCAGCGGCGAACCCGACGGGATCGCCAACATGGCCAATGCCGCGGCGCTGATCTGGGAGACCTTGCCCGAGCTCAACTGGGCCGGCTTCTATCGCAACGTCGGCGGCGAACTGGTGCTGGGGCCGTTCCAGGGCCGCGCGGCCTGTATCCGGATCCCGTTCGGCCGCGGCGTGTGCGGGGCGGCGGCGGCGACGCTGGCGCCGCAGCGGGTGGAGGACGTCCACCAGTTTCCGGGCCACATCGCCTGTGACGCCGCGAGCCAGTCCGAGCTGGTCGTGCCGATCGTCCGCAACGGCGAGTTGCTCGCCGTGCTCGACCTCGACAGCCCGCAAAAAGCCCGCTTCGACGCGGAGGACGAAGCGGGCTGCGTAAAGCTTTGCGCGCTGCTGGCGGAGCGGCTGTAAGCAGCAAACTCTTCATTAATGCCGATCAAGTAATCGGCACCCTCCGGCGGCAATGACGCCGCTTAGGGGGGTAATATGTCTATTGTTGTTGCGTTTCTCGCGTTGGCTGCAGCCGCTCAGCAGCCCGTCCCGCAAGTTGCTCCTGCGCCGATGGCTTCGCCCATCCAGCCGCTGACGACTTCCAATGCCATGCTCCGGACCGGGACCGAAGTTCCCGTCCGCTTGCTCGAAGAGCTTACTACCAAGGGCAAGAACCTCCGGGTTGGTAATCGCTTCCGCCTCGAAACCTCGGAGCCCGTTCTCGTCAATGGCGTGACGGTCATTCCGGCCGGCAGCCCTGCCGTGGGCGAAATCACCGACGTCCGTAACAAGGGAATGTGGGGCAAGTCGGGCAAGCTCAACGGCCGCATCCTGTACGTGATTGTCGGCGGCCGGCAGATCCGACTGACCGGGCAATTCGACGATAAGGGTGTCGCCGGTGGTATTGGTGCCGCCGCGGTGTCAGCCGTTGTCTTTCTTCCAGCTGGCTTCTTCATGACGGGCACGAGCGCGAAGGTGCCGGTCGGCACCGTCATCAAGGCCTTCGTGGATGAGGATGTGCCGCTGAGCATGCCCGCAACCGCAGTTGCGCCGCTGGCCGTTGCTCCGGCAGGCACCGCGCCGGTTTCTGGCGCCAAGTAATAAGTGAACCTCGGCCGGTTCGTCAGGACCGGCCGACCTTCAGCTCAGCGCCTCGAGGCGTTCGTCGCTGAGGCCGCCGGGGATGATCATTACCGGGCAGGGGAGCTTGCCCGCGTCGGTGCCGGAGAAAGCGGTAACGAGCGGGCCGGGGTCGCCCGAGGGGGAGGCGCCGAGGACAAGGGCGGCGATGTCCTCGCGGCGATTGACGATCTCGCGGACGACCGCGACCGGCTCGCCCGGCTGGACGAGGATGGCGTCGGGGCGGAGGCCGTCGGCGTCGGGCAGTTCGCCCAATGCGGCGGCGACGCGGGCTTCGATCCGGAGCTGCTGCTCCTCCTTGATGGCGGCCTCGACGCCGCCCCATTGCACGAAATCCTGCGGCTCGGTGATCGCCAGCACTTCGACCGCGCCGCCGGTCTTGGCCGCGCGGCGGGTCGCGAAACGGAGCGCCTGCCGGGTCTCCCGGCTGTCGTCGATCACCACCAGATAGGTGCGCTTGCCCGTGGCCATAAGGCGTACAAGTGAACCAGCGCTGCTTGACGGGCAAGAGGGCATGGTCTTTTGGGTTGGCGAACTCTCAACTCCTCAAGCCCGCAAGGTCCATGATGGCGATCGAACTGAAGATGCCCGCGCTCAGCCCCACGATGGAAGAGGGCACGCTCGCCAAATGGCTGGTGAAGGAAGGCGACACGGTCGCCAGCGGCGACATCCTCGCGGAGATCGAGACCGACAAGGCGACGATGGAATTCGAAGCCGTCGACGAGGGCGTGGTGACCAAGATCCTGGTTGCCGAGGGCACCGACGGAGTGAAGGTCGGGACCACGATCGCGCTGATCGGCGGCGAGGGCGAGGAAGCGCCGCCGGCTGCCGCGCCGGCGCCAGCCGAAGCGCCCAAGGCTCCCGAGGCTCCCGCCGCCGCAGCACCGGCGCAGGACAAGGCCGCGCCCGCACCGGCGCCGGTCGAGACTCCCGCCGCCCCGGCCAAGCCCGCGGCGGCGCCCGTGGCCCGCGCGGACGGTGAGCGGATCAAGGCGAGCCCGCTCGCGCGCAAGCTGGCCGAGGCGCAGGGGATCGACCTTTCGACCCTGACCGGAAGCGGCCCGGGCGGCCGCATTGTTCGCGCCGACCTTGGTGCTGCGGCTGGCGGTACGGCCGCGGCTGCGCCCGCCCAGTCTGCTGCTCCCGCGCCCGCTGCGGCAAGCGCCGCGCCGGTCACTCCGGCTCAGCCTTTCTCGACCGACATTCCGCACGAGGCGGTCAAGCTGTCGAACATGCGCAAGACGATCGCGCGCCGCCTGACCGAGGCCAAGCAGACGATCCCGCACATCTACCTGACGGTCGACGTCCGGCTCGACGCGCTGCTCAAGCTTCGCGGCGAATTGAACGCGGGTCTCGCCGGCCGCGGCGTCAAGCTCAGCGTCAACGACCTGCTCATCAAGGCGCTCGCGCTTGGGCTCGAGGCGGTGCCGGAGTGCAACGTCAGCTTCACGCCCGATCAGCTCATTCAATATAAGCGCAGCGACATCGCGGTCGCGGTGAGCATTCCGGGCGGGCTGATCACGCCGATCATCACCGACGCGGCGGCCAAGTCGATGAGCAAGATCTCGACCGAGATGCACGAGCTCGCGGGCCGGGCCAAGGAAGGCAAGCTGCAGCCGCACGAATATCAGGGCGGCACGGCGAGCATCTCGAACATGGGCATGTTCGGGATCAAGCAGTTCGACGCGGTCATCAATCCGCCCCAGGCGATGATCCTCGCGGTCGGCGCGGGCGAGAAGCGTCCGTGGGTCGATGGCGACGCGGTGACGGTCGCGACGGTGATGAGCATCACCGGCAGCTTCGACCATCGCGCGATCGACGGCGCCGATGGTGCGCGCCTGATGAAGACGCTCAAGGAGCTGATCGAGAACCCGCTGGGCCTGGTTGTTTGACATGACGGGCGAGCGGGCGCCCCTCATCCGCACCACCGCGATGCCGACCGACACCAACCCCTATGGCGGCGTGTTCGGCGGGTGGCTGATGGGGCAGATGGGGCTCGCCTGCGGGTCGTTCGCCTCGCGGCGGACCGGCGGGAAGGCGATCCTCGTCGCGGCGGAGAGATTGCGGTTTCCGGGCGCCATGGCGGTGGGCGACGAATTGAGCGTCTATGTCGAGTGCCTGCGGGAAGGGCGGACCTCGCTCTTGCTGCGCGCCGAGGGTGTGTCGCGGGAGCGCGACGGCGAGACCGAGACTTTGGTGGCGGCGGGTGAGTTCACCTTCGTCGCGCTGGATGATGGAAACAGGCCGCGGAGAATCGCGGCGAAGGAAGAGACGAATGGCTGAGAATTACGACCTGATCGTGCTGGGCTCGGGCCCCGGCGGCTATGTCGCGGCGATCCGCGCGGCGCAGCTCGGGCTCAAGGTCGGGATCGTCGAGCGCGAGCTGCTGGGCGGCATCTGCCTCAACTGGGGGTGCATCCCGACCAAGGCGCTGCTGCGTTCGGCCGAGATCCTCCATTATGCGCAGCATGCCGACAGCTATGGGCTGAAGCTCGCGGGCAAGATCGAGGCCGACCTTGCGGCGGTGGTGAAGCGCAGCCGCGGCGTCGCCAAGCAGCTCAATCAGGGCGTTACGCACCTGATGAAAAAGAACAAGATCACGGTGCATCTGGGAACGGGGACGATGACCGGCCCGACAACGATGACGGTGAAGAGCGACAAGGGCGAGGAACAGCTCAGCGCCAAGCACGTCATCCTGGCGGTGGGGGCGAGGGCGCGTGACCTGCCGTTCGCACCGGCCGACGGCAAGCGCATCTGGACCTACCGCCACGCGATGACCCCGGCCGAGATGCCGACCAAGCTGCTGGTCATCGGCTCGGGGGCGATCGGGATCGAGTTCGCGAGCTTCTACAACGACATGGGCGCCGAGGTGACCGTGGTCGAGATGCTCGATCGCATCGTCCCCGTCGAAGATGTCGAGATTTCGGCGCAGCTCGAGAAGAGCCTGACCAAGCAGGGCATCACCATCATGACCGGCGCGGGGGTCGAATCGATCGCTTCTTCGGCCTCGGGCGTGAAGGCGAAGATCAAGGGCAAGGACGGGAAGGTCGTCGAGCAGGACTTCAGCCACTGCATCGTCGCGGTCGGGATCGTCCCCAACACCGAGAAGGTGGGGATCGAGCAGCTGGTCGAGATGGACCGCGGCTTCATCCAGATCGATCCCTATGGCCGGACCAAGTCGAAGGGTTTGTGGGCGATCGGCGACTGCACGCCGGGGCCGTGGCTGGCGCACAAGGCGAGCCACGAGGGCGTCACCGCCGCCGAGGCGATCGCGCAGGAGCTCGGCAACAAGGAGGTGCATCCGCATGCCCTCGACCGCTCGAACATCCCGGGCTGCACTTATTGTCACCCGCAGGTGGCGAGCGTCGGCCTGACTGAGGCCAAGGCCAAGGAGCTCGGCCACGAGGTGCGGGTCGGCAAGTTCCCGTTCATCGGCAATGGCAAGGCGATCGCGCTCGGGGAAACCGAAGGGTTCATCAAGACCGTGGTCGACGCGAAGACCGGCGAGCTGCTCGGCGCGCACATGATCGGGGCCGAGGTCACCGAACTGATCCAGGGCTATACGGTCGGCAAGACCGCCGAGCTCCTCGACGAGGACTTCGCCCAGACGATCTTCCCGCACCCGACGCTGTCCGAGATGATGCACGAAAGCATCCTGTCGGCGCAGGGCCGGGTGATTCACATCTGACGGATCAGGCGGCAGCGGCCGCGGGCTGCTGCCGCATCGCTTCGGCGAGGATTTCGTAGGAGCGCTTGCGCGCCGCATGATCGTGGATCTGCGCGGTGACGATAAGCTCGTCGGCGCCCGTCCGTTCGATGAAAGCGAGCGTGTCGCGGCGCACCTTGTCCGGGCCGCCGATGCCCGAGCAGGACAGGACCTGGTCGAGCATGCCCCGGGCCGCGACCGGAAGCTGGTCGGCATAGCCGGCGAGCGGGCGCGGGAGCTTGCCGGGAGTGCCGGTGCGCAGGTTGACGAAGGCCTGCTGGACCGAGGTCGCGAGCAGCTCAGCCTCGGCATCGGTGTCGGCGGCGATGACGTTGAAGCCGAGCATGACATAGGGCTTGTCGAGCTGCGCGGACGGCCTGAAGCTTTCGCGATAGACCTGGATCGCGTCCATCATCTGCGCCGGCGCGAAGTGCGAGGCGAAGGCGTAGGGCAGGCCGAGCATCGCCGCGAGCTGCGCGCCGAAGGTGCTCGAGCCGAGGATCCACAAGGGGATGTCGAGGCCTTCGCCCGGGATCGCCCGGACGCGCTGGACCCCGCCCTGGAGATATTGCTGGAGCTCGACCACGTCGCGGGGAAACTGGTTCTCGTCCGACGCAAGGTTGCGGCGGAGCGCATAGGCCGCAGCCTGGTCGGTGCCCGGTGCGCGCCCGAGCCCGAGATCGATCCGCCCGGGATAGAGCGAGGCCAAGGTGCCGAACTGCTCGGCGATGGTCAGCGGAGCATGGTTGGGAAGCATGATCCCGCCCGAGCCGATCCGGATCGTGGAGGTATTGGCGCCGACCCAAGCCAGAGCGACCGCGGTCGCCGCGCTGGCGATCCCGGGCATGCTGTGATGCTCGGCCATCCAGTAGCGGTGATAGCCGAGCGCCTCGGCATGGCGAGCGAGGTCGGCGGCATTGCGAAGCGCGTCGCCGGTGTCCGATCCTTCGGGGACTGGGGCGAGATCGAGAACGGAAATCGGAAGCATCCCAAGGACATGGGGTCGCGGCGGCGGGATGCAACTCGCGGGCGTTGCGCTGGGGGGCGGACTTCGGCCAAGGTCGGCTCCTGGTACAGGGCAGGGGGTAAAGGATGACGATGCGGCGGTTGGCTCTGGTTGCGGCGGCCCTGATGGCTTCGACCCCGGCCCAGGCGGAAAAGGTCGTGGTCACGGCGGCGCGGATGGTCGATGTCGAGAGCGGCCGGGTGGTCGACTATCCGGCGGTCTTCATCGGCGACGACGGGCGCATCACCGGTATCGCCGATGCGCGGACGGTGCGCTGGTCGAGCGACGTGCGCCACATCGACCTTGGCCAGCGGACGCTTCTGCCGGGCTTCATCGACATGCATGTCCACCTCGACAGCCCGGCCGACATCGGCGGCTATCGCGGACTTGAATTCACCGACAGCTTCTTCGGGATGGTCGCGGTGGCGAATGCCAAGGCGATGCTCGACGCGGGCTTCACGACGGTCCGCAACGTCGGGTCGAGCAATCGCAACGACATCGGGCTGAAGCAGGCGATCGACAACGGTTATGCGGTCGGCCCGCGGATCGTGCCCGCCGGCTATGCGCTCGGCGCTACCGGCGGCCATTGCGACAGTACCTTCCTTCCGCCGAGCCTCGAGAAGGCGCGCAAGGAGGAAGGGGTCGGCGACGGGGTCGAGGAGCTCCGCTACCAGGTCCGCCGCCAGCGCAAGTTCGGGGCCGAGGTGATCAAGGTCTGCGCGACCGGCGGAGTGTTCTCGCGCAATACCGAGCCCGGCCAGCAGCAATTGTCCGAGACCGAGCTTCGCGCCATCGCCGACGAAGCCCACCAGTGGGGACTGCGGGTCGCCGCCCATGCCCATGGCGCGAGCGGGATCAAGGCCGCGATCCGCGCCGGCGTCGACACGATCGAGCATGTCAGCCTGGTGGACGACGAGGGGATCAAGCTCTGCAAGGAAGCAGGCAGCCCTGCTATTTCTCGATGGACATCTACAATACCGACTACACGCAGGCCGAGGGCCGCAAGAATGGCGTGCTCGAGGACAATCTGCGCAAGGACCGGGAGGTGGCGCAGATCCAGCGCGACAATTTCCAGAAGGCGCAGCGGGCGGGCGTGCGGATGGTGTTCGGAACCGATGCCGGGGTGATGCCCCACGGCCAGGCCGGGCGGCAATTCGCGACGATGGTCCGCTACGGCATGACCCCGCTCCAGGCGATCCAGGCCGCGACTCGGACCGCGGCCGAAGCGCTTGGGCGGGAGAGGGACGTCGGGGCGATCGTGGTCGGCCGTTATGGTGACATGGTAGCGGTGAGCGGCGATCCCCTGCGCGATCCCGCGGTGCTGGCGAGCCCGGAGGCCGTGGTGAAGGGCGGCCGACTGGTCAAAGGTCCGGCCGCGCCCTGAGCCAAGGAACGCCCGGCCCCCTTGCCGGGTTGGCGCCTTGTTCTCAGCAGTAAGGGCGTCTCATCATGAACAAGCTTCTCACCGCGGTTGCGCTCGGCTCCCTCGCGCTCGGCGCCTGCAAGCAGTCAGGTACCAGCGTCTCGAACAACCAGACGCAGGGCGTGACCGACGAAGCCCCCATCGATAACATGGGCACGGGCAACATGGCCGGGACCGCCGCCGCGACGGCCGACCAGGCCTATGTCCAGAACGCCGCCGCCAGCGACATGTTCGAGATCGAGAGCAGCAAGCTTGCGCAGTCGAAGGCGACCCTGCCGTCGCTCAAGACCTTCGCTCAGATGATGATCGACGAGCATGGCACGTCGTCGGCCGAGCTGAAGACCGCTGCGGGCACCGCGGGTATCCCGGTCCCGACCATGCTTCCGGCCGAGCAGCAGGCGAAGCTCGACGCGCTCAAGGCGGCGAGCGGCGCCGAGTTCGACCGGCTCTATCTCGCCGACCAGAAGGCGGGTCACCAGGACACGCTGACCAAAGTGAATGCGTATCTCGCGAGCGCGCCCGCCGGGCCGCTCAAGGACCATGCCGCCAAGGTGACCGGCGTGGTTCAGAAGCACCTCAATTCGCTGGAGAAGATCAAGTGAGCGAGACTACCACGTCCAAGAAGGGTTATTGCGCGGACATCGAAGAGGCGACGATCGCCAACAACGACTTCCGCCGCGTCCTCTACACGGGCGAGCATCTGCAGCTGGTGCTGATGAGCCTCGCGCCGGGCGAGGAGATCGGCGAGGAGACCCACGAGGACCGGGACCAGTTCTTCCGTTTCGAAGAAGGCGAAGGCGTGGTCGTCATCGATGGCGTCGACTACAAGGTCGAGGATGATTTCGCGGTGATCGTGCCCGCGGGCGCGCGCCACAATGTGAAGAATACCGGCGAGGAGCCGCTGCAATTCTACACGCTCTACGGTCCGCCCGAGCACAAGGACAAGGTCGTGCACAAGACCAAGGAGCAGGCCGAGCGCGACCACGACAATGACGAGTGGGACGGCAAGACCACCGAGTAGCGCTTGCCTGACGCCCTGCCCGCGATAGGCTGCCCCCAAGGGCAGACTGAACCGGGGGCAGGGTATGACGGGACGTTTTCTGGTTGGAGTGGCGGCGCTTGCGGCCTGCGGGGCGGCGAGCGCCGCGCCCGTCACCATTCACGCCGGCCGGCTGATCGCGGTGCCGGGACAGGGGGTTCGGGGACCGTCGACGATCATCGTCGACGGCGGCCGGATCGTCAGCGTCAGCGACGGCTTCCAGCCAGCACAAGGGAAACTCATCGACCTCAGGGACCGGACGGTGCTGCCGGGACTGATCGACAGCCACGTCCATCTCGACAGCGACCGGGCGGGGAACGAGGGGCTGCTGGCGTCAATCACCGACAGCGTGCCGATGAGCGCCTTCGAAACCCAGATGAATGGAATGAAGACGCTCCGGGCGGGCTTCACCACCGTCCGCAATCTCGGGGACGGGGAGAGCGGGACCTCGCTTGCCTATCGTGACGCCATCGCTCGGGGTTGGGTGATGGGGCCGCGGATCGTTTCGGCGGGCCAGTCGATCTCGACCAGCGGCGGCCACATGGATTCGCGCAACGGGCTCAACGACGCGATGGATGCGCACCAGTCGACGCACCACCTGTGCGACGGACCCGACGACTGCCGCCGCGCGGTGCGGTTGCAGGTCAGCCGCGGCGCGGACGTCATCAAGATCGCGACCACCGGCGGGGTCAATAGCGGGACCGGCCTCCTGACGCGGATGGAGCAGGACGAGGCCGCGGCGCTGATCCGGACCGCCCATGCCTATGGCAAGAAGGTCGCGGTCCACGCCCATGGCAAGGAAGGGATCAAGCTCGCGCTGCGCAACGGGGCCGACTCGATCGAGCATGGGACGGAGATGGACGCGGAGGTGATCCGCCTCTTCAGGCAGAGCGGGGCCTATTATGTCCCGACCCTGTCGACGGTGAATGGCTATCTCGAGCGGCTGGCCAAGGATCCCAATGCCTATCCGCCGGCGGTGAAGAAGCAGATCGACTGGCGGATCGGGATCACCGGGCAGAGCCTCGCCAAGGCCTATCCGGCCGGCGTGAGGATCGCCTTCGGCACCGACGCCGGAGTCTCGAAGCACGGCCGCAACGCCGACGAGTTCGAGCTGCTGGTGAAGTATGGCATGCCGCCGATGGAGGCGATCAAGGCCGCAACCGTCAATGCCGCCGATCTGCTCGGCCTGTCGGCGGAGGTCGGGACGATCGAACCCGGCAAGAGCGCCGACCTCATCGCGGTCGCCGGCGACCCGCTGGCGGACGTGAAGGTGCTCAAGACGGTCGACTTCGTGATGGCGCGCGGCGAGGTGGTCCCGGCCGCTGCGGCGCGTTAGATTTTTGGTAGGGCCGTTCGCCTAACCTCTCCCGCGAGAGAGGGGGCACCATGCACAAGTTTCATTATCGCGCGGGCAAGGCGGCGGTGGCCGGGCTGGTCAGCGGCGCGATCGCGCTGTTCATGGGCTGGTCCTACGTGTCGGACGCGGATTCGGACTGGTTCACGCTCGCGATCGCCCTCGTCTGCGGGGTGGCCGCGATCAAGGTCGCCCTCGATTCGATGAGCGACACGCCGGCGCTCGCCTTCGACGGGGCAGGAGTCCGGCTCCGGCGCACCTGGGGCAAGGTCGAGGAGGTCGACTGGAGCGAAGTCCAGAGCATCGACGTCGAGGTCTATACCGTGCGCTATTACGGGATCATCCCGGTCTCGCAGACCGAGAATCTCGTCGTGAAATGCGATGGCGGGCTGTTCGGATCGCGGCGGCTCCGACTGTCGCTTAAGATGCTCGAACTGCCCCCGGGCGGCTCGGCGCATCTCCTTGCGATGATGCACGCGGCGCATGTGGCGGCCGTGGGCGAGGCTGCGGTCGCGATGGGCGGGGCGGATCGCCAGGAGGGATGGGGGGCCCGCTCCGCCGGCTTCCCTGGCCCTTCGAAAGCGCCGGAGACGGCGGCCGAATCGGGCTTCGATCCCGATGCCGCGCTCGCTCGCTATCTCAGTCGCAAGGACGGCGGTCCGGACTCGGGCGTGGCTGTCCCCAGCGCGCCTCCGCAGCCCGTCGCAACGGCGCGTCCGGTGTTCGGCCGCAAGACGCAGGCCGGTTGACCTCCACGGGGGTCGGCGGTAAGGGGCCGCTCGTCCGTTTCCGGTCACGTGCCTGTAGCGGACAGAGCTGAACATTGCGCTTGTTACTATGCGGGATGGCCGGCGGCCTTCGGGTCGGCCGGCCTTCGCGCTTGAACGGCCAAAGTAACCGCCGGGTTTTCCGGCAACCACAAGGTGAAGGGCTTCATGCCAACGATCAACCAGCTGATCCGCAAGGGTCGCGAGCCGCAGAAGGCCAAGAGCAAGGTCCCTGCAATGGAGCAGAACCCGCAGAAGCGCGGCGTCTGCACCCGTGTCTATACCACGACCCCGAAGAAGCCGAACTCGGCGCTTCGCAAGGTGGCCAAGGTCCGCCTGACCAACCAGCGCGAAGTCATCAGCTACATTCCGGGCGAAGGCCACAACCTTCAGGAGCACTCGGTGGTCCTGATCCGTGGCGGCCGTGTGCGCGACCTTCCGGGTGTGCGCTACCACGTGCTTCGCGGCGTGCTCGACACGCAGGGCGTCAAGGACCGGCGTCAGTCGCGCTCCAAGTATGGCGCCAAGCGGCCCAAGTAAGCTGATCGTCGGCCGCGCCGCTCGATCGAGCGGGCGCGCTGCTCAAGAAGGAATATCCTATGTCCCGTCGTCGTCGCCCAGAGAAGCGCGAGATCCTGCCGGACCCGAAGTTCGGTGACATCACCCTGTCGAAGTTCATGAACAACATCATGCTCGACGGCAAGAAGTCGGTCGCCGAGAGCATCGTCTACGGTGCCCTCGAGGTCGTCGAGACCCGCCTGAAGCGCGAGCCGCTCGGCGTGTTCCATGACGCGCTCAACAATGTGAAGCCGGGCATCGAGGTCCGCAGCCGCCGCGTCGGCGGTGCGACCTACCAGGTTCCGGTCGAGGTCCGCGACGTCCGCGCCCAGGCGCTGGCGATCCGCTGGCTGATCGGTGCCGCCCGTGCCCGCAGCGAGAAGACCATGGCCGCCCGCCTGTCGGGTGAGCTGATGGATGCCGCGCAGAACCGTGGCAACGCGGTCAAGAAGCGCGAAGACACGCACCGCATGGCCGAAGCGAACCGCGCCTTCAGCCACTACCGCTGGTAAAACAAACACCTATATCGTGGGAGAGGGCCGCTGGCCTTTCCCCACATTGCTAAGGAACTGACGATCATGGCCCGCAGCCATCCGCTCGAGCGTTACCGTAACATCGGCATCATGGCGCACATCGACGCCGGAAAGACGACGACGACCGAGCGCATCCTTTATTACACCGGCAAGTCCTACAAGATCGGCGAAGTGCACGAAGGCACCGCCACCATGGACTGGATGGAGCAGGAGCAGGAGCGCGGGATCACGATCACGTCGGCTGCCACCACCTGCAAGTGGAAGGCCGAGGACGGTCAGGGCCCCGAGCATCTGATCAACATCATCGACACGCCCGGCCACGTCGACTTCACGATTGAAGTCGAGCGTTCGCTGCGCGTGCTCGACGGCGCGGTCGCCTGCTTCGACGGCGTTGCCGGCGTCGAGCCGCAGTCGGAAACCGTGTGGCGCCAGGCGGACAAGTACAAGGTTCCGCGGATGTGCTTCATCAACAAGCTCGACCGCACCGGCGCCGATTTCTATTATTGCGTCAACACGATCATCGAGCGCCTCGGCGCCCGTCCGGCCGTTCTTTATCTTCCGATCGGCATCGAGGGTGGCTTCAAGGGCCTGGTCGACCTGGTCAACAACCGCGCGATCATCTGGCTCGAAGAGTCGCTGGGCGCGAAGTTCGAATATCAGGAGATCCCGGACGACCTGAAGGAAAAGGCCGCCAAGTATCGCAGCGACCTGATCGAAATCGCCGTCGAGCAGGACGACGCGGCGATGGAAGCCTATCTCGAGGGTAACGAGCCGGACACGGCCACGCTCAAGAAGCTGATCCGCAAGGGCACGCTGGCGATGGACTTCGTTCCGATCGTCTGCGGCTCGGCGTTCAAGAACAAGGGCGTCCAGCCGCTGCTCGACGCCGTGATCGACTATCTGCCGAGCCCGCTCGACATTCCGGCGGTCGAAGGCGTCAAGCCGGGCACCGAGGAAGCCGACAGCCGTCCGGCGTCGGACGACGCGCCCTTCTCGGCGCTGGCGTTCAAGATCATGAACGATCCGTTCGTCGGCTCGCTGACCTTCACCCGCATCTATTCGGGCACGCTGACCAAGGGCAGCTACCTGAACTCGGTAAAGGACAAGAAGGAAAAGATCGGCCGTATGCTCCTCATGCACGCGAACTCGCGTGAGGACATCGATGAGGCGCGTGCGGGCGACATCGTCGCGATCGCGGGCCTCAAGGAGACCACCACCGGCGACACGCTGTGCGACCCGGCCAAGCCGATCGTGCTCGAGCGCATGGAGTTCCCGGAGCCGGTCATCGAGGTCGCGGTGGAGCCGAAGACCAAGGCCGACCAGGAGAAGATGGGCGTCGCCCTCAACCGCCTGGCCGCCGAGGATCCCTCGTTCCGCGTCACCACCGACCACGAGAGCGGCCAGACCATCATCAAGGGGATGGGCGAACTCCACCTCGAGATCCTGGTCGATCGCATGAAGCGCGAGTTCAAGGTCGAGGCCAATGTCGGCGCTCCGCAGGTCGCGTATCGCGAATATCTGAAGAAGCCGGTCGACATCGACTACACCCACAAGAAGCAGTCGGGCGGCACCGGCCAGTTCGGCCGCGTCAAGGTCAAGCTGACCCCGGGCGAGCGTGGCGCTGGCATCGTCTTCAAGGACGAGATCAAGGGCGGTAACATTCCGAAGGAATATATCCCCGCGATCGAAAAGGGCTTCCGCGAGACGGCGGCCACGGGATCGCTGGTCGGCTTCCCGATCATCGACTTCGACATCGTGCTGTATGACGGTGCCTACCATGACGTCGACTCGTCGGCGCTGGCGTTCGAAATCACCGCCCGCGGTGCGATGCGCGAAGCGGCTCAGAAGGCCGGGATCACGCTGCTCGAGCCGGTGATGAAGGTCGAGGTGGTCACCCCCGAGGATTATCTCGGCGACGTGATCGGCGACATCAACAGCCGCCGTGGCCAGATCCAGGGCACCGACAGCCGGGGCAATGCCCAGGTGGTCGAAGCCATGGTCCCGCTGGCCAACATGTTCGGCTACGTGAACCAGCTGCGTTCCTTCACCCAGGGACGCGCTCAGTACTCGATGCAGTTCTCGCACTATGACGAAGTCCCGCAGAACGTTGCGGACGAGGTCAAGGCGAAGCTGGCGTAACTCAAATTTTGACGCTAAGGGCGCGCTCGCAATCGGGCGAGCGGGCCCAGAGCATTACTTTCCAAGAAGAGGCGTAAAATGGCGAAGGCGAAATTCGAGCGGAACAAGCCGCACGTGAACATCGGCACCATCGGTCACGTCGACCATGGCAAGACCTCGCTCACTGCAGCGATCACCAAGGTGCTGGCCAAGAATGGCGGCGGCGTCGCGGTTGACTTCGCGAACATCGACAAGGCTCCGGAAGAGCGTGAGCGCGGCATCACCATCTCGACCGCGCACGTCGAGTATGAGACGGCCAACCGTCACTATGCCCACGTCGACTGCCCGGGCCACGCCGACTATGTGAAGAACATGATCACCGGCGCGGCGCAGATGGACGGCGCGATCCTGGTGGTCTCGGCCGCCGACGGCCCGATGCCGCAGACCAAGGAGCACATCCTGCTCGCGGCGCAGGTCGGCGTTCCGACCATGGTCGTCTTCCTCAACAAGGTCGACCAGGTTGACGATCCCGAGCTGCTCGAACTCGTCGAGCTGGAAATCCGTGAAGAGCTCTCGAAGCGTGGCTTCGACGGCGACAACATTCCGATCGTCGCCGGTTCGGCCCTCGCGGTCCTCGAGGACAGCAACGCCGAGATCGGCGAGCAGGCCATCCTGAAGCTGATGCAGGCCGTCGACGACTGGATCCCGCAGCCGGAGCGTCCGCTCGACAAGCCGTTCCTGATGCCGATCGAAGACGTGTTCTCGATCTCGGGCCGCGGCACCGTCGTGACCGGCCGCGTCGAGACCGGCATCGTCAAGGTTGGCGAGGAAGTCGAGATCGTCGGCATCAAGGACACCAAGAAGACCGTCGTCACCGGCGTCGAAATGTTCCGCAAGCTGCTCGACCAGGGCCAGGCCGGCGACAACATCGGTGCGCTGATCCGTGGCGTCGCTCGTGACGAAGTCGAGCGTGGTCAGGTTCTCTGCAAGCCGGGCTCGATCACTCCGCACACCGACTTCTCGGCCGAAGTGTACGTGCTGTCGAAGGACGAGGGTGGCCGTCACACGCCGTTCTTCGCCAACTATCGTCCGCAGTTCTACTTCCGCACCACCGACGTGACCGGCGAAGTGACCCTCCCCGA
Organism: Sphingomonas sp. SP2; assembly: GCF_058313385.1. Taxonomy (NCBI): domain Bacteria; kingdom Pseudomonadati; phylum Pseudomonadota; class Alphaproteobacteria; order Sphingomonadales; family Sphingomonadaceae; genus Sphingomonas; species Sphingomonas sp. SP2. The sequence continues at coordinate 126,399 of NZ_JBZFLD010000001.1, read as the reverse complement.
GGGCACTGAGATGGTCATGCCGGGCGACAACGTCACCCTCGGCGTCAAGCTGATCGCTCCGATCGCGATGGACCAGGGTCTGCGTTTCGCCATCCGCGAAGGCGGCCGCACCGTCGGCGCCGGCGTGGTGGGCACCATCACCAAGTAAGCATCGGCGCCTTCGGGCGCTGATCCTGACGCGAAAGACCCGGGGTCTCGAAAGAGGCTCCGGGTTTTTTGTGTCTGGTGCTCGGGCCGGGGTCGGTCCGCCCGCGGCTTCCGTTCGGTAGCAAATCCTCTATCAGTCCGTGAAAATGGGCCGCGAGCTGGGGGAGTGGAATGCCGGAATCGAGAATGCCCGGGGCGACCGAGCGCAGCGGCTTTCATCTCTTCCTGGTCCTGATCACGCTGGCCTTCGGCTATGTCGCCTGGCCGTTCGCCTCGGCTTTGCTTTGGGCGATCCTCGCGGCGATCATGTTCCAGCCGCTCTACCGCTGGATGCTGGTGCGGATGAACGGCGGGGCAAATCGCGCGGCCATCGCGACCCTATTAGTGATCTTCGTCGCGGTGATCGTGCCGGCCATCGCCATCGGTGACGTCATCGTCGGCCAGGCGCTGCAGATCTACGAGGCGGTGAAGGCCGGGCAGTTCGACGCCGCGCGCTATTTCGAGCAGGTCCAGGGCCGTCTGCCCGCACGGCTGCAGCAGATCATCGAGGGCTCGGGCTACGGCAATTTCGCGGTCATCCAGGAGCGCGTCACGGCGATCGTCCGCGATAGCCTGACGGTCATCGCCAAGCAGGCGCTGCAGATCGGCGGCAACGCCTTCACCTCGCTGCTGGTGTTCGCGGTCGGGCTTTACGTCACCTATTTCCTGCTGCGCGACGGGGAGCGCATCGGGGCGAGGGTCAAGGAGACGCTCCCGCTCGATGCGCGCTCGGCCGATCACCTGGCCAGCAGCTTCGTCGCGACCATCCGCGCGACGATCAAGGGTTCGGTGGTCGTCGGCCTGGTGCAGGGCCTGCTCGGCACCATCACCTTCTGGATCGTCGGCTTCCCGTCCGCCGTCCTTCTGGGCGTGCTGATGGCGATCGTCTCGCTCCTGCCTGCGGTCGGCCCGGCCCTGGTGTGGGTGCCGATCGCCGGCTACCTGCTGCTGACCGGCGCGATCTGGCAGGGGATCGTGGTCATCGTATCGGGCGCGCTGGTCATCGGCATGGCCGACAATGTGCTGCGCCCGATCCTGGTCGGTCGCGACACCGGAATCCCCGACTGGCTGGTGCTCGTCACCACGCTCGGCGGAATCGCCGCCTTCGGCCTCAGCGGGGTCGTGGTCGGCCCGGTGGTGGGCGGACTGTTCCTGGCGGGATGGGCCATCTATCGCGAAGAACGCCTGCTGGAGACGGGGGAGGGGCAGGCCGCCCTTTAGCCTGGCGGAGAGGCGGGAGGTCGTGAGCGGGCAAAGGGTCCTCAAGATCTTCTTCGATGCCACCGCGACCGCGCTCCCGATCCGCCGGATCCGCTGGATCGCGCGTCACCAGCACCTCGCCGGCATCGCGCGCGACCGACGGTGGCAGCGTTCCTTCTGAGGCGGGCTTACCCTTCGCGGCGAGGAATTACGGGACCTGCCGCATCGGGAAATGCTTCGGCAGGCGCAGCCCCGCGTCGACGATAGCCCCTTGAAGTTCGTCCGACAGGCAGAACAAGATATTGGTGAAGCTTCGTTCGCGCCACAGATGGGCGTCGCCGAACCTCGCTTCCGACATCGCCAGGCCCCTTACTCCGGCAGCCTTGTCGGTGAAGGCGTAAGTGTCCGGATAGTCGGGCCCGAAGCCCGACCACGACCCGCTCTTGCTCTCGTCCGGAACGAAGGCGTTCAGGAAGCGGCCGACGACGAGCACGTGATAGCCGACGGGAAAAACCCGGCCCCGCGGCATCCGAATCTCGATGGGAAAGAAGTGGTGCCGCCCCGGTTCGAATCGCTCGATGACCTCCTTCAGGCCTGTCTCGACCGCGACGAGGCCATAGTTCAGGGCGATGAACGAGCCGAGCTGTTCGTAGCTCTTCCCGGTGACGAAGGAGTGCGGAGGTTCGTGTGGCTCGATCGCGCCGAGCGGGGGGCCTTCGACCTTGGCACGCGTTCCCTGCTCCTGCTTGAACTTTGCTGCGACGTGGAAGGGGTAATTGCCCGCGCCATGCCCCACATGCTCGTCGCCTTGGTCGTAGAGTCGACGCTGCTCCTCCGGGGGTTGGGCGAGATAATGGAGCCGCAGGCGGTCCAACCAAGGCGGAAGGTCGCCCTTGTCAGGACCCTCGAACTCGCCGTTTGGCCAGAACTCGCCGAACGTCGACGGCAGGCTCATTCCCCAGACCATCTCCTCCCCCTTGCCAGTCCGGCAGCCGACGCAATCCCAAATGGGAGAGGCCCGGACATCAGAATCAGGAGGGAATAGGGCGGATCTATTACCGGAAGTCACCCCTTCGATCCGGTGACACAGCCGATCCCGGCCGAGGGGCGGGTCCCGACCTGGGTCCCGAGGGCTTGATTCCCCCCTCCGTCCTCTGTAGAGGCGCCTCCACCGGCGGGGATTCGTTCCTGCCAACAAGTTTCAGCGTTGGGGTCGTCCGACCCGGGAAACCGGGACTAGTCGGGTGCGGCCTCATGTTTTCTTGGGTTGGCGACAACCCAGCGGCTCTTTGCAATCGGTAGTGGAACCCATGGAAACTCAGAACATCCGGATTCGTCTGAAAGCCTTCGATCACCGCGTGCTCGACCAGGCGACCGGCGACATTGCCGACACCGCCCGTCGCACCGGTGCCCTCATCCGTGGTCCGATTCCGCTTCCGACCCGCATCGAGAAGTTCACCGTCAACCGTTCGCCGCACGTCGACAAGAAGTCGCGCGAGCAGTTCGAGGTCCGCACCTACAAGCGCCTGCTCGACATCGTGCAGCCGACCCCGCAGACGGTCGATGCTTTGATGAAACTTGATCTTGCCGCCGGGGTGGACGTCGAGATCAAACTGGCCTAAGGGCCACGGCGTGGCGGTTGAATCGCTTCTCTAGCGATCCTGCTACGCCAACAATTACGGGATACCGCGGGAGGCCTCTTCTGGAGGTTGCCCGGTCTGCGTCCCCCGCTTCCCGCCTAACCGCGGGAATAGCCCAGGCGGGGCCGACGCATTTTTTCACGGGCTGCATGCCTCTCCCGGTAACGGGTTAGGCCTCTGTGAGGAGTGCAAGATCATGCGCACCGGCGTGATCGCCAAGAAGGTTGGAATGACCCGCCTGTTCCAGGCGGACGGACGTCACGTTCCCGTGACGGTTCTCCAGCTCGAAGGCGTCCAGGTTGTCGGCCGTCGCGAAGCGGACTCGGATGGCTATACCGCCGTCCAGCTCGGCGCGGGCGTGGCCAAGGCCAAGAATGTCAACAAGCCGCAGCGGGCGGCCTTTGGCAAGGCCGAGGTCGAGCCCAAGGCGAAGGTTGTCGAGTTCCGCGTTGCCGAGGATGCGCTCCTCGACGTCGGCGCCGAAATCTCGGCCGACCACTTCATCGAAGGCCAGATGGTCGACATCTCGGGTGTCACCCAGGGTAAGGGCTTCGCCGGCGCCATGAAGCGCTGGGGCTTCGGTGGTCTTCGCGCCACCCACGGCGTTTCCGTCTCGCACCGTTCGCACGGTTCGACCGGTAACCGCCAGGACCCGGGCCGCGTCTTCAAGAACAAGAAGATGGCCGGCCACATGGGCGCCCGCAACCGCACTCAGCAGAACCTCGAGATCGTCCGCACGGACGTCGAGCGTGGCCTGCTGTTCGTGAAGGGCTCGGTGCCCGGTCACAAGGGCAGCTGGCTGACCGTCAAGGACTCGGTCAAGCTCGCCCGCAACGAGAATGCGCCGTATCCGGCCGGCCTCCGTGCCGCCGCTTCGGCTCCCCAGAACAACGACGCTCAGGTGACGGACAATGCGCCGGCCACCGACGAGAGCACGGAAGGCTAAGCGATGAAGGTCGAAGTCAAGACCCTCGACGCCAGCGGGAGCGGCAACGTCGAGCTCAATGACGCCGTGTTCGGTGTCGAGCCGCGCGCCGATATCCTGCATCGCGTCGTCACCTGGCAGCTCGCCAATCGTCGCGGGATGGCCCGTGCCGCCCGCGAGCGGTCGGACGTTGCCCGCACCGGCAAGAAGTTCGGTCGCCAGAAGGGCGGCGGTACCGCTCGTCACGGCGATCGCCGCGCCCCGATCTTCATCGGCGGCGGCAAGGCCCACGGCCCGCGTGCCCGTCTGTTCACGCTGTCGCTGAACAAGAAGGTTCGTGCGCTCGGCCTGAAGATGGCGCTGTCGAGCAAGGCGCAGGGCGGTCAGCTGATCGTCCTCGACAATCTCGATGTCGCCGAAGGCAAGACCAAGACGCTGGTCGAAAAGCTGGGCAAGCTCGGCTTTGGCAAGACCGCGCTGGTGATCGACGGCGACGCGCTGAACGTCAGCTTCGCGCACGCCTCGTCCAACCTCGTCGGTGTCAACCTGCTGCCGGCAGTGGGCGCCAACGTCTACGACATCATGCGCCACGAGACCCTGGTCCTGACCAAGGCCGCGGTCGAGAAGCTGGAGGCCCGGTTCAATGGCTAAGAAGCCAACCACCGAGGCGGTCGACATCCGCCACTATGACGTGATCCGTGGTCCCCACATCACCGAGAAGACGACCCTGCTCTCCGAGCATAATGCGGTCGTGTTCAAGGTGGCGGGCGACGCCAGCAAGCCGCAGATCAAGGCGGCGGTCGAAGCGCTGTTCAACCGCAAGGTTGCCAACGTGAACACCCTGGTCACCAAGGGCAAGTCGAAGCGCTGGAAGGGCAAGCCCTATCAGCGTTCGGACGAGAAGAAGGCGATCGTGACCCTGGCTCCGGGCCAGGACCCGATCGACATCACGAGCGGGATCTAAGGACCGATGGCACTCAAAGCATATAAGCCGACGAGCCCGGCCCGCCGTGGCCTGATCCTCGTCGACAAGTCGGCGCTCTGGAAGGGCAAGCCGGTCAAGGCGCTGACCGAAGGCAAGCGCAAGACCGGTGGCCGCAACAACAAGGGCCATGTGACCAGCCGCGGCATCGCGGGCGGCCACAAGCAGAAGTACCGGATCATCGACTTCAAGCGTCGGACCTGGGACGTCACCGCGACCGTCGAGCGGATCGAATATGATCCCAACCGGTCGGCGTTCATCGCGCTGGTGACCTACGAGGGCGGCGAGCAGGCCTACATCCTCGCTCCGCAGCGCCTCGCGCCGGGCGACAAGGTCGTCGCCGGCAAGAAGGTCGACGTGAAGCCGGGCAATGCGATGGAGATCGGCCAGATGCCGGTCGGCACCATTGTCCACAACGTCGAGATGAAGCCGGGCAAGGGTGGTCAGATCGCTCGCGCCGCCGGCACCTATGTGCAGGTGGTCGGCCGCGACAAGGGCATGGTCATCGTTCGCCTGAACTCGGGCGAGCAGCGCTACATCCGCTCGGACTGCATGGCGACCGTCGGTGCGGTGTCCAACCCGGACAACGGCAACCAGACGCTGGCCAAGGCCGGTCGTACCCGCTGGCTGGGCCGTCGCCCGCTGACCCGCGGTGTCGCCAAGAACCCGGTCGACCACCCGCACGGTGGTGGTGAAGGCCGGACCTCGGGCGGCCGTCACCCGGTCACCCCGTGGGGCAAGCCGACCAAGGGTGCCCGCACCCGTCACAACAAGGCAACGGACAAGTTCATCATCCGTAGCCGTCACGCGAAGAAGAAGGGCTAAGAGATGGCTCGTTCCGTCTGGAAGGGTCCGTTCGTCGAGCTGTCGCTCCTGAAGAAGGCCGAGACGGCCCAGGAGAATGGTGGCCGCGCGCCGATCAAGACCTGGTCGCGTCGCTCGACCATCCTGCCGCAGTTCGTCGGCCTGACCTTCAACGTCTACAACGGTCGCAAGTTCGTGCCCGTCTCGGTCAACGAGGACATGGTCGGCATGAAGCTCGGCGAGTTCGCTCCGACCCGGTACTTCCCGGGTCACGCGGCCGACAAGAAGGGCAAGCGCTAATGGGCAAGGTGGCAGCACCCCGCAAGGTGGGCGACAAGGAAGCGCTCGCCGTCGGCAACACCATCCGTGGTTCGGCCCGCAAGCTGAACCTGGTGGCGCAGCTCATCCGTGGCCGCAAGGTCGAGGAAGCGCTCAACATCCTGAAGTTCAGCCCGAAGGGCATGAGCGAGGATGTGTACAAGGTCCTCGCGTCGGCCGTCGCCAACGCCGAGAACAACCACAACCTCGATGTCGACGCCCTCGTCGTCGCCGAGGCGAGCGTCGGCAAGTCGATCTCGATGAAGCGTTTCGCGACCCGTGCGCGTGGTCGTTCGAGCCGCATCGTCAAGCCGTTCAGCCGCATCCGCGTCGTCGTTCGCGAGCAGGAAGAAGCCTAATGGGTCAGAAGAGCAATCCGATCGGCCTTCGGCTGCAGATCAACCGTACCTGGGACAGCCGCTGGTTCGCGGAAGGCCAGGACTATGGTCGCCTGCTGCTGGAGGATCTCAAGATCCGCCAGTACATCATGAAGACGCTGCCGCAGGCCGCGATCTCCAAGGTGGTCATCGAGCGTCCGGCGAAGCTGTGCCGCGTGTCCGTCTATGCCGCGCGCCCCGGCGTGATCATCGGCAAGAAGGGCACCGACATCGAGAAGCTGAAGAAAACCCTGTCGAAGATGACGGGTTCGGAAGTCAGCCTCAACATCGTCGAGATCCGCAAGCCGGAAGTCGATGCGCGCCTCGTTGCGCAGGGCATCGCCGACCAGCTGGAGCGTCGTATCGCGTTCCGCCGCGCCATGAAGCGCGCCGTTCAGTCGGCCCTTCGCCTCGGTGCGGAAGGCATTCGTATCGAATGCGGCGGTCGTCTCGGCGGCGCTGAAATCGCCCGCTCGGAGCGTTATCGCGAAGGCCGTGTGCCGCTGCACACGCTGCGCGGCAATGTCGACTATGCCGAGGCCCAGGCCCACACCGCTTATGGCGTGTGCGGCGTCAAGGTCTGGGTGTTCAAGGGTGAGATCCTCGGCCACGACCCGCTGGCTCAGGACCGCCTGATGATGGAAGCGCAGACTTCCGGCGTCCGCCCCGCGCGTGACGACGACCGGCGCCGGTAAGGAACAGAACCAATGTTGCAGCCTAAGCGCACCAAGTTCCGCAAGGCCTTCAAGGGCCGCATCCATGGCAATGCCAAGGGTGGCACCGAGCTCAACTTCGGCGCCTTCGGCCTGAAGGCCATGGAGCCGGAGCGGATCACCGCCCGTCAGATCGAAGCGGCCCGCCGCGCGATCACCCGCCACATCAAGCGCCAGGGGCGCTTGTGGATCCGCATCTTCCCGGACCTCCCGGTGTCGAGCAAGCCCGCCGAAGTCCGCATGGGCTCGGGTAAGGGTGCGCCCGAATATTGGGTCGCCCGCGTGAAGCCGGGTCGCATCCTGTTCGAGCTGGACGGCGTTCCCGGTCCGCTCGCCAAGACCGCTTTCGAGCGTGCGGCGGAAAAGCTCCCCATCAAAGTCAAGGTGGTTGCCCGCCTTGGCGAAACCCTGGTTGAGGCCGACTGACCATGGCGAAGCGTGACGACCTGTCGGTGAAGACCGACGACCAGCTTTCGACCCAGCTCTCCGAGCTGAAGCGCGAGCAGTTCAACCTGCGCTTCCAGGCGGCGACCAACCAGCTTGAGAAGCCGAGCCGCGTGCGTGAGGTCCGCCGGACCATCGCCCGCATCAAGACCCTGCAGGGCCAGCGCTCGAAGAGCGCTCCGGCGCAGGGCTGAGGAGAGTAAGAGATGCCAAAGCGCGTCCTCACCGGCACCGTGGTGTCCGACAAGGGTGACAAGACCGTGGTGGTCCGTGTCGAGCGGCGGGTTAAGCACCCGCTGTACGGCAAGATCATCAAGCTGTCGAAGAAGTATCATGCCCACGACGAGGCGAATGCCTATTCGGTGGGTCAGCAGGTTCGCATCGAAGAATGCGCGCCGGTTTCGAAGCTCAAGACCTGGACCGTTGCCGGGCTGGTCGGCGAGGCGAAGGCCTCCGACCTGGCCGAAGCGGCCAACGTCTGAGCGGCTCTGGTCAAGGATAGGATAGACCCATGATCCAGATGCAGTCCAACCTCGACGTCGCGGACAACAGCGGTGCCAAGCGAGTCATGTGCATCAAGGTGCTCGGTGGCTCGAAGCGTCGTACCGCTGGCGTCGGCGACATCATCGTCGTTTCCGTCAAGGAAGCTGCTCCGAAGGGCCGCGTGAAGAAGGGTGACGTGCATCGCGCCGTCATCGTTCGCACCGCCAAGGACATCCGCCGTCCCGACGGCTCGGTGATCCGCTTCGACAGCAATGCCGCCGTGCTGGTCAACAAGAACGAGGAGCCGATCGGCACCCGTATCTTCGGGCCGGTGGTGCGCGAACTGCGCGCCAAGAAGCACATGAAGATCATCAGCCTCGCGCCGGAGGTGCTGTAATGGCCGCCGCGAAGATCAAGAAGGGCGACAAGGTCGTCGTCCTCTCGGGCAAGGACAAGGGCAAGACCGGTGAGGTCGTGCGCTCCATGCCCAAGGAACAGAAGGTCGTGGTGAGCGGCGTCAACGTCGCCGTCCGCCACAAGAAGCCGACCCAGGCTGCCCCGCAGGGCGGTCTGGAGCGCAAGGAAGCGCCGCTGCACATCTCGAAGGTCGCGATCGCCGACCCGAAGACGGGCAAGGCGACCCGCGTTCGCTTCGAAGAGCGTGACGGCAAGAAGGTCCGCGTCGCGGCCAAGTCCGGGGAGCTGATCAATGGCTGAGCAGGCTTACACTCCGCGCCTGCGGAAGGATTATGACGAGCGCATCGTCAAGGCGATGACCGAGAAGTTTGGTTACAAGAACCAGCTCGAAGTCCCGCGCCTCGAGAAGATCGTCATCAACATGGGCGTTGGCGAAGCGACCCAAGACAAGAAGAAGGTCGAGGCCGCTGCGGCCGAGATGCAGGCGATCAGCGGCCAGAAGCCGGTGATCACCAAGGCGAAGAAGTCGATCGCGCAGTTCAAGCTGCGTGAAGGCATGCCGATCGGTTGCAAGGTCACCCTTCGCCGCGAGCGCATGTACGAGTTCCTCGACCGTCTCGTGACCATTGCTCTTCCGCGTGTCCGCGACTTCCGCGGCCTGAACCCGAAGAGCTTCGATGGTCGCGGCAACTATGCGATGGGTCTCAAGGAGCAGATTGTGTTCCCCGAGATCGAATATGACCAGATCGACAAGGTCCGGGGCATGGACATCATCGTTACCACCACGGCGAAGACCGACGAGGAAGCGCGCGAGCTGCTGCGTCTCTTCAACTTCCCGTTCCCGGCGGACGCCGACAGCCAGAAGCAGGCGGCCTGAGGCCGGTAGGAGAACTTAAGTCATGGCGAAACTGAGTTCCATCAACAAGAACGAGCGTCGGAAGAAGCTCGTCGCAAAGCAGGCGGCCAAGTACGCCAAGCTGAAGGCCCTCGCGAATGACGAGAGCCGCGACGAGACGGAGCGTCTGATTGCCCGGCTGAAGATGGCGGAGCTGCCGCGTAACGGCAATCCGACCCGTATCCGTAATCGGTGCGAGCTGACGGGACGTTCCCGCGCTTACTACCGCAAGTTCCGTCTATCGCGCGTGATGCTTCGGGAAATGGGCAATAAGGGCCTCATTCCCGGTCTCACGAAGTCGAGCTGGTAAGGACACCGCAACATGGCGATGACCGATCCCCTGGGTGATATGCTCACCCGTATCCGCAACGGCCAGCAGGCGAAGAAGGACAGCGTCCTGACGCCGGCTTCCAAGCTGCGCGCTCACGTCCTCGACGTGCTTCAGCGTGAAGGCTACATCCGTGGCTACTCGGAAGAGGAGCTGGCGGGCCAGAAGGGCCTGCGGATCGAACTGAAGTATTTCGAAGGCCAGCCGGCGATCCAGCATCTGGCGCGCGTCTCGAAGCCCGGTCGCCGGGTCTATTCGGGCGCCCGTGAGCTGCCGCGGGTCCGCAACGGCCTTGGCATGACCATCGTCTCGACGCCGCGCGGCGTGCTTTCCGATGCGGAAGCGCGTGAGCAGAACGTCGGTGGCGAAGTCCTGGCGGAGGTGTTCTAAGATGTCCCGTATCGGCAAAAAGCCGGTCCCGGTTCCGGCCGGCGTGACGGCGAGCCTCGAGGGCCAGACCCTCAGCGTCAAGGGCCCCAAGGGCACCCTGTCGATGAAGGTTCTCGACGACCTGGTCCGCACCTCGATCGAGGACGGTCAGATCAGCGTGCAGCCGGTCAACGACAGCCAGCGTTCGCGCGCGGCGTGGGGCATGCAGCGCACCAACGTGCTGAACCTCGTCACTGGCGTGACCGAGGGCTTCACCAAGGTGCTCGAGATCACCGGCGTCGGCTACCGCGCCGCGGCCCAGGGCAAGAACCTGCGCCTGCAGCTCGGCTACAGCCACGACGTGAACTACGCGATCCCGGAAGGCATCGACGTCAAGACTCCCGACCCCAACACGGTCGAGATCACCGGCATCGACAAGCAGAAGGTCGGCCAGGTGGCCGCCGAGATCCGTCGCTGGCGCAAGCCCGAGCCGTACAAGGGCAAGGGCATCAAGTACCGCGGCGAGTTCATCTTCCGCAAGGAAGGGAAGAAGAAGTAATGGCCAAGCTTTCCCTCTTCGACCGCCGCCGGCGCCGCGTGCGCACGGCGCTCAAGGCCCGCGCGTCGGGCAAGCCGCGGCTGTCGGTGCACCGTTCGGGTCGCCACATCTATGCGCAGGTCATCGACGACGCCGCTGGCCGGACCGTCGCGTCCGCCTCGACGCTCGACAAGGACCTGAAGGCTTCGGGTGGCGCCACCAAGGACGCGGCCGCGACCGTCGGCAAGACTCTTGCCGAGCGCGCCAAGGCCGCTGGTGTGGACCGGGTCGTGTTCGACCGCGGTGGCTTCCTCTTCCATGGTCGGGTCAAGGCCCTGGCCGATGCCGCCCGTGAGGGCGGCCTGGAGTTCTAATGATGGCTGACGAGACTGAAACCCAGACCCAGGCCGGCAACCCCGAAGCGGGTGCAGCGGTCGAGGCCGCCGACGCCGGCCAGCCGGCGCAGGAAGGCCGTGGTCCGCGCGGTCCGCGTGGTGGCCGTGGTCGTGGCCCGGGTGGCCGTGACGGCGGTCGTGGGCGTCGCGACGATCGTCGCGGTGGCCGCAACCAGGACGACGACGGCGGCGAAGAGCTGATCGAGAAGCTGGTTCACATCAACCGCGTCTCGAAGACCGTGAAGGGCGGTAAGCGCTTCGGTTTCGCGGCGTTGGTCGTGGTCGGCGACGGCAAGGGTCGTGCGGGCTTCGGCCATGGCAAGGCTCGCGAAGTGCCGGAAGCCATCAGCAAGGCGACCGCGGCGGCCAAGAAGGCCATGATCCGCGTTCCGCTGCGCGACGGCCGCACGCTTCACCATGACGGCAAGGGCCACTTCGGCGCTGGCCGCGTGGCGCTCCGTGCCGCTCCGGCGGGTACCGGGATCATCGCGGGTGGCCCGATGCGCGCCATCTTCGAAAGCCTCGGCGTGGCCGACGTGGTGACCAAGTCGGTCGGCACCTCGAACCCGTACAACATGATCCGTGCGACCTTCGAGGCGCTCAAGGATCAGACCAGCCCCCGTTCGGTGGCGCAGCGTCGCGGCAAGAAGGTCGCCGACCTGCTCGGCCGTGGTGGCGCGAGCCAGGCGGAGGCCGAGGCTACCGCTGACAGCATCACGGAGTAATGGACGTGGCGACCATCAAGATCACCCAGACGGGTTCGCCGATCCGCCGCGACAAGACCCAGCGCGCGACGCTGGTCGGTCTCGGCCTCAACAAGATGCACCGCACCGTGGAAGTGGAGGAGACCCCCGAGGTCCTCGGCCAGATCCGCAAGGTGCAGCATCTGGTGAACGTCGAAAAGTAAGTTGGCTTCGAGCTCCTGTTCGTGCAGGGGCTCGTTTCCATTTCAAACCAAGTGACTGGCCTCCTGCCTCGGTGGGGGGCCAGATGCGCGACAAAAGCGAAAGCGAGTGCAGAACATGACGATCAAGCTCAACGAACTCCGCGACAACCCCGGTGCCCGCAAGGGTCGAGTCCGCGTCGGCCGCGGTATCGGTTCGGGTGTCGGTAAGACCGGTGGCCGCGGCCAGAAGGGCCAGAAGAGCCGCTCGGGCGTCTCGATCAAGGGCTTCGAGGGCGGCCAGATGCCGCTCCACATGCGTCTGCCGAAGCGTGGCTTCAACAACATCTTCGCGCGTGACCATGCCGAAGTGAACCTCGGCGCGATCCAGAAGCTTGTCGATGCCGGCACGCTCGACGCCAATGGCACCATCGATCACGCCGCGCTCAAGGCGGCTGGCGTTGCCCGTGGCGGCAAGGACGGCGTCCGCATTCTCGGCAAGGGCGACTATTCGGCCAAGCTGAACTTCCGCGTCGCCGGCGTCAGCAAGGGCGCTCGCGAGGCGATCGAGAAGGCCGGCGGCAGCGTCGAGGTGATCGAGCGCAAGGATCCGGCCGAGCTGGCGAAGGCCAAGAAGGGCACCGCCAAGGCCAAGGCCGCCAAGTAACTGTTCCCCGGCGAAAGCCGGGGCCCAGTGTTCTTTCCCGCGTGGTGAAGAAGCGACTGGGCTCCTGCTTTTGCAGGAGAACAGCTTTCATCCGCAGCGCCGCCCCCTATATGGGCCGCTCGGGGTAGGGACGAACAAACGACATGGCATCCGCAGCCGAGCAACTGGCTTCGAACATCAGCCTTTCCAGTTTCGGGAAGGCGACCGAGCTTAAGAAGCGCATCTGGTTCACGATCGGTGCGCTGATCCTGTTCCGGCTGCTCAGCCACGTGCCGATGCCGGGCATCGACCCGCGCGCCATGACCGAGCTGTTCAACACGCAGCGCGGCGGCGTCCTCGACTTCTTCAACACCTTCTCGGGCGGCAGCCTGGCGCGGATGAGCATCATCGCGCTCGGCGTCATGCCCTACATCACCGCGTCGATCGTCGTGCAGCTCGGCGCGACAATGTACGGCCCGTGGATGGCCCTCAAGAAAGAGGGCGAGACCGGCCGCAAGCGGCTCAACCAATATACCCGCTACCTGACGGTCGCGCTGACCACGGTGCAGGGCTATTTCATCGCCGTCGGGCTTGAAGGCCTCGGTGCCAACCAGGGCATCCCGGCGGTTGTCGACCCGGGCATCATGTTCCGCGTCGCCGCGACCATCAGCCTCGTCGGCGGTACGCTGTTCCTGATGTGGATCGGCGAGCAGATCACCAGCCGCGGCATCGGCAATGGCGTGTCGCTGATCATCATGGCCGGCATCGTCGCGTCGCTTCCGCGAACACTCGCGCAGCTGCTCGAAGGTGGCCGCAGCAACACCATCGACCCGCTGCTGATCGTCCTGATCATCGTGCTGGTGGTCGGCCTCATCCTCTTCATCTGCTTCATGGAGCGCGCCCAGCGACGCGTGCTGATCCAGTATCCCAAGCGCGCGACGGCACGCGGGATGATGGCGCAGGAGCGTTCGCACCTGCCGATCAAGATCAACACGGCGGGCGTCATTCCGCCGATCTTCGCCAGCTCGCTGCTGCTGATGCCGCTGACCGTCATCCAGATGGCCGGTGCGACCCCGGCGGGCGAGGGCGGTTCCGACTGGCTGATCACGCTGTCGACCTACCTGCAGCACGGCAGCCCGGTGTTCATGACCCTCTACGGGCTCGGCATCATCTTCTTCTGCTTCTTCTACACCTCGGTGCAGTTCAATTCGGAAGAGACCGCCGACAACCTCAAGAAGCATGGCGGGTTCATCCCCGGCGTGCGCCCGGGCAAGGCGACCGAAGTCTATTTCGATCACCTGCTGACCCGGCTGACGGTCATCGGCGCTGCCTATCTGACGATCATCTGCCTCCTTCCGGAGTTTGCGGTGACCCAGGCCGGCATTCCGTTCTATCTCGGCGGGACCAGCCTGCTCATCGTCGTCAACGTGACGATGGATACGGTCAGCCAGATCCAGGGTCATCTGATCGCGCATCAGTATGGCGACCTCATCAAGAAGGCCAAGCTCAAGGGCGGGCGCCCGGCGCGCCGCTGACGCTTGACGGGCCGTGACAGGCCCGTGACAACAGCCACGAACAGGGAGCGTTTCGCCGTGGACATCATCCTTCTGGGCCCCCCCGGCGCGGGCAAGGGCACCCAGGCCCAGCGGCTGGTGGAAAAGCGCGGCATGGTCCAGCTCTCGACCGGCGACATGCTGCGCGCCGCGGTTAAGGCCGGCACCCCTGTCGGGATCAAGGCCAAGGCCGTGATGGAAGCGGGCGAGCTCGTCAGCGACGCGATCGTGTCGGCGCTGATCGGCGAGCATCTCGATCAGAGCGACGGCAAGGGCGCGATCTTCGATGGCTTCCCGCGGACCCAGCATCAGGCCGAGGCACTTGACATCCTGCTCGGCGAGCGCGGCCGTTCGCTGAGCCACGTGATCGAGCTCGAGGTCGACGAGGAAGCCCTGGTCGAACGGATCACCGGACGCTTCACCTGCGCGACCTGCAGCGCGCCCTATCACGATCGCTTCAAGCCGACCGAGATCCAGGACACCTGCGACGTCTGCGGCGGGCACGAGTTCAAGCGCCGCCCGGACGACAATGAGGCGACCGTGCGCACCCGCATGGCGGAGTATCGCGCCAAGACCGCCCCGATCCTTCCTTATTACGAAGCGCGCGGGCTGGTGGCCCGTGTCGACGGCATGGCCTCGGTCGAGGAAGTGTCGCGGCAGATCGACGCCATACTGGACGGCGCGGCCTGATCGCCGCATCCTGATCCCTCCGTTGAAAGGGGAGCGGGTCATGCGCGTAGTGGCGGCATTCGCGTTGCTGGGGAGCCTTGGCAGCCAGGCCGCGGCCGAGGTCCGGTCGAGCAATGCCAATGGCTTCGAGGTCGAGCAACGGGTCGAGCTGCAGGTACCACCCCGAACGCTTTACGGGCTCTTCGCCGACCTCCCGCGCTGGTGGTCGGACTCGCACACCTACAGCGGCAAGGCGGCCAATCTCAGTCTCTCGCTCACGCCCGGCGGCTGCTGGTGCGAGAAACTGCCCGGCGGGGGCGGGGTCGAACATATGCGCGTCGCCTTCGTCGAGCCGGGCAAGAGGATCGTCCTCACCGGTTCGCTCGGGCCCTTGCTCGCCGAGGCAACGAGCGGCGTGATGCAGGTGGTGATCGCGCCGACGGCGCAAGGCTCCTCGCTGACGCTCAACTATCGCGCGTCGGGGTTCTACAATGGCGGTGCGGCCAAGCTGGCGCCGATGGTCGACCAGGTGCTTGCCGAACAGGTCCGCCGGATCGGACAGCGGAGCGCGGCGCCGACGCCCTAGAGGCGTTCCAGGGTCACGAAGGCGAAGGGAAGGCGACCGTCCTCGGCGGCATGCTCTTCGCGCGCTGTCTCCCGCCACATGCCGGAATCGCGGGGGTCGGGCATTGCCGTGTCGCCCTCGACGTCGGCGTCGACCTCGGTGAGTTCGACGCGGTCGGCAAAGGCGAGGGCAAGGCCGAAGATCTCCGCGCCGCCGATGATGCTGACATCGTCGGGCGCTGCCAGAGCAAAGGCCTCGGGAAGCGAATGCGCGACCTCGGCACCGGGCGCGCTCCAGCCGGAATCGCGGGTGATCACGATGTGGCGGCGCTTCGGGAGCAGGCCGGGCAGGCTGTCGAACGTCTTGCGACCCATGATCATCGCCGTGCCCAACGTCAGCCGCTTGAAATGCTGGAGGTCGGCGGGAAGGTGCCACGGCAGTTTGCCATCGCGGCCGATGACGCCGTTGCGGGCGCGGGCGACGACCAGCTGGATCATGCGCGCCGCGCCGCGGTCAGGTAGTAGCGCCGCTCGCCAGTGCGAAAGCGCTCGAACTTCTTGCTGCCCTCGATTGCGGCATAATTGGCGAGTTCCTTGCGGAGCAGCAGCCGGGCAGGAAGCGGCGCGCGGGCCGCGATGACGGCGCGGCGACGCGGCGAATCCTCGCGGCACGCATCGACCACGTTGGCGGTGATGTCGCGCAGCTGGAAGGTGAAGCCGGCGTCCTTGAGGTCGCACTCCATCCGTCCGGCATTCTTGGCCTTTTCGGTGTCGGCGTAGAGAAAGATGCCGTCGGGTTTCAGCACCCGCGCGACCTCGGCGAAGAAGCGCTGGCGGTCGGGATAGTCGTTCGAGGCTTCGACGTTGAGGAGGACGTCGATGCTGTGGTCGGCAAAGGGGAGGTCCATGGCCGAGCCCTCGACGAAGTCGAGCGCCTCGCCGCACGGCCACTGGCCCTGGCAGTAGCTGACGGCGCTCGCCGCTACGTCGAGCCCGGTGGCGCGGAAGGCCCCGGGTCCGGCCGCTTCGAGGAAGGCATTAAGGCCACCGCCGCGGCCGCAGCTCACTTCAAGCAGACGGGTGCCTGGCGCGAGCGGCTTTCCGCTGGCGCGCAGCTCCTTCAGCATCTCGCGATACATCTGGCGCTGGAAGCGATCTGGCGCCTCGTCCTGCGGGTCGGCGGGGGCGAACCCGTAATTGTTGGTGGCGGTGTTGCCCCAGTTGACCGCATAGAAGCGGTTCCAGAGCGTCGGGCGGAGCGCATGATCGTCGCGCAGGCGCCGCACGAACAGCTGGAAGGCCCGCCCCGCCCCCGCAATCGCCACGGTCGCCACCACGACCAGCGCCAACCCCCACCACATCATGTTCACTCGATTGTCCCCCAAGAGGCTTGGCCGCTTGTGGCTGGCCTAGGCTCGCCTGCCAAGCCGGACTTGGGCTAGGGAAGGGCGGAAATGAGCCTGTCCGATTTCCTTGAAGCCCTTTCCCCGCAGCTTGGCGCTCGTTCGGTGGTGCGGGACGCGGATGTGATCGCCCCCTTCCTGACCGATTGGCGCGGGCGCTGGACCGGGGTGAGTCCGGTCCTGCTCGAGCCGGCGGACAGCGGGGAAGTGAGCGCCATCGTCCGCGCCGCCGAAGCCCACGGCGTCGGGCTGGTGCCTCAGGGCGGCAATACGTCGATGGTGGGCGGCGCGACCCCGCCGGGTGACGGAAGCGCCGTGCTCCTCTCGCTTCGGCGGATGAACCGGATCATGGCGATCACGCCCGACCATGCTGTGGTGCGGGCGGGGGTCATTCTCCAGCAATTGCACGAAGCTGCCGAGGCGGTGGGCAGCCGCTTCTCGCTCGATCTCGGTGCACGGGGTTCGGCGACGGTCGGGGGGCTCGCCTCCACCAATGCCGGCGGCGTGCAGGTGCTTCGCTTCGGGACGATGCGCGCGCAGGTGCTGGGGATGGAGGCGGTGCTTGCGGGCGGCCTCGTCCATGACAGCCTGCAGGGTCTGAGGAAGGACAATCGCGGCGTCTCGCTCGACCAGTTGCTGATCGGCGCCGAAGGGACCCTCGGGATCATCACTGCGCTCCGCCTGCGGCTGGTCCCCGGGCGGGTGCGGAAGGCGTCCGCCTGGATCGGCCTTCCGACACCGCAGGCTGCGCTTGCCTTGCTGTGGCACCTCGAGAGGCGGTCGAGCCGGATCGAGGCGTTCGAGCTGATCCCGGCGGCGAGCCTCGACCGCGTGCTGCGGCATATCCCGATGACCCGGGCGCCGCTGGCGTCGGCCTCGCCGTGGAACGTGCTGGTCGAAGCCGTCACCGGCGACGGGGAGGAGGATGCCGCGGCGCACCTCCAGCAGTTGCTCGAGGGCGCCTTGGCAGAAGGGTTGTTCGACGACGCCGCGCTTGCGCAGAGCGGGGAGCAGATGGAGGCTTTCTGGCGGCTCCGCCACAGCATTTCGGAAGCCGAGCGCACCGACGGCCCGGCGGCGCAGCATGACATTTCGCTGCCGATCGACCGTGTCCCCGACTTCCTCGTCGATGATGCCCGACGCATCGAGGCGGCGTTCCCGGGGACCGAGGCCAGCGGCTATGGCCATCTCGGCGACGGCAATGTGCATTTTCACGTCCGGGCCCCCGATGGGTCGCCGCGCGACTGGGCCGATCGCCCGGAAGGGAAGGCGGTCAGCGCGCTGGTGCATGACCTGGTGACCGCGGCGGGCGGGTCGATCTCGGCCGAGCACGGCATTGGACAGATGAAGAAGGACGAGCTTGCTCGCCTCGCCTCGCCGGCCCGGATGCAGGCGCTTCGTGCCGTCAAGCGGGCAATGGATCCGCACGGAATCTTCAATCCGGGTAAGCTGTTGGACTAGGTAGGAACGATGGTCGTTCGCGGTCCGTTTGCTGGCCCGATGACCAACGATCCTGACAAGCGCCTTCCCGACCTCGAACTGGGCGAGGTGGTCGCAGCGCTGCTGGGTTCCGACGAGCGCTCTCTCCTGTTCCTTGCCCGTGATGACAGCCGGGGCGCCGCGATCGCGCGGGCGGCGGCCGAAGGGGCGGGCGAACGACTGGTCCTGTTCCTTCCTGCGAGCGATGCCCTCCCGGGCGACGAGGCGCCGTCCTCGCCCGGCGTTGCCGGCCAGCGCACCGCGACCTTGCGCCAGCTGCGCGAGGCGCAGGCGGAGGGAAGGTCGGTCCTCCTGATCACGTCCGGTGAAGCGGCGGGGCGGCTCGTCGCCAAGCCCGAGGTGTTTGGCGGCAAGCCGCCGGTCCTGTTGCCGGGCGACGCAATCGAGCTCGCAGCCTTCCGCAAGCAGGCGCTCGGCCTCGGCTATGTCGAGGACGAACGGGTTGACGAACCCGGCGAGGTCGCGGTGCGTGGCAACGTCGCCGACCTCTATCCGGGCGATGCCGAATGCCCGGTCCGGATTGAAGTCGCGGACGATCGCATCGCCGCGCTGCGTAGCTATGACCCGCTGAGCCAGCTCACGACCCATGAACTCGAGCGGCTCGAGATCGGTACCGTTGCCGAGCCTTCGGGCGCCAAGGGCGTCACCATCCTCGCGCACATGCCCGATGCCGCAATAGCGAGCGATCCGGGCGCTGACCGCCGGCGGACGACCTTCCTGGCGCTGGCGGCAGACACGGCGCGCCGACGGCCCAAGCGCGCAATGGCCGACATCTGCAGCGACGCCACGTGGAAGGAGGCGATGGAAGGCCGCAAGATCGTCGATCTCGCGAAGGCGATCGGCGAGGCACCGCCACGCTTCGTCGAAGGCCGCTCGCCCGAGCGCGCCTTCAAGCGCTTCGCCAAGGAGGTCATGGAGGCGGGCGACCGGCTCTGCATCCTGGGCTCGGCCCGCGATCTCCGCTTCATCGTGCCCCGCATCGAGCGGGCGATGAAGCTTGAGGTCCGCCAAGCCGATGACTGGCAGGGCGTGACGGCGGCGCCCAAGGGCAGCATCTCCTGCCTGTGCATGTCCATTCCGCGGGGCTTCCGTTCCGGGTCGATCGTCGGTGTCGCGGCGGCCGATCTCATCGGATCGCGGGCCGAGCAGGATGCCGGTACCAGCAGCGCCACCGCCGACGTGTTCGCCGCGCCCGAGATCCGGCCCGGTGACGTCGTCATCCACGAGGACCACGGGCTCGGCGTCGTGGTGGGTCTGACCGAATTGCCCGACGAGGGTGGGGATGCGATCGTGCTGCGCTTCGCAGGCGACGCGCGGCGTCTCGTACCCGTGTCCGATGCGGGCAAGCTCTGGCGTTATGGCTCCGACGAGGAAGCGGTCACGCTCGACAAGCTCGACGGCAGCTCGTGGGAGAAGCGCAGGGGCGAGGTGATGGCCGCCATCGCCGCGACCGCGCGCGGCCTCGTCGCTCTGGCTTCGGAGCGGCAGGACCAGAGTGCGCCGGCGCTCGAGCCCGATGCCCGCCGGTTCGAGCAGCTCGCCGGATCCTTCCCTTTCAGCGAGACCGCCGACCAGGCCAAGGCCATCACCGCCATTCGCTCGGACCTGACCTCGGGCCGGCCGATGGATCGGCTCGTCATCGGCGACGTCGGCTTCGGCAAGACCGAAGTCGCGCTGCGCGCCGCAGCCATGGCGATCTTCGCCGGCAAGCAGGTCGCGCTCGCCGCGCCCACCACCGTGCTTGCCCGTCAGCATCTCGAGACCTTCCGCGAACGCTTCGCCGACCTCGGGGTCGAGGTCGCCATGCTCTCGCGCCTGGTTTCGACCGCGGACCGCAAGAAGGTGCTCGCCGGGCTCGCCGACGGCAGCATCGCGATGGTGGTCGGGACGGCGGCGGTCGCGGGCAAGGGTGCGCGCTATGCCGACCTCGGGCTCGTCATCATCGACGAGGAGCAGCGGTTCGGGGCGAAGGACAAGGACAAGCTTCGCGGGCTTGGCGCGCCGCACGCGCTGGCGCTGACCGCGACGCCGATTCCGCGGACGCTTCAGTCGGCGCTGGTCGGCCTCCAGCCGATGAGCATCCTCGCGACCCCGCCGGCGCGGCGCCAGCCGATCCGGACCGTGGTCGGGAGCTTCGATGGCGAGCGGTTGCGAACCGCGCTCCTGCGCGAGCGGTCGCGCGGCGGGCAGAGCTTCGTCGTCGTGCCACGGATCGAGGACATGGGCGGGCTCGAAGAGACGCTCGCCAAGCTCGTGCCCGAACTTGAGGTGCTCAAGGCCCATGGCAAGATGCCTGCGGCCGAAATCGACGAGGCGATGGTCGGCTTTGCCGCGGGCGAGGGTGACGTGCTCCTCGCCACCAACATCATCGAAGCCGGGCTCGACGTGCCGCGCGCAAACACGATGATCGCGGTCCACGCCGAGCGCTTCGGCCTCGCCCAGCTTCACCAGCTGCGCGGGCGGGTCGGGCGCGGTTCGCGCCGCGGCCACATCCTGCTGATGACCGGCAAGGACGAGGACATTGCGCCGCGGACGCTCGAGCGGCTGAACACGCTGGCCGCCTTCGACCGGCTCGGCGCCGGCTTCGCGATCAGCGCCCGGGACCTCGACCTGCGCGGCGCCGGCGACCTTCTCGGCGAGGAACAGACCGGGCATCTCAAACTGATCGGGATCGACCTCTACCAGCACCTCCTCGGGCAGGCACTCAAGCAGGCGCGGGGCGAGGCGGTGGACGAACTCCCGCCCGAACTCCGGCTCGGAATTGGGGCGCGGCTTCCGGCTGAATGGATCCCGGAGGAGGAAGTGCGGCTTTCGCTCTACCTGCGACTGGCTCGACTTGCCGATGCAGGCGCGCTCGAAGGCTTCGAGGCCGAGCTGGCGGATCGCTTCGGCGAACTGCCGCCCGAGGCCGAGGCGCTGCTCGCGCAGGCCCGGATCCGGTTGCTCGCAGAGAGTGCGGGCGTGCAGCGGATCGATGCCGGGCCGGCTGCGATCGCACTGACGCCACGGGATGCGAAAGCGAAAGGCCCGGCCTCGGTCGAGGCCAAGGATGGCCGCTGGCTGCTCCGGCCCGAGGAAAGCGAACCGCTGGCCCGCCTCGACGCGGTCGAGACGATGCTTGCCGAACTGGTCGAGGCCTAGAGGACCGGCGCTGCCTGGCCCTTTTCGGCTTCGGCCTCGCGCAGGCCCCACTCACGATTGATGAGCAGGGCGCCGAGCGTGCAGATGACGCCCGACAGAAGATAGAGGCCGACAGCCCACAGCCCGACGTTCGCGGTCAGCCAGAGCGCGACCAGCGGCGCGAACCCTGCGCCGATGAACCAGGCCGAATTGGAGACGATCGCGGCGCCGGTGTAGCGATAGTTCTGGCTGAAGCTGCTGTTCACCACGCCCGACGACTGGCCGAAGCTCAGCCCCAGGAGGATGAAGCCGCCGAGGAGGTAGATGGCCTCGCCAAGCTGGCCGGCGCCGAGCAGCTGCGGGGCGAATCCGCTGTAGGCACCGATCAGCGCCGCCGACACGCCAAGCACCGCGCGGCGGCCGACTCGGTCGGCAAGGACGCCGGAGGCGGTGATCGCGAGCACGCAGATCAGGGCGCCGACGCCTTCGATGATGAGGAAGCGGACTGGGTCGGTGTTGGTGAAGAGCTGATTGTAGGACAGCGGGAAGACGGCAACGAGATGGAAGAGCGCGAAGCTCGCCAGCGGCGCAAAGGCGCCGAGGAGAATCGTCCGCCACTCGGCGAACAGCGTCTCGAACGGCGGCGAGGGCTGGAGCTCGCGCGTGTCGAAGAGGCGCTTGAATTCGGGCGTGGCGACGATGCGGAGGCGCGCGAACAGCGCGACGATGTTGAGCGCCAGCGCCACGAAGAAGGGATAGCGCCAGCCCCAGCGGAGGAAGTCGGCCGTTTCGAGGATGGCGAGGAAGTAGGCGAAGAGCGCGCAGGCGAGCGCCAGTCCGAGCGGGGCGCCGATCTGCGGGATCATCGAATACCAGCCGCGCCGATCCTTCGGGGCATTGAGCGCGAGCAGCGACGGAAGGCCGTCCCAGGCGCCGCCGAGGGCGACGCCCTGAAGCAGGCGGAACAGGCCGAGCAGCCAGGCGCTCGCTGCGCCGACCTGCGCATGGCTCGGGAGAAGCGCGATCGCCATGGTCGAGCCGCCGAGCAGGAACAGAGCGATGGTGAGCTTAACCCCGCGGCCGTGATGGCTGTCGATATAGGTGAAGAGGAAGGTGCCGAGCGGCCGGCCGAAGAAGGCGAGGCTGAACAGCGCGAAGCTGTAGAGCGTGCCCGTCAGCGGGTCGACATAGGGAAAGACGTAGCTGGGGAAGACCAGCACGGCGGCGATCGCATAGACGAAGAAGTCGAAGAATTCGGTGGTTCGGCCGATGATGACGCCGACCGCAATCTCGCCCGGGCGGATCTCGCCATGGGTCGAATTCACGATCCGAGCATCGCCTTCGAGCGCGGTTGAGCTCGCGGGGGCTGGGGCAGTCATCGCTTCATCGTCTCCCATGGGCATGGGTTCTAGCACGCGAACGCGCGCAAAGAACGCATGAGGAGCCAATGCCGCAGCATCGCGTTCAAGGGGATTGGACAAAATGTCCAATGTTCCGGGCGAAAGGGGGCTTCTAGAGCGCCACCATGCTGCAGCCGTCCCGTTTGAACAGTCTGAAGACAATCGCGCTGACCGCGTCGGTGCTGCTGCTCGGCGCGTGCGATCGCGCGGTGCTCAATCCCGCGGGCGACGTCGCGCGCCAGCAGCGTGACCTCATCTACATCTCCACCGCCCTGATGCTGCTGATCATCGTGCCGGTGATGGTGCTCATCTGCGTCTTTGCGTGGCGCTATCGCAGGGGCAAGGGCGGGACCTACGATCCGAATTTCGACCATTCGACCAGCCTCGAGCTGGTGATCTGGTCGGCCCCGCTGCTGATCATCATCGCCTTGGGTGCACTGACCTGGTCGAGCACCCACCTGCTCGATCCTTTCCGTCCGCTCGACCAGAAGGCGTCGCCGCTCGAGGCCTCGGCCGAGAAGGTCGCGCCGATGCGGGTGCAGGTGGTTGCGCTCGACTGGAAGTGGCTGTTCATCTACCCCGAACAGGGCATCGCCACGGTCAACGACCTGGTGCTGCCGGTCAATCGGCAGGTCCGGTTCGACATCACCTCGGCCAACATGATGAACACCTTCTACGCGCCGACGATGGCGGGCATGATCTACGCCATGCCCGGCATGCAGAGCACGCTGCACGCCGTGCTCGACCGGCCGGTCGACGACAGCGGGTTCAGCGGCAACTATAGCGGCGCCGGATTTTCGGGCATGCGCTTCCGCATCCGCGGCGTCTCCGACCAGCAGTTCGCAGGCTGGGTGAATGGCGCCAAGGCCAGCGGGCAGGCGCTCGACATTCCGACCTACATGGACCTTGCCAAGCCGACCGAGCGGGTCGCGCCCAAGCTCTATGCGAGCGCCGACCGCGACCTCTATCGCCGGATCCTCGAACGCTGCGTCGAGCCGGGCAAGCCGTGCATGAGCGACATCATGCGCGACGACATGAACCGCGGCGGTGGCCACCCGCACAATGGCGGGGCCGGTTCGGGCATGCCGCCGGGCCGGAGCTCGGCGCCGCTCCATGGAGAGAAGCCCGAGGGGGCGATCTTCAAGTCGCCGCAGGAGAAAGGCTCGGGCGCCAATGTCACCAAGCCGACCGACCCCGAGGCAGCGCCGGGCGTGACCAAGCCCGGCGACCCCGCCAACCGCAACATGACCTGATCGCGAGAGAAGACCCGCAACGTGCTTGACCCAAAGATCATCTTCGGCCGGCTGACCTGGGAAAGCTTCCCGCTGCACGAGCCGATCCTGCTCGTGACCTTTGCCGTGGTCGCGCTCGGCGGGCTTGCGATCCTCGGCCTCATCACCCGCTACAAGCTGTGGGGCTATCTGTGGCGCGAGTGGTTCACCACCGTCGACCACAAGAAGATCGGCATCATGTACATTATCCTGGGGGTGGTGATGCTGCTGCGCGGCTTTGCCGACGCGGTGATGATGCGGCTCCAGCAAGCGATCGCCTTCGGCGCGAGCGAAGGGTACCTCCCAGCCCACCATTATGATCAGATCTTCACCGCCCACGGGACGATCATGATCTTCTTCGTGGCGATCCCGCTCATCTCGGGCGTCATCAACTTCGTCATGCCGCTGCAGATCGGTGCGCGCGACGTCGCCTTCCCCTACCTCAATTCCCTGAGCTTCTGGCTGACCGCGGCCGGCGCGGCGCTGGTCATGGTGTCGCTGTTCGTCGGCGAATTCTCGACCGCCGGCTGGCTCAACTACGTGCCGGTGTCGAATCTCCAGAATTCACCCGGGGTCGGGCCGGACTATTATCTTTGGGCCCTGCAGATCGCCGGCGTCGGCACGACATTGTCGGCGATCAACATGGTCACGACCATCATCAAGATGCGCGCCCCCGGCATGACCATGATGAAGATGCCGGTCTTCACCTGGACCGCGCTCTGCAGTCAGGCGCTGGCGATCGCGATCTTCCCGATCCTGACCGGCGCCTTCGCAATGCTGATGCTCGACCGCTACATCGGGACCAACTTCTTCACCAACGACCTTGGTGGAAATCCGATGATGTACTGGAATCTGGTGTGGATCTGGGGTCACCCGGAGGTCTACGTCCTGGTCCTGCCGGTCTTCGGCATCTACTCGGAGATCACCTCGACCTTCACCGGCAAGCGGCTCTTTGGCTATTCGTCGATGGTCTACGCAACGGTGGTCATCACCATCCTCAGCTATCTCGTCTGGCTGCACCACTTCTTCACCATGGGGTCGGGGGCAAGCGTCAACAGCTTCTTCGGCATCGCGACGATGGTGATCGCCATCCCCACCGGGGCGAAGATATTCAACTGGCTGTTCACTATGTACCGCGGCTCGATCCGCTTCGAGCTGCCGATGATGTGGGTAGTAGCCTTCATGCTGACCTTCGTGGTCGGTGGCATGACGGGCGTGCTGCTGGCCGTCCCACCCGCGGACTTCGTGCTTCACAACAGCCTGTTCCTGGTCGCCCACTTCCACAACGTCATCATCGGCGGCGTCGTGTTCGGCCTGTTCGCGGGCATCGAATATTGGTTCCCGAAGGCGTTCGGCTTCAAGCTCGACAAGTTCTGGGGCAAGGTTCACTTCTGGGGCTGGGTGATCGGCTACTGGGTGGCCTGGACGCCGATCTACATCGTCGGCCTGATGGGCACGACGCGCCGGGTCCATCATTTCGACGACCCGACGCTGCAGCCCTGGTTCGTGATCGCCGCGATCGGTGCGGGGATCATCCTAATCGGGATCGCCGGCTTCATCATCGGGCTCGTGGTCAGCTACCGGAAGCGCGATGAGCTGCGGGTCGGCGACGATCCGTGGGACGGGCGGACGCTGGAGTGGGCGACGAGCTCGCCCCCGCCGGCCTACAACTTCGCCTTCACCCCGATCGTGCACGATCTCGACGCCTGGTACGACATGAAGTGCCGCGGCTACGAGCATCCCCGCTCGAACTACCGGCCGATCCACATGCCCAGGAACACGGGCACGGCGATCATCCAGTCGGGTCTCGCTGCCGTGCTCGGTTTCGCGATGATCTGGTACATCTGGTGGTTGGCGATCGTCGCCTTCGTCGCCCTGATTGCGGTCACCGTCTGGCACAGCTTCGACTACAACCGCGATTATGACATTCCCGTCGCCGAAGTGGAGCGGACCGAACGCGACAAGATCGGCTTCCTGACCCCTTCGCCCGCGCCGGCGGGAGCCTGAGGACCATGGCCACCACTGCGCCCACCACCGCCGACGCCGGCTACGACCGCGACACCTTCCACCTCGTGGAAAAGGACGCGCATGACGGCGGCCACGGCAGCCCCGTTCTGCTCGGCTTCTGGATCTACCTGATGAGCGACGCGCTCATCTTCGCGGCCCTTTTCGCGACCTATGGCGTGCTGTCGACCAGCTATGCCGGCGGTCCGGCCCCGCGCGAGATCTTCGAGCTACCCCTCGTCGCGCTCAACACCGCGATCCTGCTCGTCTCGTCGATCACCTACGGCTTTGCGATGCTGGCGATGGAGAAGGGCCGCAAGGGCCCGGTCATGGCCTGGATGGCGGTGACGGCGCTGCTCGGCATGAGCTTCGTCGGGGTCGAGCTTTACGAGTTCGGCAAGCTGATCGCCGAGGGGGCGACGCCGCAGCGGTCGGGCTTCCTGTCGGGCTTCTTCACCCTGGTCGGGACCCACGGGCTGCACGTGACCGTCGGCATCCTCTGGATCGGCCTCATGCTGGTGCAGGTCGGGCGCTACGGGCTCAATCTCGTCAACAAGCGCCGGCTGCTGTGCCTCAGCATGTTCTGGCACTTCCTCGACGTCATCTGGATCGGCGTCTTCACCTTCGTCTATCTGCTGGGAATGCTGCGATGAGCGCCTCGACCGACCCCGATCTCCACGCCCATGGCGAGGAACATGGGCATGGCAGCAAGAAGAGCTATCTGGTCGGATTTGCCCTGTCGGCGGTCCTGACTTTCATTCCCTTCTGGCTGGTGATGGCCCGCCCGATCGGTGATCCGACCGCAATCTCGATCCTGGTGATCCTCTTCGCGGTGGCGCAGATCCTCGTCCACACCATCTGCTTCCTGCACGTCAACACGACCGGGGAAGGGGGCTGGACGCTGCTTGCCTATGTCTTCACCGCGGTGCTGCTGGTGATCACGATCGCGGGCTCGCTGTGGATCATGTACCACCTCAACACCAACATGATGCCGGGCATGATGGATCCCAGTCAGGTCAGCGGAACGCCGTGAGCCGCGGCGCGGGGAAGCGCCTCGCGCTGCTGGCGCTCTGTGCCCTGCTGGCTCTGCTCTTCACCGGGCTGGGCGTCTGGCAGGTGGAGCGACTGCAGTGGAAGCGCGACCTCATCGCACGGGTCGACGCCCGGCTTACGGCGGCGCCCGTCGGCGTCTCCGTCGCCGACATCCCGCGTTTCGGCGACCCAGCGGCCGAATATACGAAGGTCCGCATCACGGGGCGCTACGACCATGCGAAGGAGACGCTGGTCGACGCGTTGACGACGCGCGGCAAGGGCTTCTGGGTGATGACGCCCCTCGCGGTCGGCGAACGGAACATCCTCGTCAATCGCGGCTTCGTGCCCGCCGACGCGGGCGCGCGCGCGGCTGCGGCACGGCCCGGGGGCATCGTCACGGTAACCGGGCTTGTCCGGCCGACCGAGCCCAAGGGTCGATTCCTCCGGGCGAACGAGCCGGCGGCGGGGCGCTGGTTCTCGCGCGATGTCGCCGCCATCGCCCGGACCCGCGGGATCGTGCGGCCCGCTCCCTTCTTCGTCGATGCCGACGCCACCCCCAATGCCGGCGGGCTTCCGATCGGCGGGCTGACGGTCGTGCAATTCCGCAATTCGCACCTCGTCTACGCTCTGACCTGGTTCGCACTCGCGCTGCTCAGCCTCGGCGGGCTGGTCCTGACCGCGAAGAGCGCCAATAAGGGCCATTGATGGCCGCACCCCTGCTTGCCCTGACCCCGCAGATGAACCGGCCCGCCGGCTGGAGCCCGCGTCAGGCGGTGGTCGAGAACATGCGGCTGCTGGTGCAGCTTCGCTGGATCGCGGTGGCGGGGCAGGTCGCGGCGATCCTCGTCGCCGAGCATGGCCTGGGGGTCGAGATTCCGAGCGGGCAGATGCTGGTCGTCGCCGGGCTCCTGGGTCTCGGCAATCTCCTGTTCGCCTCGACGCTTCGGCTGGCCTGGGTGGTGCCGGGCGAGCTTCTCCTTGCGCTGCTGCTCGACATGGCCGCGCTGACGAGCCAGCTCTATCTTTCGGGTGGGACCACCAACCCGTTCGTGTCGCTTTACCTGCTGCAGATCGTGCTCGGCGCCATCCTGCTTCCTGCCGGCATGGCCTGGCTGCTGGTGGCCCTGTCGGTGCTCGCCTTCCTGTTCCTCACCTTTAATCACCTGCCGCTCGACCTCCCCAAGGTTGGCGAACTCCGGGTCGACCTGCGCCTGCTGGGCGAGGAGATCGCCTTCGTCATGGTGGCGATCCTGCTGGTGCTGTTCATGACCCGCATCAGCCGCAACCTCAGGCTTCGCGACCGCTATGTCGCCGAGCTTCGCCAGCGCGCGCAGGAGGAGGATTCGATCGTCCGCATGGGCCTGTTCGCGAGCGGCGCGGCGCATGAGCTTGGGACGCCCTTGTCGTCGCTGTCGGTGCTGGTCGGGGACTGGCAGCGCGATCCCGCCTTCGCCGACCATCCGCAGTTCCGTGAGGAGCTCGCCGACGCCCGGCGCGCCGTCGAGCGATGCCGCGAGATCGTCAGCGACATCCTCGACACGTCGGGCCTGCCGCGCGGGGAAGCGATGGGGCAGGCCGAGGCATCGAGCCTGCTCGACGGCCTCGTCGCCGACTGGGCCCTGCTCCACGAGCAGGTACCGCTCGACGCGCATATCGCGTCCGTCCGTGGGGCCCGGGTCCCCGACGAGCCTGCGCTCCGCCAGGCATTGTGGAGCCTGCTCGAGAATGCGGGAGAAGCCTCGCCTGGCGGGATCAGCCTCCTGGCGCGCCGGATCGACGACCGCCTGTTCGTCGATGTGCGCGACCGCGGTCCCGGCTTCAGTCAGGCCCAGCTCGATGAGCTCGGCCAGGCCAGCCGGTCGCGCAAGGGTGCTGGCCACGGGCTCGGCCTGTTCCTCGCCGCCAGCGTCGCCCGGCGGCTCGGGGGCGAACTCAGTGCGCGCAACCGGCGCGGGGGCGGCGCGTCGGTGCGGATAGCCCTGCCTCTGGTCGGATCGGACGTGTCTGCGTGAGCACTGAACAGAAGCGCCTTGTCGTGGTCGAGGATGACGAGGATTTCGCGCGAACGCTCGCGCGCTCCTTCGAACGCCGCGGCTATGAGGTGGCGACCGCCTTCAGTCCGGCAGCGCTCGATCAGCTGCTCGTGCAGCAGGGCTTCGACTTTGCGGTTGTCGATCTGAAGCTCGGTGCGCACTCGGGCCTCCCTTGCGTGGCGGCGCTCTCGGCGGCGAACCCGCGGACGCAAATCGTGGTCCTGACCGGCTTCGCGAGCATCGCCACCGCGGTCGAGGCCATCAAGCTCGGCGCCGCCCATTATCTTCCGAAGCCCAGCAACACCGACGATATCGAGGCCGCCTTCGGACGCGCCGCCGGCGATGCCGACGTGCCGGTCGACGGCCGCGCGACCTCGATCAAGACGCTCGAATGGGAAAAGATCAACGAAACGCTGATCGCCACCGGCTTCAACATTTCGGAGACCGCGCGGCGGCTGGGCATGCATCGCCGGACCCTGGCTCGGAAGCTGGAGAAACGACCGCTTCGCTAGCGCTCAATGATCGTCGTTGCCGATCTTCTTCCCGATCTGGCGAAGCGAGAACCAGACGAGGAGCACCACCAGCGGCACCAGCACGACGGTCAGCAGGTCGGTCCGGAAACCCTGGCGGTGGTCGCCCAGCGCTTTGACCGGGATCAGCAGCAGCGAGACGACATAATAGGAGACGGCGGCGACCGAGAGGCCTTCGACCGTCCGCTGGAGCCGCAACTGCATCGAGGCGCGCCGGTTCATGCTCCGCAGGAGATCGGCGTTGATCGCCTGGGTCACGAGCTCGACCCGCGTGCTCAGCATCTGACCGGCACGCGCGATACGCGCGATCATGCCGGCCTCGCGGTCCGCCACGCTGACGCAGGTACGCATCGCCGGGACGAGACGGCGGTCCATGAATTCGCGGATGGTCTGGCGGCCGGGGAGGGGTTCTTCCTGAAGCCAGCCGATGCGCGTCTGGACGATGTCGAAATAGGCCCTCGCCGCACCGAAGCGGAAGCTGGTGCTGGCGCCCATCGCTTCCATCCGTCCCGACAGCGCGACCAGCTTGGCGAGCAGGTCGCGATCGTCGTCGATACCGAGGTGGGTGGCGATCTTCTCGGTCAGTTCGCGCGCCTCGGCCTCGATGTCGAACAGCTTGCCTGCCGTCTGCTGTGCGACCGGGAAGGCGAGCAAGGCCATCATCCGGTAGCATTCGATCTCGAGCAGGATGAGGGCGATGCGGCCGGTGAGGACCGGATCGTCGCGATGCATCGCGAGGGTAAAGCGGGTCATACCCGCAGCATCGGCGCGAAGGTCGGTGAGGAGGGTGGCGGCGCCGCCCATGATGCGCGATCCGATCGCTTCCGACCGGGCCGGATCGAGCGGCGCTTCGGCCTCGGCCTGGTCGACAATGACCGTGGTGAGGACGAGGACCGGGCCGGGCAGCGTGTCGAGCCACTGCGCGGGCACGCGATCGATCGCGCTTTCTCCGGCCGTCCCGGTCGGCCGGGCGAAGAAGGTCCAGCTCGAGAATTCGCCATGGCGCTCCCAGCGGAGCTGCCAGTCGCCGCCATCGATCGCGCACCAGACGGCGTCGTCGGCGGGGCGCGGCACTCCCATTCGGGCGCAGAGGTCGGCGATGTGGCGCCGGTCGCCCGCGACCCCGTCCTGACCGGACAAAGCGGCGATCCGCGTGACCAGCATCGGCGGCTCGATCGGGGTCGACGGACGGGCGTGGACTTCGGCGAGGAGCGAGTCGCGAGAGGGATGAAAGTCCAAGGCCGCACTCCCGCCGTTTGGTGAAAGAGAACCCCAGATTTGCGCCAATCGCAACTGGACTTTGTATTCATTGTGCAGGCTTCGCATTTCTGCTTCATTCGCTTGTGTAACGAAGGAGGAATCGCCTCATGACCCGCAAGACCAGCCTTCTCGCTTCTGCCTTGTTCGTCGTCGTCTCGGCTTCGGCCTGTGGTGGAGGAGGGTCAAAGAGCGAAGGCGGCGGGACAGCGGCGAACACCGCCGAGGCGCCTGCGGCGACCACCAACACCGCCGCTGCGACTCCGGCGGCGGCGACCCCAGCGGCGCCGGCTGCCGACGACACCACGACCGTGAGCGGCGCCAAGCTTGCCGACTTCACCGGCGACCCCGCCAAGGGCGAAGCTGTCTTCATCCAGTGCAAGACCTGCCACGTCACCGAAGCCGGCGTGAACCGGATCGGGCCGAGCCTGCATGGCGTCGTCGGCCGCAAGGCCAGCAGCATCGCCGGCTATGCCTATTCCGAAGCCAACCACAACAGCGGCATCACCTGGACGCCCGAGAAGCTGTTCCAGTATCTCGAAAATCCGCAGCGCGTCGTGCCGGGCACCAAGATGGCCTTCGCCGGCATCGCCGACCCGCAGAAGCGTGCCGACCTGATCGCCTGGCTCGGTACCCAGAAGTAAGCTCTAGCCGAAGGGTCCGTTCAGGCGGACCACTTCGTAGTTCAGCAATCCGGCCGCGCTCACCCACGCCAGATAAGGCAGCAGGAGGAGCGCGGCCGAACGCGAATAGCGCAGGCTGATCAGGATCAGCGACAGCACCGACAGCCACAGGACGAGCCCCTCGGTGAAGGCGAGGTCGGGTCGCCGCGCGTTGAAGAACAGCAGGCTCCACAGGATGTTGAGGAAGCCATTCAGCGCGAAGGCGCCGAGCACGAGGTCGGCAGCGGCGCGGCGCGGCGCGGCCAGCCAGGCGCTCACCGCGGCAAGCGCGGTCAGCGCATAGATGGTCGTCCAGGCCACACCGTAGAAGGCCGGGGGCGGGGCCCAGTCGGGTTGGCGCAGCGACTGGTACCAGGGGCCGAGGTCGGTCAGCGTCATGCCGACCGTCGCGACGATTATGGCGGCGCCCGCGGCCAGTGTCGCGGGCAGGGGCCAAGGCCGGCCGAGCTCCTCGTCGCGGGTCATGCCCGCACCGGGGCAAGGCCGAGCAGGTGGGCCGTGTCCTTGAGGAAGATACGGAAATGGGCGCCGGGCCGCGCCTTGACCAGCTGCTTGTTCATATAGGCCTGCCAGGTCAGCTGCTGGACGTCAGGGTCCTCGCAGATGTGCACAAACCGCTCGCGCCTCTTGTCGGACGAATACCAGAAATATTGCATCAGCCGGAGGACGAAGAAGACCTTGCCGTGCGCGCGCATGAAGCGCTTGCGGGCAAGAGCAAGGCGTCGCGGATCTCCGCTGTCGAGGAATTCGCCGACGGCTTCGGCTGCCATCCGGCCGCAGGTCATCGCATAATAGATGCCCTCGCCCGACGCCGGTGCAACGACGCCCGCGGCATCACCGGCGACGATGAGGTCGCGGCCATTGTCCCAGCGCTTGAGCGGCTTGAGCGGGATGGGCGCGCCTTCGCATCGGAGCGTCTGGCAGGCATCGAGCCCGGTTTTCTCGCGCATGGTGCGAACAGCGTCGCGGAGCGCAAAGCCCTTGTTCGCGCTGCCGACCCCGACGCTGGCGGTGTCGCCATGGGGGAAGACCCAGCCATAGAAGTCGGGCGAGACCTCGCCCTGATAGAAAACGTCGCAGCGTTGTCCCTCGTAGGCGACGCTGTCGCGCTCGGGCGCGCGGATCACCTCGTGATAGGCAAAGACACAAGGGACCCGATCGGCGCCGGGAAGCGACTCCCGCGCGACGGCCGAGCGTGCTCCGTCGGCGCCGATCACCGAGCGGGCGCGGATACGGGTAAGACCACTCCCGCGGCTCTCGCGGTAGCAGACGATCGCTTCGCCATCGCTGTCGCGCTCGATCCGTTCGAAGGTCCCGGTCCGCCGATGCGCCCCGTGGCTGGCGGCGCGATCACGGAGCCATTCGTCGAAGCTGTCCCGGTCGACCATGCCGACGAAGCCGTCGCCGACCGGCATCCGAACGGCCTTGTCGGACGGCGCGATCATCTGCGCCGACGTGGCGCGCGCGACGAGTAACGACAGAGGGATCTGGAAATCCTTGAGCAGTCTCGGGGGGACGGCGCCGCCGCAGGGCTTGATGCGCCCGGCCCGGTCGAGCAGCAGGACCTTACGGCCGGCCAGGGCGAGATCGTCGGCCGCGGTGGCCCCAGCGGGGCCGCCCCCTATGACGACTGCGTCGAAGCGCTCCATCCTGTTTCTCCTGCTGGTCCCGGACGGTGCCGCACGGCGGCGGGAAGGCGGACGACGAACAGCGCAGCGACGAGGAACAGCGTTGCTTCGCCGGCGAAGGTGAGCGCGAACGCCTGGCCGTCATTGCCGAGCAGGCGCCGCGCGAGATCGGTGAGGAGCGCGCCGACGAGGCCGCCGGTGCCGAAGGCGAAGGCCTGTGCGGCGCCCCAGACGCCCATGCGGACGCCTGCGCTATCGCCGCTACCGGCGCCTGCGAGTTCCATCATCGCGGCGATGGCGGCCGCGGCGAATATCCCGTTCATGAAGCCGAGAAGGAAGATGTTGCCCGCGATCGGCCAGGGGGGGCCGGCAAGCGCGGCCGATGACAACGCGGCGAGCGCCGCGGCCGACCCGATGCAGCCTGCCACCGTCCACGCCTGCAGCGGGATTCCGAAGCGCCGACGGGCAAGGCCGCCCCCCGCGCCTGCGAGGATCATCCCGACAAGGATGCCGCCATGCTGGATGCCGGCATATTGGGTCGACTGGCCCGGTGCCGCCCCGAAGACAAGGCCGGTGAACGGCTCGAGGATGAGGTCCTGCATGCTGTAGGCGAGCATCGAGAGGAAGACGAACAGGGTGAAGCGCACGGCCTCGCGGTCTCGCGCGACCTCGCGAAGCGCCGTTCGGAGCGGAATCTGCTCGCGCGCGGGCGATGCGCTGGCGGATGTTTCCAGGCCGCGGACCGCGAGCAGCGCGGCGGCAAGCGCGAAGGCGATGACGAGGCCGGCGACGATCGCGAGCCGGTCCATCGAAAAGGGCTGGAGGAGGGCGCCCGCGACCCCGGCGGAAATGGCGATGCCGGCCACCATCATGATCCAGGTCGTCGCGGCGGCGGCCGCGCGGCGCTCGGGCGCGACGCTCGCGGCGAGGAGCGCGAGAAGCGAGGTGCCGGCCGTGCCGACCCCGAGGCCGATCATGGTGAAGCCGGTGACCGCGAGCGCAAGCTGCGCGCTCGAGCCTGCGGGAAGCGCCGCGACGCTGTCGACCGCGACCAGCGATCCGAGGGCGAGGAGCGCCATCCCGCCGACGATCCATGGCGTGCGCCGCCCGGTCTCGTCGGAGGCATGGCCGCTCCACGGGCGGGACAGCTGGACGGCATAATGCCAGGCGACCAGCCCGGCCGGGACGGCGGCAAGCAGGCCGAGCTCGACCACCATCACCCGATTGAGCAGCGATGTGGCCAGCATCACCATCGCCCCGATCGCCGCCTGGACAGTGCCGAGGCGCAGGATGACGAGCCACGCCCTCACGACAGCGAGCCCAGGCCGAAGGCGGCCGCAACCATGCCGAGGACATAGAGGGAAACGCCGGTCGCATTGTACCAGGGCGCAAACCGGCGCGGATCACGGGTCAGGCGGGCCATGCACACCAGCTGTAGGAGGAGCGACAGGCCGACCGCACCCGCTGCGACGGGGAGGGCCTGTCCAAGGAGCAGGAGGACTACCCCGAGCTGCGGCAGGGCCATCGCGAGGCAGGCGAGGAGCACCGCCGGCCGGACCCCGACCTCGGCCGGAAGGGAGCGGACGCCGGTGAGGCGATCGCCCTCGACCGCCTTGAAGTCGTTGAGGGTCATGATCCCCCAGGCGCCAAGGCCGTAGAGAAATAGCACCTGAAGCACGGGAACTGACGGCACAGCGCCGGTCATGATGGCGGTGCCGGTGAACCAGCTGAGGGACTCGTAGGTCAGGCCGACGCTCAAGGGTCCCCACAGCCCGCTCGTCTTAAGCCGGAGCGGCGGGGCGCTGTAGGCCCAGGCGAAGAGGAGGGCGACGAGGGTCGCAGCAAGGACGATCGGACCCATCGAGGCGGCAAGCGCGAGCGAGGCGAGCGTGCCCGAGCAGGCGAGGGCAAGGCCCCACTGGCCAGCGATCCTTCCAGAAGGAATCGGCCGGCTAGGCTCGTTGATCGCATCGACATGACGGTCGAACCAGTCGTTCACCATCTGGCTGGTGCCGCAGACAAAGGGTCCGGTGAGGAGCAGCCCCGCGATCAGCAGGCCGCTGCGCGACATTACCGGTTGGCCGGACGCTATCACGCCGCAGCCAAATGCCCACATGGGGGGGAACCAGGTGATGGGCTTGGCGAGTTCGAGAATGTCCGCGGCGGCCGGGGCGGGCGCTGACATCCTGTCCTGAACCAGCCGAGTCATGGGTGAAGGCTATGCTTCACCAAGCCGAGCGTCAAATAAAATGGACAGCAGTGCGTCAATCAAAATTGACGCTTGGGTTACTCCGCTGCGGGTTCGGGGTCGTCGGTCTTGGCCATCCCGTGGCGGTGAAGCTTGGAGTAAAGGCTCTGCCGGCTGAGGCCGAGGATTTCCGCAGCCGACGCCCGGTTGTTGGACGTGAAGTTGAGCGCCGCCTCGATGCACAGCCGCTCGATAAGATCGGTGCTTTCGCGGACGATATCCTTCAGCGGCATCCGCCCGACGAGATCGGTTAATTGCTCGACCGAACGGGGGAGGTCGCGCGTGACCGGCGGGAGATCGCGCAACCGCCGCGCGACGAGGCGCATGGTGAAGGCATAATGGGCCTGCTGATCGCCCGCGCGAACGGCCGACACCTCGACCTCTTCCTGGCCGGCGATCAGGCCGCGGACGATGGTCGGGACGTTGCGGGCGACGCCATGCTCGGCGACCTGCGCCCGGACGAGATCGAGGTCGATCCCCGGACGGCCGAGGAAGTCGCCCAGCGAGCGACCGACGAGCTGTTCGATCGACGGTGCCTGGGTCAGTTCGGCGAAGGCGGAATTGGCGCTGAGGATGTTGAGGTCACCGTCGGCAAGCACGAAGGCGTCCGGAAGCCGCTCGATCAGCTCGAGGGTCAGCTTTTCGCGCTCGCCAAGCGCGCGCCGGTCATCGTTGACGAGCTGGACCAGATAATAGCCCTCGCCCTGCTGCCGGAAGAGCCGGGCCGAGATGCTGACCTTGGCGTCGCTGCGAGCGAGGAGAAGGTGTGCCGGAGCGACGGGCGAACCCGTGGAGGCCGCACCGAGATATGCGATCAGGCGGTCGCGATCGTCGGCGGCGACCTGGCTGACGAGCGGCTGTCCCTGCAGGCTGTGGCCGCCGAGCAGGCGGATCGCCGACGGATTGATCTCGCGGATACGGAGCGTCGCGCTGTCGACGATCAGCATCGGCTCGGCCGTCATCTCGAACAGCAGACGGTAGCGTGACTCGGCTTGGCGCAGGCGGAGATAGTCGCGTTCGAGCGATTGCTGGACCTGAAGCAGGCGCTGCTGGAGGCGGGCCATGGTCCGCTCGTCGCGCGCCACCGCGAGCGTCGATCCGGTCGCCAGCTTGATCGCCTTGTAGCGGAGCGGGATCTCGCCATCGTCGGTGACATGGTTGACCTGGCGCCAGCGCGGCTGCTCGCCGCTATTCTGGCCAAGCATCTCGCTGATCTTGATCCGACTTTCGTCGGTGACGGTCTGCGACCATTCCTGCCCGAGCCAGTCGAGCGCGTCGGCGAAGTCGCGGGCATTGCCGGCAAGGTCACGAACCACGCCATCGGGATCGACCAGCAGCGCGAGGTCGCCGCCGGCCGAGGCGAGGGTCGCCGCGGCCTCGACGTCGAGCGTCCCCAGCCATCGGCCGGCTTCTTCGAATAAGCGCATCTCGTCGCCGTCGGGTGACGCTTGCTTCATCAATGCTCCAGCGCCGGTGGCGCAATCAGGCGGTGATGGCAGTCAGTTGGGTGCTGAGCAGCCGGTCGGCGGTCTCGAGCGCATCGATCGCGGTCGCCGCTGTCCCGTCTGCCCCGACGCGCTCGGCCAGCGCGGGATCCTCGATCAGGAGGCGCCCACCAAGCATCAGGCGGATGTTGGGGTTCTTGGACACGTTTCGCACCGCAATGATGAGCGAAGGAAGCGGCGCGATATGGTAGTCGCAAGTGACCGTCAATCCGAGGATGTCGTAACAAGTGTCAGCAACCCGCGACAATAATCGCGTGCGGGTCGGCTCAAGCAGAAGCTCGGTGTCCCAGCCGGCGCGGGCGAAGGTTTCCTCGATCATCGCCGCGCCGAACCCGTGCTGGTCTCCGGGGAAGGGGGAAAAGAGGGCAGAGCGGATGCAGCCTTGGCGAATGTCCGTCGGCGTGCGTGCGCCGATTTCGCGCAGGACCTCCTGAAGGCGCCACAGCGCCATGGTCACGTCGAGGAAGTCGAGCCGATCGGCGGTCCAGTCCTCGCCGAGCAGACGGGCGGAGGGCGCGAGTAATTCGACGAAGATGCGTTCGACCCCGAGGCCGCGCTGCATGATCGCTTCGACTTCGGCGAGGAGGTCATGGGCTTCGAGCCGGACCGCGAGCATCGCGAAATTGGCGATCTCTTCCGCGGTCACTGCGACACTGCCGACGGGCATCGACACTGGCGGCGCCGAATGAGCGACGAGCAAATGCGAAATGATATCCGGTCCCACCGGCTGATCGACGGCTGTGTCGGAGCGGGCGCCTCGCCTGCGCGAGTCGCTCTTGCCCGGCTTCTTCCTGCCTTCCCCCGTACTCCAGGGGCCGACACCGATCACTGAGGCCATTGCGGTCTCCTCGAGTGTAGTCGGCGCTACCGCGTCGGCCAGGAACGTTCGACAAACGCCCGAGACTCATCGTTCCGGGGCGGAGGCTATCGAACCGAAACGACCGTGGCAATCCAAGACGCAATCCAATGTCAAAAAGAGTTTACGTCAAGCGCGATTGACACTCTTTAGCGTCGAGGCGTAGCATCCTGCGGGAGAGGGCAACTCGAATGCAGGCGCGTCACGCGAGGGTCACGGGGTCGCAACCGCTCTACACGGCGGAGCAAAGGATGCGCCGCGACTCGAGCCGCTGGACCCTGGTTCAGGCGATCCTCGCGCCGCTCCAATTTCTCGTCCTCCTGGTCAGTCTGGCGCTGGTGCTGCGCGTGCTGATGACCGGTGTCGGCGCTCAGGCGGCCGACGTCTCCGTGCTCGTGAAGACCGCCTTCCTCTTTGCCATCATGATCACCGGCGCGGCCTGGGAGAAAGACGTGTTCGGCCAGTGGCTGTTCGCTCGGCCCTTCTTCTGGGAAGACGTCTTCAGCATGCTCGTCATCGCCCTGCACGCGGCCTACGTCGTGATGCTGCTGGGGAACATCGGCCAGACCAGCGATCGCCTGTGGGTCGCGCTGGCGGGTTACGCCGCCTACGTCGTCAATGCCGGCCAGTTCCTGTGGAAGCTGAGGTTGGCGCGGTTGCAGATGGCCGCGGCGCCGAGCCCCGCGTTTCAGGCGGTTCGCGCATGACCGCGCTCCAGCCCGCCACCAGCGCCCCCCGCCCGGTCCTGCGCGAACGCGGCCAGCGCGAAGTCTTCTGTGGACTGACGGGGATCGTCTGGCTGCACCGCAAGCTGCCTGACGCCTTCTTCCTCGTCGTGGGGTCGCGCACCTGCGCGCACCTGCTGCAGTCCGCGGCGGGGGTGATGATCTTCGCCGAACCGCGCTTTGCCACCGCCATCATGGAAGAAAAGGACCTCGCCGGCCTTGCCGACCTCAACGAGGAGCTCGACCGCGAGGTGACCCGCCTGCTCGACCGGCGCCCCGACATCCGGACCCTGTTCCTCGTCGGAAGCTGTCCGAGCGAAGTGATCAAGCTCGACCTGCCCCGCGCCGCGCAGCGGCTGCAGGAGCAGCGCCCCGACATTCGCTTCCTCAGCTATTCCGGAAGCGGAATCGAGACCACTTTCACGGAAGGGGAGGACGCCTGCCTGGCCTCGCTCGCCCGCTCCCTGCCCGAGACCCCAGCTCGGGCTCCGGCGGCGCTTGAGCGACAGTTGCTGGTGGTGGGCGCCCTCCCCGACATCGTCGAGGACCAGTTTGCGCGACTATTCGCCGAGATGGGCATTCCGGCGCGCTTCTTCCCGGGCCGTTCCTCGACCGATCTTCCCGACGTGGGTCCGCACACCAGCTTCCTCCTTGCCCAGCCCTTCCTCGGCGACACCGCAGCGGTGCTGGAGGGCAGGGGAGCGACCCAGCTCGAAGCGCCTTTCCCGTTCGGCGCCGACGGCACCGCCGACTGGCTCGAGGCGGCCGCCCGCGCCTTCATGGTCGACCCGCTGGCCTTCCGCCGCGTGATTGCCCCGGCCCGGGAACGCGCAAAGCGCGCGCTCGAACGGCACCGGCCGGCGCTCGAAGGCAAGTCGATCTTCTTCCTTCCCGACAGCCAGCTCGAAATCCCGCTTGCCCGTTTCCTCAGCAGCGAACTCGGGATGGAGCTGATCGAGGTCGGCACGCCCTATCTTCACGCGCGGCACCTCGCGGCGGAGCTTGAACGCCTTCCCGCCGATGTCCTGATCAGCGAAGGCCAGGACGTCGATCGTCAGCTCGACCGGGTCCGCGCGGCGCGTCCGGATCTTACCGTCTGCGGCCTCGGGCTTGCCAATCCGCTCGAGGCCGAGGGCCTGTCGACCAAATGGGCGATCGAGCTGGTCTTTACGCCCATCCACGGCTTCGACCAGGCCGCGGATCTCGCCGAACTGTTCGCCCGGCCGCTGCGCCGCCGCGACTTGCTGCGGGTATAAGGGATGCGGCTGGCCGTCTGGACCTACGAGGGACCACCGCACGTCGGAGCGATGCGCGTCGCGACCGCCATGCGCGGCGTCCATTACGTTCTCCACGCGCCGCAGGGCGACACCTACGCCGACCTCCTCTTCACGATGATCGAACGCCGTGGGGAACGTCCGCCGGTGACCTACACCACCTTCCAGGCGCGGGACCTCGGCAAGGACACGGCGGAGCTGTTCAAGACCACCGCGCGCGACGCCTATGAGCGCTTCCGGCCCGAATTGATGATCGTCGGCGCTTCCTGCACCGCAGAACTGATCCAGGACGATCCCGGCGGCCTTGCCGCGACGCTTGGCCTGCCCTGTCCGGTCGTCCCGCTCGAACTGCCGAGCTACAGCCGCAAGGAGCATTGGGGCGCCGCCGAGACCTTCTATCAGATCGTCCGTGCCATGTGCCCCGTCGGTGCCGATGCCGCGCCGCGCCGGCCGCGAACCGCCAACATCCTCGGTCCTTGCGCGCTCGGCTTCCGCCACCGCGACGACGTCCGCGAAGTGACCCGCATCCTCGACCGCCTCGGGATCATGGTGAATGTGGTGGCTCCGCTCGGCGCGAGCCCGGCTGACATCGCCCGCCTACCCGAAGCCGCCTTCAACATCTGTCTCTACCCCGAGATCGGCGATGAAGCGGCCCGGTGGCTCGAGCGCTCCCATCGCCAGCCGCGCATTGCCGCCGTCCCGATCGGGGTCGGGGCAACGCGCCGCTTCATCGAGGAAGTGGCCGCGGCGGCCGGGATCGATCCTGCGCCCGCGCTCGACGACCCCGCGCTGCGCCTTCCCTGGTACAGCCGCTCGGTCGACTCCACCTACCTCACGGGCAAGAGGGTCTTCATCTTCGGCGACGCGACTCATGCCGCCGCGGCCGCGCGGGTCGCCCGCGACGAACTCGGTTTCAGCGTCTGCGGGATCGGCTGCTACAATCGCGAATATGCCCGCGAGGTGCGCGCCGTCGCCGCCGAACTGGGGCTCGAGGTACTAATCAGCGACGATCATCTCGAGGTCGAGGCGGCGATCGTCGCCGCCCAGCCCGAACTCGTCCTCGGCACACAGATGGAACGTCATGTCGCCAAGCGGCTCAACATTCCCTGCGCCGTCATTTCCGCCCCGGTGCACGTGCAGGACTTCCCCGCGCGCCATTCGCCGCAAATGGGTGTCGAGGGCGCGAACGTCCTGTTCGACAGCTGGGTGCATCCGCTCGTCATGGGGCTGGAGGAACACCTCCTCACGATGTTCCGCGACGATCCGGAATTCCACGATGCGGCCGGCGCCAGCCACCTTTCCGGCCATGCCGCGCCAATGCCCGCACCGGCGTCGATCGAGGCGGCGAACGCCAGCTTCTGGTCCGCGGACGCGGAAGCCGAACTCCGCAAGATTCCCTTCTTCGTGCGCGGCAAGGCGCGTCGCAACACCGAGACCTACGCGACCGAGCGTGGTCTTCCGCTGATCGAGCTCGCCACTCTTTACGACGCCAAGGCGCATTATGGCCGGTAGCGCGACCCCCTCCGTGCGGGCGGTGATCGTCACGCTCGACAAGCACCTGGCCGCGGCGGTGGAGCGGGCCGGGCAGAGGCTCGCCGACCAGGGCATATCGATCGACTTCCATGCCGCGAGCGAGTGGGATCGCGATCCCGCCGCGCTCGATCGCGCGCGCGCCGACATTGCGCGGGCCGACATCGTCGTTGCGACGATGCTGTTCCTCGACGACCATATCCGCGCCATCCTCCCGGCACTCAAGGATCGGCGCGAGCAGTGCGACGCGATGCTCGGCCTGATGTCGGGATCGGAGATCGTTCAGCTGACCCGCCTCGGCGGATACCGGATGGACGCTCCGGCCCGCGGCCCGATGGCCCTGCTGAAGCGCCTGCGGGGGTCGACCAAGCCCGGCGCGAGCTCGGGCGCGGGGCAGATGCGGATGCTCCGCCGCCTGCCCAAGCTACTCCGCTTCGTGCCCGGCACCGCGCAGGACGTCCGCGCCTATTTCCTGACTCTGCAATATTGGCTGGCGGGATCGGACGACAATGTCGTCGCCATGATCCGGGCCCTCGTGGACCGTTACGCCGACGGCGAGCGCCGTGCGCTTCGCGGGACACTCAAGGCCGAGGCCCCGCGCGACTATCCGGAGGTCGGCCTCTACCATCCGTCGCTGCCCGGGCGGATCGTCGAACGGATCGAGGAACTGCCGCGAAGCGAGGGCAAGGGCGGCCGGGTCGGGCTGCTGATGCTGCGCTCCTATCTCCTCGGGCGCGATGCCGGCCACTACGACGGCGTCATCGAAGCGATGGAAGCGCGCGGGCTGGAGGTCGTTCCCGCCTTCGCAAGTGGGCTCGACTCGCGGCCGGCGATGGAGCGTTATTTCGTTGCCGACGGTCAGCCGACGGTCGACGCCATCGTCAGCCTGACTGGTTTCTCGCTGGTCGGTGGCCCGGCCTACAATGATGCGGATGGGGCGGTGAGCATGCTCTCCGGCCTCGACATTCCGTATGTCGCCGCGCAGGCGCTCGAATTCCAGTCGCTCGAACAGTGGCGGCAGGGTGCCCAGGGCCTCCTCCCGCTCGAGGCGATGATGATGGTCGCCATTCCCGAGCTCGATGGCGCGACCTGCACCAGCGTGTTCGGCGGCCGCAGCGCCGAGCAGGGCGCGCCGATGCGGGCGATGGCGAGCTGTCCCGAACGCGCCGCGGCCCTGGCCGCCAAGGTCGCGGGCCTGATCGCCCTGCGGCGCTCGGACCGCGCCTCGCGCAAGCTCGGGATCGTCCTCTTCAACTTCCCGCCTAATGCCGGCGCGACCGGGACCGCGGCGTTCCTCGCAGTGTGGGAATCGCTTCATGCGACCCTGCAGCGCCTTGCCGTCGACGGCTATGACGTCGATGTCCCCGACAGTGTCGACGCGCTCCGCGCCGCGGTCCTCGAGGGTAATCGCGAGCGGTTCGGCAGCGACGCCAATGTCGCGCATCGCATTCCCGCGGACGAGCATGTCCGGCGCGAGCCTTTCCTTGCCGAGATCGAGCAGCAATGGGGCCCGGCGCCCGGCCGGCAGCAGGCCGATGGCAGCAACATCCATGTCCTCGGCGCGCGTTTCGGCAACGTCTTCGTCGGCATTCAGCCCGCCTTCGGGATCGAAGGCGACCCGATGCGGCTGCTGTTCGAGCGCAACTTCGCGCCGACGCACGCCTTCAGCGCCTTTTACCGTTATCTTCGCGAAGACTTCGGCGCCGACGCGCTGCTGCATTTCGGAACGCATGGCGCGCTCGAATTCATGCCGGGCAAGCAGGCCGGCATGTCGGGCGACTGCTGGCCCGAGCGCCTGATCGGCGCGCTTCCCAACTTCTATCTCTACGCCGCGAACAACCCCTCCGAGGGCCTGCTCGCCAAACGCCGCAGCGGCGCGACGCTTATCAGCTATCTCACGCCGCCGCTCAGCAATGCCGGCCTCTACAAGGGGCTCGCCGAACTGAAGGCGCTGGTCGAGCGCTGGCGGGTGACCGCGCCGGACACCGCCGAGACCGAGGAACTGGAAGCGCTGATCGCCGCCAAGGGCGAGGAGCTCGATCTCGATGTCACCGGCGGGCCGGCGCTCGTCGCGCGCCGCCTATACGAAGTCGAGACGACGCTCATCCCCGACGGCCTTCATGTGCTCGGCCAATGTCCGGAAGGTGAGGTTCGCGCTCGCTTCCTCGATGCTGTGCCAGACGAGGATCGCGCGGCGGTCGCCGCCGGCCTCGATTCGACCGACGAGCTTGGCGCGCTCGTTCACGCCCTCGACGGCGGCTATGTCCGGCCGGCGCCGGGCGGCGACGTCATCCGCAATCCCGCCGTCCTTCCGACCGGGCGCAACATTCATGGCATCGACCCCTTCCGGATGCCGAGCAGCTTCGCGGTCGGTCAGGGCGAGCAAGCCGCGCGCCAGCTGATCGAGCGGCACGTCGCGAGCGGCGAAGGCCTGCCCGAAAGCCTCGCCATGGTCCTGTGGGGTACCGACAATCTGAAGAGCGAGGGCGCGCAGCTGGCGCAGGGGCTGGCGCTGATGGGCGCACGGCCGCGGCGCGATGGCTACGGTCGGCTGGCTGGCGCCGAGCTCATCCCGCTGGACGAGCTTGGCCGTCCCCGGATCGACGTCGTCGCCACCTTGTCGGGCATCTTCCGCGACCTGCTTCCGCTGCAGACCCGGATGCTGGCGGAAGCGGCATGGCTCGCATCTACGGCCGACGAACCCGAGGAGATGAACTTCGTGCGCAAGCACAGCCTCGCGCACATGGCCGCCCATGGCTGCGACATGGAAACGGCCGCGCTGCGCGTCT
Source organism: Sphingomonas sp. SP2 (assembly GCF_058313385.1). Taxonomy (NCBI): domain Bacteria; kingdom Pseudomonadati; phylum Pseudomonadota; class Alphaproteobacteria; order Sphingomonadales; family Sphingomonadaceae; genus Sphingomonas; species Sphingomonas sp. SP2. The sequence goes on along the minus strand of NZ_JBZFLD010000001.1, from coordinate 82,282 downwards.
TCTCCAATGCCGAGGGCGCCTATGGCGCCAACGTCAACCAGCTGGTTGACGGCGGGGCCTGGTCGGATCCCGACGAGCTGGCCGAGGTGTTCGAGCGCCGCAAGGGCTTTGCCTATGGTCGCAAGGGACCCCCGGTCGCGCAGCGGGCGTTGTTGAAGAGCGCGCTCGCCGGGGTCGAACTCACCTATCAGAATCTGGAATCGGTCGAACTGGGTGTCACCGACGTCGACCAATATATGGACAGCCTCGGCGGCATCACCCGTTCGGTTGCGCGCGCCCGCGGAAAGGCGCCGCCCATCTACATCGTCGATGCAACCCGCGGAAATGCCAAGGTCCGCACCCTGTCAGAACAGGTCGAGCTCGAGAGCCGGACCCGGACGCTCAATCCCAACTGGTACGAAGGCATGCTCCGCCACGGCCACGAAGGCGTGCGCAACATCGAAAGCCATGTCGCGACGACGCTCGGCTGGTCGGCGACGACCGGCGCGGTGGCGCCCTGGATCTATCAGCGAATCAGCGAGACCTTCGTGCTCGACCCCGCGATGCGCGAGCGGCTCGCCGCGCTCAATCCGAAGGCCTCGGCCCGCATGGCCGATCGCCTGCTCGAAGCGCACGACCGCCAATATTGGCAGCCGGACGCCGACACCCTCGCGGCGCTCCATGCCGCCAGCGACGAAATAGAGGACAGGCTGGAAGGCCTGATGGCCGCACGATGACCCTTGATCACCCCTTCAGCCTCAGCGGCACGTCGACCCTATCGCCCGGCGACGGGGAAGGCTCTGTCCAGGTCCAGCAGGACCCCTCGGTCCGGATCAAGGGTGCCAAGGTCATCGCGATCTACGGCAAGGGCGGGATTGGCAAGTCGACCACCTCGTCCAATCTCTCGGCGGCTTTTTCGCTGCTCGGTCACCGGGTGCTTCAGATCGGCTGCGACCCCAAGCACGACAGCACCTTCACGCTGACCAAGAAGCTCATGCCGACGGTGATCGACGTCCTCGAGAGCGTCGACTTCCACCACGAGGAGCTGCGGCCCGAGGACTATATGTTCGAAGGCTTCAATGGCGTGATGTGCGTCGAGGCGGGCGGGCCGCCGGCGGGGACCGGATGCGGCGGCTATGTGGTCGGCCAGACGGTCAAGCTGCTCAAGCAGCATCACCTGCTCGAGGATACCGACGTCGTCATCTTCGACGTGCTCGGCGACGTAGTCTGCGGCGGCTTTGCAGCGCCGCTCCAGCATGCCGAGCGCGCAGTGGTGGTGGCCGCCAACGATTTCGACAGCATCTTCGCGATGAACCGCATCGTCGCGGCCATCAACGCCAAGGCCAAGAATTACGACGTGCGGCTGGCCGGCGTCATTGCCAACCGCTCGGCGCAGACCGACGAGATCGACCGCTTTGCCGCGGCCACCGGCCTGCAGCGCCTAGCGCACTTCCGCGACGTCGACGCGATCCGCCGCTCGCGCCTCAAGAAGTGCACCCTCTTCGAAATGGAGGCGAGCGCCGAGGTTGAGGCGGCGCGCGAGGAATATCTGCGCCTCGCCCGCCAGCTCTGGGATGGTGTCGAACCCAATGCTGCGACACCGATGAAGGATCGCGACATCTTCGACTTCTTGGGGTTCGAATGATGGCCAGCGCGGCGCGCCCGGACGGGTTCGGCGACGGCTATGGCCGCCAGCGCGACAAGCTGCGCACCTATTTCGATTCGACCGCGCGCAAGGCCTGGATCGACCTGACCTCGGATGCGTCGGTCAGCCGGATCCGCCAGACCGTCCGCGAGGGCCGCGACGAGATGCGCGCGACCCTGCTGTCCTGGCTGCCGCGCGACCTTGCCGGCCGCCGGCTGCTCGACGCGGGCTGCGGAACCGGTGCCTTCGCGCTCGCCGCCGCCGAGCGCGGCGCCGGGGTCACCGCCATCGACGTCGCCGCAGGACTGGTCGCGGTCGCCCGCGCGCGCTCCACCCCGGGCATCGGCGAGGTCATCGACTGGCGTTCGGGCGACATGCTCGATCCCGCCCTCGGGGCCTGGGACCATGTTGTCGCGATGGACAGCCTGATCCACTATTCGGCCGACGACCTCGTCGGTGCCCTTGCGAGGCTCGCCGAACGCACCCGCCGTTCGATCGTCTTCACAGTCGCGCCGCACAGCAATCTTCTCGGGCTCATGCTGGTCGCGGGCAAGCTCTTCCCACGCGGCAATCGCTCGCCGGCGATCGTTCCGATCCGCGAGGCAAGCCTCCGCCGTCGCCTCGCCGACATCCCGGGCTGGACCGTCGGACGTAGCGCCCGAGTGTCGCGCGGCTTTTACAAGAGCCATGCCTTTGAACTGGTCCGCGTGCCGTGAGCGCCCGGCCGTTCACGCCCGGTATGTGGACGCGCACCGCCAGCGCCTGGCTCCCGTTCGCTGATGCCGCAAGCGCCGACTTGCCGCTGTCGCGCCTGCTTCGCTTGTCGCTCTTCCAAGTGACCGCCGGCATGACCGCGGCCCTTCTCAACGGCACGCTCAACCGGGTCGCGATCGTCGAGCTGAAGGTGCCGGCCGGGCTGGTCGCGGCGCTGATCGCGATTCCGCTTCTCGCTGCGCCGTTCCGGGCCCTGATCGGGCATCGTTCGGACCATCACCGTTCGGTGCTCGGTTGGCGGCGGGTGCCCTATCTCTGGTTCGGCACCCTGCTTCAGTTCGGCGGCCTTGCGCTGCTGCCCTTTGCCCTCCTGATCCTGTCGGTTCCCGATGGCCGCGCGGTCGGGCTTGCCGGCTGCGGCTTTGCCTTCCTACTGACCGGCATCGGCCTTCATGTCGCCCAGACGGCCGGCCTCGCGCTGGTGAGCGACCTTGCGCCGGAAGATAGCAGGCCCCGTGCGGTGGCGCTTCTCTACGTCATGCTGCTTGCCGGAACGATGGTAAGCGCGCTGGTGATCGGCGGGCTCCTTGCCGATTTCTCGCCGACCCGCCTCGTCCAGGTCGTCCAGGGCGCCGCTCTCCTGACGCTCGTCCTCAACATCGTGGCAGGCTGGAAGCAGGAAGCTCGGCGGGCGCGCACGGCGATGACCACCGCCCCGGCGCCCGCCTTCGCCGAGGTCTGGGGTCGGCTGATGGCCGAGGAATCGAGCCGTCGCCTGCTCGTCGGCCTCGGCCTCGGAACGGCGGCATTCAGCATGCAGGACGTGCTGCTCGAGCCTTATGGCGGCGAGATCCTGCACCTCTCCGTCGGAGCGACCACCTCGCTCACCGCCATTTGGGCGCTCGGTGCCCTGACCGGCTTCGCCCTCGCCGGCGTGCGTCTTGCCAAGGGTACCGAGCCGCACCGCCTTGCAGGCTTCGGCTGCGTCGCCGGCCTGTTCGCCTTCACCTTCATCATCTTCGCCGCGCCGACCGTCACTCCCCTCCTGTTGCTGGTCGGCGCGGCGTTGATCGGCTTTGGCGGCGGGCTGTTCATGGTCGGGACCCTGGTCGCCGCCATGACCCTCGCAAGGAGCGCGCAGTCGGGTCTCGCGCTCGGTGCCTGGGGTGCCGTGCAGGCCTCGGCCGCGGGGTTGGCGATCCTGCTTGGCGGCCTCATCCGGGACGGGGTCGCGATGCTCGCCACTGCGGGTCGCCTCGGCGAGACGCTGGCGGTTCGCGCGACCGGCTACGGCGCCGTCTACGCCACCGAAATCATCCTCCTGCTCATGACGATCGCCGTCCTGGGCCCGCTGGTGCGCGCGCAGCTCGCACCCTCCGCCAACCCGCCGCGCTTCGGCCTGGCGCAATTCCCGAGCTGAGCAAGAAGGACCGTGACCATGCACAACGAGATCATCGTCGGGCGGCTCGATGTGGCGGAGCTTGTCTTCTACGCGTTCGTGCTCTTCTTCATCCTGCTGGTCTTCTACCTGCGCCGGGAGGACCGTCGCGAAGGTTATCCGCTCGAGGATGCGGTGACCGGCCGGGTGGACAGCGCCTGGGGACCGCTGTCGGCGTCGCCCTACAAGCGGTTCAAGCTGCCCTTCGATCGCGGCTATGCGACCACGCCCGCGCAAGGGCGCGAGCCGGTCGACATCGCTGCGCGTCCGTTCGACCGCTTCCCCGGCGCGCCTTATGTCCCGACCGGCGATCCGCTGGTCGACGGGGTCGGCCCGGCCGCCTGGGTCAAGCGCGCCGACTGGCCGGACCAGGACATGGAAGGGCGCAACCGGATCGTGCCCATGTCGACCGAGCATGAATGGTCGATCGCACGCGAAGACCCGAACCTCCTCGGCATGACCGTGATCGCCGCCGATGGCGTCGAGGTGGGGCCGATCACCGACGTCTGGATCGACCGTTCGGATCACCTCGTCCGCTATGTCGACGTAGCCACGGCCGGGCGCACCGTCATGGTGCCATTCCTCATGGGGACGGTCCATGGCCGCCGCCGGGTCTATCATGTCGACGCGATCAGTGCCGCGCAGTTCGCCAACGCGCCGCATATCGCGACCGCCGGGCAGATCACGCGCCGCGAGGAGGACCAGCTGATGGGCTATTTCGGCGGCGGCTATCTCTATGGCCTGCCGGGCCGGGCGGAGCCCTTGCTGTGACGGTCATGCCGAAGGATCGCCTTCACGGGCTTCCGGGACCGCTGCCCAAGGGCGAGGCGATCGTCTGGCAGGGAACGCCCGACTGGCTGCTGCTGCTGCGGACGGTCTTCCATGCCCGCCTCGTCGCGGTCTATTTCGGGGTGCTGGCCTTCGCCGGGGCCGTGTTCGGAAGCGCGATCGGGGCCCTGCTGACGCTCGCCGCCGGCGCCGCCTTCCTCGGGGTGGTGGCGCTGCTCAGCCGCGCCATCGCGCGCACCACCGTCTATACGCTCACCGATCGCCGGATGGTGATGAAGCTCGGTGTCGCGCTGCCGATGAGCTTCAACCTCCCCCTGTCGCAGATCGACGCGGCCGATCTTCGCATGCACGGCCAGGGTCGGGGCGACATCGCGCTTCGCCTGAAGGGCCAGGGCCGCATCGCCTGGGCCTTGCTCTGGCCGCACGTCCGTCCCTGGCGCCTCGGCCGGCCCGAGCCGATGCTTCGGGCAATCGCCAATGCCGACGATGTCGCGATCCTGCTCTACCGCTGCTGCGCGGCCGTGGTCACCGAGGCCGAGATGCAGCCGCAGCCAGCCCGCCCGGCCCGTAAGCCCGCCCGCACAGCGGTCGAGCCTGTCGGAGTGCCGGCATGAACACGCTCGAGCATCATAGCCACGAGAATATGGTCCCGCCGGCCGCCCTCAAGGCAGCGGTTGCACTGGTCGCCGTGTCGCTGTTGCTCGTTGCCGCCGTCCGGATCGGCGTCGTCGTCCCCGGCCCGAGCGCCAGCGAGGTTCGCGCCGAAGCCCGCATGACGCCCCGCGCCGAGCGCATGCTCCGCTTCGAGGACCGGGCGGGGCAGGTGCTCGTCTCCGATGCCGGAAGCGGCGTCCCGATTGCCTCGATCGGACAGGAGGGAAGCGGCTTCATTCGCGGCGTGATGCGCGGCCTCGCCCGCGAACGCCGCCTCAATGGCGAGGGCGCGTCGGCTCCGTTCCGGCTTGCGGCCTGGCCCGACGGCGCGCTGACGCTCACCGACACCGCGACTGGCCGGGTGATCGAACTCGAAAGCTTCGGCCCCACCAACAAGGCTGCGTTCGCGGCCTTCCTCGCCCCGGAGAAACGCTCGTGAGCCTGATCTGCGCCGCCCGCTTCGACACGCCCTGCCGGATCAATGTGGAGCATAGCCCGGACTCGCTCCACGCCCATCTCGAGCTTCCCGACGAGATCGCGCTCGGGCCCGGCGACCGGGTGCGGGTGCATGGCGAGCCGGTCGTGGTCCCGTTCGGCCAAAGCCTCAGCATCGACCGCGTCGCAACGGTCGAAATTGCGGGGCCGCTCCGGCGGGCCTGGACCCGCGCCGCTGCCTATTTCGACATGGCCGAGCTCTATGAGGTCAGCTTCACCCCCCGGAGGTTCGCATGAACGCCCACGCGCACATCAGGACGTCGGACGAGTCGCTGGCGATGGCCTGCGAGGACACGGTCCTCAGCCCGCGCTTCTACACGACCGATTATGCCGCTCTCGACCGGATCGACGTCACGCCGGTGCGCGCCGAATGGGATGCGCTGATGGCCGAGTTCGACCGCGACGAGAACCGCCGCCATTTCAAGCAGTCGGGCGAATTCGAGGGGGTCCTCGAAAACCTCCCCCCGGCACTGCGCCGCGAGTTCATCGACTTTCTCGTCAGTTCGCTCACCGCCGAATTTAGCGGCTGCGTGCTCTACGCCGAAATCGCCAAGCGGGTGACCAATCCCGACGTCAGGAAGCTGTTCAAGGTCCTGGCCCGCGACGAAAGCCGCCATGCCGGCTTCATCAACGAAACGCTCAAGGATGCCGGGCTGGGGGTCGACCTCAGCTTCCTCACCAAGACCAAGAAATACACTTACTTCCGGCCCAAGTTCATCTTCTACGCCGTCTATCTGTCGGAGAAGATCGGCTACGCCCGCTACATCACCATATTCCGTCAGCTCGAGCAGCATCCCGAGCTTCGCTTCCATCCGATCTTCGCCTGGTTCGAGCGCTGGTGTCAGGATGAATTCCGGCACGGCGAGGCGTTCGCCATGCTGATGCGCTCGGACCCCAAGTTGCTGACCGGGCTCAACCGCCTGTGGATCCGCTTCTTCGTGCTGTCGGTCTATGCCACCATGTACGTGCGCGATCACGGCCGGCCCGAGTTCCACAAGGCGATCGGGATCGATCCGACCGACTATGACTACAAGGTCTATCACATCTGCTCGCAGATCAGCCGCCAGGTCTTCCCGGTCCAGTTGCCGATCGACGATCCGCGCTTCCGCGCGGCGATGGAGCAGCTGCGCCGCGCCAATGACGGCATCGCCAGCCGCCGCGGCCTCGCACGGCTGCCGCATTATGCCTCGGCCGCCTTCGCCTTCGCGAAGATGTACTTCCTCCGCCCCGAGCCCGTCTCGCTCCCAGCGAGCGTCAGGATGCAGCCGGCGTGGTGAGCCTCACCGGCCATCTGTTGCCGGCCTTGGTCGTGCTGGCCTGCTGGTTCGCCAGCACGGGCTTCATCCTGTGGATGGTGCACCGGCCCCGCGCGACCTACCGCCCGGCCATGATCAGCCTGTCGATTGCCGCAGTGGCCGGGGTCGCGGTGATCGTCGCCACCCGCCACGACGGCGGGGTCGCGGCGAGCTATGCGGCAGCGCTGTCCGCCCTGGTCATCTGGGGCTGGCAGGAATTCGCCTTCCTGACCGGCGCGGCGGCAGGCCCGCGGCGCCTCCCGGCCGACCGCAGCGCGCGCGGCTTCCGGCGCTTCCGGCAGGCCGCCGAGGCCCTGCTCTGGCATGAACTCGCCCTCGCGCTGCTGCTCGTCCTTCTCGTCGTGATCAGCCGGGGAAGCGCCAATCAAATTGGGGCCTCGGTATTCGGCTTGCTGTTCGTGCTCCGCCTCGCGGCCAAGCTCAGCATCTTCAGCGGCGTTCCCAATCTCAGCGACGAGCTGATGCCGGCGCAGCTTTATTACCTGCGCAGCTATTTCGGACCGCGCCGGCTGAGCCTCACGCTGCTGCTCTGCCTGACGCTCAGCGTTGCGCTCGCCATCGTGCTGGCGGACCGGGCCCTCGACGCAGGGACGGGCGTCGCCGCGGTCGGGCCGAGCCTCGTCTTCGCGCTGGCCGGCCTCGGTGCGCTCGAACTTCTTTTTCTCGCCCTTCCGGTGCGCGACGGTGCCTTGTGGCGCTGGGCGCTCCGACCGGGCGCAACGACACGCATTGCGGGACAGGCATAGGGGGTAAGTCCATGGACTATGAGGCCTATTTCAACGCGGCGCTGGACTCCCTGAAGGGCGAGGGCCGCTACCGCATCTTCGCCGAGCTCGAGCGGCGCCGAGGCAATTATCCGAAGGCGCGTTGGCATAGTGGCGAGGGCCATGACGAAGTCACCGTCTGGTGCTCGAACGACTATCTCGGCATGGGCCAGCATCCCGTGGTGCTCGATGCGATCCACGAGACGCTCGACTGCTGCGGCGCGGGGGCCGGGGGCACGCGCAACATTGCCGGGACCACCCACCAGCACGTCTGCCTCGAACGCGAGCTGGCCGATCTCCACGGCAAGGAATCGGCGCTGCTCTTCACCTCAGGCTATGTGTCCAACTGGGCCGCACTGGGCACGCTCGGTGCGAAGATCCCCGACATCGTCATCCTCTCCGACGCGGGCAACCATGCCTCGATGATCGAAGGCATCCGCCACAGCCGGGCCGAGCGGCAGGTCTTTGCCCACAATGACTGGCGCGATCTTGACCGGCGCCTGTCGCTGCTCGACAAGGACCGGCCCAAGCTCGTTGCCTTCGAGAGCGTCTATTCAATGGACGGCGACATCGCGCCGATTGCGGAGATCCTCGACGTCTGCGAAGCCCATGGGGCGATGAGCTACATCGACGAGGTTCATGCGGTCGGCCTCTACGGACCGCGCGGCGGCGGGGTCGCCGAGCGCGAGGGGCTGATGGACCGGATCACCGTGATCGAGGGGACGCTCGGCAAGGCCTATGGCGTACTCGGCGGCTATATCGCGGCCTCGAGTGCGCTGTGCGACTTCGTCCGCAGCTTCGCGAGCGGCTTCATCTTCACCACTGCCCTGCCGCCCGCGCTAGCGGCCGGCGCGACCGCCAGCATCCGCCACCTCAAGGAAAGCGAGGTCGAGCGCCAGGGCCAGCGCGATCGGGTCGCGACGGTGCGGGCGCGGCTCAATGCGGTCGGCATTCCGATGATGGACAATGACAGCCACATCATCCCGGTGATGGTCGGCAATCCGGTCCACTGCAAACAGATCAGCGACTGGTTGCTCGACGAATATCGTATCTACGTGCAGCCGATCAATTATCCGACCGTGCCGCGGGGCACCGAGCGGCTTCGGATCACGCCCTCGCCGGTCCACTCTGCCGAGGACATCGATCGACTGGTCGACGCGCTCAGCGAAATCTGGTCGCGCTGCGCGCTGAGTCGGGTACCCGTCGCCGCCTGACGCCGCGTCGGCGCGAAGCTTCCGGGGCGGTCGGACCTCCGGCCGCCCTTCTTCCTTGAGAGGCAGGGATATCGAAGGGCGGGGGCAAGCGACAAGCGAGACCGCGTCATGAGCCTTTCGGACGATCTGCCCGCCAACAACCTCTTCATCCTGCTTGCAGTCTTCCTGGTCGCCTTGGTTGCGTTTCTCTGGTTCCTGCGCAAGCCGGGCAACCGCCATCCTATGGACGGCGAGCGAGGGCGAGAACTCGAAGAGCGGCGCGCGCGCGACAATGCGCAGGATGTCACCGACGTGCCGCCGACGCGGCGCTGAGCAGGCTTCCTAGCGGGTCGGCTGCGTCGGCGCCGTCGCTGCGCCGGGCGCGTTGGGCGGACTGATCTTTCCGGCCATGGTGCCCGGCTGGCGGAGCGCATTGACCACGCCCTGCTCGGCTGCTGGCCGGGGGGTCGGCGAATAGCCGGCCGGGCGCAGATAGGGATGGTCGGGGATCATCGAGCGCCCGCCAAGCGGCTTATTAATGCCCTGGTGGCAGGTCAGGCAATTAACCTGCAGCGGCTGCCCGGTCGGACCGAGGCGGTTGGGCGGGAAGACGCCGGCGCGGGCCAGCGGAATGATGTGCGACCCATTGATGTCGCGCACCATGCGGATCCCGTACCAGGCGGTCGCGCGCTGCGCCCGGCTCAGCGACCAGGAGCGGAAGCTCTGGCTGTTGTGGCAGAAGGTGCAATTGACGCCCAGTGCCTTCGAGACGTGCATCATGATCGCATAACTGTCTTCGGCGTTGCGCGTGGTCGACTTCTCCATCCCGGGATAAGCGCTGCTGGCCTGCACCCGCACCGTCTCGGCATTGCCGCCGAGATATTGGGCGAAGATGTTGTTGGGGAGCGAAGCATAGCCGACATTGGCGTCCGGCGTGTTCTGCCCGCGCTTCTGGCCGCGGACCGACAGGCGGTCGGTCGGCGCCTCGGGCGTCCAGACATATTTGGGTACCGGCTGCCCGCGATGGCAGGTGTAGCAGGTCACCCCGGTCTGGCCGGTATGGTTCGACCATTGCGAATTGAGCGCCATGGTCATCTGCAGCATCTGCCGAGCGACGCGCTTCGTATAGATGCTGTCGTCGGCCATGTTCGCGGGATTGTGGCAATATTGGCAGTTGGCCGCGTCGCCGGCGACCCACTGGCTGATCGAGCTCATCAGGTGGCCAAACTCTTCCTCGGACAGATTGCCGAGCACCTGGATGTTCTGTCCCTGCACCTTCGGTCCCGAGGCCGCCGTCGCCGACAGCGGATAGGGGCTGGGCGGGATGTAGGCGGCCTTCTGGACGCTGCTCACGTCGGTGATCTGGTCCATGCCGGTCCCGCGATAGCCGGTCTGCTCGGTCGCCTTGCGGCCAAGCTCGCAGCCGCCCAGCGCGACCAGCGGGAAAGCGGCGAGAAGGAGGGTGGTGCCTCTGTTCATCACGTCTCTCCTCAGCGGGCCGGAGCGGGGGCGGGGACTGTCGATACTGGCGCAGGAGCCCCCGTCGGCTCGCCCACCGGCAGCGCGCCATTGTCGATCGGCAGCACGGTCGCGGCCGGCGGAGTCACGGCATAAGGGGCGGGCAGCGGCTGCAGCGAGGGATCGGCGACATTGGTCGAGGGATAGCTTTCGGCATAATGATGCTCGACCGCCCACAGGTACCAATTGTCGACCACGGTCCCGGTCAGCAGGATCCCGATCCCGCCGGTGAGGGTGGTGAGGACCGCGAACCACCAGGCCCAGCGATGAACCGATTCCATCGTCGCGTTGAAGCCCATCGTCCAGCGCCAGAAGAGCGCCGCCCGCTCGAGCGCGGTGCCGCGATCGGTGATCTGCTCGATCTCGCGCTCGCCGCCGTAACGGCTGACCGCGAGGATGGTCGCGCCATGCATCGCGAACAGCAGGGTCGAGCCGTAGAGGAACGCGATCGAGAGCGCGTGGAACGGATTGTAGAAGAGATTGCCGTACCGGATCGAGAAGGCCGCGGTCCAATCGAGGTGGGGGAAGATGCCGAAGGGCACGCTTTCCGACCACGAGCCCATGAAGAAGGGGCGGATGAAGCCGATGACCAGGAACAGCCAGATCGCGGATGCGAAAGCCCAGGCGACGTGCGTCCCCATCCCGAGCGCGCGGGCGCGGCGATAGGTCCGGGCCCACCACAGCAGCACCGAGCAGGTTAGGAGGAAACCGGTGATCTGCCACCAGCCGCCCTGCGCCAGGGGCACGAACAGCTGGAAGCCATATTCCGGTCCCGGCGGCTCGAGGGCGAGCCAGGGCAGCTGGCGGACGAACTGCACCGGATCCCAGTTGACGCTCGCCCACATGTTGAGGCCGATGATCTCGAAGGCGAGGAAGCCGCAGATCAGCGAGGCAAGGCCGAGCTTGCCCAAATAGAAGGGGCCGAGCTGCGCCGCGCCGAGCTTGCCGAGCCAGTAGTTATACTGCCCCCGGCCGATGCGCGGATCGTTCCCGGTCGGCAGGGGCGCGCCGAACTCCGGCGCGCTCCGCAACTGCACCTGGGTGAAGATGTTCTGATAGGCACCCATCGGATTTCCTCCCCCGTCAGGACCAGATCGGCAGGTTGAGCCACCAGGTCCACCATTCGGGCCAGCCACGGGTCCAGAAGGGTCCTGAGATGATGATGCAGACCGCGCTCCAGAAGCCGGCGTTGAGCGCGAGCAGCAGGCCGAGGCGGTGAATGCCGAGCGTCCCGATCGAATAGCCGATCAAGTCGCGGAAGAAGCTGTCCTCATATTCGGGCGTCTTGACCGGCTCGCCCTTGGGCGGATTGACCGCCGACAGCACCGCGCCACCGTGCATCGCGAGGGCGAGCGTCGTCGTGAAGAAGAACGACACCGCCAGCATGTGCGCCGGATTGTAGTGGAAGTGCAGATACTGGTAGCCGGTGTTGCTCACCCAATCGAGGTGGCTGAAGATGCCGTAGGGGAAACCGAAGCCCCAGGCGCCGAGCAGCATCGGGCGGATCACCACCAGGCTGACATAGGCCAGGATCGCGAAGCTGAAGGCGAACGGCACATGATAGCCGATGCCCAGCTTGCGGCAGATCTCGACCTCGCGCAGCGCCCAGCTGACGAAGGCGCCGATCGCGCAGAAAGTGATGATCTGCCACAGCCCGCCCTCTCGAAGCGGGGCGAGCGCCAAGCCATATTTGATGTCCGGCGGGGCGATCGAGATGAGCCACGGGTTCCAGGTCGGGCCAATCGCGGCGCCGTAGAGGATCAGCCCGGTGCCCAGCAGGGCAAAGAAGGCCGTCGTCACTCCGAAGAAGCCGACGTAGAAGGGGCCGACCCAGAAGTCGAACAGGTCGCCGCCGAGCAGCGTGCCGCCGCGGACCCGGTACTTGCGCTCATAGCTCAGGATCATGGGCTAGCTCTCCTGTCCCGCGGTTTGGCGGGCGTGACCTTGTCGGCAGGACCTCGCCGGGGTCGCCGGGCGGGCGGCAGTGCCACCACCCGGCGACCGCGGTCCGGTCGAACGCGTTACTGCGCCGGAGCGACCGGGGCAGCGGCAGGTGCGGCGGCGGGCGCCGCTGCGGCCGCGGCCGGCATGTCGGCGGCCCGCGGGCCGTCCAGCCAGTTGAACCGGTCCGTGCTGAGCAGGATGAAATGGATCAGCAGGGCCAGGACGAACAGGAAGGTGAACAATGCGACCAGCGTGCGCCGCGGGTCGAAGATCAGCCAGATTCTCCACATAGTCGCGCTCCCTCAGGCAAACACGGACAGGGCGACGCTTGCCAGGTGATGCGCGCCGTCGATCATTGCACTGTCGCCATAGCCGCCCGGTCCCGGGAGCCACGGCCGCCACATCCACGCGAGGACGTGCGCAACGATGGCGATCCCCGTGAAGATGAGGAAGCTGGTGACGAAAATGCGGTGAAATTCTTTCGCTTCTTCCGGTGTCAGGTACGTGCCCGGACCGAAGCGATCATCACGCTCTCTGGTGTCGCTCATGCTTCGCTCTCCAAATAGCCCGGCCAGATGAAGGGCGCGAACGCCACCGGGCGGCTGTCTCCGCGGCGGGATCCGCCACGAAGGGGGTGAGCCTGGTCGGACCAGGCGAAGGAGGGGAGCAGGCTCATGCCGGCTGCTCCATCAAGATGTCGGCCAGGCGATCGGCGGTGACGATGCGCTCGCCCGCGGCCCGCGCGGCGCGCTCGGCGCTGTCACGCAGCCGCTTGGCCGCGGAGATTCGGACCAGCACCGGCTGCGCCTCGACGATCGCGTCAAGCTTGGCCTTGGCGTCGGCGGCCCATTGCAGTTCGGAGAGGCCGCGGGTCGGGGTCGCGTCGACCCGGTCGAGCTGACCCGCGCCGGGAAGGATGTGGAAAAGCGCGTCGAACAGCGCGTTGCACACTTCCTGGACGAGGTAGGTGGCGCCGGCATAGCCCATGAAGGGCGTGCCCGTGTGACGGCGGATGATCGCGCCCGGGAAACTCGCCGGAATGAAGGTCGCGCGGGCGCCCGCTTCGGCAAGATACATGCGCTCGTTGAAGCTGCCGAAGACGACCAGCGGCGGCGCGGCCCGGCAGGCGTCGATCACCGCCTGATTGTCGGGCTTCACGCCGGCGCGACGGGCAAAGGCGAAGCTGCAGGGGAGGCCCATGTCGCCCTCGAGGAAGGCGCGCACGCCGCGGGCATAGGTCTCGTTGGCGTGGATGCCGAAGCTCGCGGTGCCAAAGAAGTCCTGGGTCACCGAGCGCCACAGGTCCCACAGCGGCTTGATCGTCGTATGCTTCTCGCGCGCGATGAAGGGCTGGGGATCGAGGCCGAGCAATTCGCCCAGCTGCTCGAGGAAGAGGGTGGTCGAGGTAAGCCCGATCGGCGCCTGCAGATAGGGCCGGTCGAGCTCCTCGCAGAGCTTGCGGCCGAACTCGCGATAGAGGCAGATGTTGACCGAGGCGTCGGCGAGCTTGCGGATGTCGGCAAGGTGCGTGCCGAGCGGGAAGGTCATGTTGACCTCGGCCCCGATGCCCTCGACCAGGCGCCGGATCTCGGCGAGGTCGGACGGCATGTTGAAGGTGCCATATTGCGGGCCGATGATGTTGACCTTGGGCTTTTCGCCCTCCTTCAGCTTCTTTGGCGGCGGCACCTTCTTGGGGCCGAACTGGGTCCACAGCCAGGCGAGCGCGCGGTCGGCCGACTGCCACTGATCCTCGTCTATCGTCCGCGGCAGGAAACGCTGGATGTTGGTGCCTTCGGGCGTCACCCCGCCGCCGATCATCTCGGCGATCGAGCCGGTGACCACCACTGCGGGAAGATCGGGATCGAGCGTCGCCCAGGCGCGCTTCATCGCGCCCTCGGTGCCGTCGCGACCGAGTTCCTGCTCGGACAGGCCCGAGACGACGATCGGCAGCTCGTGCGGGGGCAGAGCGTCGGTATAATGGAGCACGCTGGTGACCGGCAGATTCTCGCAGCCGACCGGCCCGTCGATGATGACCTGCAGTCCCTTGACCGCGGTGAAGGCGTAGACCGCGCCCCAGTAACCGCCGGCGCGGTCGTGATCGAGAACGAGGGTCATGATCCGATCGCCTCGGAAGCCTTGGCGGCGGCGAGGCGCTTGGCCGCGTAGCGCGCCTTGAAGTCGGGCCGGTCCGCGGGAATGTCGTGCCACTGTCCGGCGGCATGACCTTCGCCGACGCCCTCGAAGAAGTCGCGCATCGCCAGCATCCGGTCCCTGCCGGCGATGGCGGCGTTGACGACCTGGGCGAGGCTTCCGGCACCCGCCGGTCCCATCAGGGGACGGGCCGAGATGAGATTGGTGAAATAGAGAGCTGGAGTGCCCTGCGCCTTGGCCTTCTGCACCACGGGCGTGGTCCCGATCGCAAGGTCTGGCCCATATTCCGCGACGGCCGCCAAATCCTGCTCTAGGCTCGCACGATACTGGACCCGGGCGCCGTGCGCCTCAAGCCACAGCCGGTCGGCTTCCGACCAGGCGGTGCGCGGGCAGGCGGTCCCGACATAGGGGACCTCGGCGCCGCTTTCGATCAGCAGCCGCGCCACCAGCAATTCGGAGCCTTCATAGCCCGACACGGTGACCCGGCCGCGGATCGGCGTTGCCGCGAGCGCGCCCTTGATGGCGGGAAGGAAGACGTTCTTCGCTGCAGCGATTCGCTCGGCGGCGATCCCGCAACTCTGCCCGATGGCATCGAGCCAGGCCGCGGTCCCGTCGAGGCCGACGGGGGCCGAGCCGACGACCGGACGGCCGGCGGCCTCGAACTCGCGGATGCTCGCGGTGTAGAAGGGATGGATGGCGGCGACCGCGGCGCTGTCGAGCGCGCCATAGAGTTCCCGCCATTCGCGGGTCGGGACGACCGGCCCGGCGGCAAGGCCGAGCGGCTCGAGCATCTGCCCAATCATCACCGGGTCGACCGGGAACATCTCGCCGAGGAGGGCGATGGCGGGCCGGTCGCTGCGCTCGCGCGGGGCGGCGACGGGGCCGGCCTCGGCTTCGCGGCGGGCATAGCCAAGCATCGCGCCGGCCAGCACGTCCTTCGCCTCGGCATGAGTCGGGATCCCGAAGCCGGGCACGTCGATGCCGACGATCCGGACTCCGTTGATCTCCTTCGGCAGGAGCTGGAGCGGCACGCCCGACGCCGTCGGCACGCACAGGTTGGTGACGACGATGGCGTCGTAGAGCGCAGGGTCGGCGATCTCGTGGACCGCGTCGCGAATGTCCTCGAACAGCTTGCCGGTAACCAGGGTTTCCGAGCTGAAGGGGACGTAGCCGACGCTTCGCTTGGCCCCGTAGAAATGGGCGGTGAAGGTCAGCCCGTAGACGCAGCATGCCGAGCCCGAGAGGATGGTCGCGGTGCGTCGCATGCGAAGGCCGACGCGCAGCGAACCGAAGGCCGGGCACATGCTCTGCGGCTGGTCGTGCGGCCCCTTGGGATAATCCTTGGCAAAGCCTTCGAGGAGCGCGCTCTTTCCGTTGGCGCTCGCTTCCGCGGCCAGCCGCTCCGCCCCGGCATGGCAGCCGGAACCGTTCTCGACCTCGATCCGGTCGAGCTCGCGCGGGGAGGGCGCGGCATAATCCATCAGGGCCGTGCCTCAGACTGCATCATAGACCACTTCGAGGCTCGGCTTCGGCACATAGGCCGCGCCGCGAAGGTCGGCCTGGGTGGCGGGCATCAAGGTCACGTTGCCGCCGGTGTCCTCGGGTTTGAACAGGCCGAGCAGGCCATCCTGGTCGAGCGGCGCGGGCCGCAGCGGCGGGGCGAACTGCACATTTTCGGCGAGCTCCGCGAACAGGGGGCCCCATTCGCCGTCGGGCTTGCCGATGATTTGGTAATTGGCCGACTTGCGGCGAATGTCCTCATTCGCGGGAATGGCGCAGAGGACGGGAATGCCGACCGCGTCGGCAAAGGCCTTGGCCTCGCCAGTGCCGTCGTCCTTGTTGACGATCATTCCCGCGACACCGACGTTGCCGCCGAGCTTGCGGAAATATTCGACCGCCTTGCAGACATTGTTGGCGACGTAGAGCGACTGGAGGTCGTTCGAGCCAACGACGATCACCTTCTGGCACATGTCGCGTGCGATCGGCAGGCCGAAGCCGCCGCAGACCACATCGCCGAGGAAGTCGAGCAGGACATAGTCGAAGCCCCACTCGTGGAAGCCGAGCTTCTCGAGTGTCTCGAAGCCGTGGATGATGCCGCGCCCGCCGCAGCCGCGGCCGACCTCGGGTCCGCCCAGTTCCATCGCGAACACGCCGTCGCGCTGGAAGCAGACATCCTCGATCTGGACTTCTTCGCCCGCCAGCTTCTTGGCCGAGCTGGTTTCGATGATGGTCGGGGTCGACTTGCCGCCGAACAGGAGGCTGGTGGTGTCGCTCTTGGGGTCGCAGCCGATCAGCAGCACCCGCTTGCCCTGCTGGGCGAGCATGTAGCTGAGATTCGCCAGCGCGAAGCTCTTGCCGCTCCCGCCCTTGCCGTAGATGGCGATGATCTGGGTCGCCTTGGCCGGTTCGCCGGACGGAACGGGATCGGGCTCGATCGCGGCTTCGGCCCGCAGGGCTTCGTGGTGGTCCAGCATCAGGCCCATCCTCTCCAGTCGAGCACCATCTTGAGGCAGCGCCGGTCGGTGAAGGCGTGGGGATAGGCTTCACTGGCCTCTTCCGCCGGGCGAACGTCGCTGATCAGCCCGTCGAGGCTGAGCAGACCGCGTTCGACCAGCGTGGCGGCGGCGATGAGGTCGTCCGGCTGCCATTCGGCGGCGACCCGGATCCGGGCCTCGCGCATGAAGGCCGGCGGGAAGGCGAACTGAATCGGGGCCGGGTAGAAACCGCCGAGGATCAGCTCGCCGCGCGGGGCGAGGCGCGCAACAAGGCTGTCGAGAATGGCGGCGTCGCCGGTGACGTCGGCGATTACGCGATAGTCGCGGCGCTCGTCGATGTCGGGGCTGGTGACGGCATAGCCGGCCGCGCCGCTCATGCGCAGCGGATCGACTTCCCAGACCACCGGGGCCGGAGCGCCGCAGGCGATGACCAGACGCGCGATCAACCGACCGAGGACGCCGTGGCCGACGATGAGTTCCGGGGCGTCGCCGCCCTCGAGCAGGTGGATCGCGGTAGCGGTGAGTGCGAGGAGGATACCCTTCTCGCCGAGCCGTTCGGGGACGGCGAGGGCGCGGGCTGCGGGCAGGATGACCCGGCGGGCGGTCCCGCCGAAGAGCCCATGCGCGTCCTTGTAACAGCGGGCGCCGGGAACGAAGACCCATTCGCCGATGCGGGCCTGCGCATCCTTGCCGGCGTCGACGACGCGACCGACGGATTCGTAACCGGGAACGAGGGGATAGCCCATGCCGGGGAAGGGCGGCATCGCGCCCGACCACAGCAGCTTCTCGGTGCCGCTGCTGACCCCGCTCCATGCGATCTCGACCAGGACGTCGCCGTCTCCCATCGGGGCGAGCGCAAGCGAGCGAAGAGAAAGTCGCTCGGGAGCTTCGATAATGACGGCCAGTGCGTCCATCACGTTCCTAGCGGGGGAAGTGACAGGCACTGTCTGCCCCCACGTGTCTTGTGCGCTTGACGGTATATGTTGTCAAGCAACGTGGACGGCTAGGCGCGGGCCTCGATGCAGCTCGCAATTAGCGGGAGCGGCGTCCGCCGGACCCGGACCTCTTTAAATCCTGCCGCGCGCATCATCGTGCTGATTTCGCTGGATTCCCGCGGCCGCCCCGAACGCATCGCGAGGAGGTAGAGGCCGAAATAGGCATGGCCTTCCGGCGCGCCGCCGAGGCGGGCCATCGGCTCGATGACCAGCAGCCGACCGCCGTCCGGAAGGGCCGCGCGACTCGCCCGCAGGAGGCTCATGGCGAATGCGTCGTCATGGTCGTGGAGCACGCGGACGAGCGTGTGGAGGTCATAGCCGCGCGGAAGCGCATCGACGAGGAAGCTCCCTGGATGCCGCGCGATTGGGGCCGGCAGGTCGGCGGCGGCGAGCACTGCGGGACGGTCGACAATGCCCAGGTCCAGCGTCGGGCAGGCACGGCCGACCTCGGCAAGGAACGTGCCGTGACCCCCGCCAATGTCGAGCAGCCGGCGATGCCGGTTGAACGGATAAGCGGCGAGCGCCTGGGCCGCGACCAGCGGCTGGGTAGCGCTCATCAGCGCGCTATATGTTGCCGCATCGTCTGACGACGACTGGTCGCCATAGTCCCAGAGACGACTGAGCCTCGTCGGACCGTCGCTTTCAAGCAGGGCAAGCGGGTCGGCGAGGTCGGCATAGAAAAGCCGGTGATGCCGGATCATGAGTGAGAGACCCGGCGTCCCCGCCAGCGCCGCTCCACGTTCGCCGAGCGTCCAATAGTTGCCGACCTTTGTCGTCAGACGGAGCGAAGCCGCGGCAAGGAGGAGGGTGCGGGTTCTTTCCTCGGCAAGGCCCGTCAGGCGCGCGAGATCGCCCGGCAAGCGAGCGCCGGTCGCCAGCAGGTCGAGCATCCCGCTATCGACGAGCGCGGCGGCGACCTGGCTGTAGACGAACCCTGCCGTCAGATCGAACAATGCCCGGGCATGACGTCGCGCCTTCCAGCGCGTCAGTGGATTCCTCGTCGCCCAGCCAATCACGCGCGGGTCGGCGAGCCAGCGGTTTCGCCACAGAAGGAGGCGGAGTTGCCATCCCCGCAATCCGCCGATCGAGCCGCTGCGTCGAACGTCAAGCAAAGCTGTCGACTCCTTCTGTCCAAGCGGATGGACGCATGATAGGCTCTTCGCGACGGAAAGCGAGGTGCGGGTCATGAGGGACAGGGTGCTGGTGGTCGGCGCCGGAATCGGCGGCCTTACCAGCGCCCTGCTGCTCGCCGCCCAGGGTTTCGCAGTCACCGTGGTCGACAAGGAGGAGAGGGTAGGCGGGAAGGTCCGTCAGCTCCCCGTCGGCGCAAGCATGGTCGACGCGGGACCCACCGTCTTCACCATGCGGACACTGTTCGAGGAAATCTTCGCCGCTGCCGGCGCGAACCTTGCCGACCGTTGTGTCATCCGCCCCGCCGACATCCTTGCCCGCCACAGCTGGGGCCGCGGTCCATCGCTCGATCTTCACGCCGATCCGCGGGCGAGCGAGGCGGCGATCGGCGACTTTGCCGGCGCGGAGGCCGCGCGGGGTTATCGCGCCTTCCGCAGCGAGGCCGCGCGTATCTACACCATTCTCGAACAGCCCTTCCTCACCAACAGCCGCGTCTATCCGCCCGGACTGATGTGGCGGATCGGCCTCTGGCGGGTCGGCGCGCTCCGCGCCATCCGGCCTTACGAAAGCCTGTGGAACGCGCTCGGCGATCACTTCCGCGACTCCCGCCTGCGCCAGCTCTTCGCCCGCTACAGCACCTATTGCGGCTCCTCGCCCTTCGACGCCCCCGCGACCCTCATGCTGATTGCGCATGTCGAGGCGATGGGCGTGTGGCTGATCGAAGGCGGCATGACCGCGCTGGCCGAGGCCCTTGCCGCGGTCGCTCGCGAACAGGGCGTCGTTGTCCGCCTCGGCACCCCTGCCACCGCAGTGCTGGTCGAGCACGGCCGCGCCGCCGGCATCCGCCTGGCGACGGGCGAGGAACTTCGCGCCGACGCGGTCATCGCCAATGTCGATCCCGCAGCCATCGCGGGCGGGCGGCTCGGATCCGCTGTTCGCTCCGCCGTCCGGACCACGGCGCCGCGCAACCGCTCGCTCTCGGCGATGGTCTGGCTGATGGAGGCGCGCAGTTCAGGCTTCGCGCTCGACCGCCACAACGTCTTCTTCTCGAGCGATTATCGCGCCGAATTCGAGGCGCTCCGCCACGGTCGGATGGCCGACCGGCCCACCGCTTATGTCTGTGCCCTTGACCGACCCGGCCTCGCCCCGGGCGCCGCCGAGCGGGTGCAGATCATCGTCAACGCGCCGGCCAATGGCGACCGTCACCCTTATGGACCCGAGGAGATCGAACGATGTGGGACAGCGCTTCGCGAGCGGCTGGCGGAATCGGGCCTTCACCTGCAGCCGCTGGCGGCCCCGGTGGTCACCACGCCACGGGATTTCGAGGCCTTCCTCCCGTCGACGGGTGGAGCCCTTTATGGACGGGCCTCGCACGGGTGGGCGGCCTCCTTCCTTCGGCAGAGCGCCCGAACGAGGATCCCTGGGCTTTATTGCGCGGGCGGGAGCACCCATCCGGGCGCGGGGGTCCCGATGGCGGCCTTGTCCGGGCGGCTGGCAGTCTCGACCCTCGTGAAGGACCGCAATTCGATGCTCCGGTCGGGCCGGGTGGCTATGCCTGGTGGTATGTCGATGCCATCTCGGGCTGCGGCGCCTTCGGCCTGACGATCATCGCCTTCATCGGCTCGGTCTTCTCGCCTTATTACAAGCGAAGCGGGCGGCCCGATCCGCTCGATCATGTCTGCCTCAACGTCGCTCTCTATGGGCCGCGAGGCTCGCGCTGGACCATGACCGAACATGGCCGCCAGCGCCTCCACCGAAGCCGCGATTCGCTCGCCATTGGCGACAGCGCTCTGCGGTGGGAAGGCGGCAGGCTCGTCATCGACATCGAGGAGCGCGCCATCTGGCTCGGCTGCCCGGTCCACCCGGTTGTCCGCGGCCAGGTGGTCGTCACGCCGGAAGTCTGGAGCGGCCAGCGCTTCGCACTTGATCCCGACGGTTGCCACGGCTGGCGGGCGATGGCGCCGCGCGCCCACGTCGAGGTGCGCATGGAGCGCCCGGGGCTGAGCTGGAACGGCAGCGGCTATTTCGACGGCAATCTTGGCAGCGAGCCGCTCGAGGACGGCTTTGCCGACTGGCAATGGTCACGCGCGCACCTCGGCCGGGAAGCCGCGGTCCTCTATGAAGGCGTTCGCCGCGACGGGACCCGCTTCGCCTCGGCGCTCCGGTTCGACCCCTCGGGCCAGGCAAGCGAGGAACTGCTGCCGCTCGGCGCGCCGCTGCCGCCGACCCGGTGGCTGATGGGCCGTCGCACCCGCGCCGATCGCGGCCGCGCCCGGATCGTCCGGACCTGGGAGGATTCGCCCTTCTATGCCCGCTCGACCGTGGCCAGCCGCTTGTTCGGCGAAGACGTGCTCGCGGTCCACGAGAGCCTGTCGCTCGATCGCTTCCGGTCACCGGTCGTCCAGTGGATGCTGCCGTACAAGATGCCCCGGACGGGCTGACGATCAGCGGTCACCCTTTTCGCGATCCTTTCGGATCTCGCGATTGACCGACCACAATTGCCAGAAGCCGAGACCGAGCGCGATCGTCCCGATCACCACCACTTCGATCCAGCCATAATAGGTCATCGAATATGCCTTTCGATCAGCGCGGTGGCGAGGTCCGGCCGTTCCTCATGCGCGAGGTGGCCAAGCCCGGGGAGCAATTCGAATGAGCCCTTGGCCAGCCGCGCCGCCTTGCGTCCTTCGGCCGGACTGATCGCCCGATCCCGTTCCCCATGCACGATGGCCAAAGGGACGGGGAGGTGCGGCAGGGCCCGCTCGAGCCCCTCGAGGCGCCAGCGCGACATCATCTCGATCGTCCCCCGGACATGCGCCGCATCGGCGAACAAACGCTGGTAGACCGCCACGCCATCGGCATCGAGAGTCGATCCGGTCGCCCGCTCGAGGAAGCGGCCAACCGACCCGCGCTGCCGCGCGACGCTGGTCACGAGGTGCGTCGCGAGCGGGTTTAGCAGGAGCATCCGTGCCATGCTCCCGAACAGCGGCGCCGCGCTTCCGCCCATCGGCAACAGGGCAGGACAGAAGCCCACCACGGGTCCCGACACCGTTCCGGCGTGCGCCATCCGGCAGGCGATCGCGGCGCCGGCACTGTGCCCGACGACCCCCGGATTGGCCACGCCAAGTCCGTCGAGCAGTGCCGCAAGCGCCTCGGCCATGCCATCGAGCGTCGGGCCGAGCCGCGGCCGACCCCGGCTGGAGCCATGGAGGGGCAGGTCGGGAATGATCAGCCTATGGCGCTTTTCGAGCAGCGCCGCGGCGCCGTGCCAGCTGTGGTGGCTCGCGCCGGTGCCGTGAAGCAGCAGCAGCGCCGGCCCCGTGCCTCGATCGACGACATTCCAGTCAACTCCGCCGGCGGCAAGGCGGCGGACGCCCTCCATGCTCAGGCCGCGGCGTCCGCCACGGCGCGTCCGAGCGTCGCTCCGTCGGCGAGCGGGAGGTGGAGATAGCGGGCGGCCATGCCCTGTGCGAGGGTGGAGGCCTCGGGGCGTGCGCGCGGACCGATGTCGATGACGAGCGCGCGAACCCCTGCCGATGCGATGCGCCGGGCGGTGGCGGCGGCATCCGCGAGCGCATTCTCCCGGCCATGCGAGCCGTCGAGCGCGACATTGGCGCGTCCGTCGGTCAGCAGCACGATCGATGGAGTCCGTCCCCGCGCGGGCGCCGCTTCCGCGACCAGCCGCGCGGCGTCGAGGCCCGCGGCGAGCGGCGTCCCGCCCCCGCCGGGCAACTCGGCGAGCAGGCGGCGTGCGCGGGTCAGCGAACGGGTCGGCGGCAGCAGCAGGGTCGCGCCGCTTCCGCGAACGGCGATGAGCGCCACTTCGGCGCGCCGGACGTAACTTTGCGCGAGCAAGGTCTCGACCGCGCCCTTGGCTTCGGCGAGACGCTGGGCCGCGGCCGAGCCCGATGCATCGACGGCGAAGATCGTCAGCGAGGCCGCGCGATCCTGGTAGCGGCGGACCCGCAAGTCATCACGCGCGATGCGGATCCGGTCGGTGCGTCCGCGTACCGCCTGCCAGGGCGCGGCCGCCCGCAGCGTATCGAGGATGGCAAGCCTGGTGCCCGAGCCGGGCTTGCCGCGCCGCGTGCCCGCGGGACGGCCCCGCATCTGGCTCCTGATCCGCGCGCCTGCGCCTTGCGAGGAAGAATGCTGTCGCCGCGGGTCATTTCCGGTCAGCGATGCCAGCAGTTCGGGCGGAAGCGCTGTCCGCACCGCTTCGAGCACCACATCCTCGAGCGTCTCGCTGGATCGCGACTGCGGCTGCGCGGATTCTTCCTGATCGGGCGGCGGCGCTGCTTCTTCCGGAAGCCGCGTCGCCCGCGGTGCGAGCACCGTTCTCGCAGCGAAGGCCAAGGCGCGTTCATCCACCGGGCTTCCCCGGAGCAGGGCATGCGCGCGGACGGCGGCAAGCGCGAAAAGGTCCGCGCGCGGAGAGGCGACCCCAAGCGCGGCTGAAACGCCGGCAATGGTCCGGACAAGGTCGTCCTCCGATATGTCGGTCGAACCGTCGCCATCAGTGTCGTCGAGCGAAGCTGAGAGATGGAAGGCGACGCGCTCGGTCAGGCAGGCCGGCGGCTGTTCGTCGGGACCCCCCTTATCGAGCAGGACCACCCCGATCTGTCCTTCGTCCATTGCCGCTGCGATGCGGCCAGCCATGGCCGAAGTCAGCCGCTCGGCGCCGGGGATGAGGAAAATCTTCGCGCCGTCATCGCCGAGGATCCCGGCGCGATGCACCGGTCGACCCGCCGCCAGCGTCGCGGCGACGTCGAGGCCACCGACCAGCCGTTCCTCGTCGATGCTGCACGGCAGGGTTCGCAGCCCGGGCCCAAGCGCGGCGATGAGCGCGTCGCGATCAATCTCACCCTTGATCCAGATTCCACCCAGCCGTCCCGGCCTTGCCGCGACAAGGGCGGCCGCGGCCGCGAGGTCCTTGCTCAGTCCCACAGCTCGGCCATCGCCCGGTCGACCCGCGCGGTTGGCCCGGTTTCGTCGAGGACATTGCGGCGAAGGCGGTGCCGCAGCGCCATTGGCGCGACCGCGCGCAGGTGGCTCCGCCCGACCGCGGTCTGCCCCTCCAGCGCCGCCAGCGCGCGGGCCGCTCGGATGAGGGTCAGTTCGCCTCGAAGCCCGTCGGCGCCGACCGCCATGCACAGATGCGCGGCATCGGCGAGGGTCGAATCCGGCACCGCCACCTCGCTCAGCAGCGCCCGCCCGCCCGCGATGTCGCGCAGCACCTGCCGCTCCTTGCGCCGCCATTTGGTCCGGAACGCCTGCCCGTCGCGCTCGTGCGCGTCGCACCGGCGCATGATCTCGATCCTGTCCTCGACCCGTTGCGGGGTCCTTACCTCGACCGACAAGCCGAAGCGGTCGAGCAATTGCGGACGAAGCTCGCCTTCCTCGGGATTGCCGCTCCCGACAAGGACGAAGCGGGCGTCATGCCGCACGCTGAGGCTTTCGCGCTCGACGACATTCTCTCCGCTCGCGGCGGCATCGAGCAGAAGGTCGACCAGATGATCCTCGAGAAGGTTGATCTCGTCGATATAGAGGAAGCCGCGATTGGCCTTAGCGAGGAGCCCCGGCTCGAAGGCCTTCTCCCCGGCGACCAGCGCCCGCTCGATGTCGAGCGCGCCCGTCACCCGGTCCTCGGTCGCGCCGAGCGGGAGGTCGACGAAGGGCACCGCCACCTCGTCGATCTTTCCGTTGCCGCCATGACGGCATTTCGGGCCGGCCGGATCGCAATTGAAGCGGCAACCGGCGACGACCTTCATCGGCGGGAGGAGGTTGGCGAGCGCACGCGCGGCGGTCGACTTGCCCGTCCCGCGATCACCGAACACCATCACGCCGCCGATCCGCGGTTCGACCGCCGCGATCAGCAGCGCCCGCTTCATTTCGTCCTGTCCGACGATGGCCGTGAAGGGAAAGGCGCCCATGATGCTCCGTGTCAACGCGGCTTCACACTTGCTACCGTCAATCAGGCATTTGGTCCAGTGGCATCGCTTGCCGGTTGTGAGGGCCGGACAGGAGCCCTACGGCCCCGCCATGCAAGCCGTGGACGCCGCGCCGCAGATCGTGATTACCGCCAAGGCGCTTCCGGCCCCTGCGGCCGAACGGCTGCTCGACGTCACCCTCATCAGCCGCCGTGAGCTCGACCGCCAGGGAAGCACGAGCCTCGACCAGGCGCTGAAGGGCGTGGCCGGCCTCCAGCTCTTCCGCCGTTCCGACGCGCGCAGCGGGCAGCCGACCAGTCAGGGCGTCACCCTGCGTGCGCTCGGCGGCAATGCGGCCAGCCGGGCACTCTTGATCCTCGACGGAGTCCCGCAGAGCGACCCCTTTGGCGGGTGGATCAACTGGCCCGCCTACGACCCCGCTTCCCTGGCCTCGGTTCGCGTCATCCGCGGCGGAGGCAGCGTCGCCGACGGCCCGGGCGCGCTCGCCGGGACGATCAGCATGGTGAGTCGTGAGGACGAGGGAATTGCCGCCTCGCTCGAGGCGGGAAGCCGCAATGCGCGCGCGCTCTCCTTCTATGGCGGAACCACGGCTGGGACCGGTCATGTCGGACTGTCGGCCTGGGCCTCGGCCGGTGACGGTTTCGTGCCGGTCACGGCGGCGACCCGCGGGCCCGCCGACCGCGCGTCACCCTACAGCAATGGCGGTGCGCGCCTGCGTTGGTCGACCCCGCTAGCACCGGACATCGAGCTTCAGGCAAACCTCTCGACCTTCGTCGACCGCCGCGAGCGCGGGCTCGCCTTCACGGCCAATCGCAGTGCCGGCGAAGATGCCTCGGCGCGGCTCGTCGGAAACGGTCGTTGGGCCTGGTCGGCCTTGCTCTATGGGCAGCGCCGCCGGTTCGAGGCGAGTGCTGCCTCGGTCTCGGCCGGCCGGACGCTCGCGACCCGCTCCTCGCTCCAATATCATGTGCCGGGCCGCGCGATCGGCTGGAGCGCCGAGCTTCGCCCGCCGGTCGGGGAAGGGATCGAAGTCCGGCTCGGCACGGATGGCCGGCGGATGCGCGGCCGGTCCGACGAGCTTGGCAGCTTCAGCGCCGGTCTCGCCACCCGCGACCGGCGCTCGGGCGGTGCATCCTCGCACGCCGGTGCCTTTGCCGAAGCCACGATCGAGCGCGGTCCCCTGACGCTTAGCGCCACCGCCCGGATCGACCGCTGGCGAATCGCCGACGGCTTCCTCGAGGAACGGCTGCTCTCGACCGGGGCGCTCACCATCGACCAGGATTATGACAGCCGTTCGGGCTGGCTTCCGACCGCGCGGCTTGCGGGCGGCATCGGCCTCGGCGGCGGGCTTCGACTTCGCTCGGCGGCCTATCTCGGCTGGCGCCTGCCGACCCTCAACGAGCTGTTCCGGCCGTTCCGCGCCGGCCCCGATGCGACCGCGGCCAATCCGCTGCTCGAACCCGAGCGCCTGCGCGGACTCGAAGCGGGGCTGGAGGGAAGCCATGGCGCTCTCCGCTGGTCGCTGACCGCCTTCGGCAATCGCCTTCGTGATCCGATCGCCAACGTCACGCTCGCCACTGGCCCCGGAACCTTCCCGGGAGTGGGCTTTGTCGGGGCGGGGGGCTCCTATCGCCAGCGCCAGAATCTGGAGGCGATCTCGGTCAGGGGACTGGAGGGCCGTGCGGATCTGCGTCGCGGTCCGTGGTCGGTCGGGGGCGAGTTCAGCCTCACCCGCGCCTGGGTGCGCGCTGCCGGTGCGGCCGCACCGCTTGACGGCCTGCGGCCCGCGCAGACGCCGAAGCTCGGCGCTTCGGCCGATGTCGGCTATACGGACGGCGGCAGGAGCTTTGGCCTCCAGCTTCGCCATATCGGCGCGCAATATGAGGATGACCTCAACCGCATCCTGCTGCCGTCGGCGACCACCCTTGATGCCTTTGCCAGCTGGCCGATCCTGCCGGGCCTGAGGTTTGTCGGCCGTGCCGAGAATCTCGCCGATGCCTTGGTCGTGGCCGGGCGGACCGCCGACGGCACCACCGAGCGGGCAACCCCGCGCACCTTCTGGCTGGGACTTCGCTTCGCCCGCTAGCCCGCCATCTTGTGGTCGGGTCTGCAATCGGCTTGGCTGTGAGCGGAGGATCCCGCCATGCCCCTGCTCCCATTCCTGCTCCTGACCGCCGCCGTGCAGGCGAGCGCACCCGCGACGGGCATCCTGCTCCTCAAGCCTGACCGGTTATTCGATGGAAGCGGCGCCGCGCACGAGGGCTGGCAGGTGCTTGTCCGGGACGGGCGCATCGAGGCAGTCGGTCCTGCCCTGGCCGCACCGGCCGGCGCGCGGGTCATGCCGCTTCCCGGAACCACGCTCATGCCGGGCATGATCGAGGGCCACGGCCACCTTTTCCTTCATCCGTACAATGAAGCGAAGTGGGATGCGCAGGTCCTGAACGAGCCGCTCGCGCTGCGCACCGCCCGCGCCGTCATGAATGCCCGGGCGACGCTTCGGGCGGGCTTCACCACCTTGCGCGACCTCGGCACCGAAGGCGCTGGCTTCGCCGACGTCGGCCTCCGCCAGGCGATCGACCAGGGCATCGTCCCCGGCCCGCATCTTCTCGTCGCCACCAAGGCCATCGTCGCGCGCGGCGCCTATGGGCCCAAGGGATTCGAACCCGGCGTCCCGATCCCGCAGGGCGCCGAGGAAGCCAGTGGCGTCGACGAGGTCGTCCGCGCGGTCCGCAACCAGATCGCGGGCGGAGCCGACGTGGTGAAGCTCTACGGCGACTATCGCTGGCGCGCGGGGGAGGAAAGCCGCCCGACCTTCAGCCTCGCCGAACTCAAGGCCGCGGTCGACGCCGCGCACGATGCGGGGCGGAGCGTCGCCATCCATACCTCGACGCCCGAGGGCATGCGCCGCGCGATCGCGGCCGGGGCCGACACGATCGAGCATGGCTATGGCGGCACGGCCGAAGTCTTCGCCGCCATGAAGGCGCGTGGAATGACCCTCTGCCCGACCCTCGCCGCGGCCGACGCCGTCGCGCGCTACGCCGGGTGGAACGGGCAGGAGCCGGCCCCGGCGGGCGTGCGCGAAAGCCGGGAGGCCTTCGCCCGCGCGGTCCGCTCGGGCGTCGCAATCTGCGTCGGCGGCGACTCGGGCGTCTTCGCGCATGGCGAGAATGCCCGCGAAATGGAATTGATGGTCGCGGGCGGCATGACTCCGCTGGCCGTCCTCACCGCCGCGACCTCGGGCAACGCCCGCTCCTTCGGGCTCGCCGACCGCGGCTCGATCCGGCCCGGTCTTCGGGCCGACCTCGTGGCGGTGGAGGGCGATCCGACGCGCGACATTGCGGCCGTCCGCCGCGTGCGGATGGTGCTCAAGGACGGCAAGCCCGTCGCCGACTGATCAATCTCCCGGCCGGTAGCTCCGGCGGACGTGGCCCTTGAGCTCGTCGGGATAGAAATAGACCGGCCGCAACTGCCCGCCAACGAACCGCTCGGCCTGGTCGTTAAAGTGGGGTGAGGCGGGGTCGCCGCTCTCGCCGCCGGCGCTGATCGCGACGGCCTTCACCCGCGGTCCGAATTCTACCACCGCGACGAAGCTGTTGCCGCTCGTCCCATACCATTTCCTGGTGCCCGCCTTGGGACCCGAGCCGACGGACGCGAGCGAACCCCAGATGCCCGACGCGAACGGAATGGGTAGGCTCGGCGCGCTGTCGCTGAAGCGTTGGTCGATCACCCCGTCGAGGCGCTGGAAGCGATTGATCTCCCCCCACCGCACCTGCCACCGCCCGAAGTCCCGTTCGAGCATTGCCACCGCCTCGCTCAGCGCCGCCAGCTTGTCCGCCTCGCTGGTGCCACCAGCAAGCCGTGCGATGCTCCGGTTGCGCGCCTCATTGGGGATGTTCGACAGGCGCTTGGGCAGCGCTTCGCCCCACGCCATGGCCAGCGACTGGGGAATGCTCGCCGCGCTCCAGCGATAGTCCCAACCACGCAGCGCATCGACCGGGCCCGCCAGCGCGCTGCGCCGGGGGTCATTGGCCGGCAGCCGGTCAAAGGCTTGGACCAGCAACGGCACCAGCTCCGCAAATCCCGGCTGGTAGCTGTCGTAGGCCGCGGCGCGAAGCTTCTCTATCGACCAGCCTGTCTTTCCCTCGAGCAGCTGCTGCGCATGCAGCCCGCGATAATTCTCGCCGAACATGTCCATGTAGCGGGGGAAACGCGCCGGATCGGGGCTGCTCGTTCCCGCCGCGCGATAGGGCCAGGCATTGCTGTTCTGGACCCAGCCAGTCGCGGGCCGGATCGCGTTGGGAAGGTCGCCGACCGCATGGACCCCGCGCCAGTCGGTGCGGGGATCGCTGCCGTCGACCACGCCGCGATAATCGAAGCGGTCGTCGCGCCGGGGCACGAACTGCGGGTGCAGATAGGCGATCTCGCCGCCGCGGGTCGCGACCAGCGTATTGTTCGAGCTGTTGGCGGCAAGCGCAGAGACTTTCAGGAACGAGGAGAGGTCCGTCGCCTTGGTCCGGAGATAGCTTTGCTGGAGCGCGGCGACCGGCCGGTCCATCATCGCGAAGCTGATCCAGCGGCTGCCTTCGGCGCGCACGATCGGTCCGCGATGCGTGGCATAAGTAACGAAGGTCCGGCTCTGCATCTTCCCGTCCGGCTGGCGCACCTTCAGCACCACTTCGCGTTCCTTCAGCGGCCGGCGTTCGCTGCCGAAGCGATAGAAACGCCGGGTCGGCGTGCTTCCGACCTCCACCGCGAACTCGTCGACGCTGTCCACACCGCTCGACGTGTGCATCCAGCCGACCGCGGGGTTGAAGCCCTGGTAGATGAAGAATTGCCCCCAGGTCGCGGCCCCATAGGCGTTCAGCCCTTCGTCGCTCGTCACCTGCTGCTCGGACCGGAAGAAATAGCTGGTGTGAGGATTGATCAGCAGCAGGGCATGGCCGCCCTCGGTCAGCTTCGGCGCGATGGCGATGCCGTTGGAGCCGCGCGGTTCGCCATCGAAGGGCGCCGCCGCGACCTTCGCATCCCCGTAGAAGGCGGCCAGCTGCTTGAGGTCGATGCGCTCGATGTCGCCGCCGATGCTGCCTTCGGTGAAGCTCAGCGCCATCCACGGCTCGAAGCGGGTCAATACCCTGGGCCGGACGTTCTGGTGATCGGTAAGATAGGCGTTCAGTCCCGCTGCCCACGCATTCATCAACCTTTTCAGCCAGGCCGGGCTCGCGGCAAAATGTGCCTTCAGTTCGGGCTCGCTGACATAGAGGCGGGTGCGCAGGTCAGACCACAGCGCCCGCTCGCCCTCGGCTTCGGCAGCCCGCCCGAGCGCCGTCAGGTAATTGGCCTCGATCCGCGGGAAATCGTCCTCGGCCTGCGCATAGATCATCCCGAAGACGGCATCGGCATCGGTCCGCCCATGGACGTGCGCGATGCCCCAGTCGTCCCGGGCGATCGTCACCTCGTGACGCGCTTCGGCGGCGCTGCCGGGATCAGCGAAGGAGAGGGCAAGGACGAACGCGCAAGCGAGACGGGTCTGCATGAAGCCGATGCTGCGCCGCCCTTGCCGCGCCTGCAAGCGCGAACGCCGATCTATTCGCCGCTAAGCTTGCGCTCGTATCGACCTTGCGGGGT
Organism: Sphingomonas sp. SP2; assembly: GCF_058313385.1. Classification (NCBI taxonomy): domain Bacteria; kingdom Pseudomonadati; phylum Pseudomonadota; class Alphaproteobacteria; order Sphingomonadales; family Sphingomonadaceae; genus Sphingomonas; species Sphingomonas sp. SP2. The sequence goes on along the minus strand of NZ_JBZFLD010000001.1, from coordinate 51,488 downwards.
GTCGACTTTCAGTTCGGCCGACCAGTCCCGGCCCGCATTGCCGAGGCCGAGCGAAACCAGCACCACCCTCTTGTCGGGCGAAAGCCTAACGCGGCCGCTCTGGACCGAACGATTGCCTGACCCGGAGATCGCCACCAGTTCGTAGCTTGCGCTCGTCACGACGTCGCTGTCGCCGATCACTTGCAGCTGCACCACCGGACCGTTCCGGTGCGCCGACAGGCTGATGGGATCGCGCCCTTCAGTCATGAGCGCCATCGCGGCGGCGGCGACCAGGAGGCTCGGAAACATGGCAGATACCTCTCAACGCGGCGGCTGGCTGGTGATGGCGCCGACGATCACCGCCGCCTGCTCGGGACTGATTGGCGCTTTCTGTTCCTCCTCCTTGCGCGGCACTGCCGGAGGGGTGCGGTTCAAGGCGACCGAGGCCACCGCCTGATCCTCGAGCGAGAGATCGGCCGAAGGATTGTTGGCCAAGCGCTTTGCCGACCCCTGGTAGCCGTCGGCGGGAAGCGCACGCTGCTCGAGCAGCAGACGCTGCTCTGGCGAAAGCGTCGGCGGGGCTCGTTCGAACTCGCCCGAACGCGCCTCGATCACCCTGGCGCATGCAGCGCTGCGATCCTTGCTGCGCGCGCCGGGGTCGCACCGGTCGGAGCCAATCAGCACCTCCTTGGCGCCGGGCCGTGACTGCTCGCGGCGACTGAGCGACGGGCCGCTTTCCGCGCTGCGCTTGCCGTCGGACACTTGCTGCGACGTTCGGCGAGCTTCCTCGCGGGCGCCGGCGGGGGGTGCGACAAGCGCCTTGTCGGCGGCGTCGGTCAGTTGCTCGCTATCGGGAAGGCGCGGCGGGATCAGCATGATCGCGCCCGTTTCCGTCCGCGCGCTCTCGGCCGGTATCTGGCCGACATCGACGATGCTGGGGTTCGGCGCCGCCATCGCCATGGCCACTACCGACAGGCCTGTCGTGATCAACGTCATCGCCATCTCCTCGTCGGCTCTGTCGCTACCGGTTGGTTTGCGTCACCAGCAACTGGCCGCCTGGCTGCGCCCCACCATTCTGCACAATCTGCAGGTCGCTGAGTCCGGTCCCGGTCTGGGTCCAGGCCAGGCGGTTGCCGTTGCCATTCTGGACTGCAGTCATGCCATTGCCGTCGCCACTTTGCGTCAGCACGGCGCGATTGTCGCTGCCATTCTGGTTGAGCGACATGTCGTTGAAATTGCCCGATTGCGAAAGCTGCGCGCCGTTGAAGGGGCCGCCATCGCTCTGCTGCCGGCTCCATAGCCAGTTGCTGGCACCTTGCTGCGTCGTCCAGAGCGCATTCTGGCCGTTGCCATCCTGCTCGGCGCGGAGGAACTGGGTCGAGCCGCTTTGCGTCACCGAGGCATAGGCCGAGCCCGTGCCGCGCTGGGCAATATCGGCCTCATTGCCGGGTCCGCCATTCTGGACGACCTTGGCATAGGCATTGGGAGCCGTCTGCACGATCGCCGCCCGGGACCCATTGCCGATCTGCTCAATGAAGGCGCTGCGGCCTTCCACCACCGGCATGGCGAGGTCGATCGGTGGGGGCTTGCGATCGATTTTGGTCCGCCCGCCGGCATTGCCCTGCGCGCCCAGATTGCCGTTGTTCCCCTTGCAGGGATTGCCGTTATTCTTGAGGCAGGGGGCGCCGGGCGGGCTGCTGCTGGTATCCGCCGCAGCGGGCATGCTCGTACCCGCCAGCGCCAATCCGAGCAGCGTGACGAGCCATCTCACGGACACTCCGCGACGGACGCTGATGCTCACGGCCTTCCTCCTCCTGAAAGGGAAACCGGCCCCGCACGCGACGCGCGGGGCCGGCCCATCCTCTTACGAGCCTTGGTTGACGCTGGCAGTGTTGCCGTTGCCGCCCTGGGTCACATAGGAATTATTGCCGCTGCCGCCCTGGCTGACAGTTGCCATGTTGTTGCTTCCGCCCTGGAGGATCGTCGAGACGTTCGCATCGCCGCCCTGGGTCAGCGACGCCATGTTGGCATTGCCGGTCTGGATGATGTCCGACAGGCCGTCATTGCCGCTCTGGCGCACGTCAAGCGTATTGTTGGCGCCAGCCTGATAGGCATTCGACGTGTTGCGATTGCCGGTCTGGTGAACGCCCTTGGCTAGCGCAATCTGGTTGCCGCCCGGCTGCGGGATTTCCGACGTCTGGCCGGCATTGGCCGCGGTGCCAACCTGATTCCACGTTGAACGGTTGCCGCTTCCGGCCTGCTCGACGAAGGCAACCGTGTAGGTGCCGCTCTGGTTGACGACCGAGCCATTGTCAGTGCCGGCCTGCTGGACATAGGCAAAGTTCGACGCGCCGGTCTGGTCGACCTGCGAGGCGAGCGTGTTGCCAGTCTGCTGGACCACTGCATACCCCGAATAGTTCGGATCGTTGAGGACCGTCTCGCCCAGCTCGTAGCTGGTGTAGCCGGCCGGGCCAACGCCCGCATTCTGGTTGACCGACGAGCTATTCGAGGTGCCGGTCTGGGTCACTCGTGCGGCGTTGTTGGCGGCCGTCTGGAGGACGGTGGACGCATTCTGGTTGCCCGACTGATTGATCACGGCATCGTTGTTCGTGGCGCGCTGATCAACGCTCGACCGGTTCCGGCCTCCGCTCTGGCTCACCGACGCATAATCGGTGGCGCCCGACTGGGTGATATTCGAGTCGTTGAAGCTGCCATTCTGGTCGACAAGGGCGGCGCCATTGCTGCCGGTCTGGACGACGCCCGAATAGTTGGACGAGGAGCCGCGCTGCATCACCGTCATGGTGTTGCCATCGCCGCCCTGGTAGCCGTTGCTGGTGTTGCTGACCGACTTCTGATCGATCGTCGCCATGTTCGCGTTGCCGGCCTGGACGAGGCTCGAGGTGTTGCCGTAGCTGTCGTCATCGCTACCGCTGCTAGGCGTCTCGCCCTGACGCACGGTCGCGACGTTGTTCGACCCGCTCTGGTCGATGGTGCTGCGCTGCCAGTCGTCGCGCTGGTCCACGGTGGCGGTGTTGAGGTCGCCACCCTGGCTCACGTTCGAGTTGCTCTGGATGATCGCCGTCGCCGAGACCTGGCTGACGGTCGCGCTGTTCTTGTTACCCTTTTGGAGAACGGTCGAAACAGCGGCCGGCGGAGCGCCGAACATGTTGCCGTCGTCGGCCTGGGTCACGGTGGCGTTGTTTTCGCTACCCTGCTGATCGATCGTCGAGCGGCCGCCGGCGCGGGTCCCGTTCTGATTGACGGTCGAAGTGTTCTTGTTGCCCGACTGGCTGATGACGGACTCGCCCTTGTCGCCAAGCTGGCTGACCGTGGCGGCATTCAGGTTGCCGGCCTGATTGACCGACGAGCTGTTGCCCGACGGGGATGCGAACGCCGCTGTGGCAGTCGTTAGCGCCAATGCGGATACAGTTGCGAGAATGAAACGTTGCATGGTTGTCAATCCTTCTTCGTGGGATGATAACCAGGCCGCCCCCTCGCGGGGGTGACATGGTCAGGTACTCACCGTCCTTGTCGCGCGCGTCGGAGCTGCAACTCCGGCGCGCGCCTTGCATTCGGATCAGGCGCCAGCTGCAACTGCCGCGCGATCCCCTGGCTTTCGTCACCTGTCCGGGCACCAGGCACCCGGCCATACCTTGAAGCGGCCGAGGCCGCTTGCCACTGGCCTCGGGGCCGTCAGTCGACAGCGCCTTGGCTATGCCCCTTCTTCGCTGCGCTTTCGCGCGGCTTGATTGTCATCGGCGGGGCGCGACGAGCGCGCTCCATTGCCTCGCGGGCCTGCACGGGGCTGATGATCCCGTTCCTCTCCGCACGATATTGGTCGACCAGCTTGGCGCCCGCCGCACCGTCGGCGAAGCCCCACAGTCGCAGATCGGCGCCTTCGAGTACCAGCGCGTAAACCGCTTTCTCGATCGCTTGCTGAAGTGCGAGATGATCGGGCTCATTGGTCGTGAAGCCAGCCTCGGCCTCGAGCAGTTCCTTGAAGGCCACGAACTTGAAGGCACTTGCTCCGATCGCCTTGGAGGCGATCGTCTTGGAGGCGGTCACCGTAGTCAGGACTTCGCCGGTGCGGACCGAGACGGCCCGCAGATAGACCGTCACCGTATCCTGCCGATACTCGGTCCGTCCCCCGATCCCGAGGAAGGCCGCGCCCGCGCCGCCAGTCACCGTATTGGTGTCATAGCCGATGATCCCGCCCTCGAGCAGCACGCCCGCGAACAGCATTGCCGGAAGCGCCTGTGCGTTGACGTCCTTCTCACCGAGATAGCGCTCGCGCATCTCGCGAATGATCTGCCGCTCGTTCAGCAGATTGCGCAGCGATTCCCGCTCGACGATCGTGAACCATTGGCGATTGCCGGCGTCCTGAAGCGCCTTGACGAGGATCGAGCCACCGCCCTGGGTGACCGCGCGAGACAGGGTTTGTCCCGTCTCCACATCCTTGAACTGCCCGGTTTGATCGGTGAAGCCATAGACCGCAATGGCAACCTGACGCTGCGGTGCCGGCAGATTCTGGAGCAGCACCTGGGTCTGGGTGCGCGCCGGGAAGAAGGCGAGCGAGGTTGTCTCCGGGATCATGTCACGACCACTGGTCGTGACCGACTGGCAGGCCGACAAGGCGAGGGCGACCGGAATAAGGGCAGCGACCGAGCGCATGGTCAGGGCACCGTGACGAAGGTCGGGACGACGATGGTCGTGACTTCGCTCCCGCTGGTGATGGTCAGCGTGACCGAGTCGAGCCCGCGAACGAAGTCGATCGTCTGATCACCGAACTTGATCGTCCCCCGCTCCTGCGGATTCTCGCCGAAAATGGCATCGACGATCTGCGACGAAAGCGCCGACAGGAGTCGCGACTGGAGCTGGCGGGCGAAGATGTCCGCCTCGCTGCCCGCAACGGGTGCGTTCGGATCCTTGGTCTTGTTCTGGGCATTGGCAATTCCGAGCAGGTGCTGGGAATTGAACGGATTGCCGCCGAACGTCGGATTGACGGGCTGATAGACGAGATCGCCGGCAACGGCCGGAGACGCGACGCACAGGCACACGGCCGCGGCGAACGCGGCGCTTACGCGGGACTGCATTGATTTAATTCCCCTTGTTGCAGCCGCGAGCGAGTCGCGGCGGCAAGTGAGGCGAAGTTAAACCAGCCTTAATTTAGAGCAAGAAGTATTTTAAAGGTTAATTGTCCAACTTCGCTACACAATACTTTCCGTGGATGTGTCGGCTACACAACATCACAACGCGATGACTCATCCTTATCAATGGCGTGGCGGGAGTGTGTGGCGCGCTTCGGCATTGATCGCTCGGACAGTCCCTTTCGCGAGGAAGTCGAAGCTGCCACCTACTTGCGACGTAGGGGAGGGCCGACGGTGAAAACTGCATATTGGGCTCTGCCGCTGGGCGCGCTCGTCGTCATCGGCGGACTGGGCTGGGGTCTTTCCAGGAACGAGGCCGAGGCGCTCACGCGGCCGTCGGTGCCGGCGGAGGCGACAGCGGTCCAGCGCGGCGCAGCGGCTTTCGAAGGCGGAGACTTCGGCGGGCTCAGCAGTGATGCGCTCGCGACTCACGCCATTCCCTGGCGCCTGGTCGGGGCCGCGCTGGTGCTTGATGCGCGAATCCGCGATCCTCGCCTCCCGGCAAGCCGCGCGACCCTCGACTCAATCCTGTCGGGCTTCGGCTTCCTGCCGCATGCCACCGTGGCGAACCGGCCGCCTGGCCTCGGGCCTCGAGGCGGCGACCTGCCCCTGGGCTTCACCGCAGGCGACCTCGCGCCGGTCGGTGGCTCGGTGGTGCGGGTGGCGAACCTCGGCTGTGCCGCCTGCCACGCCGGCGTCACCTACAAGGCCGACGGCCAGCCCGACCCCCGCCGCGCGATGCTCGGCACGCCCAACACCAGCCTCGACCTCGAAGCCTATACGGTGACCGTCTTCCGGGCGCTTCGGGCGACGATCGACGACGACCGTCTCCTTCCCATGGCTGCGACGCTTTTCCCTGAAATGGGCTGGCGCGAACGGCAAAGCCTGCGCTGGCTGGTCCTTCCGCTCGCGCGCAAGCGGCTGGCCGAACTGGCTGGCAAGGATCGGCCGATGCCCTTTCCCAATGGATCGCCCGGAAGCACCAACGGCGTCGCGGCGCTCAAGGCGGCGATCGGCGCGCCGCTGCTCGGCGGCGGGGCCGAGGATTCGGGCATCGTCTCCGTGCCGGACCTCGGCGACCGCATGGCCAAGACCAGCCTGCTCGCCGACGGCAGCTATGCGGTTCCCGGCCAGCCCCGCTCGGCACCGGTCGCGCCGACAAGGCTAAGCCCGCAAGACCTTCGCGCCCGCGCCGCCATCACCACTTTCTTCACCGTGCCCAGCATGGGCGTCCACCCGGACCGGGCGGTCCGCAGCCTCGACGATGCGACCGACATCGCGGCCTTCCTGACGCGCTACCGCCCGCAGCCTTTTCCCGGTCCGGTCGACGCCCGGCAAGCGGAGCGCGGCGCCGCCGTCTATGCGGGGGCCTGCGCTTCCTGCCACGGATATTATTCGAGCGGCCCCACGCGACGCCTGCTCCTCTACCCCAACTGGATCGGCGAGGTCGGGACCGATCGCCTGCGCGCAGAGGTATTCGATGACGCGCTGGTCGCCGCCGTCGGCAAGAGCCTTTACCGCGATCGCATCGCCGTGGCGCGCGGCGGCGGCTATGTCGCGCCTCCGCTCGCCGGCATCTGGGCGTCGGCGCCCTATCTCCACAATGGCTCGGTCCCGACGCTGGCGGCGTTGCTCTCCCCATCCGAGCGCCCGGCCGGCTTCCTCGTCGGCGGCCATGCGCTCGACATGGATCGGGTCGGGCTCCGGCTCGGACCCAACGGGCGCTATCTTCCGGGCTACCGGCCCTTCAGCACGCCGGTCTGGCTCGACACGCGCAAGCCCGGCCGGGGCAATGACGGGCACCGGTACGGCGAGGCCCTCGATACCGCGGACAAGGCCGCGCTTATCGCCTTTCTCAAGACGCTCTAGACCATCACTTCGGCGATTGACCGCCGCGCCCTTGGTGCCTGTGCCCCGGCGGGCCGGCGACCGATCCGGAACGTGCTAACCAGCCGGCGGTCAGGGCCGATCCCGGCCATCGCCGCAAGCCGCTCGGCCGACGGGCGATGATCCGCAAGCGCCGCAATGACGGCGGCCCCGAAACCCGCCGCCTCGATCCGCAGCCAACAGCGATAGAAGGCAGCGCCGCTGACGAACGGATCCTCCCCGATCGGCCGGTGGAAAAGAAGGAGCCCAGCCGCGCCTCGCGTCTTGGCGCGCTCGCGAAGGACCGGCTCGGCGAGGCCAATGCGGTCGAGCAGCCCGAACAATGGACCCAGCACCAGCCCGGCGCCGATCGCCTCGACCCGGCCCATCGCCATCGCTTCGGCGTTCAGCCCATCGCGGTCCCACCGTGCGTGCCGGCGCGACAGGCGCATCCACGACAGCAATTCGCCGCGGAAATCGCGTCGGCGCATGAACTGGAAGCTCGCGTCGTCGGCTAGCTGGGCCGCCTGGCGAAGACCATCTGGATCGGCGATCACCGCCACGTCCTCGGCGGCGAGCGCCGCTGCGGCCGCACGGTCCTCTGCACTCGCTTCCTCGAAGGCGCCGCGCCACGACCGCCGCGCATCGATGAGCGCGGCGTGTGGATCGGCCGCAACGCTCCGATCGCCGACGAGCCGCCAGGCCGCGACCGGCCGAAGCCCGGGTTCGGGCTCCGGCAGCGCGGCCTCCTCGACCCGCAGTCCCGCCGCGCCCGCGGCCAGCCGCATGCCTTCCGACGCCGCACCCAGGCTGATGGCGGCATCATGCCCGGTGGGATCGCCCACCGTCAGCCGAACCGCCTCGTCCTCGAACAGGGCAAGGCCGTCCTCGCCGACCAATCGCCACCGCGCCGGCTGCACATTGTGGACACTTGGCGCGAGCATCGCCGCCGCGACCAGGGCCTCGCGATTCAGGCTCATGCCACCTCCTTCCGGAACAGGTGCAGCTGGTGGAGCGGCTGCGCCCCGATCCGCGCCATCTGCCGGAGGCTGGCGGCGTTCTGCTCGGCGATCCAGGTGATGCCGAGCTGCTCGTAGCGCGCGTCCCGCAATGCCTTCAGTGTGCGGTGAAGAAGGGCGCCCATCAGCCCCTTGCCCTGCTCGTCGGCCACGACCGAATAAAAGATGATCACAGCCCGGCGCCGCCGCAGCCGATAGCGCAGGAAATGCCATGGCGTCAGCAGCCCGATCCGCGACCGGCTTGCACGGAGGAAGCCGTTCAGATCGGGAATGCAGATCACCGTCCCGACCGGTCGGCCGTGATGAAGCAGGACCGAGGACAGCCGCGGATCGAGGATCGACATCATCTCGCCGGCCTGGAAGCGAAACTCCTCGGTGGTCAGCGGAACGAACATCGGATTGCGGGCAAAGCCGTCGTTGAGCACAGCGCGCGCATCTTCCATCCGCGCGGCGAAGGTCGCCTTCTCGATCGGGGCGAAGCTCCATTCGTCGTCCGGCTCGAGCGCACCGGCGTCGGGTAGCCGCGCCGTCGCCAGATCGACCGCGAAGGTCTGCATCGGAAAGAAGCGCGCAAAGCCATTTTCTTCGAGCAGCCGCGGCACGTGCGGAGGATTGACCACCATGTCGGTGAAGGCGCTGCGGGCGTCGCCACCGGTCATCACCCCGCATTGCTGCATCGCGGTCAGATTGAAATTGCCGACCAGCTCCTTCTGGTCCTGCGCGCGCGCGAAGTCCTCCGCCGCGCCGAGAAGCAGGCGCGCCGCGTCACCATCGTCCGCGCAATCGAAGAAGCCGAACTGGGCGCGGGCCGTCCCGTGAAGCGCGTTTGATTGTCGATGAAGATGCGCGAGGATCCGGCCGACCGGGCGCCCGTTCCGGTGCGCCGTCCAGTAGGCGAAGGGATTGCCGCTCAACCACAACGGGTTCTTGTCGGGATCGAGCATCCGGAACAGGTCGCCCTTTAGCGGCGACACATAGCCGTCCTCGGGACGATAGCAGTGGAAGGGCGTCTCGAAGAAGGCGTCGCGGTCACCGCGGCGAAGGTCGAGGCTCATCGGCAGGTCTCCAGCAGGCGCGCGGCGACCCGCAATTCATCGTCGAGGGCGGGACCGGCGAACTCGCCCGCCGCGACCGCCAGCAGCAATGGTGGCTCGGCTTCGAGGCGGAGAAGGTGCGTCGCCCCGTTGGCAAGCAGCAGCTCGCGCGCCGCAGCCGCGACCTCGGGATCGTCGCATTCGGGTGTCACCACTCGGTGCGTGACCAGTGCCGCGACGCTGGCCGGCGGGACGTCAGCTAGCTCCGCCGGCCCGAGCAGTCGCCCGCTCGCCAGCAAAGGATGCGCCGCAAGGAGCGCCTCGCGCTGCCCCCCGTCGGCGCGGGCAAGGCTGGCGACGAGATCGGGGGTTTCGCCCGGCCCGCGATCGATCCGCTCGGTCAGGAGGATCAGCCCGGCAAGGGCCGCGGCGACGGCCGAGAGGGGAAGGGGGGCGACACCCCCGGTGAGATATGCCGCAACCCAGGCCACCCCGCCGGCGAAGATCAGGAGCATGATGTCGGCAAGGAAGCGGCGAAGCGCACGAGCCTCCCGCGTCGCCGATGCCGTCGCGAGGACGAGCAGGAGGATCGCAAAAGCGCCGCCGCGGACGACGAGGCCGGGGAAGAGCGCTTCGAAGTCCGTCACCACCAGCGGCACGGCGAGGAGGAAAGCGGCTAGGATCGCCCCGGCAAATTGCCGGTCGGCGAGGCTCAGCCCGTCCCGGCTTCGCCACAGCATCACCGCCATCACCACCAGCATCGCCAGTTGGAAGGCCGCCAGCGCGGCGATCGCGGCCGCGCTCCACAGCAGGCCGACGCTCACCGCGACCAGGGTGAAGCCGATCGCCCCGCCGAGCGCGAGCAGCTTGACGGGCTTTCGGGCGTGGCGCCGGATCAGCTCCTCGACCAGCCGAAGCCCGGCGAAGGGCAGCCAGGCGGCGACGATCATCGTCGCGGCCGCGAGCAGCGCCCCACTCGCAAGCGCCGCAAGCAGCCGCAGCGCGAGCAGCATGGCAAGCAACGTGTAGAGGGTGCGGAGGCGCCGCGCGACGTCCGAGCGCCGGGCAAGCCCGTTGAGGCCCCGCCGCGCCAGTAGCACGGCGAGGAGCGTCAGCCCCGTCACCATCAGGTTGGCCGGGCTCATCCCATCATCCGCGCCATGAAGCGGCGGACGGCAAAGGCGCGGACCGCCGCCAACGGCGCGGCCAGCGGCCGTTCGATCCGGACCTTGTGGGGATTGAAGAAATAGCCGCGATTGTCGGTCCCGCCGGGCCGTCCGAGCAGTATCCGGATCGCTTCCTCGGCCATCATCGTGCCCGCCATCGTCACCATGGTCGAGAAGGAGAAGCGCGATCGTTTGCCCGCCGCCACCTCGGCCGCGACGTCGAGGTCGACATAACGGTGCGAGCTGCTGTGGGTCAGGACGTAGGTGATCTCGCGCTGCAGGCATTCGGTCCGCATTTCGGGCGTGACGGCGGTCCATTCGACCCCGCAGGTCGGATAGCCGAGCCGCTCTTCAAGCCGCGGGTCCGACGGCCGGACCACCGTCACCGAGGGCAGCGGCGACGCGTAAGCGTCAATCACCGTCACGCCATGCGCCTTGGCACGGCGATAGAGCTGCACGCCGGCCGCGGCATCGTCCATCCCGTTCACCGCAACCTTCACCTGCGGCAGGATGGTGTCGAGCGCGCCCGTCCATTCGCCTCCATGGAGCGCGATCTGCACTTCGGGGTTGATCCGCAGCGCTCCCGCCTTGGCCGCCGCGGCCTTGGGCTGGCCGACACTGTCGAGCGTCGCGAACAACTGCCGGTTGAGGTTCGACACTTCGAATTCGTCGAGGTCGGCGATGACGAAATTGCCGACCCCGGCCCGGACCAGCGCCATGAAAGCCGCGCCTCCCATCCCGCCGACGCCGGGAATGAAGACGCAGGACTGTCGCAGCCGCTCCTGATCCTCCTCGCTGACGAACCCGCGATTGCGGGTGGTCATCTCGGCGTAGCTGAATTCACTCATCGGATAGGCCTCAATCTTCCAAGGGGGCGGTCGGCATCGAGCCATTGCAGGAGCGGCGCGACCACCGCCTGCACACCGAGCAGGACGCCCTGCACCGCAAGCTGCGGCAGGGCGTGGCGCGGGACGCTGCGCGACAGGAAGCGCTTGGCCGCGCCGAGGTCGATCCGGCCGATCTGCAGCACGTCGTCGCCGCGGCTATAGTCGAGCTCGGCGGCGCAAAAGTCGTTGTAGCGCGCGTCACGATGCTTGGCGGCGATCGCAAAGCTCTTCTTCAGATTGTCCGACCCACCGGTATAGGCGTTGGTGATGACCTGCCGCTCGGCATCGAAGCCGGCGTCGGGCCCGACCCCGAAGGTCGCGCGGTGACGGGTCATCAGCTGGTGGGCGAAATGGCGGTGAACGAAGGTCGGCGCCGTGCCCTCCTGCCCCGGATAGACCTGGTCGAAGGTCTCCGCGACCATCCCGACCACGGCCGGGACCTGGGTCACGCTGCTCACCCACAGGGGCCGCAGGCCGCCGCGCACGAACAAAGCGAAGCAGGTGAGGCCGTAGAGGATCCACGACAGGCCGCCGCTGCGCTCGGCGGGATCGACCATCACCAGCCCGAGGTGGAGGAGGTCGCTCTCCTGGCCGTCGTGGCGAACGGGGAGGAGGGGCATGGCGTTGAAGGCGATCGGCGTCCCGTCGGCGGCGCGGCGGACGAGGGTGATGACTGTCCGGTCCCACGCTTCCCCATCCGCGTCGAACAGCCCGTAATCGAGGTCGCGACCGTTGAGGCAGGCGCGGACGACGGTGCGGCAATCCGCACGAAGCGCGTCGAGCCGCGCCGGCGGCAGGCTTAGCCCGGGCCGCTCGACGATCTCGACGCGATGCTCGCGCCCGGCGCGAAAACGCACGTCGAGCCACTCGCCCGCGACCATTCCCCACATCGTCGAAAGCCGCACGCTACCCCCAGTGGCTCGACCCTAGACGGCGAAGCGTAAAGTTGTCGTGACCAGCGAGCCAGCAAAGAATGTCGGCAAAGGGAAAATGGCGCGCCCGGCAGGATTCGAACCTGCGACCACGAGCTTAGAAGGCACGTGCTCTATCCAGCTGAGCTACGGGCGCCCGCTCACCCCGCTAGGCGTCCTGGCGGGTCGGCTCAAGCCGTTCATCAGGCGTTCAAGGCCAAATGCTTTCCATGGCCCGGCCGAACAGGGGAGATGTTCATGCGCCCGCGCCTTGCCGCCTTGACCTTGCTGCTGCTCGCCGCGAGCAGCTCCGGCCACGCCGCCACCATCGTCATCCTGACCGATCCGATGTCGCTCCAGCGGCGGACGATGGTGCTGGAATCGCCGGGTCCAGACCGCGTGTTGCTGTGCGCCCTGCCGCCCGCGACCACGGGCTGCGTCGACGTCACCAATCGCCGCCGCTAGGCGGCAGCCAGCGCCCCGAGCAGGCTGTCGAACAGTTTGCGGCCATCCTCATTGCCGTGCGCCGGCTCGGCCGCGCGCTCGGGATGGGGCATCATGCCGAGGACATTGCCCGCATCATTGACGATGCCCGCGATGTTGTTGGCGCTGCCGTTGACCGTGCAGTCATAGCGAAAGGCAATCCGGCCTTCGCCCTCGAGCCGCGCCAGCGTCTCGGCGTCGGCCTGATAATTGCCGTCATGGTGGGCGACCGGGATCCGGATCTTCTCGCCCGCGTCATAACCTCGGGTGAAGATGGTCTGGTTGTTCACCACCTCGAGGTCGGCATCCTTGCAGACGAAGGTGAGACCCGCGTTGCGCATCAGCGCGCCCGGCAACAGCCCGGCTTCGGTCAGCACCTGGAAGCCGTTGCAGATGCCGAGCACGGGCGTGCCGCGGCCGGCGGCCTCGACCACCGCCTGCATGATCGGCGACCGTGCCGCCATCGCCCCCGAGCGCAGATAGTCGCCATAGGAGAAGCCGCCCGGCACGCCGATCAGGTCGAGCCCCTCGGGCAGCGCCGTCTCGCGGTGCCAGACCATCGCCGGCTTGGTGCCCGTCAGCTGCTCGAGCGCGACGGCAAGGTCGCGGTCGCAGTTGGACCCGGGAAAGACCAGGACCGCGGTCTTCATGCGCCCACGCGCTCGATGCGGAAATTCTCGATCACGGTGTTGGCGAGGAGCTTGCGGCACATGTCCTCGATCGCGCTGTCATCGACATGGTCGTCGACATCGAGCTCGATCAGCTTGCCCGCGCGGACGTCGTTCACGCCGTTGAAGCCCAGCCCCTCGAGGGCATGGTGGATCGCCTTGCCCTGGGGATCGAGCACGCCGGACTTGAGCGTTACCAGGACCCGCGCCTTCATCACCAAGTTCCTCCGCTGTGGTGTGGGCGCCTATGGACAAAGGGTAAGGGTTGAGCAAGCATTACCCCGGCATAATCGGGATGTGCGGCGTATTTGGCCGAGTGGGGAAGGGGGGCCTGATGGCCTATTTTGCGACCGGGCTGTTTCTCGCATTGTTCCTTGTGGGACCGACGTATTTCCACTGGTCCGATCCCGGCGGACGCGTGTCGCTCGCGCTGATGACGGCGTTCCTGCTGGGCGCGGTGGCGGGCTACAAGGCCAAGGGCTGAGCCCTTAGAGCCAGCCCTGCCGGCAATACCAGTCGGCGGTCGCCCTCAGTCCCTGGCTCGTTGCGATGGCCGGGCGCCACAGCGTCTCCGGCGGGCGCAGCGCCGCGTCGATCGTCCAGTCCGGATGGCAGAAATAAGCGGCGCGATCGGGGGTCAGCTTGGCCTTCCGGCCGCGCAGCCAGCCGTCGATCCGGGCGCCGGCCCGGATCAGCCCCGCCGGCATCGACAGGGCCATGGTCCGGCGGTCCTGCGCTTCGGCCAGCGCGATCGCGAACTCACGGTGGGTCCAGCCGCCCGCGCGGCCGTCGTCGGCCTCGAAGATTCGCTGTTTGGGAGAATCGGGCTCGGCCAGTGCCAGCAGTAGGCGGCAGAGGTCGTCGGCATGGATCAGGCTGAGCTTGCCCCGGGGCGGAAGCGGGACCAGCCCCAGCCGGGCCGCCTTGAACAGCTCCAAGGTCTCGCGGTCGCCCGGTCCGTAGACCGCCGGCGGGCGGACGATCGCCCAGTCGAGCCCGCTGCGCTCGACCAGTTCCTCGGCGCGCTTCTTGGACGCGCCGTAGAGCGACAGCCCGGGCTCGCGCGCGGCGAGGCTCGAGACGTGGACGAAGCGCCGCACGCCGGTCGCCGTCGCCGCGGCCAGCACCGCCAGCGTCCCGGTGACATTGCCCGCCTCGAAGCCCGCGGCATCGGGCGCGTTGATCACGCCCGCGACGTGGATCACCGCATCGGCATGGTCGGCCAGCCGTTGCAGCGCCTGGCGGTTGTCGAGCGCCCCCTGGACCCAGGTGACGCCATGCCGCTCGTTCTGCGAGCGCCGGGTCAGCGCCATCACCTCGTGGCCCTGCTCGACCGCGAGCGTCAGCAACCGGCTTCCGACGAACCCCGTCGCGCCGGTAATGGCAAGCTTCACAGCGGCGACCAGGCGCGCCCGTTTTCCTCGGTCGCTTCCTCGGGCTCTTCCTCGGGGTCTAGCCGCCCGGCGAGTTCGTCGAGCACTTCGGTCAGCCCCTGCTCGGCGGCCGCCGACAAGGCCAGAACGGGCAGGCCGCTTGCCTCGGCAAGCTCGGCCGACAGCGCTTCGATCAGCTCGGCGTCGATCGTGTCGACCTTGTTCAGTGCCAGCACCACCGGTTTGTCCTCGAGCCCCGCGCCATAAGCGTCGAGCTCGGCGCGGACGATCCGGTAGCTTTCGGCGACATCCTCGTCGTTGCAGTCGACGAGGTGCAGCAAAACCCGGGTCCGCTCGATATGGCCGAGGAAGCGGTCGCCGATCCCCGCCCCGTCCGCCGCGCCCTCGATCAGGCCCGGAATGTCCGCGACCACGAATTCGCGCCCGCGATGGCTGACCACCCCAAGCTGCGGCCGGAGCGTGGTGAAGGCATAGGAGCCGACCTTGGCATCGGCATTGGTCACGGCATTGATGAAGGTCGACTTGCCGGCGTTCGGCAGCCCGACGAGGCCGACATCGGCGAGCAATTTCAGCCGCAGCCAGACATACATTTCCTCGCCCGGCCAGCCCTTCTGATGCTGGCGCGGAGCGCGGTTGGTCGAGGTCTTGTAGCTGGCATTGCCGCGGCCGCCGTCGCCGCCGCGGAGGAAGACGATCCGCTCACCCTCGCGGGTAAGGTCGGCGAGCAACGTCCTTTCCTCGTCGTCGGCGAGGATCTGCGTCCCTACCGGGACCTTGATGACGAGGTCCTCGCCATAGGCGCCAAAGCAGTTCGATCCCGCGCCGCCCTTGCCGCGCGGCGCCCGGAAGTGCTGCGTGTAGCGGAAATCGATCAGCGTATTGAGGCCATGGACGGCCTCGAAGACGATGTCGCCGCCCTTGCCGCCGTTGCCGCCGTCAGGACCGCCATATTCGATATATTTTTCGCGCCGGAAACTGACGGCGCCCGGCCCGCCCGCGCCCGAACGGACGAAGATCTTGGCCTGGTCGAGGAAATGCATGGGCCGCCATGTAGTCGCAACGGCCTCGAAAGACCACTCGTCAGGCCAGCAGGCGCCACAAACCCCAGCCGCTGGTGGCGATCAGCACGACTCCGACCATGACCAGCAGCTTGTCGGCCTCGACCCGCTTGGCGACCACCGCGCCGAGCGGCGCCGCGAGTACGCCGCCGATCAGCAGTCCGACGATGGTGGTGGTGAAGGCTTCCCAGCCGAGCGTCCACAGGAAGGTCGCCGAGATGGTCAGGGTAAGGAAGAATTCGGCGGTGTTGACCGTCCCAATGGTGGTCCGCGGCTCGGCGCCCTGGACCATCAGGTTGCTGGTCACCACCGGGCCCCAGCCGCCGCCGCCAGCCGCGTCGAGGAAGCCGCCGACGAGGCCGAGCGGCGCGACCACGCGCGGGGTCCGCGCCACGTGCCGGTGGGTCCAGCCCCGCCAGAAGAGATAGAGGCCGAGCAGCATGAGATAGGAGAGGACGAACGGCCGCGCGGCCTCGGCATGAATGTTGCTCAGCACGTAGGCGCCGAGGACGCCGCCGATCACCCCGGGCACCACGATCCGCACGAACAGCCGCCAGTCGACGTTGCGGTGCGCGACATGGCTGACCGCGCTGATGCCGGTGGTGAAGGTCTCGGCGGTATGGACGCCGGCGCTGGCCACCGCAGGCGGAACGCCGGTTCCAACCAGCAGGGTCGAGCTGATCGTCCCATAGGCCATGCCCAGCGCGCCATCGACCAGCTGCGCGGCGAAGCCGATCAGGATGAAGGGGAGGAGGATGGCAGGATCTGCCGCAAGCTCGGCGAAGATGACGTCGGCTCCCCTGTTAAGCTCGCGCGCCATGCCCCGTTATGAAGCGATCGGAAAGAGGCATGTAATGCACGCTCCTTTGCAACCGCGCCGGGAAGACATACATTTACGCCAAACAGCTAATCTAAGGACGCGCCGCTTGCGCTTGGCCCTGCTCGACTATCTCGACAGCGTGAAGGAACGCGATCCCGCGGCGCGAAGCCGCTGGGACGTGATCCTCTATCCCGGCGCGTGGGCGCTGCTCTACCACCGCATCGCCCACTGGCTGTGGCAGGGGAAGCTCCACTGGCTGGCGCGCTTCGTCAATCACTGGAGCCGGTTCATGACCGGCATCGACATCCATCCGGGTGCGACGATCGGCCGAAACTTCTTCATCGACCATGGCTTCACCGTCATCGGCGAGACCGCGCAGATCGGCGACAATGTCACCATCTATCAGAATGTGACCCTGGGCGGGACCAATCCCTCGACCGGCATCGGCGGCAAGCGCCATCCAACGCTCGAGGACAATGTCGTGATCGGCTCGGGCGCGCAGGTGCTGGGACCGATCACCGTCGGTGCCGGCGGCCGGGTCGGCGCGAACAGCGTCGTCACCAAGGACGTGCTGCCCAACACCACCGTGGTCGGCAGCCCCGCGCGACCGGTGCCGGTCGACCTCGTCCACTACAGCCCCGGCTTCGTCCCCTACGGCACGCCCTGCGGGGAGGACGTCGACCCGGTCCGCGCCCGCCTCGCCACGATGGAAGAGGAACTGGCCGCGCTCCGGGCCGAGCTCCAGCAGCTCAAGACCCGCAGCCGCGCCCGGCCGGAGAGCAAGACCGCGTGAGCATCGTCACTCCCTTTCCGGGGCGTGTCGACCGGAAAGCCGTCGCTACCTTCGACCGGGTGGAGCTGCTCAAGATCCTCGACCTCTACGGGCGGATGGTCGCGGCCGGGCACTGGCGCGATTATGCGATGCAATTCGCCCCCGACCTCGCCAGCTTCGCGGCCTTTCGCCGCACGGCCGAACGGCCCGAAATCCGCATCGAAAAACGCCCCTCGCTTCGTTCGAAGCAAGGGGCGTGGGCCTTGGTGTCGGAACATGGCGCCGTGCTCAGGCGGGGGCACGAGCTTGGACCCGTGCTCGCCCCGCTCGAGCGGCGGCTGATCAAGCTGGTAGAGGACTGATCCCCTTGCCGGTTGCGGGGAGATAGCTCCGCAGCCCGTCCGGGAGCTTGTCGACGATCGCCGCCCGCGCCTGGTGCCAGAAGGCCGACAGGAGCAGCAGCGCCGAACCGATCACCAGCGCCGTCAGCGCGATGTTGAGCCCGACCGCGCCGAAGGTCTCGAACAGCTGATTCATGGCATAGAGCACATAGGCCAGCGCGGAGACGAGCAGGGCGCGGCGGTCGATCGCCAGCGCGGCGATCCCCAGCAGCACATAGATGGCGATGATCGCGAGGCCTTCGCCGACGGTCGCGTCGCCATCGTTGAGGCCGAGCAGGGTGAAGACCGGATGCACGATCATCGGCGCGGCGAGGAGATGAAGCCAGAAGGCGACGTCCGAGCGACGGGTCACCCGGGCCGGATCCGAACTGTCCCAGCGCATCGCGAACAGGAACACGCCGATGCCGAGCGCCAGCACGACCGCGAGGACGATGTCGCGAAGGTTGGGGACGTTGCCGATCGCGGCGGCGATCAGCGCGACGACGATCCCCGCCACCGACGCGGCCCCCGCGGCGACGGTGATCGGAACCCGGAAGCGCTTCCAGTGCACATATGCACCGATCGCACCGAGCGCGGCGGCACCGGCGGCGACCATCCCGGCGACCCATTCGGAGCCCTGGCCCTCGAAGCTGGTCTCGCCGACCATCAGCACCAGCGAGAAGCCGGCCGCGCCGACCACTCCGCCGACGAAGGCGAGAAGCAGCAGGATCGAGGGCAGCGCCATCCGGCGCCGGGCGGTGAAGAAGAGGGCAAGCCCCCAGGCCGTCGCGGCCACCGCGGCAGGCGCGAGCGGGGAGGGGCCGTCATTGTCCACGTGAAGGCCAAGACCAGCACCGATGCTCTGGCCGATCCAGCCCACCGCGAACAGCAGGATGGCGGCGGCGATCGAGACGAAGATGTCGTTGAAGCCGGTGATCAGCCGGAAATGCTCCTCGTCGACGCCGGGAGACTGCCGCTGGTTCGCGACATAGGCGCGCAAGGCGGATGCCGACTCGGGCGTGATGGCACCTGCGGCCACCGCCTCGTCGAGGTCGTTCTGCGTGTACATGAAAACACCTCCCTGTTGCCGCAAAAGCTACAGGGAGGTGTATCAATGTGTCAATACACTAAGCTGGCTGGGCCAGCAGGGTGCTTAGCGGCAGACGTACCGCTTGCGGCTGCGCTCGACTTCGCGGCCGATCAGCGCACCGGCGGCGGCGCCGACGATGGTGCCGGTCACGCGCGACCCGCGGGTATCGATCGCACGACCGATCAGCGCGCCGCCGGCGGCGCCGACGATCAGGCCGGTCGTGCCGTTGTTGCGCTTGCAGCGCAGGCGGCCCTGGCCGTCATACCAGGTACGGCCCGAATAATAGCGCTGCTTCGCCTCGGCCTGGGGGGCCATGGCAACCGGGACGGCAAGGCTGGTGGCGGCAAGCGCCAGCATCATGTTCCGCATCACGTCTTCTCCTGTTCGTTGCGGTTTCGCGTGTCACTGTCTGGACTTACCAACCTGAACGGCCGAGCAATGACGTCAGCAGTGAAGCGACAGATAAGGCATTAACGGCCAAGCGAGCCGCAGGCTCCGACGAGGTGAATGCTCAGCATGTGCAATCTCTATTCGATGACCGCGACCGTCGATGAAATGAAGAAGCTGTTTGGCTCGTTTGAGGGCGAAACCACCAACCTGCCGCCATTCGACGAAATCTATCCGGGCAAGCCCGCACCCGTCCTTCGCCGGGGCGAAACGGGCGGGCTCAAGCTCGACCTCATGGAATGGGGCTTCCCCGGACCGGCGGCTGCAAAGGGCCGCCCCGTCACCAACATCCGCAATCTTGCCAGCCCCTTCTGGCGGAGCGCGCTCAACCGCCCCGACCGCCGCTGCATCGTCCCCGTCTCGCGCTTCTGCGAGTGGGAGGGCGAAAAGGGTTCGAAGCGCAAGGTGTGGTTCGGCCTCCACGAGGACCACTACCCGTTGTTCGCCTTCGCCGGACTGTGGCGTCCGGGCGAGGCGGGGGTCGGCTACATGGCCTTCCTCACCTGCGAACCCAATCAGGTCGTCGGCGCGGTCCATCCCAAGGCGATGCCGGTCATGCTTCGCCTGGCCGACATCCCGCGCTGGCTCGATTCGGAGGCCGCGACCGCCTGCGAACTTGCGGTGCCCTATGCGGATGCCGATATGCGTCGTCTGCCGTAACGACAAAGGGGACGCGCGTGGCCAAGGACAAGAAGGCGAAAAAGGGCGATCAGCCCGACGATCTCAAGCCCAAGAAGGCCAAGGCCAAGAAGCAGAAGGGCGGCAAGGGCGGCGCTGCGAAGCACCCGCTCGAAACCCTATCCAAGCTCGCCGATCACCCGCTCGTCGGTGAATTGCTCGCTGCCGGGGCCCTGGCTGCCGTCGCGGTCGTCGCCGAGGCCAGCGCCAGGAATCCGTCCGCGGTGAAGTCCGCCGACAGCGCCAAGAAGGCCGGCAAGGCGGCCGCGGCCGCCATCGGTGCGCGGCTTCTGAAGGAATTCACCGGCGGTGCCGCTGCCGCCAAGGACGCCGCTGCCAAACTTCCCGCGAAGAAGTAGCGCGGCGCTCAGGCGTTGCGCAGGAGGGTGATGCGCGCCCGTCCGGTGTCGCGCTCGGCGTCGAGGGTCATGCTTCCGGGATCGACGCGGTCGCCGCGTTCGGTCTCGATCGCCATCCAGCCGCCGGGCGCGAGCCAGCCGGCTTCCTCGACCGCCTGCCGCGCCGCACTGCCCGATCCCGCCGCATAGGGCGGATCGGCGAAGATGAGGTCGAAGGGCTGGCGTGCCTTGGCCAGCCGCAGCGCCGACCCGCTGACGAGCTCGACCGACGTTCCAAGCTTCGCGGCATTGGCCTCGATCGCCTTGCGCGCGGACAAATCGGTTTCGACCAGTACGGCCTGCGCCGCGCCGCGGGAGAGCGCTTCGAAAGCCAGCGCTCCGCTGCCTGCGAACAGGTCCGCCACGCGCAGGTCCTCGAAGCTCCCGAGCCGGCTCACCAGCATCGAGAACAGGGTCTCCCGGGTCCGGTCGGCGGTCGGGCGGGTGGTGAGCGAAGGCGGGGCCACCAGTTGGCGGCCCCGCCAGTTACCGGCAATGATCCTCATCGGACCACGCCCTTAGCGCCTCGGGCTCAGTAGGCCACCCGGCTCGACTTGATCCCGGCCTTGGCGAGATAGTCCTGGACGCTGTCCTTGCCGGCGAGATGGCCCGCGCCGACCGCCACGAACACCGTGCCCGGCTCCTTCAGGCGGTTCTCGATCCACTTCGACCAATTGGCATTCCGCTTCGACAGAAGCACGTCGTAGAGCATCGGACTCTGCGACTGCATGTCGTTGATGAGCTTGGCGAAACCTTCGGCGTCGCCGTCGTTCCACAGCTTGGTCATCTTGGCGAAGAGCTCGGGCGTGTCCTTCATGTTGGCCGCCGTATATTCGAGCAGGCGGATCTGCTCGGCTTCGGGCAGCGCATCGAAGATACCCATCTGGAATTCGAGCGTCTCGAGCTGGTCGAGCGGTTTGTTGCTCGCCTTCGCGGCCTTGGTGATGATCGCCTCGGCGCCCTGTTCGCCGGTCTTGCCGAGCTTCTGCGCGCTCATCACCGACAGCATCATCGAGGCGAAGAAGGGCTTGAACTGATCGAAGGCGGCCGGCGGCGCGCCGAATTCCGCAAGCGCGGCGGCGAGGTCCTTCTGGCCCTTGGGGCTGAGGCGCGAAGTCAGCGTCTTGCCGTCGGTCGCCATCGCATATTTCTGCATCAGCGGCGCGACTTCGGCCGGATTTTCCGGCTGGATGATCTCCAGATAGACCTTGCTCGACCGGTCAAACGCGGCCTTCACCTCGTCATTGAACCAGTCAGTCTTGCCGTCCAGCGCGTGGAAGGTGCCGAACAGGTAGATGGTCGTGTCCTTGTCCTTCACGACCCACAGCGCCGGATCGGTGTCGGGCAGCGCCGCGGCGGCGGGGGCTGGCGCCGGAGCGGCCTGCGCAAGGGCCGGCGGCGCCAGCAGGAAGGATGCCGCGAGCAGCAGCGGACGAAACTTCGAAGTCATTCATTCTCTCCTGTTGAAACCGGGTGGTAGTCAGTGATTTCGGGTGAAAATCCTTATTTTCGGCAAGCGCCGCGCCGAAGCCGACGAACGGCTCGCGTCCCCCGCGTCCGGCTCATGCTTCGTCATCGAAGATGTCCTCGATTGAACGCTCGAACAGCCGGGCGAGCTTGAAGGCCAGCGGCAGGCTAGGGTCATATTTGCCCGTCTCGATCGCGTTGACCGCCTGGCGCGAGACCCCGAGGTGCCCGCCCAGTTCGGCCTGGCTCCAGCCACGCTCGGCCCGGAGGACGCGCAGGCGATTGTTCACGCCGCCGAATCCTCGTCGTCGCGCAGGCGGAAGGCGAGCACGGCCGTCGGCAGCACCGACGCCCAAAGGAAGACGCCCCAGAAGAGGCCGTTCCACTGTTCGTAGCCGGTCGGGATCCACAGGCCAGCGTCGCTCGCGATGGCGATGTAGATGACCGCCAGCAGCGCCAGCGCCGTGAAGATCTGGTAGGCATTCTCCAGCGCCCCGGCGCGGAGTCCGCGCTCATACTCGTCGAGGCGGTCGCGCTCCTCGGCCGTCAGGCGGTTGAGCCGGGTCCCGGCAAGCATCGCCGCAGCGACGAGGCTGAGGACGATCAGCCCGAACTCCGCCACCCCGACTGCCAGCGTGTCCGGTCCCAGCGCCCGCAGAAGTGCGCCCGCCGGGTAGGCGGCAAGGGCGGTCACGGCGAGCATGCGGATCGTCGCGAGCGGACGGCTGGTGCCCGTGGCGGAATGAGACGAGCGGAAGAAAATCATCGTGATCCCTGCTGAACGGATGGTGTCGTGTTTGCATGACCAAATGTCATGGACACCTTACTATGCTCGAGTCGGTGAGATGTCAAGCGACCCTGACAAAAGGTCAGTCGTCGATGACAGTTGGATGGATCTGTCCAGCGCTGTTCTTAATTGATCCGCCCGCTTCGGATCCCGGCCTCGGCCAGCTTGGCCTGAACGCTGTCGCTGCCGACGAGATGGCCCGTCCCGACCGCGACAAAGACGACCCCCGGCTGCTCGAGCCGCATCTTGATCCACTCGGCCCAGGCTTCGTTGCGGGCGACGAACAGGCGCTGGTAGGCCTCGGGCGACTGGCGCTGCACTTCGCTCACCACCGCCGCGATGGTGCTCGGGTCGCCCCGGTTCCAGCTGTCGACCATGGTCCGGAGGAACGGCGCCAGCGCCGGATCGGGCTGCACCGTCACGGCGCCGCCGGCGCTCGCCGCGGGACGAGCAGGCGAGGGGAGCGAACGATACATGTCGAGTTGCTGGGCGAAGCTCTCGAGCCCGATTACCGGCTTTCGCGCCGCCGCGGCCGCCCGCGACAGGACCTGGTCGGCGCCAAGCTCGACCCGCATGCCGATCGACCGCGCGGCGCCGATCGTCGCCTTGGCCGCCGTCAGCCCGGCCGAGGGTGGGCTCGGGGCAGGGGGCGCGGCCGGCACGATCGTTTCCAGGACCAGCGTGTCGGACGCCTCGAACGCCCGCCGGACCGACCGGTCGAACCAGTTGGCCTGCCCGTCATGCGTGTGGATCGTCCCGAACAGGTAGATGATCGTGTCCTGGTCGCTGACCACCCACAGGGCAGGGCTTGCGCCGGTTGCAGGGGCCGGCATTGCCGCGGCCCCGGCCGGTCCGCCCGAGCCCGCAAGCGCGAGCCCGGCGAAGATGGAAAAGCACCTGCGGACGCCGCGCGTCCGACCCAACCACTTCCTCATGCGACCCCCCAGCCGCCTCTTGCCGGGGGGAAGTCTTCACCGCGCCTCGAATCCTGTCAACGCTTTGATGATGGTGAGGAAATCACTGGACCCGAGTGACTTTGAGGCCACGCTTCTGAAGCATGGTCTGGACCGAGCTAGGCCCCGCGAGATGGCCCGCGCCAACCGCAATCATCACCGTTCCGGGCTGCGCCATCCGCCGCTCGATCCAGTTCGACCAATTGGCATTGCGACGCTTCAGCAACTGCTCGGCGAGTGCCGGGCTTTCGCTCATCTCGGCATTGAAGGTCCGGGCAATTGCGGTCACGTCGCCGCGCGCCCAGGCAGCGAGCATCGCGTCGAACTGCTTGCGCACCTCGTCGGGCCGCTCGAGCGCGCCTTCGAGCAGGCTCCGCTGCGCCGCTTCGGGAAGAACATCGAAGAAGGCGAGCTGCTCGGCATTGGTCTCGAGCTGCCCGACTGGCTTGCCGGCCGCGAGGAAGCTGTTCTTCAGCACCTGCTCGACGCCATCCTCCTGGCGCAGCCCGATCGAATTGAACTGCGGGCCGAGCAGCATCATCGCCACCGCCCAGGTCTCCATCCGGCTCACCGCCGCCGGGTTCGCTCCCGCCTTGGCGAGCGCCGCGGCAAGGACCGGCCGCTTGGCCGCGCTGACCCGGTCGAGCACCGGGGGCAGGTTGGGCGACAATGCCATCTTGGCAAAGGCCGCCTGGAAGCTCGCGGGATTCTTCTCGTCGACGATCGTCTCGAGCACCAGCTGCTGGCTCTGTCGGCTGGCCTGCTCGAGCGCGGCGCTCCGCCACGGGAAATTCTGCGGCAAGAGATGGATCGTCCCGAACAGGTAGATGGTCGTGTCGCGATCGGTGACCTTCCACAGCGCCGGTTTGGGCGCCGCCGGTGCGCGCGCGGGCGCCGCCGACCCGGCCGTCATCAGGCCGATCGCGGCCAATCCCTTTGCTACCCAGCCGAACGCCATACTCGTCACTCTCCGAAAGGTCAGTCAGGGCGCATGTAGGGTGCCGCTTGCTCCGCTGCCAGCAGGACGACTATGGCCCCGCCCATGACCGACGCTCCGGCCTTGAGCTTCCAGGACCTCATCCTCACGCTTCACCATTACTGGTCGGAGCGCGGCTGCCTCATCCTCCAGCCCTACGACATGGAGATGGGGGCAGGGACCTTCCATCCCGCGACCGTGCTGCGCGCGCTCGGCCCCGAGCCGTGGAAGTGCGCCTACGTCCAGCCCTGCCGCCGCCCCACCGACGGCCGCTACGGCGAGAATCCCAACCGCCTCGGCGCTTATTACCAGTATCAGGTGATGCTGAAGCCGAGCCCGCCCGACCTCCAGCAGCTCTATCTCGACAGCCTTACCGCGATCGGCATCGACGTGACCGCGCACGACATCCGCTTCGTCGAGGATGACTGGGAAAGCCCGACCTTGGGCGCCTGGGGCCTCGGCTGGGAAGTCTGGTGCGACGGGATGGAAGTCACCCAGTTCACCTATTTCCAGCAGGTCGGCGGGTTCGACTGCACGCCCGTCGCGGGCGAGCTCACCTACGGGCTCGAGCGGCTGGCGATGTACATCCAGGGCGTCGACAACGTCTACGACCTCAAGTTCAACAACGAGGGCGTGACCTATGGCGACGTCTTCCTCGCCAACGAACGCCAGATGAGCGAATATAATTTCGAGGTCGCCGGGACCGAGCGCCTGTTCGACGCCTTCCGCAAGGCGTCGGACGAGTGCCAGAACTGCCTCGACCGCAAGCTCGCCATCCCTGCCTATGAACAGGCAATCAAGGCCAGTCACATCTTCAACACGCTCCAGGCCCGCGGCGTCATCTCGGTCGCCGAGCGGCAGGCCTATATCGGCCGCGTCCGCGACCTTGCGAAGGCGGCGTGTGGGGCCTGGCTCGAAAGCCGACAGGAGAAGGTCGCGTGAGCGCCCCCTCGACCCGCGAGCACGCTCCGCTCGATCCCGCACCCGCCGTCGCGAACAGCGCCGACTTCCTGCTTGAGCTGCGCTCGGAGGAAATCCCGGCGCGGATGCAGGCCAAGGCGCGCAACGACCTCGCCCGCCTGTTCGCCGAGGAGCTTGCCAAGGCCGGGCTCGAGGCGAGCGCGATCGACACCTTCGCCACCCCGCGCCGCCTCGGCCTCATCGCCCGCGACCTGCCCCTCGCCACCGCCGCCGTGTCGGAGGAGCTGAAGGGCCCGCGCTCCTCCGCGCCGTCTCAGGCGCTCGAAGGGTTCCTGCGCAAGACCGGCCTCACCCAGGATCAGCTCGTCGACCGCGACGGAATCTGGTTCGCCGTCATCGACAAGCCCGGCCAGGCGACCGCCGCGGTGCTCGCCGCGGCAATCGAGCGGATCGTCCGCACTTTCCCCTGGCCCAAGTCGATGCGCTGGGGCGCGCCCTCGGCCAGCACCGCCTCGCTCCGCTGGGTGCGCCCGCTCCAGGGCATCGTGGCGCTGCTGGGCGAAGAGATCGTCCCGGTCGCCCTTGACGGGATCGAAGCCGGCGCCGCGACCACCGGCCACCGCTTCCATCATCCCGGCCCCATCACCATCGGCAGCGCCGCCGACTATGCCGAGAAGCTGCGCGCCTGCCATGTCATCGTCGATCCCGACGAGCGTGCCGCGATCATCCGTTCGCGCGCCGAAGCGCTGGCCGCCGAGGCGGGGTTGACCCTGGTCGAGGACGAGGGCCTCGTCGCCGAGAATGCCGGTCTCACCGAATGGCCGGTGCCGTTGCTCGGCCGCTTCGACGCCGACTATCTCGACGTGCCGCCCGAGGTGATCCAGCTCACCGCGCGCACCAACCAGAAATATTTCGTGCTGAAGGACGAAAGCGGCGCGCTCGCCCCGGCATTCATCTGCACCGCCAACATTGATGCCTCCGACGGCGGCGCGGCGATCGTCGCGGGCAACCAGCGCGTCCTCGCCGCGCGTCTCAGTGACGCCCGCTTCTTCTACGAGCAGGACATGAAGATCCCGCTCGACGAGCAGGCCGCAAAGCTGAAGCAGATCGTCTTCCACGAGAAGCTCGGCACGCTTGCCGACAAGGTGCAGCGCGTCGCCGACCTCGCCGAATGGCTCGCGATCGAGGCCATCGTGCCGAACTGCGACCCCGACCACGCCCGCCGCGCCGCCGAGCTAGCCAAGGCCGACCTCGTCACCGGCATGGTCGGCGAATTTCCCGAACTGCAGGGGCTGATCGGCGGCTATCTCGCCGAGGCCCAGGGCGAGCCCAAGGCCGTCGCCCACGCCATCCGCGATCATTACAAGCCCGTCGGCCAGGGCGACGACGTCCCCACGGCGCCGGTCACCGTCGCCGTCGCGCTTGCCGACAAGCTCGACACGCTCCGCCAGTTCTTCGATGCCGGCATGCCGCCGACGGGGAGCAAGGACCCGTTCGCGCTCCGCCGCGCCGCGCTCGGCGTCATTCAGATCGTCACTGCCAACGGCCTTCGCCTGCCGATCGCCTCGGGCGACCTGCTCGACTTCTTCGCCGACCGCCTCAAGGTCCAGCAGCGCGAGGCGGGCGTTCGCCACGACCTCATCGACGCGGTGTTCGCCCTTGGCGGAGAGGACGATCTCGTCCGGCTGCTCGCCCGCGTGACCGCGCTGCAGGCCTTCGTCGAAGGCGGGGAGGGGAGCAATCTCCTCGCCGGCTACAAGCGCGCCGCCAACATCCTCAAGAAGGAGAATTGGGACCTGCCGCGCGTCCTCGCCTCGCCGGGCGAACAGGCGATCCCGCAAACGGGCGAGGAGGATCCGCTGGTCGAGGTCGACCAGGCGCCCGAACTCGCCGCCTCGATCGCGAGCCAGGCGCAGGGCTCCGACCTCCCGGCCGATGCGCCGGCGGCCGAGCGCGCGCTGGTGATGGTTCTCGATGAGGCCGAGCCGCGCGCCGCCAGGGCCGTCGAGGAAGAGGACTTCGCCGCCGCCATGGCCGCGCTCGCCTCGCTGCGCGGGCCGATCGACGCCTTTTTCGAGGACGTCACGGTCAACGATCCCGACCCAGCCGTCCGTCGCCGCCGCCTCAACCTCCTCGCCCGCTTCCGCAACGCGGTGCACGGGGTGGCCGACTTCTCGAAGATCGAGGGCTAAGAAAAACCCCCTCCCGCGCTGGGCGGAAGGGGGTCCATCTCACTTAGCGGCGGTCGCCGTCGAGCGGGCGGCGGTCGTAATCGTCCGGCACGCCGTCACGGTCGAGATCGCGGCGAACGCCGCGGTCCTCGACGTAGGTCTCGCGCGCGGCGACCGGAGCGGCGACGGGACGGCTGCGAAGTTCTTCCTCGCGGCGGGCGTCACGCTCGCGCCATTCCTGCTCCTGCGCGGTCCAGTGCGTCTCCCGCTCCTTGAAGCGCGTGTCGAGCGCTCTGCGCTGCGTCAGCTCTTCGTTGTAGCGGTTCTTCCACTTGCGGCGTCCGCCGCTGGTGGCCCACATGCCGACCAGAAGGCCGAGCACGAATACCAGGCCGATGATGATCCACTGGTCCGTGGTGAAGGTCGTCATCGAGGGTCCCTCTGTCTTTGTCCAAGCGTAACGACTGAGACGAAAAGGGCGGCCGATGGTTCCCCACCGGCCGCCCCGAGGTGCCCACCCCGGTTCGTATCGGCCTTAGCTTCCGCCGCCGCCGATCATGCTGTCGCTGATCGAGCAGGCTGCCGGGCCGAGGATGACGACGAACAGCACCGGCAGGATGAACAGGATCAGCGGTACGGTCATGATCGCCGGCAGGCGCGCGGCCTTTTCCTCGGCGCGCATCATGCGCTCGTTGCGGAACTCGGCCGAGAGGACGCGCAGGGCCGAGGCCAAAGGCGTGCCGTATTTCTCGGTCTGGATCATGGTCGTGACCACCCCGCGCACCGCCTCGAGATCGACGCGGCTGGCGAGATTGTCGAACGCCTGGCGCCGCTCGTTGAGGAAGCCCAGCTCGATCGCGGTCAGGCCGAATTCGTCGCCGAGTTCGGGATAGGCCTTGCCCAGTTCACGCGCGACCCGGCCGAAGGCGGCGTCGACGGTGAGACCGGCCTCGGCGCAGATGACCAGGAGGTCGAGCGCGTCGGGAAGACCCTTGCGGATCGCATTGCTGCGCTTGGTGATCTTGTTCTTCAGCCACAGGTCGGGTGCCTTGTAGCTGCCGATCAGCGTACCCGCGACGAGCGCGTACTTCTTGAACGCGCCCCACTCGGGGAAGCTGTCGAAGACATAGACCGCCATGATCGCGGCGCCGCCCAGCACGACCGGCATGATCAGCCGGCCGAAGATGATGAAGAAGGCAAGGTCCTTCGTGCGGATGCCGGCCTGGAGCAGCTTGGTCTGGATGACCTGCAGCTGCGAATCCTGGATCAGCTTGAAGCTCGACAGGATCCCGCGGACCTTGTCGGCCGCCTGGTTCTTGTTGGTGAGCTTCTTGCGCTTGTTGGTCGAGGCGACGATGCCGGCCTTGAGCTGCTCGCGCCGCTCGTTGAGCGCCTTGACGCGGCGCGCCATCGGGTCGCGAACGGTGGTCGCGGCGTAGATGGCGATCAGGACCGCCATGGTCGCGACGGCGGTCAGCAGGGTCGCGACCCAGATGACGTCGACGCCGAGGAGGGTAGGCCCGGAAGCTACGGGTTCCATGGTTCTCAAACGCCCCCTAGATCTCGAAATTGACCATCTTGGCCATGATGGCCACGCCGATGCCCATCCACACGAGCGCGCCGATGCCGGCCACGATCAGGCGCTGCTCGGTGAAGAAGCCGCCCATGTAATTGGGGTTCAGCAGGTAGACGAGCGTGAACACGATGAAGGGCAGGGCGCCGACGATCATCGCCGAGGCCTTGGCTTCCGAGCTCATCGCCCGGATCTTCAGTCGCATCTGCGCGCGCTTGCGGAGCACGTCGGACAGGTTCGACAGCGTTTCCGCCAGGTTGCCGCCCGTCTCGCGCTGGATCGCCAGCGTGATGACGAAAAACTGGAATTCGGGCGTGCCGAGGCGATCGGCCGTATCCTGAAGCGCCGCTTCCATGGTCCGGCCGATCTTCATCTTGTCGCTGACGGTGCGGAATTCGAACCCGACCGGGCCCGGCACTTCGCCTGCGACGACGCTCAGCGTCTCGGTGATCGGAAGACCCGAGCGAAGGCCGCGGACCATCAGTTCGATCGCGTCCGGGAAATTGGAGTTGAAGGCCTTGATCCGGCGCGTGATCATCTTGCTGACGACCAGGTGCGGGAGACCGATCCCGACGAACATGCCGAACAACAGCGACAGCGGCAGCGGCATGCCTTCGAACATCAGCAGCGCGGCAATGCCGACCGCCAGACCGACGCTGATCATGGCATATTTGCCGAGCGAGATGTTCTTGCCGGTCCGCTCGAGCCGCTGGCGCATCAGCGCCGGCTTCGGGACCAGCGTCGAGAACCAGCCTTCGACCTTGCTGTTGCGATTGGCGAACAGCTTGCGGATCTGGGCGTTGGCCGCGACCGCGAGATTGCCCTCGGCGTGCCGCTCCTTGATCAGTTCGAGGCGGCGCTTGGTCGCCTTGCCGGCGCTCGGGCCGGAGAAGGCCACGACGGCGAGCGCCAGCGTACCGAACAGGCCGAGGCCGAGCAGCAGGAGCGTTAGGGACATTCGCCGTTCCTCAAATCATCAAGCGGATGGGACGGAGGCGGCCGTTCAGGCCGCCGCCGCCTTCGGCTGCTTCGCCAGCACCGACTTCAGGCTGTCGACCAGGCCCTTGGCGCCGCCCGTCGGGCTGCTCGCCTTGGCCACGTCGCCCGCCCCGTCCTCGGTGGCATGGCTCAGCACCATGTTGCACAGCTGGGTGTAGGGCGCCGCCGACTTGCCGGTGGCGATTTCCGCGACCGGCTTGCCGAGCTTGGCCGCCTGCGCGGCGGTCTTGCCGTCTTCGCCGACGACGATGTCCACCTTGCGCTCGATCGACTGCTCGAAGTCCTTGCGGCTGATCTCCAGCGCGCCGCCCGAGGGGACGCGGTTGGCGACCACGATGACCTTGGTCTGCGGCGCATTGCTCTTGAGCCAGGCGAGGATCCGGATCGTGTCGCGGGTCGCCGCCAGGGTCAGCTCGCTCACCACCACCGCGACATGGGCGTCGTGGACCATGTGCGGATACTGGATGAGCATGTGCCGCGGGAGGTCGAGCACGGTCGACTCGAACGCATTCTTCATCTCCTCCTGGAGCTGGAAGAAGGCGGTTCCGTCGGTCATCAGCGGCTGGTTGATCGGAGCTTCGGCCGATAGCACGCTGAGGCGCTCGTTGCAGCGGACCATCGCGCGCTCGATGAACAGGCCGTCGATGCGGCTCGGATTCTCGATCGCGTCGGTCAGGCCGCGGCCCGGCTCCAGGTCGAGCGCGAGGGCGCCGGTCCCGAAGTGGATGTCGAGGTCGAGGAGCGCGGTCGAACGCTGCGCCCGCGAGCCCAGCATCCAGGCCAGCGAGGTCGCCACGGTCGAGGCGCCCACGCCACCACGGACGCCCATGACGGCAGCCATGATGTGCGGCTTGTCGGCCTGCGCCTCGCCCCGCGGACCCGACAGGATCATCTGGGCATTGGCGAAGGTGTCGCGCAGCTGGTCGACGTTGAACGGCTTGAGGAGATAGTCGTGGATGCCGCTCGCGAGCAGGTCGCGGTAGAGGCGCACGTCATTCACCTGGCCCGCCGCGATCACGATCGTCCCCGGCTCGCAGACTTCGGCGAGCGCGTTGATGTCGTTCAGCGGGTCGGCCGATTCCGACAGGTCGACGAACAGGATGTTCGGGCTGGCCGAGACCGACAGCGACTGGACCGCGTTGCGCAGCCCGCCCTTGTTGACCTTCTCCGGGCTCCAGCCATGCTCGACCGCGACCGGGCGCAGCATGTCGGCGGTCGCATCGTCGCAGACGAATGCGGTGAAGGGGTCACGCAGCCCGGCACGGGACTGAAACGGGGCGTTCATCACTTGCCTCCCGACTTGGTGGAGATGTCCTTCAGCCCGCCTTCGCCGGTCGGCTTCTGCGAACGATAGGACTCGATCGCGCGGACTCCGGTGCGGGGATCGATCACCCCGCCGGTGTCACGGCCGCTGATGAGGTCGTTCGGGTTGGCGACCATCGCCGCCAGCGCACCGTTCACGGCGCACCCGTAGTTGCTCATCAGCTCGTTGTTGAAGTTGGGGTTGCTCGGCTTGGACCAGTTGGGGCAGCCGGGCACGTCGGCGCGGGTGCGGCTGACCACCACCCGGACCGTGCCCGGAGCGATCACGCCCGGGGTCACCGGGGCGCCGTCCGACACCAGCATGCCATAGCGGCCCGCGACCCGGGCGACGTCGGCCCGGGCGGCCGGCCCGTCCACGCCGTCGACGCTGACCACGTCGCCGTAGCTGAGCTCGAGCCCGCGGAACCAGCCGTCGAGGCGCGCGGCCTCGCTCGGGTCGAGGCTTCCGCCCGGCGCCGCCGCATCGAACACATAGTCGGCGCGCGAGACGACCGGCTCGTTGACCGGCACGATGCCCCGCGCGGGCTCATCGACTCCGCGGTGGACCTGGCAACCAGCCAGGGCCGCCGAGGCGAGGAGCAGGAAGGAAAGCTTGTTCGTCATGGAGAACGTCCTTGTGCTCGGGGCGATCAGAACTTGAAGCCGGGGGCAGGGGCCGGAACCGGCGCCGTGACCGCAGTGCTGCCCGAGGCGGCGCCACCGGCGACGGCCATGCCGGGACGCGGCGCGATCGCGACCGGACGCGGACCCGAAACCCCGCTGTAAGTCTGGCCTTCGAACACCGCCGTGCCGTCACGCGGGTTGCGGAAGCCGTCGACCGGGGTCGGTATCTTGCCGTTGACCGGACGCACCAGATACGGCGTGACCACGATCACCAGCTCGGTCTCGGCCTTGCGATAGCTGCGCGAGCGGAACAGGGTGCCGAGGATCGGCAGGTCGCCGAGGAACGGCGCCTTCTCGATCGCATTCTGGTTGTTGGCGCGGAGCAGGCCGGCGAGCATGAAGCTCTGGCCCGAGCCGAGCTCGACCGTCGTTTCGGCGCGGCGGGTGGTCAGCGCGGGGACGTCGAAGCCGTTGAGGCGAAGCGACCCTTCGTTGCTGAGCTCGCTGACTTCCGGACGGACCCGCATCGAGATCCGGCCATCGGCCAGCACCACCGGGGTGAAGGCGAGGCCGACACCATATTGCTTGTATTCGATGGTGATCGCACCGCCGACGCCCTGGCTTACCGGGATCGGGAATTCGCCGCCCGCGAGGAAGCTCGCGGTCTCGCCCGACAGC
Source organism: Sphingomonas sp. SP2 (assembly GCF_058313385.1). Lineage (NCBI taxonomy): Bacteria > Pseudomonadati > Pseudomonadota > Alphaproteobacteria > Sphingomonadales > Sphingomonadaceae > Sphingomonas > Sphingomonas sp. SP2. The sequence continues at coordinate 18,840 of NZ_JBZFLD010000001.1, read as the reverse complement.
GCGGTCAGGTTCGGCTCGGCGAGCGTGGTCACCAGGCCATCGGTCTCGGCGAGCTGCAGGCGGCCGACGAGGTCGAGGCCGAGGAAGCGCTTGCTGAGGCCGAAGGTGGTGCCGATCGCGCCGCGGATGACCTTCCCGGCATCGTTGCCGCCCGTGTCATCGCCCGAGCCGACCGGCGGCAGGTAGATGCCGTCGCCCTGCGCGACCGAGAAGCCGTTGCCGACGCCGAGGAGGTTGACGCCGACCTGCTTGAGGACCGAGCGGTTCACCTCGGCGATCTTGACCCGCAGGGTGACCTGCAGCGGCACCGCCGAGCGGAGCCGGCTGACCACCTGAGTGGTGTCGCCGACATAGGCCTGCACCAGGCGCTGGGCCTCGGCCACATCCTCGGGAGAGGAGACGGTGCCGGTGAGCAGCACGAGGCCGTTCATCGGGGTCGCCTGGACCTGGGCTTCGGGCATCGCCAGGCGCAGCATCTCGTCGACCGAGCTGATGTTGTTCCCGACCCGGACGTTGGCGGCATAGACCACCCGGCCCGACTTGTCGGTCGCATACACCGTCGTCTCACCCCGGGCCTTGCCGAAGATGTAGAGCTGGTTCGACGAGCGGACCTGGACGTCGGCGATCGAGTCGTTGGCGACGAACAGGTCGCTCATCGGGGACGACAGCCGGACCATGGTGCCCGTGTTCTGCGAGAGGTTGAGGGTCTCCGACGGACGCGCGGCCATCGGCTGCGCGGCGGCGGGAGCGGCGGCCAGGCTCAGCGTCGAGACGCCGAGGGCCAGGGCGGCGAAGGCCGAAGCCAGTCCACCCTTGGAGTTGCGAACCTTGCTCATGTTAGCGAGCCCCCACTGGAACGAAGGTGACATTGTTGCCGCGGGCGACCCGGACGACCGGACCGCTCGGGGCAGCGCCGCCCTGGCCGGCCGGTGCACCCCCCTGGGCCGCACGGATCATCTCACCGGTCATCTTGCCGATCGCCGAGACCGCCTCCGACGCACGGTCGGACTGCTTGGCGGGGACGGTGCGGCGCTGGAAGCGCGACACGTCGCCACCGGTGGCATAGGTCGGCGCGGCGTCGATCGGCTGGTTGGCGATCGCCAGCAGCATCTTGCGCTCCTCGGCCGGATTGGTGCCCGCCGGGACCTTGACCTGGCCGCTCGCGACCATTCGCTCGAGGTCGGCGGTGCTGTCGGCGAGGCTGCGCAGGGTCAGGCTAAGATCACCGATCTTGTCCGCGACCGCGATCTTCTCGGCGATCTTGGGCGTGACTTCGAAGGTCACGTTGGTGAAGGTCTTGACCACCGGCTTGCCGTCGTCGCCCTTGCTGTCGACCCGCTGGTCGGTGGCAAGAACGCGTAGGTTGCGGACGATCGTTTCGGAGACGTTGAGCGCCGGACCGTCGCCGCCACCCTCGACCTCCTGGGTCAGGACCAGGTCGACCCGGTCACCCGGGAAGACGAAGCCGGCCACGCCCGCGGTGTCGCTGACGGGAACGGTGATCGCCCGCATGCCCGGCCCGAGCGCCGCGGCGAGGAAGCCGCGATCCTGCGGACCGACCAGCGTGCCGCGGGTCAGCGGCTGGCCGGCGGTGATGGGATTGCGCACCACCATGCCGATCAGCTTGCCGGCGTCCGCGTCGGGCGCGCCTTCCGAATAATAAGCCTGCTGCATGAGCTCGGCCGGCCAAGGCTGGAAGGTGAAGCTTTCCGCGTCGACAATAGTGCCGACCGGAAGCGGCTTCTTCGCCACCAGGATCTTGGGCCCCTGCGGAACCGCAGCGGCCTGGGCCTCGGGCGCGGAAGCGCCGGTGAACATATTCTTGGCCATGACGGCCGTCACCGCCGCAACCAGCAACGCTCCCACCAGAAGCGCGATCTTCTTCACATCCATGGCGACTTCCGCCCCTTCCTCACTCACGTAGGAAACTTTTCGACTGCCGAACCAATCGGCCAAAATGGTTAAGATATGGTTCGGCGAACTTTGCCGTCGGGCCCCCCGGCTCGCTGGCAAGGGCAAGACTGGACGAAAGGCCTTTCCAAGCCGTAACCGCCGCAGCGATGAGTGACGTCGACCTGCTGATCGTCGGTGCGGGGATCGCCGGGGCGGGGCTCGCCGCGGCGGTCGCGGACCGGCGCCGGCTGCTGATCGTCGAGGCGGAGGACCAGCCGGGCTACCACAGCACCGGGCGCTCCGCCGCTTTCTGGCATGAAGGTTATGGCGGCCCCCTGGTCGCGCCGCTGAGCCGCGCCAGCCGCCCCGCGCTCGAGGCCGGCGGCTATCTTTCACCCCGCGGCGCGCTCCATGTCGCCCGTGACGGCGAATCGCTTGATCTGGTCGAAGGTGTGGCGGTCGAGCCACTCGATCGTGCCGGTCTTTCCGCCCACCTGCCCGGGATCGATCCGCAATGGACCCACGGCGGGTGGGAAGCGAATCTCGCCGACATCGATGTCGCGCGACTCCATGCCGACCAGCTCGCCGCCGCCCGACGCGCCGGTGCCAGCCTGCGCCTCGGGACCGCCCTCCGGTCGGCGCGCTGGAAGGATGGCGCCTGGTCAGTCGAGCTGGCCGACGGCAGCAGCCTCATCGCCTCGGTCATCGTCGATGCCGCCGGCGCCTGGGGCGATTCGGTCGCCACCGCCTGCGGCATCGCTCCCCTCGGCCTCACCCCGAAGCGCCGCACCATGGTCCAGTTGCGCGTCGACCGCTCAGGCCTGCGCAGTCTGCCGCTCGTCATCGCCGCCGACGGCACTTTCTATTTCAAGGGTGAAGGCGACCGCTCGCTCTGGCTCAGCCCGCACGACGAGAGCGATTGCGCTCCGTGCGACGCCGCGCCCGAGGAGCTCGACGTCGCGCTGGCGATCGATCGCTTCCAGCAGGTGGTGGACTGGCGAATCGAGAAGGTCGAGCGGCGCTGGGCCGGACTTCGCACCTTCACTCCCGACCGCATCCCGGCGATCGGCGTCGAGCCGTCATGCCGTGGCTTCTTCTGGTGTGTGGGGCAGGGCGGCTTCGGGATCCAGACCGCGCCTGCCGCCGCAGCGCTCGGCGCCGCCATCCTGCTCGGCGAGGATTGCGTACCTTTAGGGATCGACCCCGCTACCTACGATCCGGCGCGCTTCCGCTAGCCGCGGATCGCCGCCGCCGCGGCGCAGGCGAGCTCGTCGACCCGCTCATTCTCTTCATGGCCGGCGTGGCCCTTGACCCACTTCCAGTCGATCCGGTGCCGCTCGGCCGCATCGCACAAGGCCTGCCACAGCTCGGCATTCTTGACCGGCTTCTTGTCGCTGGTCCGCCAGCCGTTGCGGCGCCAGTTGTGGACCCACTTGGTGATCCCGTCGCGGACATACATGCTGTCGGTCGACAGCGTGACGTGGCACGGACGGGTGAGCGCCTTCAGCCCCTCGATCGCGGCCAACAGCTCCATTCGGTTGTTGGTGGTGTGCGCTTCGCCCCCCGACAATTCCTTCTCGCGCGCGCCCATGCGGATGAGGACGCCCCAGCCACCCGGCCCCGGATTGCCCTTGCAGGCTCCGTCGGTGAACATCTCGACCCTCGGCAGGTCGACGGGAGCGGCGGTCACGCGACCAGTTCGCGCGGCAGCTTGAAGGTCAGCCCCTCGGGGACATGCTCGGCTTCCTCGGTCGTTAGGAGGAACCGCTCGGAGAGCGCCTCGATCACTTCGTCGACCAGCACCTCGGGCGCGCTCGCCCCGGCGGTCAGCCCGATCGCGCTCGGCTTGCCCAGCCACTCCCAGTCGATCTCGACGGCGCGCTGGATCAGCCGGGCGGACACGCCCTCGCGCTCGGCGACTTCGGCGAGACGGAGCGAATTCGAGCTGTTGGGCGCGCCGATCACCAGCATCTTGTCGACCTTGGGGACGATCGCCTTGACCGCCGCCTGGCGGTTGGAGGTCGCGTAGCAGATGTCCTCGCCGCGCGGCGCCTTGATCGAGGGGAAGCGCGCATGGAGCGCGGCAACGATCGCCGCCGTGTCGTCGACCGACAGCGTGGTTTGGGTCAGGAAGGCGAGATTCTCGGGATCGGCGACGCTCAGCGTCGCGACATCCTCCTCGGTCTCGACCAGGGTCATCGCGCCCGCGGGCACCTGCCCGAAGGTGCCGATCACTTCCGGGTGGCCGGCATGGCCGATGAAGATGATGTGCCGCCCGGCCTCGATCAGCCGCTGCGCCTGGCGGTGCACCTTGCTGACCAGCGGGCAGGTCGCGTCGAGATAGTCGAGGCCGCGATCCCGCGCCTCGGCCGGGACGGTCTTGGGCACGCCATGGGCGGAAAAGACCACCGGCACGCCGTCGGGCACCTCGCTCACTTCCTTGACGAAGATCGCACCCATCGCCTTCAGCCGGTCGACCACATATTTGTTGTGGACGATCTCGTGCCGGACATAGACCGGCGCCCCGTAGCGCTCGAGCGCCAGCTCGACGATGCGGATCGCCCGCTCCACGCCGGCGCAGAAACCGCGCGGTGCGGCGATGATCAGATGGAGCGGGGAACGGCCTTCAAGCATGGCGGCCATGTAAGGCATCGCTTGCCTGCCGAGAAGGGCCTTCCTATGAGCCTGTACCCATGAAGATGTCGCTTCGTGCCCTGCCGGCCGCCGCCCTCGTCCTTGCCCTCGCTGCCTGCGCCAAGGATGGCCAGATCGCCGACGGCGGAGTTTATGTCACCCGGACCGGCTGCCCGCAGGTGGCGATCCCGGCCGCGACCGGCGACGTCACCCTGTTCGATCCCGCCGGAAGCCGCGACAGCCGCGCCATCGACGTGGTCGCGACCATCACCAATCTCCGCTCGACCTGCACCGAGGACACGCAGAACGTCGTCAGCACGGCGACCTTCGATGTCGTCGCCACCCGCCGCGACGCCGGCCCGGCACGCCAGGTCGTGCTGCCCTTCTTCGCCGTCGCCGTTCAGGGCGGGACCAACATCATCGCCAAGAAGGTCGGTGCGGTCGCGCTCGACTTCCCGGCGGGCTCGCAGCGCGCGCAGACCAACAGCCAGGCGACCGTCCGCGTGCTTCGCTCGGCCGTCGCGCTGCCTGCCGACGTCCAGCGCGAACTGACCCGCGAGCGCAAGCCCGGGGACGCCGACGCCGCGGTCGATCCGCTGACCGATCCGAAGATCCGTTCGGCCGTGGCCCGCGCCACCTACGAGCAGCTGGTCGGCTTCCAGCTCACCGCCGACCAGGTCCGCTACAACGCCACCCGCTAGGAGGCGGGACGGGCCTCGCCCGGCGGCAGCGGCTGGAGCGCCCGCTCCAGCCCGAGCCGCGCGACCTTGCGCCCCATCGCCTCGCCCGCCTCGTTGCTGAAGCGATAATGGACTCCGCCGAGGGTCCGCGAATAGCTGACCTGCCGGGCCCATTCGTCCCAGTCGGGCGTCACCTGCACCGCCGACGTCCCGAGCGATCCGCTCGCGATCCGGACGCCCCACGCCGGCTTCTTGCCGCCGACCGCGGTCATCAGCTCGGCGACCGCGCCCGCGCCGATGCAATGGCCGCACGGATATTCGGGATGCCCCGGCGTATTGATCAGCGGCAGCCAGCCCGGGTCGGCCTCGGTCGCGGGATTGTCGTCCTTGTCGGCATTGCGGATCGCCGTGATCGGCCGCCAGAAATTGTAGTGGAGCTTGCCGTCGGCCATCGCCATGCCGGCATCGTCGCCGATCATGTCGTAGAGCGCGAACACCCGCGCATTGTCGACCAGCCGCCGCCCGACCTGATCCATCATCCCGCGCAGCGCGGGCATTTCGTCGCTGTTGATCCGGTAGCGCGCCATCAGCGTCTCGGTCGCGGTCCGCTCCTTGCTCGCCATCATGCCGACCCGTTTCACCTCGTTGAGGTCGCGGGCGTAGCGGTCGCTGGTGAGGGCAGGGGGCGCCGGCGGGCGGACCTCGCTCGCGCTCTTGAGGACCCACGGCCGATAGGCGACCGAATAAGGGCCGGTCGCGGGAAGCGCGGTCTGGACCCACTGGCCGGGAAGGGTCACCGGCCGATAGGCGACCTGAGCGACCGTCGAATCCATGTCGGGAATGGCGATCACCGCAGCCGCCGCCTTCTTGCCGATCGCCATCGCAGTGGCCTTGGCCGCTCCGTCGGCGATCCCTGCCATGGCGAGATCGTAGCTTTCCTTGACCGCGGTCTTGTTGGCCGGCGCCAGCGCGTAGAGCATCTCGGTCGCCGCGGTGATCGCCGCCGTCTGCTGGTCGGCATCCGCCGCGCCGACCGGCATGCCGACATAGGAGCGATAACGATGGTCGATCGCGTTCAGCGCCTCGAAGATCGCCAGCGCGACCTTGGTCTCGTCATGATCGCCCTTGCCGTCGCGGACGATGGTCAGTTGCGATCCCCCCTGGCCCTGCCCCTGCGGCAGCGCCTTGCGGGCAAAGTCCATCCATTCGCAGACGGTGTCGGCATGCGCCGGAGCCGCCGCGGCGAGGCCGAGCGTGGTGGCGAGCAGAAGAGCAGCAAGACGCATCGATCATATCCCCCTGACAATGCGTCGCGGAAGCTATCACAGCTCCGCGGCCGCCCCACGTGGAATCTTCACACCTGACCTCAAGGCGCGTTGACTTGGGGACGGCCCCCTCTAGAGCCGCAGCCAGCCAGTCCGGCGGCAACGCCGGGCGACTCGCGCGGGAGAGGCCTTGGCTCGACCAGGGCGCCGAAGGAGCAACCGCCCCCGGAATCTCTCAGGCAGAAGGACCGCGCGGGGTCGAAGGTCGTCTGGAAAGTGCCGCGCCCGTGTCGCCATGGGTTCGGCCGCCGAAGGGGTAATCTCGCCTGACCGGGCGGGGGAAAGCTCTCAGGCGCAAAGGGACAGACGGGGGTTCGCACGCTTCCATTTCGTCCGTCCGGGGCGGTGGGAAGCCGAACCTGCCGGAGTAGACTGACCGTGGCCGACGTCCTCGATACCGAACTTCAGACCCTCCCGCTCGACGCCTGGCATCGCGCCCGCGGCGGCCGGATGGTGCCCTTCGCCGGCTACCACATGCCGGTCCAGTATGAGGGCATCATCGCCGAGCACCGCTGGACCCGGACCCATGCTGGGCTGTTCGACGTCAGCCACATGGGCCAGCTAATCGTCCCCCTCGACGCCGTCGGGGCGCTCGAGACCCTTTTGCCGGGTGACCTCCAGGCGATGAACGAGGCGCGGCCGAAGTACAGCCTGCTGCTCAACGCCGCCGGCGGGATCGTCGACGACCTGATGATCACGAAGCGGTCCGACGGTTGGTATCTCGTGGTCAACGGCGCGACCAAAGAAGGTGACATGGCCGTGCTCGAGGCCGCCGGCATCCCCTTCACCTATCTCGCCGACCAAGCCCTCCTCGCGCTTCAGGGTCCCGACGCCGTGGCGGTGATCGCCTCGCATGCGCCGGGCATCGCCGACCTCGGCTTCATGCAGGCGGGCGCCTTCACCGTCGGCGGGACCGAGGCCTGGATCAGTCGTTCGGGCTATACCGGCGAGGACGGGGTCGAGATCTCGATTCCCGCCGCTGCCGCCGATGCGGTCGCCGACCTCCTCCTCGCCGACGAAAGGGTCCGGGCGATCGGGCTCGGCGCCCGCGATTCGCTCCGGCTCGAAGCCGGTCTCCCGCTCTACGGCCACGACCTCGACGAAGCGACCACGCCGGTCGCCGCCGACCTCCTCTTTGCGATCAACAAGCGTCGCCGCGCCGAAGGCGGGTTCGCCGGGTCCGAGCGGATCCTCGGCGAACTTGAGCAGGGTGCCGTCAGCAAGCGCGTCGGCTTCACCGTCGAGGGTCGCCAGCCGGTCCGCGAAGGCGCCCTGATCCTCGACGACGAGGGCAATGAAATCGGCCGGGTCACCAGCGGCGGCTTCTCGCCCAGCCTCGAGGCGCCGATCGGCATGGGCTATGTCGCGACCGCGCTGGCCGCGCCCGGCACCGGCCTCACCATCGAACAGCGCGGCAAGCTGTTTCGCGGCACCGTCGCGACGCTGCCGTTCGTTCCGCACCAATATCATCGCAAGGGGAAGACCGCATGAGCCTCTATTTCACCAAGGAACACGAGTGGATCCGCGTCGAGGGTGACACCGCGACCGTCGGCATCACCGACCACGCCCAGAGCCAGCTCGGCGACATCGTGTTCGCCGAGGCGCCCGACGCCGGCAAGCAGCTGACCAAGGGCGGCGACGCTGCCGTGGTCGAATCGGTCAAGGCCGCCAGCGACGTCTATGCCCCCGCCTCGGGTGAGGTCACCGAGACCAACCCGGCGATCGGCGATGACCCCTCGATCATCAATTCGGACCCCGAAGGCCAGGGCTGGTTCTTCAAGCTCCGCCTGTCGAACCCGTCCGAGCTCGACGGCCTGATGGACGAAGCCGCCTACCGTGCCTGGGTCGAGACCCTTTGATCGAGCCGACCCAAAATTCGTTCGCCCTGAGCGAAGTCGAAGGGCGCCTGCGCGCGCGTGCTTCGACTTCGCTCAGCACGAACGAACTGGGTTGTTGAATTCATGACCACCATCCTCTCCACCTCGTCCTGGGACGCCGCCGACTATGCCCGCGTCGGCGGCTTCGTCCCCGCGCTCGGCGCCGCGGCGCTCGACCTGCTCGCTCCTCAGCGGGGCGAGCATATCCTCGACGTCGGCTGCGGTGACGGCACGCTCACGCTCCGGATCAAGGAAGCCGGGGCCGAGGTGGTGGGGATCGACAACAGCCTGTCGATGATCGGCGCGGCCAAGGCTAAGGGGCTCGACGCCCGGCTGATGGACGTCGCCGACCTGCGCTTCGCCGAAGCCTTCGACGCGGCCTTCTCCAACGCGACACTCCACTGGGTGCTCGACAAGGAGCGCGCCGCCCGGGCCATCTGGTTCGCGCTCAAGTTCGGCGGCCGCTTCGTCGGCGAGATGGGCGGGGCGGGCAATCTCGCCGCGCTTCGCCAGCATCTCGACGACGAGCTGGTCGAGCGCGGTTTCGGTCCGCCGACCTATGCCGCCAATTGGTATCCGACCCCCGACGAGTTCGCCGAAATCTACGAGGCCGCCGGCTTCCGCGACATCGATGCCGAACTGATCGATCGCCCCACCGAGCTCGAGCATGGCGTCGAGGGCTGGGTCCTCGCCTTCCGTGCCGGTTGGCTCGACCGGGCTGGCGTCCCGCTCGAGTTACGTCCCGCCATCGCCGCTGCCGTCGCCCGCCGCCACGGCAGCACCACCGCCGATTACGTCCGTCTCCGCTTCACCATGAGAAAGCCCTAGATGCGCTATCTTCCCCTGTCCGATGCCGACCGCTCGGCGATGCTCGAAACGATCGGCGTCGGCCATGTCGACGACCTGTTCCGCGACGTGCCCGAGGAGGCCCGTCTCGACGGCCCGATCCGCGACCTCCCGCTGCACGCCTCCGAGCTTTCAGTCGAGCGCCAGCTCACCGCTCTGGCACGCAAGAACGTGCCGGCGGGCGAGGTGCCCTTCTTCCTAGGCTGCGGCGCCTACAAGCATCACGTTCCAGCCAGCGTCGACCATCTGATCCAGCGCGGCGAGTTCCTGACCGCCTACACGCCCTACCAGCCCGAGATCGCGCAGGGCACGCTGCAGGTCCTGTTCGAATTCCAGAGCCAGGTCGCGCGCCTGATGGGCTGCGAGGTCGCCAACGCCTCGATGTACGACGGCTCGACCGCCTGCTGGGAAGCGATCGGCATGGCCCGCCGCATCACGCGCAAGGCCAAGACGCTGATCAGCGATGGCCTTCATCCCCATTATGTCTCGGTCTGCGAGACGATGGCGAAGTTCACCGGCGACACGCTCGAGACCGCGACTCCGACGCTCTCGGCCGAGCTGGACCTCGACGACCTCGCCGGCCGCATCGACGGCGACACCAGCGCGGTGGTCGTCCAGTATCCCGACATTCTCGGCCGCGTCGCCGACCTTTCGGGCCTCGCCGACGCCGCCCATGCCAAGGGCGCGCTGCTGATCGTGGTCGTCACCGAGCCCGTCGCGCTCGGCCTCCTCAAGTCGCCCGGCGAAATGGGGGCCGACATCGTCGTCGGCGAAGGCCAGTCGATCGGCGTCGGCCTCAACTTCGGTGGCCCCTATGTCGGCCTGTTCGCCTGCCGCGAAAAGCATATCCGCCAGATGCCCGGCCGGATCGCGGGCGAGACCATCGACGCCGACGGCAAGCGCGGCTTCGTCCTCACCCTCTCGACCCGCGAGCAGCACATCCGCCGCGAGAAGGCGACCAGTAACATCTGCACCAACTCGGGGCTGTGCGCGCTGGCCTTCTCGATCCACATGACCCTGCTCGGCGAAAAGGGCCTCCGCCAGCTGGCCGAGCTCAATCACGCCCGCGCCGCCGCCTTGGCCGAGCGGCTCGCCGCCATCCCCGGCGTGCGGCTGGTCAACGATCTCTTCTTCAATGAATTCACCCTCGAGCTCCCGGTCGAGGCTCGCCCAGCCGTCCACCGGATGGTCGAGCAGGGCGTGCTCGGCGGCGTGTCGCTCGGCCGGCTCTATCCCGGCGTCGACGCGCTCAAGAAGGGACTGGTGGTCGCGGTGACCGAAACCGCGACCGACGAAGACATGGACGCGCTGGTGAGCGCGCTGACGGAGGCAGCCAAGTGACCATCAACCAGAGCGGCTGGAAGCCCACCACGCCGATCGCCGGCGCCACCGACACCGGCAATCGCGCGCTGATGCTCGAGGAAGCGCTGATCTTCGAGATCGGCGACAGCGAGACCACCGGCGTCGACATCGCCGCCGCCGACGCTGCGCCCAAAAGCGGCCTGTCGGCCCTGCTGCGTAGCGACCCGATCGGACTTCCCGGCCTGACCGAGCCCGAGACGGTCCGCCACTATACCCGCCTGTCGCGCCAGAATTACGCGATCGACCTCGGTCTCTTCCCGCTCGGCTCGTGCACGATGAAGCACAATCCGCGCCTGAACGAGAAGATGGCCCGGCTCCCCGGCTTCGCCGACATTCACCCGCTCGCGCCCAAGGAAACGGTGAAGGGCGCGCTCGAGCTCATCAATCAGCTCGCCTTCTGGCTGATCGACCTGACCGGCATGCACGGCGTCGCGATGAGCCCCAAGGCCGGCGCCCATGGCGAGCTGTGCGGCCTCCTCTGCATCCGCGCTGCGCTCGAGGCCCGCGGCGATGCCCGCCAGGTCGTGCTCGTCCCCGAAAGCGCCCACGGCACCAACCCCGCCACCGCTGCCTTCTGCGGCTACCGGGTCGAGAATATCCCCGCGACCTCGGCCGGCCGGGTCGACCTCGAGGCGCTGAAGGCCCGCCTCGGGCCCGACGTCGCCGCGGTGATGATCACCAATCCCAACACCTGCGGCCTGTTCGAGCCGGAGATGAAGGCGATCAGCGACGCGGTCCATGCCGCGGGCGGTTTCGTCTATTGCGACGGCGCCAACTTCAACGCGATCGTCGGCAAGGTCCGTCCCGGCGACCTCGGCGTCGACGCGATGCACATCAACCTCCACAAGACCTTCTCGACGCCCCACGGCGGCGGCGGCCCGGGCTCGGGTCCGGTGGTCCTGTCCGAGGCACTGTCGCCCTTCGGTCCCTTGCCCTTCACCGCGCGCCAGCCCGACGGCAGCGTCCTCCTCATCGAGGAAGAGGATGCCGGTGAGGAGCATCCGCACACCTTTGGCCGGATGACCGCCTTCCACGGTCAGATGGGCATGTTCACCCGTGCCCTCTCGTACATCCTCAGCCACGGCGCCGACGGCCTGAAGCAGGTCGCCGAGGATGCGGTGCTCAACGCCAACTACATCCTGCGCAGCCTCGAGGACGTGCTCGACGCGCCCTTCGCTCATTCGGGTCCGTGCATGCACGAGGCGCTGTTCAGCGATAAGGGCTTCGCCGACGGGATCAGCACCCTCGATCTCGCCAAGGCGCTGATCGACGAAGGCTATCACCCGATGACCATGTACTTCCCGCTGGTGGTGCATGGCGCGATGCTGGTTGAACCGACCGAGACCGAGAGCAAGGCCGCGCTTGACCAGTTCATCATGGCCCTCCGCTCGGTCGCCGAACGCTGCCGCGCCGGGGACGAGAGCCTGAAGTCGGCGCCGCATTATTCGCCGCGCCGCCGGCTCGACGAGACGCTTGCCGCGCGCAAGCCGGTCGTCGCCTGGAAGGAGCCTGTTCCGGCCGCCGCCGAAGCCCCGACCCCGAGCGAGATCGGCGACCGCTAGGACGTGTTCGACGAGGCGGCGATCTGGAAGGTCTGGGGACCGCTCCTCACGATCGCCGTCATCTTCTTCATCCGCTTCCGGCGGGCGGGGACCGAGCGGCCGCTGCGGCTCTGGTCTTTGTGGTTCGTGCCTTTGCTGGTGCTCGCGCTCCTCGGCGCGGCACTGGTCCAGCTTCGTCCGCCACCGCTCGGGCTTGCCGCCTTGCTGCTCGGAATCGGGGATGGGATCGTGCTCGGCTGGCACCGGGGCAAGCTGATCGCGCTTCGCCGCGATTCGAGCGGCCGCATCCACCAGCAGGTCTCGCCCGCCGCCATCCTCCTGCTGCTCGGGATCGTCGCCGTGCGCTTCCTCCTCCAGCAGCATTATGGGGCAGGGGAGCCCGGCCGTCCGGCCCCGCTCGCCGCGACCATGGTCGGCGATGGCTTGCTTGGCCTTGCCGCCGCCACCATCATCGCGACCCGGATCGAACTTGCCCTGCGCGTCCGCGCGCTTCTCGCCGGAAAGGCTCTTCCCTGATGTGGTCCTCGCTGTTCGGCTTCACCAACCTCGTCGCCCTGATCGGCTGGGCGATCCTGCTCTTCCTGCCGCGCCGTGCGCTCGGCTTCAGCATCGTCCTCTATGCCGGGGTCGGCCTGCTCTGCCTGACCTATGCCGTGCTGATGGTGATGCTGCTCGGCGGGCTGGTCGATCCCGGCAGCAACGGCAGCGCGCCATTCGACTATTCGAACTACACGATCGCCGGCATCCGCGCCCTGTTCGGAAGCGACGCCGGAGTGGTCGTGGGCTGGACCCATTATCTCGCCTTCGACCTGTTCGTCGGCCTGTGGATCGCCCGCGACGCCGACAACAAGGGATTCGGCCGGCTCGTCCAGGCGCCCTTCCTCCTGCTGACCTTCCTTGCCGGTCCGGTCGGGCTCATCCTCTGGCTGATCGTGCGCGAGCGACGCGCCCGCACCGCCGCCAAGGTCGCCCGACCGTGAAGCGCAGCGCCCCCGCGGCCCTGCGCAACCGCGAGCCCATCCTCGCCGTCCTGCGCGACTGGCTGCCTACAACCGGGCGGGTCCTCGAAATTGCCGCCGGCACCGGCGAACATGCGCTCTTCTTCGCGGAGGCCTTTCCCGACCTTCACTGGCAGCCGACCGACCCCGACCCCGAAGCACGCGCCTCGATCGCCGCCTGGCGCGAAGAGGAGGGGACTTCCAACCTCGCCCCGCCGCTCCCGCTCGACGTCATGACGCCGGACTGGCCGGTCGATACCGCCGATGCGATCCTCGTGGTGAACCTGGTCCACATCTCGCCCCCGGCGGCCAGCACCGGCCTGCTCGACGGGGCGGCGCGGCTCCTTCCTCCCGGCGCGCCGCTCATCCTCTACGGGCCGTGGCGGGTGACGGGAGAGCCGCTCGCTTCGTCCAATCTCGCCTTCGAGCAGGCGCTGAAGGAGCGCGACCCGAGCTACGGCCTGCGCAACCTCCAGGCCTTCGCCGGCGATGCCGCCGCGCGCGGGCTTCGCCTTGCCGAGCGCCGCAATATGCCGGCGAACAATCTCATGCTGCGGTTCGTGGCCGCCGGCTGAGCCACCACCAGCCGCTCACCCAAGCGAGCCCGAACAGCCATCCCGCGAGGACATCGCTCGGCCAGTGGACCCCAAGCACCGGCCGCGTCGCCCCGATCGCCAGTGCCAGCAGGATCGCGCCCGTCACCGCCTGCCGTCGCCACTCGACCGGCACGGCGAACAGCGCCAGCGCGAGATAGGTCGTCATGCTGTTGCCGGCATGGGCGCTCGGAAAGCTGTTCGACAGCACGACCACCGGATGCGCGTCGAAGCTGGGCCGGGCCCGGCCGACCAGCAATTTCAGCCCCTCGACCGCAAGCCGCCCGCTCAGCACCGTCGCGCCCAGCAGCAACGCCTCGTGCCGCTGCCCGCGCCACCACAGCCAGGCGAGCGCGATGCCGAGCACGGGCAGCAGCACCGCGAAGCCCCCGAGCTGGGTGAACCACACCAGTATCTCGGTCCCCATCGGCGAGGTCGTCCGCCAGTCGGACCACCAGCGCACCACATTGGCGTCGAAGGGGAGGGCGGCCCCGCCGATCACACCGAGAAGGATGAATATGGCTGTCGCCAGCAGCAGAAAAAGCGTGTGTCGTGTCGTCATGCGTTAAATGAAGTTTTACCTCGGCCCGCTAGTTCCCTCGACTATGGATGAAAGCAGCCAGGTACAGAATCGGCGCGAGCGTCGTTCGAACGTCCTGTTGACGGCCGTGATCGAACTCTCCGGCCGGACGCTCGACGTGAAGCTGCGCAACCTGTCGGCCGATGGCGCGCTGATCGAGGCGGACACGCTCCCGGTCGAAGGCGCGGAAATCCGCTTTAAGCGCGGCGATCTCATCGTCGGCGGCAAGGTCATCTGGGTGCGCGGCACCCGCGCGGGCATCAATTTCAATGCCCCACTGACGCCCGAGGCCTTGCTTCGCCACGTCCCGACCCCGCGCCCGCGGGTCGCGCCGGGCTATCGCCGGCCGGGTCTCGGCGCACAGCCGCTGACCGAGACCGAGCGCCAGACCGCCGCCCGCTGGGCCGTGGCGCTCGCGCCCGACCTTCCCGGGGAATAAGCTAGGAAACGAATGAGTGCCGGAGGGCAGGCCGTCAGGCCGCCCGGCTCACGCCCTGCTGCTTGCGCAGCCACTCGATCAGGGTCGGCAGCGGAAGCAGTCGGTTGAAGGTGATTCCGGCGCAGCCATTGTCGGTCCAGCGCACCATCGCCTGCTGCGGCGGAAGGCCGGGGAGGGTCACGACGACCTCGGCATTACGCGGGAATTCGGCCTTGATCTCGACCTTGATCCCGCCCTGGCTGATGTCGCACGCCCGCCCGCGGTGCACGGTGGCGCCGTCGCGGATGGTGACGAAGGACGACGTCTCGATCCGCGGCATGCGCGGCCGCGGTCCGTCCTCGCTCTGGCTGAGCATGGCGATGACGTCGATCGGCCGGTCGAACACCAGCCCGACATTGGGCTGCTGGACCCAGGCGACCTTGCCCGTCAGCGGCTGACCGCACTTGAGCTCGACCGTCAGCTGCACTCCGGGCTTGAGCCCGCCGGTGTAGAGCCGGAGCATCGCGCCCCCGGCGGAAATATTCTTGATGAGGCAAAGTTCGCGCCGACCTTCGACGACCATGGTGCCGACCCGGAACAGGGTCAGGTGACGCTCGCCGTCGCGCCGCTCCTCCGGGCGCGGGGCCTGGTCGCTCAAAGAATAGAGGGTCGTGTCGACGGGCATCTCTTCCACATTATAGCTCCCGGGCCGCCCGCACTGGCGTCCGACCGTCTTTCCCCACGCTGCCAACCTACGGATGCAAGGTTACCCAAAGGTTTGCGTTGCGATGGCGCGGGGCCCGAAAAGCCGATAATATGCTACCAAATCCGTGTGGAGTTTCGCCCATGATCCTCGCGATCGTCGCCGTGCAGCTTGCCGCCGCTCCGCCCGCCGCTCCCGTCGCCGTTCCGCCCGCGCCGGTCGGCCTCGTCACCCGGCTCGAGCCGACCACCACCCCGGGCGCCGAACCGCCCACGACCGCCGAACAGCTCGCGCTGACCGCCCTGTCGGGCGCGCGGCTCACCGTCCCGGTCACCGTCGGCGCGGCTGGCCCGTTCCGCTTCCTGGTCGACACCGGCGCCGACAGCACCGCCGTCTCGCGCCAGCTGGCGACCCGGCTCGCTCTGCCCCGCGGCCGCTCGGCCAGGCTCCACAGCGTCACCGGCCTGTCCGACGTCGCCACCGCCTCGATCAGCGGCCTCAAGGTCGCCACCCGCGCGGTCCCTGACCTCAACGTTCCCCTGCTCGACGCCGCCCATGTCGGGGCCGACGGCATTCTCGGCACCGACGTCCTGCGCTCGGCGATGGTCCGCTTCGACTTCAAGAAGGGCCTGCTCTCGATCGCCCCGGCGAGCCGCGGGCGCCGGCTGGTCGATCCCGACGCGATCGTGGTCGAGGCCCGCCGCCGCGCCGGCCGGCTGATCGTCACCGAGGCCGAGCTCGACGGCCAGCGCCTGACCGTGGTCCTCGACACCGGCTCCGAAGTCTCGATCGGCAATGACGCGCTCCGCCGCGCGCTCGAGCGCCGCCGCGGCCTGTCCGACCATCAGCCGGTCCAGCTGCGCTCGGTCACCGGCGGCACGCTCGCCGCCTCCTACATGTTCGTCCGCCGCCTCGACCTCGGCTCGGTCCGCTTCACCGACCTCGGGATCGCCTTCGCCGACGCGCATACCTTCAACGCCATGGGCCTGATGGACCGGCCCGCCTTGCTGCTCGGGATGAACGCGCTGCAGGCATTCGACAGCGTCACCATCGACATGGCCGCCAAGAAGCTCCGCTTCTCGATGCCCGAAGGCAGCATGCCCGTCGACAACGCTCTCATCGGCACCGTCCGCCGCAGAGGCTGACCGCGAGGCGTCCGCGAAGAGTTCATGCTTTTTGTAGAAAGGCGTGAGCCGTGCTGGGCTCGAACCAGGAGGCGGCGCTCGTCGCTGCCGACCACAATAAAGCTGGTTCGATTACGGCTAAGGCGTGAGCCGTGCTGGGCTCGAACCAGCGACCCGCTGATTAAAAGTCAGCTGCTCTACCGACTGAGCTAACGGCCCACGCGAGGGCGCACCTAGGGCCTAACGCGGCGCTTGCCAAGGCGGCTTGCGAGCTGCCGTGCGGTGAGCCCGTCGCTTACCCGCCAGCCTGGCGCCACCGCCGCCAGCGGAAGCAGCATGAACGGCCGCTCGTGGAGTCTGGGGTGGGGGATGGTGAGGGTGCGGCTCTGCCACCGCCCGCCATCCCAGGCGAGGAGGTCGAGATCGAGCACGCGGCTGCCCCAGCGCTTGCCCGGGCGCCGCCCGAACGCCCGCTCGGTCGCCTTCAAGGCCGCCAGCATCGCCTCGGGCGCGAGCTTGCTCTCGACCACCGCCACCGCGTTGGCAAAGTCGCGCCCCGCGCCCCCACTCGCCGGATTGATCAGCAGCGGCGAGGCGTCGAACAGCCCGAACGCCCGGTCGAGCTCGGCGATCGCCGCCGCGACCACGCCCGCCGGCCGCCCATGCCGCCCGTGCGGCCGGTTCGACCCGATCGCGATCGCGTAGAGATGCGTGTTCTGTTTCATTGCGTTCGCCCTGAGCCAAGTCGACGGGCGCTGGCAAGCCACCGGAAAGGTGCTTCGACTTCGCCCGGCACGAACGATAAGGAGTGGCCATGCTCTTTCCCGCCGCCCCGGTCGCCTCGCCCGTTCCCCATGCCGAGGCCCCGCGTGACTGCCCGCTCTGCCCGCGCCTCGTCCGCTTCCGCGAGGAATGCCGCGCCGAGCATCCCGGCTGGTGGAATTCGCCCGTGCCCGCCTTCGGCGATCCCGACGCCTGGCTTGCCGTCGTCGGCATGGCGCCCGGCAAGCAGGGCGCCAACCGCACCGGCCGCCCCTTCACCGGCGACTTCGCCGGCGACCTTCTCTACGCGACCCTCGCCAAATTCGGCCTCTCGACCGGCACCTACCGGGCCGACCCGTCCGACGACGTCCGCCTCACCGGCGCGCTCATCTTCAACGCGGTCAAATGCCTGCCCCCGCAGAACAAGCCCGAGCCCGCCGAGATCGCCACCTGCCGCACCTATTTCGAAGCCGCGCTCGGCCAGCTGCCGAAGGTCCGCGTGCTCGTCGCGCTGGGCGCCATCGCCCACACCGCCACCGCCCGCGCGCTCGGCCTTCGCCCGATGCACGCCACATTCGGCCACGGCAGCGAGGTCACCGCGCCCGACGGCCGGATCCTCCTCGGCACCTATCATTCGAGCCGCTACAACCAGAATACCGGCCGCCTCACCGCGCCGATGTTCGAGCATGTCTTCGCCCGCGCGATGGAGCATCGCCCTGGTTGAGCAGATCGCCACCGAGCGGCTCGTCCTGCGCCGCGCCCGGATCGAGGACGTCGCGCCGATGCACCGCATCATGCGCGACCCCGAGGCCATGCGCTACTGGTCGACTCTCCCGCACGAGAGCGTCAAGGAGACCGCCGACTGGGTCCGCTCGATGCTCTCCCCGCCGCAGGAGAGCGACGACTTCATCGTCACCCTCGATGGCGACGTGATCGGCAAGTTCGGCGCCTGGGCGCTGCCCGACTTCGGCTACCTCTTCGATCCCGCGCACTGGGGAAAGGGCTATGCGAGCGAGGCCATGGCCGCCTTCCTCGCCCATCGCCGCCGCATGGGCAGCCGCTTCCTCACCGCCGACACCGACCCCCGCAACACCCCCTCGATCCGCCTCCTCGAGCGCCACGGCTTCACCGAAACCGGCCGCGCCGAAAAGACCTGGCTGATCGGCGGCCAGTGGTTCGACAGCATCTACTGGCGCAAGGATCTGTAGGGGGGAGGGCACGATCGCCCGGAGGTGTAGGTGATGCTCCGCTGCGCTAGGCTGCGCTCCACCCGCACCCGTCGATTGCCCACCCGATGCAGCCGGGCACACGGCCTTCGCCCCCATCGCGACTAAGGTCCGCTTACGACCCGTTGCGGACATCTAGCGGGTTACCGGATTGGTCTGGTCGCCGCCCACATTTCCGGACGAAACCAATTGCAGGTGAGGTCGGGCTTAGCGTCCCGCAGTCGATCGAATTCCGGTTTCGGAGCGACACAGGCGAT